>JAGAYR010000012.1 GCA_017940415.1 Lachnospiraceae bacterium
AATGGTGTGTAAGAGCGGTAACGCTCTCAGCTGACGTTTACTAATAGGTCGAAGGCTTATCCTGTTGTTGCCAAGATGGATGTTTGATCTAGTTCGGATTCGGTTTTGAAGGAACAAATGAAGTAAATATGGCCCAGTGGCTCAGTTGGTTAGAGCGCCGCCCTGTCACGGCGGAGGTCATCGGTTCAAGTCCGTTCTGGGTCGTTTGCCGAATGGTTCGGTGTTCCAAAGTGCCGATGTGGCTCAATTGGCAGAGCAGCTGATTTGTAATCAGCAGGTTATCGGTTCGATTCCGATCGTCGGCTTTTAATTTAATACATGGGTGGATTCCCGAGTGGCCAAAGGGGACAGACTGTAAATCTGCTGCAAATTGCTTCGATGGTTCGAATCCATCTCCACCCACTTCCTTTTATAGGAAACGACGCGGGGTAGAGCAATCCGGTTAGCTCGTCGGGCTCATAACCCGGAGGTTGCAGGTTCAAATCCTGTCCCCGCTACTTTGTAGGGAAGGATGAGGAATCCTGAACTTACAGATGCCCAGATAGCTCAGTTGGTAGAGCAGCGGACTGAAAATCCGCGTGTCGCTGGTTCGATTCCGGCTCTGGGCACGAATAAGAGATCTCTTCTGAGGTCTCTTTTTTTGTATTTCATAGGACGTAATTTGTAATATTTTTTGTCAATTAATAATTGCTCATGGATGAGTATTTTGGGTATTTTTTATAAATATATTAAATTAGTAGGTTTATTGCCTCCAAACACTTGAAAAACCTATATTTCGTCTGTAGAATATGGGATAGTTTGTAACTTGTTAATCTAATTGTTCGGATAAGAAAGGCATTATAAATGAGTCAGGAATTTTTAAATATCAAAGATCTCAAAGTCAGTATAGGTGATAAAGAGATTCTTAAAGGCCTTGACCTTTCTATCGGTGAAGGTGAAACCCATGTAATCATGGGACCCAATGGTGCCGGAAAATCAACTCTTGGCAATACTCTTATGGGAAAAGAAGAATATGAGGTAACTTCAGGAGATATCAGCTTTATGGGTGAGGATCTTCTTGAGATGTCTACCGATGAAAGAGCTAAGAAGGGATTGTTCATGACTTTTCAGAATCCCATTGAGGTTCCCGGAGTAAGATTATCCGAGTTCACCAGAAGTGCATGTGAAGCCGTAGGCAACAGAATGTCACTTTGGAATTTCAAGAAGGCAGCGCAGGAGCAGATGAAGGTAATCAGCATGGATCCTTCATACCTCGACAGAGAACTTAACCTCGGTTTTTCCGGTGGTGAGAAGAAAAAGGCTGAGATCTTCCAGCTTCTTATGCTTAAACCCAAACTTGCCATTCTTGATGAGACCGATTCAGGCCTTGATGTAGATGCGGTAAGGATCGTATCAGAGGGTGTTAAGGCTTATCAGGAGCAGACTAACGGCTCACTTCTTATCATCACTCACTCAACCAGAATACTTGATTCACTGAAAGTAGACAAAGTACACGTTATTGTCGACGGAAAAGTAGTTGCAGAGGGAGATGCATCCCTTATTAGTGAGATTAATGACAACGGATTTGAAAAATATTTGAAGGCATAAATATGAGCGAAGAAAAAACTTACGTAGAGGATATCAACAGGACTATCTACGACGTAGTTGATGACGACAGTGATGCCTTCAAATTGGAGCAGGGTCTCACTGAAGACATAGTCCGTCAGATATCCGATCAGAAACAGGATCCCGACTGGATGAGGGATTTCAGACTTAACTGTCTTAAGCTGTATAACAAATCACAGCACCCCAATTGGGGGCCCAGTATTGACGGTCTGGACATGAATGTTATCTATACATATGTCCGTCCCAATACCAAAATGCAGCACACCTGGGAAGAAGTTCCCGAGGATATTAAAAATACATTTGAGCGTCTGGGAATTCCTCAGGCAGAGCGTACTTCACTTGCAGGTGTTGGAGCTCAGTACGATTCCGAGCTTGTTTACCACAATATGCAAAAAGAAGTCGAAGAGCAGGGCGTAGTTTACTGTGACTTCGAAAGCGCACTTAAGGGAAAATATGCGGATCTGATCCACGAGAAGTTCATGACACTTCTTCCTCCCACCGATCACAGATACAATGCGCTTCACGGTGCGGTATGGTCCGGCGGATCTTTTGTATACGTACCCAAGGGAGTAAAGGTTTCCGTCCCTCTTCAGTCATATTTCAGACTGAATGCCAAGGGAGCCGGTCAGTTCGAGCATACTCTCATTATTGTAGAAGATGATGCGGATCTTCACTTTATAGAAGGATGTTCCGCACCCAAGTATAACGTCGCAAACCTGCACTCGGGCTGCGTTGAGCTCTTTGTAGGAAAGAATGCAAAGCTCAGATACTCAACCATCGAGAGCTGGTCCAAGAATATGTACAACCTCAACTCCAAGAGAGCACTGGTTGAAGAAGGCGGAAGAATGGAGTGGGTATCCGGATCCTTCGGATCTCATGTATCCTACCTGTATCCTTCCACAATCCTTAAGGGTGACAATTCCACCATGGAATACACCGGTATTGCTTTCGCAGGAGCCGGACAGGATCTTGATACCGGAATGAAGGTAGTCCACCTGGGCAAAAATACTTCTTCCGTAGTAAATACCAAGTCAATCTCCAAGGATGGCGGAATCAACACCACCAGAACCTCCGTGCAGGTAATGCCTCAGGCTAAGGGTGCCAAGTCCGTTGTCAGCTGTGAGTCCCTCATGATAGATAACATCTCCAAATCGGACACCATTCCCGTAATGGATATCCGTACGGATGATGCGGATGTCGGACATGAAGCTAAAATAGGAACCATTTCCGACGAAGCAGTATTTTACATGATGAGCAGAGGCATGAGCGAAGTAGACGCAAGGGCGCTTATCGTAAGCGGATTTGCGGACAATGTCTCAAGAGAGCTTCCCATGGAATACGCTGCCGAAATGAACAATTTAATAAGGCTTGAAATGAAAGGGACAATAGGATGATGGCTGAACAGATCAAAATAAACAGCCTCGTTCCTCCCACATGGAACAGGCTCAAAGTAAATGACGTAACGGTAAACATGCCCGGGGAAAAGTTAGCCGGCACTATAGCGGATGACATAAATACCGCCCCTGCAGATTCTAAAGACTGGAATATGGAGACCGGATGCGGCGCAGATCTTACCGCATTCCTTGAAAAGAACGGCTCCAATCCTGTTTTGGTAAAGACCGATGGCGATAAGCTTCTTACCATTAAGAAGACATGCACCGAAAACACTGCAGATGTGCTTTGTTTTGAGGCCGGAGACGGAGAGACCATCAATGTTTTGACAGATCTGTCCTCCGATGATTCCACCGAGGCTGCATCTGTGCTCAGAGTACTGATCAAAGCAGGCAAGGGAGCCAAGGTAAATCTTGCGCAGGTTATAAGACCCGGAAAGGGACTTACCGTTGTAAATGATATCGGAACGGTTGCCGATGAAAATGCTCAGATCAATATAATCCAGGTGTTTTCGGACGGAAGCGACATATATTCCGGATGCAGGACCGGTCTTAAGGGAAAAGAAGCTGCTGCCGAAAACAGGGTCGGACTCGTAAGAACAAACGGTCAGACTATAGACATGAATTATGTGGTGAAGCATCTTGCTCCCATGACCAAGGCAGATATCAATGTATCCGGTGCTCTTTCCAAGAAAGCTCAGAAAACCTTCAGAGGTACCATTGATTTCGTACGCGGATGTGCACAGTCAGACGGAGCAGAGGCTGAAAACATGCTCCTTTTGGATGACACGGTAGTCAACAAGACCGTTCCTCTTATCCTTTGTACCGAGGAAAATGTAGCCGGAAGCCACGGTGCCACCATAGGAAAACCTGCTGAAGACATGCTCTTTTATATGATGAGCAGGGGAATCTCCAGAGAGAAAGCTATCAAAATACTGGAGAGAGCTTCTCTTGAAGCTGCTGCAAACCACATCGAGGATGAAGGCGCCAAACAGTACGTGCTTGATATAATCGCGGAAAAATACGTAAATGACTGATCAGGAATTAAAAGACAACGTAATAAAATACAGGAAACTCTTCCCTCTTTTGTCGCAGGATATCGCATATCTCGATAATGCCGCAACTACCCAAAAACCGGTAGCCGTGCTGGATGCCATGAAGGCATATTATGAAGAAGATAATGCAAACCCCTTCAGAGGTGTCTACGACTTAAGCGAAAGAGCAACGGAAAGGTATGAGGAAGCAAGAGCCAAGACGGCTGCATTTATAAATGCGTCAACTCCCGAGGAAATCGTATTTGTAAGAAATGCCACCGAGGCTTTGAATCTCCTTGCTTATTCCTGGTGCGAGGACAATATTTCGGAAGGCGATGAGATCGTCGTATCCGTAATGGAGCATCATTCCGATTTCCTGCCCTGGAAGTATATGGCGGAAAAAAAGAACGCAAAGCTCGTTAAGCTGGAGCCCGATGAAACCGGCGCGGTTACTGACGAAGCACTGGACAAGTGCCTTTCGGATAAGACCAAGCTTGTTGCCATCACTCAGGTTTCCAACGTTCTCGGAAGAGTAAATGATATCAAACATATTGCGGAGAAAGTTCATGCTGCCGGTGCACTGATCAGTGTCGACGGAGCTCAGAGCGTTCCCCACATGAAAGTTGATGTCAGGGATATGGACGCCGATTTTCTTTCTTTTTCGGGACATAAGATGTACGGTCCCATGGGAATCGGTGCATTATACGCGAAAAAGAAGCATCTGGAGAAATTGCGTCCCTTCATGTACGGCGGAGAGATGATCGCAACCGTACACTGGGACAGAGTAACATATGCCGAAATTCCCCATAAATTCGAGGCGGGAACCGTCAATGTGGGCGGTGCCGTAGGATTATCCGCAGCAATCGATTTTATTAATGAGGTCGGTTGGGATATAATGGAGAAGCAGGAAGAAAAGCTTACGCTGAAAGCCGTAAACGGAATCAAGGAAATAAACGGCATTCGTCTGATCGGTTCGGACAGACCCGAAGATCATAAAGGCATCGTGACATTTATGGTTGACGATGTTCATCCTCACGATGTTGCGGACATTATGGGAAGAGCCGGAGTGTGTGTGAGAGCCGGACATCACTGTGCCCAGCCTCTTATGGATCATCTCGGAGTTAAGTCCACCTGCCGTGCAAGCTTTGCTTTCTACAATACCGAAGAAGAAGTGGACAAGTTCCTTACGGAGCTTTCCAAAGTCAGGGGATTGATGGGATATGGATTTTAAAACCTTTTATAACGAGGTTGTTACTGACCACAATATGCATCCGCTTCACAAGCATGCGATCGAAAATCCGGATTTTGAGATGGAAGGGGTAAATCCTTCCTGCGGAGACGAGATCACACTTCAGCTTAAAGTGAAGGACGGAGTAATCACGGAGGGCGGTTTTGTCGGCGACGGATGTGCCATTTCACAGGCCTCCGCGGACATAATGATCGATATGGTCATCGGAAAAAAGACCGAAGAAGCACTTCATCTTGCAGACCTTTTCATAAGAATGATAAAGAGTGAGGCAAGTCCCGAAGAAATAGATGAACTTCAGGAAGCAGGCGCCCTGGCAGATATCTCACATATGCCCGCCAGAGTAAAATGTGCGGTTCTGGGATGGCACACTTTGGATGAAATGATCGGAAAGAAAGATTAATAAAGATAAAGCCGCCCGCCCTATGTAAGCGGACGGCTTTTTTATGGGATTTTACAGATTTTTATGATAAACTGTAAGGTAGCCCGAATAGGCAGTATCAAATGATTTTCTGATTAGAACGGATACAAAATGGCTAAGATCATATGCCTGCTTGGCAAGAGCTGCAGCGGAAAAGACACAATATATAAAAAGCTTATTGCGGATGAGAGTCTTGACCTGGTACCATTGGTCACCTATACCACTCGTCCCTTAAGAAGCGGTGAACAGGAAGGCAGAGAGTATCATTTCACGGACGAAGCCGGATTTAATGCTCTTAAAGAGCAGGGTAAAGTCATAGAAGACAGATCCTATGATACGGTTTACGGCCTTTGGAGATATTTCACCGTAGATGACGGAACCTTCAATCCGGACGGTAAAAACGTTATTGCGGCCGCCGGAACGATTCCCGCATATATAAGACTCAGAGATCATTTCGGTGCCGATAATATCGTGGCGGCAATGATAGAGACCGATGACGGCATCAGACTCGAAAGAGCCATGAGACGTGAGAAAAAGCAGGCTGCTCCCAGATATAAGGAGATGTGCCGCAGGTTCATCACCGACTCGGAGGATTTTGACGAAGAAAAGCTGAGTGCGGCGGGGATCACTAATATATTTATGAACAATGACGATCTTGCGGAGTGTGTTGATAAAGTAAAGGAATTTATCAGGCAGCTTTAATGGATATAAGAGTAAACCAGGTAAATCAAACAGCTCAGGTTGCACAGTCCCAGCATGTTCAGGAATCCGACGGCAGCTTTAAATTCATGCTTGCCAGCAACATTGAGGAAGCCGAACTTGCCGGAAAGCTCAGTGCGCTTATGGAGCAGATCGATGCCGAAGGTAAAAAGCTGGCAAAACGCAGGGATGTCAAGGATATGAGACATTACCGCAGCCTGGTCAAAGATTTCCTTAACGAGATCGTAACGCATTCCCATTCTTTTACCAGAGAGAATTTCCTCGACAGAAAAGGAAGACACAGGGTTTACGGAATAATAAGGCTGGTTGACGACAATCTCGATCAGCTTGCTCAGGAACTGATGAGAGACGAGAAGGATAATCTCGAGATCTTAAACAAGATCGGAGAGATAAGAGGTTTGCTGCTGGATATCTTCACCTGACAGGGGGGTTAACGATGCCGAAGCTTTCTCAGATAATCGGACAGGATCTTATCAAAAAACAGATACAGGAGTCGGTCGAAAACGACAGAGTGGCTCAGGCCTATATCCTTACCGGTGAAAAAGGAGCGGGTAAGGAATTTATAGCGTCTGCCTTTGCGGAGTTTTTAGTATGTGAAAACCGCGGAGCCGATGCATGCGGAGAATGCCATTCCTGTAAACAGGCCGAAAGCAGGGTTCATCCCGATATTAAATATGTGATCCACGAAAAACCCAATTCCATCGGAGTTGAGGAAGTAAGGGATCAGATATGCAACGATCTTCCCATAAAGCCTTATCAGGCGGCACGTAAGATCTACATCGTCAGTGAAGCGGATAAACTTACGACTCAGGCTCAGAATGCGCTTTTGAAGAGCCTTGAGGAGGCACCCACATATGCAGTCATATTGCTGCTGGTTTCAAACCTCCAGATGATGCTTCCCACCGTAAGATCCAGATGTATCACCTGGGAACTTAAACCGGTTCCGGGAGATGTGCTTAAGAAATATCTGATGAGGGAACTTCAGGTTCCGGATTACAGGGCGGATATTGCAATAGCCTTCGCTCAGGGAAATCTCGGAAAAGCCAGGGATATGGCGTCCAGCGATGACTTCTCCGCAATGCAGGCAGCTGCCCAGTCGGTGGTAAAGAATGCACGTGATGATTCCATTGCGGATATGATCGCACTTGTAAGAAGCCTTGCGGAATATAAGGTTGATCCGGGTGAATTCCTGGATATGATCACCGTATGGTACAGGGATATACTTATGTTCAAGGCAACGGGTGAAACCGACAGCCTTGTTTATAAAGACGATATTTCCATAATAAGAAAAGCCTCCAGAAGGAGCAGTTATGAAGGTATCGAGGAAGTGCTTCAGGCCATAAGCCGAGCACGTGAAAGATTAAGAGCTAATGTCGGCTTTGAGATAACCATGGAACTTCTCTTTGCCGTGATTCAGGAGAACGGATAATAAAGGGGCGAATTTTGCCCCGGGAGATGAAATGAAGGTAATAGCTGTAAGATTTAAGACCGGTGGAAAGAGTTATTTTTTTGATCCCGGAGATATAGATATCAGAAAGGATGATCACTGCATCGTAGAGACCGTTAAGGGTATCGAGTACGCCCAGGCGGTAAGCGACATTCAGGATGTTGATGAATCCAGGATAACCGTACCTCTTCGCAAGGTCATGAGAAAAGCCACCGATGCGGATGACAGACAGGTGGCGGAGAACGCATCCAGAGAAAAGAATGCATATCGCATCGCTCAGGAAAAGATTGCCGAGCACGGACTCGACATGAAACTTACCGATGTGGAATATGCTTTTGACAACAGCAAGATTGTTTTCTTTTTCGTAGCTGAACAGAGAGTCGATTTCAGAGATCTGGTCAAGGATCTTGCAGGAGTTTTCAGAACCAGGATCGAACTCAGACAGATTGGTGTAAGGGATGAGGCAAGGAGTCTCGGAGGTTTCGGATCGTGCGGAAGACCTCTTTGCTGCTCCGAATTTTTAAGTGATTTCGTTCCCGTGTCCATAAAGATGGCCAAGGAACAGAACCTTTCTCTCAACCCTACCAAGATTTCCGGTGTATGCGGAAGACTTATGTGCTGCCTCAAATATGAAGAAGAGGCGTATGAGGAACTTAACTCCACCATGCCCGCCCTCGGCGACTATGTTGCCACTTCCGACGGAATGAGGGGCGAGGTATCGAGCATCAATGTCCTCAGACAGATTGCCAAGGTTCTCGTAGAAAACGGCGATGATAAGGAGCTTCGCGATTATCCCGCTTCTGATATCACCGTTCTTCGCAGGAAGAAAGGAAAACGCGGCGGAAGTCATGCGAGCATAGCAGCGGAGGATTCTCCTGAAATGCTGGCACTTCTTGAGGATGAAGCAAAGGAGAAGAAATCTGAAAATAACCGTAACAATAAATCCGGGGGATCCGAACAGGGCGGTAAGAAGGACCATCAGGATAAGAACCGCGGCGGAAACCAGGGCGGAAACAGGGACAAAAAGCCCCACAACAACGGCAAAAATGATAACAGAAACCGCGACAAACGCGGAAAAGGCGAGAGAGATAAACAAAGTGGCGGAGAGTCGGGTCAGTCTTAAGGGCGCAGAGAGAATAGACGATCTCCAGAGAGCGGGACTTAAGATAATACAGGATCCCGAGAGGTTCTGCTTTGGCATGGACGCAGTTCTCCTGAGCCACTTTGCCAAGGTGCAGCCTTCGGGTAAGGTGCTCGATATGGGCACCGGAACCGGTATAATTCCCATTCTTATGAGTGCTCTTTCGGAAGCATCTCATCTGACCGGACTGGAGATTCAGGAAGAAAGCGCCGACATGGCCGCAAGAAGCATACGCTTAAACGGACTTGAGGACAGGCTCTCTATCGTAAAAGGAGATATTAAAGAGGCAGGAAGTTTATTTTCCCATGCCTTTTTTGATGTTATAACCTGTAATCCTCCCTATCTTCAGGTAGATCACGGGATAGTCAATCCTTCGGATGCTAAGGCTATAGCCAGGCATGAAGTGCTGTGTACACTGGAAGACGTGATAAGCGCAGCGACGGTTTTGTTAAAACCCGGCGGACATTTTTACATGGTTCACAGACCCTTCAGGCTGTCTGAGATCATGAATGTAATGCATGCCCATAAACTGGAACCTAAGAGGATGAGACTGGTATATCCCATGGCGGATAAGGAGCCTAACATGGTCCTTATCGAGGGGATAAGAGGGGCGAATATGAGGATCGAAGTGGAAAAACCCCTGATCCTTCAAAACGCCGACGGAAGCTACACTGACGAAGTTAAGGAGTGGTACGGATTCTGATGGAAGGAATGCTCAGTCTGTGCGCAACACCCATAGGTAATCTCGGAGACATGTCCCCGAGAATATTGGAGTGCCTTGAAAATGCGGATCTCATTGCCGCAGAGGATACCAGAAACAGTATAAAGCTTCTGAATCATTTCGATATTCATACTCCCATGACCAGCTACCATGAATTCAATAAGTACGACAAAGCGGCGGAACTGATCGGGCTTATGAGAGAGGGTAAGAATATCGCTCTTATTACCGATGCGGGAACTCCCGCAATTTCAGACCCCGGAGAAGTACTGGTTGCCATGTGCATAGAGGCGGGCATCACCGTGACTTCCCTTCCCGGTCCCTGCGCCTGCATCACGGCCCTTACCCTTTCGGGCTTAAATACCAGAAGATTCGTATTTGAAGGTTTTATCCCAAGGGAAAAGAAAGAAAGGGCTGAGGTTCTTAAGTCCATAGAAAACGAGACCAGAACCATCATCTGTTATGAGGCGCCCCATCATCTGAAAGGAACCCTTTCCGACCTGGCGGGGGCGTTAACGGACGGAAATAAGAGAAAGATCGCTCTATGCAGAGAGCTTACCAAGAAATTCGAGGAAGTCATCCACACCACCGTAGAGGGTGCGATCCTTAAGTATGAAAATGAAGAACCCAGAGGCGAATATGTCCTTGTCATAGAAGGAATGGATCCCGAGGAACTTAAGGCCAGGGACCGTGCTTCATGGGAAGAAATGAGCATAGAAGATCACGTTAAGATGTATGAAGATAAAGGAATGGACCGTAAGGAAGCCATGAAAGCGGCAGCTTCCGACAGGGGTGTGTCCAAGAGAGATATCTATGCATATCTGGAAAAATCCGGCAAAAAATAGAAGCTCTTAGCCCTTCGGAAGCCGTTTTCATTGCTTTTTAGCGCCCGAAGTGCTAATCTTTTAAAGGTTTTAGCGGTATTTTCACCGAATAAACAAGATTAATTAAGAGAGGTTTTTAAAATGGCTGAACAGGCAAAACAGGGAGGATGGCGTGCCAACAAGTGGGTTCGCGCAGCTATTCCCGCACTTCTTCTTCACTGCAGTATCGGTACCGTTTACTGCTGGTCGATCTTTTCACAGGAGATCGCGGATTATATCGGATATTCAAAGGGAGCCGTTGAATGGGCGTTCTCTTTTGCAATCTTTTTCCTCGGAATGAGCGCAGCTTTCCTCGGAAACATCGTTGAGAAGGACATCCACAAGTCTTCACTCATCGCTACCATTTGTTTCTCCGTAGGAATGCTCCTTACCGGTGTGTTCATTATGTACGGCGGAAGTCATCAGCACAGCCCCGTTGCACTTATAGGTATTTACCTCAGCTACGGATTTATCATGGGTGTAGGACTCGGTACCGGATATCTTTCACCTGTTAAGACACTTATGCTTTGGTTCCAGGACAGAAAGGGACTTGCTACCGGACTTGCAGTTGCGGGATTCGGAGCAGCTAAGGCTATCGCAAGCCCTATCATGCAGGGAATGCTTAATGGACTCGGAGACGGCGGAATCTACAAGATGTTCATGATCCTTGCCGGAGTATACTTCGTAATGATGTTCGTAGGACACCTTCTTCTTGCTAAGCCCGCTGACTGGCATGAGCCTCAGAACAGCGCTGATAAGCCCAAGATCATGGATGTTCTTAAGACCAAGCCCCTTACCAACTACATCGGTATCTGGGTTATGTTCTATATTAACATCACCTGCGGACTTGCTCTTATCTCCCAGGAGAAGATGATCGTTAAGTGTGTAGGCCTTGCAGCTATGGCAGGTGTCATCTCTACCGTATCGGCTATCTTCAATGCAGGCGGACGTCTCGGATTCTCCGCATGGGCTGATACCATGAAGGACAGAAATACCATCTACAAGATGATCTTCGTTCTTTCCATCGCATTTACCGCTCTTGTAATGCTTACCGGCGGAATTAAGAACGGCGAGGGCAACGGACTTCTTATCTTCCTTGTTCTTGCGCTTATCTTTGTTGTAAACGCAGGATACGGCGGAGGATTCTCCAACGTTCCCACCCTCCTTTCCGACCATTACGGAATGGGCTCCATCTCAGCAATCCACGGAATCACTCTTTCCGCTTGGGCATTTGCGGGACTTACCGGAAACCAGGTTGCAACTTACATTGTTAACCACACCGGAGAGTTCGTAGAGCACGGAACCGATGCCGCAGGAAAGGCTATCATGATCAATCCTGTCGGATATCAGAACGTACTTATTTTCACCATTGCACTTTATATTCTTGCACTTGTCCTTTGCCTTGTACTTGTTAAGCCTTCAAATACCAAAGGTGCAAAATAATGTATTCATGTGACACATGCGTAAATTACGTGTATGATGAAGAGGACGATTCATACGATTGTATGGTCGAAATGGATGAGGATGATGCATACCGTATAAACACTGATAAGAGAGCCCAGTGCCCGTATTACAGGCTCGATGATGAATATGCGGTTGTCAGACATCAAATGTAATAAGGAGAATAACTATGGCAAAAGAAACTAAGCTCGGCATTAACGAATATTGGTTTGTGGCACTTATATTCCTGGCAGCACTTCTCGGCCCCATTCCTTTCCTGGGACTTATCATTTACGGAGCTGTTGTCGAAAACAGCAAGGTTATCAAGGGTGGAAGCAAGAGTGCTCTTATCCTTTATGCGGGAGTTAAGATCCTTCAGTACCTTCTCGATGTACTTGTATATCTTGTAAGGTGCTTTGACGTATCCGAGTACGGACTTAACGGATTCTACAGCTTCATGAACAGAGTTGATTATTTTATCGACGGCGTGTTCTACGGTGCGATCCTTGTATTCCTTGTTATCAACGTTGTTAAGGGACTTTCTTCCGGATCATCCGTTTCAACACAGGCCGTAAATCCTCTTCTTGCGGCAGGAATCGAAAAGGCAGAAAATGAAGCCGCAGCAAAAGCAGCAGCACCCGCAGCAGCTCCTGCTACCGCACCCGCTAAAGAAGAAGCTCCCAAGAAGACCCCCGAGGTTTGCCCCAACTGCGGAAAGAAGCTTACCGAAGGCGTTAAATTCTGCGCAGGATGCGGAACCAAGATCGGATAATTACCATCTATAGCAATACAAACGGACAGGTAAAAACCTGTCCGTTTTTTTTAGCAAATTTTGGTTTGTTTATATGCAAAAAATGTGGAGAAACCGCGGTTTCAATGATATAATCGTAGATAGCGGTATCGGGTAATGATCTGTTTGCCAAGATTGTCAACTTTTGGGGTGTTGACGGCTTTGCAAACAGTTAAATTACACTAAGGTACTGCTGATATGGCTGGTAACGGCGTGCTCTACACTCCGGACCAAAGGTTCGAGATACAAGAGGGCAAAAAAAAGGGCCTGAACACAACGGTTTATGAAGACCCCGGCTTCCTGGCGATACAGATGAGAGAGATCCGTCTGGCCTTGGAAAAAGGTCTTGATGTTAGTGCGCTCAGAAACCCTGAACTTGACTGGCTTCAGATGGGAGAGATCCGTCTGGGACTTGAAAGCAAGGTTGATATAAGCCGCTATGCCAAGCCGGAGATTTCTTATCACGCAATGCGCCAGATCAGAAAAGGTCTGGAGAGCGGCATCGACATATCCGGATTCCTGGATTATCCGCCTATGATCGTCCGTCAGATTCGCAAATCGAGACGAGACGGCGTAGACATCATGAAATATGTCGGGGAGGGATACAAAGAAGATCAGCTGGAGCAGATCCGTATCGCTCTCACGAGAAAAATACCCATTGAACAGTACCTGAAAGTTGAATTCAGAGCTCCCTCCATCGGAGAGTTCAGAGCCGGTCTGGAAAAGGGCCTTGATATAACCCCCTATGTCAACACCGTGTATGAGTGGAGACAGATGAGGGAGATAAGGCTCGGCCTGGAAAAGAGAATCGATACTTCTCTTTATTCGAATCCTTATTTCCATGCGCGACAGATGAGGGAGATAAGACTCGGACTTGAAGAAGGTCTTGATGTAAGCTCTTATGCCCATATACGTTTTTCCGCCGCGGACATGAAGTCCATGAGGGAGAAACTGAGGGAAGAAGTATCAAGAGCTGCACAGATTTCCGAGACATCGGATTCCATAGATTTCGAGAAACTCGGGAAGCTCATTGAAGAAGATCCCCTTGCTGAGATCGGACTTCCTTTCAAGATAGTTGTTTCTCCCGACGGGATGGAAGCATATCTGTCCATTGCCAATTTAAACAACAGACCTACCGAGGATGAAGTCCTCAAAGAACTCTGGGCGTGCAAGATCAGAAAGGGAATTCTCCGCAAAGAGATCACCAAAGCATGTGACGGAACATATGAAGAAGACACCGTTCTTATCGCGGTCGGTAAAAACGTGGAAAACGGACGCGACGGATGGTATGAGTACTTTTTTAAGACGGACGTAAACAGAAAGCCCAAACTGCTGCCCGACGGATCGGTTGATTACCATGACATAGAATGGTATGACGCGGTCAAGAAAGGTGATAAGCTGGCTTTCTATCATAAAGCTGAGGACGGAATCGACGGTTACGATGTCGAAGGCAACATCCTCAAGTCCACCAGGGGCAAGGAACAGACGATCCTGTCAGGCAACGGATTCCAGATGGATTCCGACAGATGCACCTACTACGCCAAGATAGACGGAATGGTCAAGCTTGACGGAGACAGGCTGGAAGTAAGCGAGATGCTGGAGGTTGATGAGATCAATTCCTCCATAGGAAACATCGTCTTCAACGGATCCGTGCATGTAAGAGGCAATGTTGGTGCCGGAGTTACCATCAGGGCAGGCAAGGACATTATCGTCGACGGTTTCATTGAAGGAGCGACTCTGGAGGCAGCCGGGGAGATCATTCTCAGAAAGGGAATGAACGGTTCCGGTAAGGGCAAGATAAAGGCCGGCGGAAACGTAACAGCCAAGTTCCTGGAATCCGCAGACGTTTATGCGGGCGGAATGATACATATCGACTACTCCATGAACAGCATCCTGTATTCCGAGGAGACAGTCGAAGCCAAACTCAGAAACGGTACCATAGTCGGTGGTGTATGTACCGGAGTAAAGGGAGTATCGGCCCAGAATATCGGAACCAAAGCGGCGGTTCAGACCACCATACGTGCAGGTTCGTCAACCGCACTTATGAAACTCAATAATGAAATATACAGGCAGCTGAGCAGCACAAAGGAAGAAATCAGGATCCTGGAAAATGTCCGCAGGGAGATGGAAGCGAAGCTGAATGCCGAACAGCTTGCGGAGCAGCCTGTTTACGAGAAAGTCCAGAACGCCCTGTATACGAAGGGCAAAGAATCGGAAGAACTTGTTGCCAAGCAGGAAGAGGTAAGGGCAAGGCTCATGGAACTGAGCAGGGCGGTCATAGAAGCCAAGGGCACCATATATGACGGCGTTAAAGTCTGGCTCGGTGAAGTTTCCTGGAACAGTGAAAAGGACCTTACGGATGTGACGCTCCGCAAGGTGAGAAAAGGTTCGGAAGAAAAAGTCTTTGCGTACCACAATAGTAAAGATCCCAAAGACCCCGATGCGATCATAGAATAGCTCTTAAGTATCGGAATTAACGTCAAGAGGCTGGCATATGGCAGGTAAAATACTGATCATTACCGGAAAACTGGTTGAGAGGGAAGAACTCTCCGACATACTGAAAGATAATTACGAAGTCATCTGCGCTTCAAACGGCGAAGAGGGCAGAAAACATCTTTTGGAAAACGGAGCAAATCTGGAGTGCGTATTTATAAGAGCGGATCTTCCGGGTATCTCCGGAGATGCCCTTGTTAAAGCTGCATCAGAAAGCGGTCTTACCAGAAAGGTTCCCTTCATAGTAATTGAAGGAGAGGATGATCCCGACACTCCGAGTTCATGGTTTGAGATGGGAGTTATGGATTTTGCCAGAAAGCCTTTCAGATCCAAGCCCATCAGAAGAAGAGTCGAGAATCTCTCAAGAATAGTCAAAAAGCAGGCCGCGTCATCGGTCAAGCTGGGAACTCAGGACGAGACTCTCAAGAAACAGTTTAAGCTTCTGTCACTTCAGTCCGAAGAGCTGAAGAAAAGCAGAAACCTGCTGATGGCATCTTTAGGCTCTATAGTCGAAGACAGAAACCTGGAGCATTCGGATCACATCATGCACGTCAAAGAGTTTACCAAGATACTTGGACTTCAGATGATGCAGGATTATCCGGATCTGGGACTTACCAAAGAGAAGGTTGAAGTATACTCCATCGCAAGTATGCTCCATGACATAGGCAAGATCAGCCTTCCGGATAATGTTATCTTAAAGCCCGGAAGACTTACCCCCGAAGAGCAGGAACTTATGAAGTCCCATACTTCAAAGGGATGCGAACTTCTTGAAGGCATAAAGAACTATATCAGCAAGGATTATTTCAGTGCCGCGTATGATATCTGCAAATATCATCACGAGAAGTATGACGGCGGCGGATATCCTTACGGATTGAGCGGAGATGATATTCCACTTTCTGCACAGATAGTCGGTATTGCGGATATATACGACGGACTGGTCAGCGAGAGAATATATAAAAAGGCATTGCCCAAGAGCAGGGCGTTTGAGCTTATCATATCCGGGGAATGCGGTGTATTCGCACCCAAGGTTATGGAATCCTTCAGAAAAAGCCGTGAGAAATTTGAAGCCCTTATCGACCAGACCGAAATGGAACTGGCTGATTCGGACGATTGACAGGAGAGTGTATGGAAGCAAGACAGATTATTGACGCGGGTACGGCAATACTCGGAATCGAATTCGGTTCCACCAGGATCAAGAGCGTTCTTACGGACGCATCACACAACATTTTGGCAACCGGTATCTATGATTGGGAAAACTCCCTCGTAGACGGTATCTGGACTTATCCCATGGATGAGATCATAAAGGGAATGCGCGGAAGCTATGCATCACTTGTTTCTGATGTTAATGAGAAATATCAGACAAGTATAGTGAAGCTTTCCGCAATCGGAATCAGTGCCATGATGCACGGATACCTTCCTTTCGATAAAGACGGAAAGCAGCTTGCAGAGTTCAGAACCTGGAGAAACACCATGACTGCTGAGGCAGCAGGCGTACTTTCCAAGGAATTTAATTTCAATATTCCCCAGAGATGGAGCATCGCTCACCTCTATCAGGCTATTCTCTCCGGCGAGGATCACGTAGGTAATATTTCATTCCTCACAACACTTGCAGGTTATATCCATTTCCGCCTTACCGGCGAAAAGAATATGGGTGTCGGAGAAGCATCCGGAATGTTCCCCATCGATCCCGTAACCTGTGATTATGACGCTAAGATGATCGCATCATTCGATGCACTCATCGCAGATAAAGGTTTTTCCTGGAAGATCAAAGATATTCTTCCCAAGGTTCTTAAGGCCGGCGAGAAGGCAGGAACCCTTACCGCAGAAGGCGCGGAGCTTCTGGACGAGAGTGGAACACTTCAGGCAGGTGCAGTATTTGCTCCCTGTGAGGGCGATGCAGGAACCGGAATGTGTGCAACCAATGCGGTAAAGCCCGGAACAGGTAATATCTCTGCCGGAACCAGCGTATTCTCAATGGTTGTTCTCAAAGACAACCTCAGCAAACCTCACGAAGAGATTGATGTGGTAACCACTCCCGAGGGACTTCCCGTAGCGATGGTTCACTGCAACAACTGCTCATCCGATATCAACGCCTGGGTCAAGCTCTTTGCCGATTTTGCCAAGGTAATGGGACTTGAAGTAAATGTGGGCGATATCTATACCAAGCTTTTCACCGACGCTTACAAAAACGGTGCAAAAGATTGCGGCGGAGTCTTAAGCATCAACTATTTCTCCGGTGAACCCGTAACAGGACTCGTAAACGGAAGACCTATGGTGGTCAGAACTCCCGATGCGGACTTCTCTATGGCAAACTTCATGCGTAGCAATATCTACAGCGCATTTGCAACACTTAAGTACGGTAACGACATTCTTTCGCGCGAGGAGAATGTTAAGACGGAAGTAATGATGGCACAGGGCGGACTCTTTAAGACTCCTCTTGCAGCTCAGCAGATGCTTGCCGATGCACTTGATTGCCCCGTCACCGTACCTGATACCGCTTCCGAAGGCGGCGCATGGGGAATGGCAGTACTTGCCGCTTTTGTTCTTAACAAAGAAAACGGCGAGAGCCTTGGCGATTACCTTGAAAAGAAGGTATTCTCCGGCCAGGGTCAGAAGACATTAAATCCCGATCCTGAGGGGGTTAAGGGATTTGATATATATCTTGACGGATATAAGAAAGCACTTAAAGCAGAAAAGATAGTAGCTGATTCATAAACTGCTGTCGGACAGGGGAAAACAATGCTCGAAGAATTGAAACAAAAAGTATGTGAAGCTAATCTGCAGCTTCCGAAACACGGACTGGTTACATTCACATGGGGTAATGTCAGCCAGATCGACCATGAAAAAGGTCTCATAGTCATAAAACCCAGCGGAGTTCCCTACGAGACCATGAAGCCCTCAGATATGGTGGTTGTAGATCTGGAGGGAAATGTGGTGGAAGGAGACCTTAATCCTTCATCCGATATGCCTACTCATGTAGAACTCTACAAGGCATTTCCCGAAATAGGAGGAGTGGTTCATACACATTCGACCCATGCAACCAGCTGGGCTCAGTCGGGAATGGACATTCCCTGCTACGGAACAACTCACGCCGATTATATATACGGCCCTGTTCCCTGCCTCAGATGTCTCACTGCCGAAGAGATCGATCAGGCGTATGAAAAAAATACCGGTGTACTGATAGTCGACTATTTCAAGAACTCCGGAAGAGATCCCATGGCGGTGCCCGCCGTTCTGTGTAAAAATCACGGCCCCTTTACATGGGGTAAGGACGGTATGGATGCGGTACATAATGCCGTAGTTCTCGAAGAAGTTGCCAAGATGGCTTACATGGCACGTCTCATTAATCCCGAGATACAGCCTGCGCCTCAGGAACTTCAGGACAAACACTATCTTAGAAAGCATGGTCCGAATGCATATTACGGACAGAAAAAATAACGCAGAATAATCTGCAAAAAAGGAGAGAAAATGGACAACCTTCAGCTCAAGAAATATGCCAACGAAGTACGTAAAGGCATAGTAACCTCAACACACAGCGCTAAAGCGGGACATCCCGGCGGATCACTCTCGGCTGCAGATGTTTTCACATTCCTTTATTTCGAGGAGATGAACATCGATCCTAAGAATCCCGAAAAAGAAGACCGTGACAGATTCGTTCTTTCCAAGGGCCACACTGCACCTGGTCTTTATGCTGCACTTGCCAACAGAGGATATTTCCCCGTAGAAGATCTTAAGACTCTCAGAAAGCTCGGATCATACCTTCAGGGACATCCCAATATGCATATTCCCGGAGTCGACATGGCATCCGGATCCCTCGGACAGGGAATCAGCGCTGCAGTTGGTATGGCGCTTGGCGCTAAACTTGATAATAAGGACTTCAGAGTATATACCCTTCTCGGAGACGGTGAGATCCAGGAAGGCCAGGTTTGGGAAGCAGCAATGTTTGCAGGATTCCGCAAGCTTGATAATCTCGTAGTCATCGTAGATAATAACGGACTTCAGATCGACGGACCCGTAGATAAGGTATGTTCACCTTATCCCATCGCCGACAAGTTCAAGGCATTTAATTTCAATGTTGTTGAGATTGACGGACATGATTTCGACCAGATCCGCAGCGCTTTCAATAATGCAAAGGAAACCAAGGGCATGCCTACCTGCATCATCCTTCACACCGTAAAGGGTAAGGGCGTTTCCTTCATGGAAAACAATGCTGACTGGCACGGCAAGGCTCCCAATGACGAGGAGTATGCTACCGCTATGGCAGATCTTGCTAAGATCGATGCTGAACTTGCATAAATAACAAACATTAAAATTACAAATGCCTATTAAGGCGTGAAAGGGATAAAAATGGCAGACGTTAAAAAGATTGCAACCAGAGAGAGCTACGGAAACGCTCTCAAGGAACTGGCAGAGGAATTTCCTCAGCTCGTAGTACTTGATGCTGACCTTGCAGGCGCAACCAAGACAGGAATCTTCAAGAAAGCATATCCTGACAGACATATTGACTGCGGTATCGCAGAATCCAACATGATGGGCATCGCAGCCGGACTTTCACTTACCGGAAAGATCCCCTTCGCAAGCTCTTTCGCTATGTTCGCTGCAGGCAGAGCTTTTGAGCAGGTAAGAAACTCCATCGGATATCCTCATCTCAATGTTAAGATCGGCGCTACCCACGCAGGTATCACCGTAGGTGAGGACGGAGCTTCCCACCAGTGTAACGAGGATATCGCTCTTATGAGAACCATTCCCGGAATGGTAGTCATGGTTCCTTCAGACGATATCGAGGCTAAGGCAGCCGTCAGAGCAGCTCTTGAGCACGAGGGACCTGTTTACATCAGATTCGGCCGTGCTGCAGTTCCCGTTATCAACGATAAGCCCGATTACAAGTTCGAGATCGGTAAGGGACAGCTTGTAAGAGAAGGCAAGGACGTTACCATAGTAGCAACCGGTATCATGGTAGATTCCGCTATCGGAGCAGCCGAGAAGCTGGCAGCAGAGGGAATCGATGCCGAGATCATCAATATCTGCACTATCAAGCCCATTGACAAGGATATTATAATAAAGAGTGCTCAGAAGACAGGCAAGGTTGTTACATGCGAAGAGCATTCCGTTATCGGCGGACTTGGATCTGCAGTATGTGAAGTACTTGCTGATGAGTATCCCGTTAAGGTTAAGAGAATCGGTATGCAGGATGTATTCGGAGAGTCCGGATCTGCATCGGAACTTACCCACAAATACGGATTGGATGCTGAAGGCGTATACAAGCAGGTCAAGGAGTTTGTCTAAATGAAAAAAATCCTGGCGCCCTCCATACTGGCAGCTGACTTCACCGTGCTCGGTGAACAGATAAAGGCAGCTTCCGAGGGTGGAGCACCATATCTTCATGTAGATGTAATGGACGGGATGTTTGTCCCGTCCATATCCTTCGGGATGCCGGTGATGGCATCCGCAAGGAAGTGTACCGACATGTTTTTCGATGTTCATGTTATGATCGAAAAGCCTGACAGATACATTGAAACCTTTGCCGAGTGCGGAGCTGACGGCATTACTTTTCACGTTGAGGCCGATCCCGACAATGTAGGAGAGACGCTGAAACACATTCATGAGACGAAGAGCTTAAGAGGCGTGCCTTTAAAGGCAGGAGTAGCCATTAAGCCCGGAACTCCCATCAGTGCTGTGATGCCCTATGTTAAGGATGTGGATGTGATAATGGTAATGACTGTCGAACCGGGATTCGGAGGACAGAAACTCATACCCGAGACCATCGATAAGGTCAGGGCACTGAGGTCATTTCTTGATTCGGAAGGACTTGCTGTGGATATCGAAGTAGACGGCGGAATCTCATCGTCGAATGTTTCCGGTATCGTTAAGGCAGGTGCCAATGTAGTTGTAGCGGGGTCTTCGGTTTTCAAGGGGGATATTAAAGCGAACGTTTCCGAACTGATCGATTTAATGGATGAAAACTGAAACAAATAGTAAGACGGGTACAAATACAGAAAATTGAGAAATATAAAAAGGTTGAAAGGGTTAGTTTAAGATGGGTGGTTTTTTCGGAGTAGCGGCAAAAGAAAATTGTGTGTTTGATCTGTTTTTCGGAACGGATTATCATTCACATCTCGGAACCCGCAGAGGCGGATTGGTAGTATACGGTAAGGAAGGATTCAATCGTGCGATCCACAATATAGAGAATTCACCCTTCAGGACAAAATTCGATAAAGATATTCAGGAAATGGACGGATACATGGGTATCGGTTCCATATCCGATTATGAGCCTCAGCCCCTTATCATTCATTCACATCACGGTACTTATGCACTTGTAACCGTAAGCAAAGTAAACAATTCGGATGAGCTGGCTAAGAATCTCATTGACAGAGGCTTAAGCCACTTCATGGAGATGAGTTCCGGCGAGATCAATGCAACCGAGCTTATCGCAGCGCTGATCAATACCAAAGAGAATCTTATCGACGGTATCAATTATGCACTTGAATCGATAGACGGAAGCGTATCGCTTCTCATGCTCACTCCCAAGGGAATCTATGCCGCAAGAGATAAGGCCGGAAGAACTCCCGTTGTTGTAGGTAAGAAGGATGGAGCTTTTTGTCTTTCTTTTGAAAACTTTGCTTATAAAAATCTCGGATATAACGATTACAAAGAACTCGGACCCGGCGAGATCGTATGCGTAACCGATTCCAACTGTGTAACTCTTAAGGCACCCGGAGACAAGATGAAGATCTGTACATTCCTCTGGGTATATTACGGATATCCTTCAAGCTCATACGAAGGAATGTCTGTTGAGAAGATGCGTTACAACAACGGTGCGGCAATGGCAGGCAGAGATGATGTCAAAGCCGATATCGTAGCGGGTGTCCCTGATTCCGGAACCGCACATGCCGTAGGATATGCCAATAAATCGGGTATTCCTTTCTCAAGACCTTTTATTAAATACACACCTACCTGGCCCAGATCATTCATGCCCACCATTCAGAGCAAGCGTGACCTGATCGCCAAGATGAAACTGCTTGCTGTCGAGGAACTTATCAGAGACAGAAGCATTATCCTCATCGATGATTCCATCGTAAGAGGAACCCAGCTCAGAGAGACCACGGAGTTTTTGTACAAGTCCGGTGCAAAGGAAGTCCATGTAAGACCTGCATGTCCTCCTCTCGTATACGGATGTAAGTACCTTAACTTCTCAAGATCAAAGTCTGAGATGGATCTTATCACCAGAAGAGTTATCGAAAGACTCGAAGGCGGTAATGTAACGGAAGAAGTTCTTAAGCAGTACGCTGATCCCGACACCGAGAAGTACGCGGCAATGATCGAGGAGATTCGCAAGGAGATGAATTTCACTTCACTCAGATATGCGCGTCTTGACGATATGCTCGATTCAACGGGACTTCCTCACGATAAACTCTGCACCTACTGCTGGGACGGAGTAGAGTAATTCAGGCGGGATAAAGTTCTGAAAACACCTTTCATTATCGAGGGGACATTTTAAAGATAGAGAGGTAAAGGTATGGGTACATTTTGGATCATTTTGGCGATAATCGAGCTTTTGGTTATCATCGCAGGCGTAGTGGTATGGCTTCTTGGCAAAAAGAAGAAGGATGCCATGGTGGACAGTGCAAGACAGCTTGCCAAGGGAAAACTCAATATCGACGATATTCCCGTATCCGGAAGTAATTCTTCCGAAGATGTTATTGCAAACGGCTTGAATCTCATCAAGTCAAACATGCTCACATTTGTTGAGTCAACCAAGCAGAATACTGTTGTACTCTCCGATGCCATCGACAGATTGACCGAGAACATGAAGGCCAATCAGGAAGGCACCGAGATGATCGCCAACAACACAATAAGTGTTGAAGAGAGAACCTCAAAACAGCTTGAGATGGTGGATGACAACAAGCATGTTATGGAGTCCAACTATGACCAGCTTAATGAGATAGGTAACTCCATGACAGAGATCGGAGATCTTCTGGGAGAGACTGCTCAGATGAGCAATAACGGAATGGAGATTCTTGAAGGATATAACAGAGAAATGGATGTTGTATCCGAGGATCTTAACAATATCAACGAAACTCTTGTGAAGTTTAACGATCAGATACAGAAGGTATACGAGGTCGGAGATTTCATAGTTGATATCAGTACTCAGCTTAAACTTTTGTCCTTCAACGCTTCAATAGAAGCGGCAAGAGCGGGAGAGGCCGGAAGAGGCTTCGCGGTTGTTGCAGGTGAAATGACCGGAATGTCCGAACAGACCAAGGAAGGTATGGACAGGATCAGTACGATTCTTTCCGAGATCATGACCAGTTCTTCCCACGTTACCGAGAGTATTAATAAAGTAACCGAATCCTTCAATGAGAGTAAGGCTACATTCACGGAAGTAAACAGCTCTTTTGGAGCCATCAACACGAATTCCACTCAGATTCAGACCAAGATCACCGACATCAATAAGATGTTCAGCGTGATGGAGGATAATTTCCAAAGATCCAAAGATATTGCGGATCGGATGTATGATACCGCCAAAGATATAAATGAGTCGACGGAAGATATCGCAGCTGCATCTCAGGAAGTTACCGCAGAAGCTACTCAGATCGGAGAAAATACTGCAGCCCTTGATGATATGCTGAAGGGAATCAGAAAACTGATCGGCAGATTCGATACCGGCGTGATGCCCGAGAACAACAGAAGCGGTAAAGAGATCAAGATCGGAATGGTCAGCATGAACGATAATGATTTCTGGTACGGTGTAAAGCGCGGTGCGAATTATGCAGTTAAGGAATTGGCACCTTTTAAGACTAAGGTTACATTTACTCCCATTAATCCCGGTGATGACGGAGATAAGGTAAGAGAATACATTCAGAGCTTTATCGACCAGAAATATGATGCCATCATATATCCCGGATTCCTGGGCGGTGTAGATAAGCAGCTTGAACAGGCAAGGTCAAAGGGCATTAAGCTGATGACATTCAACTGTGACTGTTCAAATACCAAGCTCAGACTTGCATGCCTTAAGGCGGATTCCATTGAACAGGGTCAGCTTGCAGCCAAATCCGCAGCCGGCCTGATCGGAAAGAGCGGAAATGTCGGAATCCTGATGGGAAGTGATACCATCATCGGTAATGTCGAGCGTAGAAAGGGCTTTATTGATACCATCGGAAAATATAAATCCATCAAGCTTGTGGGAGAGATGTCCGTTAAGGATGACAGCGATGATGTTTATAAGAAGACCAAGGAATACTTAAGCAAACATCCTGAGGTTCAGGTGCTCTTCCTTACAAACGGATTCCCCGAAGATGTGGCAAGGGCAGTTGTTGATGCCGGACGTAAAGGCAAGACCAAGGTTGTCGGATTTGACCTTAATCCCGGACTCTTCCCTTACATCAAGAACGGAGCCGTCGGATCCATCATCAGTCAGGATTCCTTCGGACAGGGACACGATCCCATCGTACTTATGTACAACCACATTGCTGCGGGAACTTCTTTCCCCGGAGAGACGATCTCCTGCAGAGCATCTGTTGCGGATGCTTCCAATATAGACCAACTGATCGAAGCATGATCATGAAAAGTCCCGACGCCGCATATGGGCGCCGGGACAATTTTGTTATATGGGAAGAATTTATGAGAATATTACTGACAAATGATGACGGAATAAACGCTCACGGATTGGAAAGGCTTGCGAAAGCCGTGCTGAAATATGGAGAGGTTTGGGTCGTGGCTCCTGCGGAGGAGAGAAGTGCCGCAAGCCATAGCGTGACATTAAGACATCCTCTGGATGTTTATCCCATCACGGATTATTCCATAGAAGGAGTGAAGGCCTACTCTTGTTCAGGCACTCCGGTGGATTGCGTAAGAGTCGGAAGCCTAAGCGTCATGCCTGAAAAACCCGATGTTGTTATATCCGGAATAAACAATGGATTTAACATGGCGTCGGACCTTCAGTATTCCGCCACGGTAGGCGCGGCCTTTGAGGGAACATTTCAGGAGTATCACGCGATTGCAATATCTGAAGCTTTCGACGGACCTCATGAAGTAACGGATCATTATCTTCCCGAGATACTTGATCGTATATTATACGAACAGCTTCCGCCGGGACATATACACAATGTAAACTTTCCCGAATGCAGTATTTCCGAGTGTAAAGGAATACTGTACGATCGAAAGGTTTCAAGGGGAATGTTTTTCAAGGACAGATATAACGAGATTGAAAAACTGGAGAACGGCGGTATCAGATATATGATCGAAGGAATTAAAACTCCGGTTGCCGAAGAAGAAACGGATTTCAAAGCGCTTCTCGATCATTATGTTTCTGTCGGCACAGTGAATAATATCGGATATTGATACGGAGGAAAGCGGGATGAATAAAAATACTGTATTACTTCTTAAAGTGTACGGAATTGCCTGGGTTCTTATGTTTCTGATACTCAGTGCAGTAATGTATCCCATATTGAAAATTCCGGGAACATACAGTGTTGGAAAATTTTTTGGCATTGTCATCCCCCTGACTTTTGTTTCCGCATTCATATTGCTTAAGGTAATGTATAGCAATGAAAAAAAGAATCCCATCGGAAAAGAATGATACTAAGTCCAATTACTATGTAACATTCATGCTGCACGCAGCATCCGCGTACAGCATGAAAAAGGAATATGACAAAGCTCTGAACTATATTAATTCCATTGACACAAATGAGATCAGATCCAAGGAACAGGAATTTATGGATAAAGGAGAAACTCTGGCTCTGTATTTTAATACTCAGATGGGTATATGTCAGGGGATTAAGGATGTTGCGAGGGCCGAGAATGTTCTGGCAGATGCAAAGAGTTACATTGACAGATATTATAAGGCAGGCGGAATGAATCTCCTTGCGATAGAGGATATGTACTGCTCATATTATTGCCTGAAAGGGGATTATGAGAACGAATTTGCTCATGCAACTAAGATATTGGAATCAAATCTTCCCGATGCAGCAAAAAATCCCATGGCATATCTGAAAATTCTGGAAGTGTATTGTAAGACAGGGCAGAAAGAAAATGCAGATGAAATGTATGGGCTCCTTAAGAATGCGCTGTACAATCCTAAGAATTCCAATGCCGATATTCTGATGAAGTATGCGGATGATGTGATGGCGGAAATAATCTGATCTGCATTTCACAGCCTAAAAATGCATTTCACGGCAGATTCCCACAAATAAGAATTTTTAAATGATATATTCGCCTCAACAAGAAAACATGGAGGCGGATATATGGAAAAATTATTATTTATCGTACTTGTAATAACAGAAATCGTCTTTGCGGCATGGACCATAAAGAAGAAGACATCGAAGAAAAAATGGTCGATAAGCAGAACCGCAGCAAATGCGGCAGAGCTTCTTGTTTATCTGATCATGCTGATACTTCCTGGTATTGATTTTTCGTTCAGGTTCAAAGGGCTGTTTATACTTCTGGTAATAAGAATTCTTATATCGGTTATCGTATTTGCCGTAAGCAGAAAAAATGAAAAGAGCAAGAAGTCTTCAAGAATAGTTTTGGGGACTGTATTCGGAATTATCATGATCGCATTAAGTATGATTCCCGCATTTATCTTCAGGGATTATACCGGAAGACCTGTGAGCGGTCCTTACAGTGTGGCACAGAGCAGGGCGATACTTATCGATGAAACCAGATTGGAAGAAAATGAAAACGACGGATCCTTCAGAGAGGTTCCGGTTTATTTCTTCTATCCGGAGTGCATAGATGAACTTGATGAGGAATCCCTTCCTCTTGTGATGTTCAGTCACGGAGCTTTCGGCTATTACGAAAGCAATGCATCAACATATCTTGAACTTGCTTCCAACGGTTACATTGTTGTAAGTATCGAGCATCCCTATCATTCTCTGTTCACCAAAGATACAACCGGAAAAACCATAACGGTAGATCCTGAGTTTTTTGCCGGCGCAATGGATGCAGGTTCAAAAAGCGAAGCTGAGGTTTACGGGATCACTTCCGGATGGATGGAGATAAGAGAAGCGGATATGAATTTTGCTCTTGATACCATCATCCACTCTGCAGAAACCGGAGAGCTTGGAGACGAATGGTTTTTGACCGAAGATAGCGAGGATGCTTTCACGAAAATTCTATCGGGAATAGATACGGATAATATCGGACTCATGGGCCATTCTCTTGGCGGAGCAACTGCCGTTACCGTGGGCAGAAGGGAAGATGTATCCGCGGTTATTGATTTTGACGGAACGATGCTCGGAGAAGAGATCGGATATGAGAACGGAAATATTATCGTTAATCCTGAGCCATATAATACTCCCATACTTTGTTTTGATTCCGAATCCCATCACGCAGACAGAGTACTTGCGGAAGAGACCGGCTATGTCTACTCCAATAATGTGATAATGGATAATGCTGCGGAAGGTTATTCGGTTTATTTCGAAGAGACCGCTCATATGAATTTTACGGATCTTCCTCTTTTTTCACCTTTTCTTGCGAAGAACCTCGGAATGGGAGACAGAGATCCCGAAGAATGTATAGATAAGATCAATTCCATTACCCTTCAGTTCTTTGACAGATACTTAAAGGGGATCGGAGATTTTGAGATTGATGGAAAATACTGATAAGCCGTTGGATGTTGAAGTCAAACTGATTCATCCCGAAGAAACAGAATATGTGAAGATAGGCTGTCACAAGGTTGATGATCGTATCGATGAGATTACCAGATTCATCAAATCAAGACAGGGAAGCCTGGAAGGGTATTCCGAAGGTGATATGTATAACATTCCAATAACGGATGTGTACTACATTGAATCGGTTGACGACAGAACCTTTCTCTATCTGGAAAAAGAAACCTATGAATCAAGAAAGCGTTTGTACGAACTTGAGAAGGTTACGGATTCTTTTCATTTCATAAGGATCTCAAAATCGGTTGTTGTAAATCTGATGAAGGTGGATTCCATCAAGCCTGCGCTTAACGGAAGATTTTCCTGTAAGCTGAAAAACGGTGAAGAAGTGATAATTTCCAGAAAGTATGTGCAGGGGCTTAAGGATAAACTCAAGGGATGATTTAGTATGAAGGAACATTTGAAAGAACATTTAAAAGAATGCCTGAGAAATTATTTTATAATAGTAACCGGTATCAATCTTGCGGTCTTTATTCTGGGCATGATATTTAAACCGGATCAAAAACTGGGATATGATGCTTTTCTTTATCCCATCATTTACGGTGCATTAACAAGTATCCCCAACCTTCTTATGGTTGAAAAGAAAGAACCTACCGTAAGACAGACAATCTTCAGAGAGATCATCGGTGTGATCCTGATAAGCGCAATCCTTTTGACCACAATGTTCGGAGGAATGGAGATTACGGGGGAACTCATTATCATAAGTTGTGGTATAGTGTTAAGTGTCATCTGTATCACTTTGATGGTTAATGCAGTATCCTGGATACTTGATTCCAGAAAGGCCGAGAGTCTTACAAATGATCTGGTTGCATTCCAGAATAAAATAAACGGATAGAAGGTTATAAAAATGAAATTTGATGAGAAGTTTTTTATTAAGACATTAAAAGAACTTTTGGATATTGATTCAGTCACCGGCCAGTATCACGAACTTCAGGACTATCTTGTAAAGGAAGCAAATAGCCTTGGTTTTAAAGCAACTACCCTTAAAAAGGGAGGAGTACTTATTGACCTTGGAGGTAAAGGCGAAGGAAGAGTAATAAGTGCACACGGCGATACCATAGGCCTTATGGTTCGACATATCAATTCCGACGGAACCATTAAAGTCTGCCCTGTAGGCGGACTGCATGCTCACAATTCAGACAGTGAAAATATCCGTATCCATACACGCAGCGGTAAGGTGATCACCGGAGCTCTTCAGAGAAAACTCTCTTCGGTACATGTAACTCCCGATAAAGCCTGGGAGGCACTTCCCAGCTTTGAGGAAAATATCGTAGCCGTTGTTGATTCTGAAGTTAAGAATGCTGAAGACGTAAGAAAACTCGGAATCGAAGTCGGAGACTATATTGCTCTCGATCACAGATTCAAATATGAGAACGGTTATATCAAGTCACGTTTCATTGATGACAAGGCGCAGGTTGCCATTCTTCTTGAAATCCTCAGAGATATGAAAAAGGAGAAAAAGACTCCTGCGAAGAAGACATATTTCCTTATTCCTTTCCACGAGGAGATCGGCTTCGGAGGATCATGGCTTCCCGATAATGTGGCGGAATTCCTTGCGGTTGATATTGCATGCATCGGACCCGAGCAGACATCCGATGAGAGAAAGGTATCCATCTTCTTCAAGGATACGAGAGCTCCTTACAATTTCGACATGACAAGAGATCTTGAGAAGAAGGCCAAGAAAGCGAAGGTTGATTTTGTTCCCGATATCTTCACCCCTCATTACGGAACGGATGCCGATACTTCACTTGTTGCCGGATATGATATCCGTCATGCAGCCATCGGTCCCGGAACCAGAGCAACTCACGGATATGAGAGAACACATATAGATGCTATCCGTGATACATATTCATTGGTGCTTGCTTATATGTTTGACTGATAATACTGATATAGAGCCAAAGAGTTTAGGAAAAATTAACTCCTTGGCTCTTTTTTTATATATCCCGTATATCGTATAATGGACGGGACGGTCGCGGGGGAGTTCACATATCCGTTATTGGAGGGATTATGGAACGCGGGGTAAAAGAAGACGTAAAAACCGAAGATCGCGAGTGCTTTGAATTTTTCTTAAATGTCTGCATCATTGTGTTTGCCGGTATCGGCACTGTTTTGATGTGGAAGAATACCGATTCCGGCGCAGGACTTATGGCATCGGGATTTGCTAATCTGAAATACTTTACTGTTCTGTCCAATCTTTTTTGCGGTATTGTTGCTATAGTCCGCGTGTTTTATTTTCTCATCGGACGAAAATTCTCAATCTTGATTAAACTTATGGCAGCCTCTGCCACAGGCCTTACATTTCTGATAATCGCGGCATTTCTTCAGCCGTTGTATCCGAATTTAAATCTGTATGAGGGAGGAAATCTTTATTTTCATCTGATTGTTCCCCTTCTTGCGATGGCGGAGTTTGTCTGTATAAGTACCAAAGAGAAAATTCCGTTTAAATACACATGGATATCATCACTGCTTGCTTTGGCATACGGAATATATTATCTGGGAAATATTCTCATAAACGGGATAGGGGTATGGCCCGATTCCAATGACTGGTACGGATTCTTAAATTGGGGATATCCCATAGGAATGCTGATCTTTGCTTTGATAGTTTTGATGGATTTCGGAATAGCATGTCTGCTCAGGTATATGAACGGACTCATGAGGAGGCTCAGATTCAGGATTCGCGGTTTTATGGAGGCAAAGAATGAAAATAACTCTTAACAGAAATGGTTCTTCTATATTTTCTATCCGCTTCATTTGCTGATACTGGCTTACATATTTGTGTTCAGATAATAATGGATCGTGGGACTGAAAAGTCCCACGATTTTTTTAAATAATTTTTTGTATCAGGTGATAAGATTTTTATTTCTTTTGCGGCTATAGTAGTAGAGGGACAAAAAATCGGAGATATCTGATGGACGATAAACAGATAATTGAATTGTATTTTAAAAGGGACGAAAAAGCACTTTCCGAAACACAGAATAAATACGGAAAGTACTGTCTTAAGATTGCCGGAAATATCCTTGAAGATATCGAAGATTCCAAGGAGTGTGTTAACGATACCTGGGTCACTGTCTGGAATAAGATCCCTCCCATAATACCTGCATCTTTAAAAGCTTTTCTGGGAAAGATTGTCAGAGACATATCCTTAAGCAAGTACAGAGAAAATCATGCGGGAAAGCGATATAGTGCAATGACCGTGATGCTGGATGAACTGGAAGACTGTATTCCATCCGGAATAAATGTCGAAGATCAGGCGGAAAAAAGAGAATTGATCGGTTTGGTTAATGATTACCTGGAGAGCATTAAGACTGAGGACCGAGTGCTGTTCGTGCGAAGATATTATTTCGGAGAATCCGTAAAAGCTCTGTCGGAAGAATTCGGATGTTCGGAAAACAGAATGACACAGAAACTTTTAAAGATACGTAAAAAACTCAAAACATTTGTTGAAAAGGGAGGCTATGAATTATGAATTCGGAAGATATGTATAATGTCATATCCGAACTATCCCCTACCGTTTTAGATGAAGCGGAAAAATATAAATTCGGCAAAGACTACACTCCTGTTAAGATACTGGCAGCTGCCGCATGTATTATTTTCCTCATATGCGGATCTGTTCCCGTGATGGCAGCATGTGACAATGAAGCTGCATACCGGTTAATGTATTCTATTGCTCCTTCATTCGCACAGAGATTAAAACCCGTGTGCCTGTACAGTGAAAATAAAGGCATTGTAATGGAAGTGGTCGGTGCGGAAATTGACGGCGGTAACATGAATATCCTTGTATCGATGCGGGACACGGAAGGCGACAGGATCGGAGATATGACGGATCTGTATGACAGTTACAGCATCCATACTCCGTACGATCAGTATTCCGGGTGCTCCTTTGCCGGATTCGATGAGGAGACAAAAACCGCATACTTTACGATAAGCATCGATCAGGGTGATCATCCTCTGAATGAGAATGATAAGATCAGTTTTTCCGTCGGTGAGATACTGCCTTACAAAGAGTATACCTGCACTGAATTGGAAATGATCGATCTTGATAATCTGCTCCCTGCTGCGGATGTGACAACGGATTATGATCTGAGGGGCGGAAGCGGACCGCTTATTGATGAAGAAGGGTTGGCCGCTATTCCTGTTATCAGTACGGGTACATCAAGTGATGTCACACTTACCGATGGAGTAACCCTGGAAGGATTCGGGATAGTTGACGGATATCTGCATATTCAGATTAAATATGATTCCATCGGTTATACAGATAATCACGGATTTATTTACCTGACGGATCCTTCCGGAGAAAGGATCGACTATGATTATTCACTGTCCTGGTGGGATACTGAAAGAATCAACAGCTACGATGAAACTTGTTTTAAGATCCCCGAAGACGGTTTACAGGGATATAAGCTAATGGGTGAATTCTGGACCTGTAATGACGGTCCCATTGAAGGCCCCTGGTCGATCACGATACCCGTAAGTATGTTAGAATGATTCCACAAGAAATATCAAAAAAGTATTCGAGCATGATGATAATCTTTTTCATACAGGAGGTAATGTATGAAGGAGTGGATTGAAGTGGCCCAGAATATGATCGAATGGCTCGAAACGCATCCGGATTGCGGAAGGGTATTGGATAGCTTGTCTGACGAGATGGGTTATTCGCCCTGGTACTGTTCGGTTCTGTTCCACGATGTAACCGGTATGACCATAAAAGCCTATACATCGGGAAGGCGCCTGGCCTGCGCCGCAGAAGAGATAAGGGACACTGATGAAAGGATCCTGGATATTGCACTGAAGTACGGATATTCTTCTCAGGAAGCACTGTCCAGAGTTTTTAAGGAACAGTTCGGGTGTACACCGGCTGCCTACCGTAAAAATCCGATCCCTATTCCCCTCCAAATACATAAAGTAGTACTGTTTCCTGACTATTATGAAAAAGAGAGGATAAAGACTATGGAAGAATCAAGACTCGGCATCAGCGTTGAATACATCCCCGCTCATAAATATATGGGCATCTGGGAAAAGAAGGCATCGAACTATTGTGAATTCTGGGAGCATCATGACTGTGATACCGTATGCGGTTATGTGACCAGCATGGAGAAGAATGCACATCCTGTTGTCACTCCTCACACCGCCGGATGGAATGTGGAAAACGGAAAGAGAACCTATTTTTACGGAACCGGTGTAGAGGACGGATTTACAGGACCTGTTCCCGAGGGATTTGAGGTGAAGGATATTCCGGGAAGCTATTATCTGGTATTTTCCTATCCCTCCTTTGACTATCTGGCTGAAAACGTTGATGTTATGACAGCTGTGGAGAAGCTTGCGTGGAATTTCGATCCTAAGACCATGGGATATGAGTGGAACGAGGATGACTGTCCCGATTATCAGCGCCATAATCCCGAAAAGCTGGGATATCAGATTCTTCGTCCCGTGAAAAAGATCTGAGACATAGAAGAAATCGAATAAATCATAATTTCAGACCTCTTTTGGTGATATTCATCACCTTAAGAGGTCTTTTTTTGTGAATAATTTGTGAACAAAGTAGTGACCGATGGATTTATAGAATCGTCTATAAGGTTGAGGGGACATTACAGAGATGTTTTCTCTGTTTCCGAAACAAGGAGGGAAATATTATGAAAAAACGATTTGTAACTCTTTTACTTGCAGTCATGACGGTAACGGCTCTTGTGGGTTGCGGAAGTGATTCCGGAGCGAGTGTGAGCACGGCTCCCGGATCTACATCCGACATGGGGAATTACGCAGTGGCCTGCGAGCCCATGATGGATGCGGCATGTGCGGAAGACATGGATTATGAGTATACTTATGCGATCAATGGGGTACGTGATACCGAAGCGGAAGTGTCATACGAAGAATTCAATACCGAGGAGTATCTTGAGATCAAAGAGAACGGATTTGTTCTTGTAGCGGATAATCCTCTTTCAACCTTTTCCGCAGATGTGGATACCGGCTCATATTGCAACTTAAGAAGGATCATTAATGACGGATGGAGCCTTGATAATGTTGCAAGCTCCGTAAGAACCGAAGAGATCATAAATTATTTCGATTATGAAGTTAATGATAAGAGCGACGTATTCAGCGTTCAGTATGAAGTCGGAAATTGCCCCTGGAACGAAGATCACAAGCTTCTTGTCATGACATTCCAGGCAAATGCCGAAGAAAGTGTATCAAATGAAGGTAATAATTTTGTATTCCTTATCGATTCTTCAGGCTCCATGAGCAGTAAGGATAAACTTGAGCTCGCCATTGAAAGCTTTAAGATGCTTGCGAAATCTCTCGGTAAAAACGACAGAGTCTCCATCGTGACTTATTCCGGAGACAGCAGACTGCTTCTTGAAGGATCCAATGATTATTATGAAATCTGTAAGGCACTTGATCAGATAAGTGCAGGCGGCGGAACCAACGGATCAGGCGGAATCACCGCAGCGTATGAATGCGCCAACAATAACTTTATCGAAGGCGGAAATAACCGTGTCATCATCGCATCCGACGGAGATATGAATCTTGGTATCACCAGTACCGGCGGACTTACCGATCTTATCACCGAAGAAAAAGAAACCGGCGTATTCCTCACCGTTCTCGGATTCGGAAGCGGAAATTACAGTGACGCCAATATGGAATCCATTGCGGATGCAGGTAACGGCAACTACTACTATATCGATACCATTGATGAGGCAAGAAGAGTACTTGTAGATAAACTTAAGCAGACAACCCTTACCGTAGCCAAGGATGTTAAGTTCCAGGCCGAGTTCAATCCCGCTGTTGTTTATTCCTATAGACAGATCGGATATGAAAACAGAGTAATGTCGGCCTCCGATTTTAACGATGATACCAAGGACGGCGGAGAAGTAGGTGCAGGTCAGCAGGTTACCATCGCATATGAGATTGAACTTGTGGGATCACAGGAAGGCGGCATCGATCTTAAGTATCAGGATTCAGAGATCGTTGAGGGATTTGAAAATGAGATCTGTACAGTAGCTGTAAGATATAAGGAGCCCGATGCGGACGAAAGTTCAAAGCTCACTTATGTGGTTGAAAACAATACCGATGCGGACGCGGTTCATTCCGATGATTTCAATTTCGTGGCAGGTATCATAGAGGCTTCCATGGTCATCAGAGACAGTGAATATGCCGGAAATGCTACCCTGGACAGCGCTTATATTCTTGCAAACAGCGGAACAAAGGGAGACGAGTACAGAAAAGAATTCTGCGTTCTTCTTATATTGCTTGGCGCCGATGAATAAAGAGGAGTTTTGAAAAATCCCCATTTTTTGTTGATATAAATATCCGATAATGGTATTATTTTTCGGAAGTTATTAATTCAAAATATAGAGATATTGAGGGATTGAAATGAAAAGAATCAAAACTCTTGAAACCCGTAATCTTTGCGAAAGCGCTAAGAAGGGCGGATGCGGCGAGTGCCAGACTTCATGTCAGTCTGCATGCAAGACCAGCTGTGGTGTTGCTAACCAGAAGTGCGAAAATAAAGCTAAATAAGTAGTTTTCTCGGACAATGAAGTAAACCCCTTTTGCCGGCACTGCTGACAAAAGGGGCTTTTATTTAGGGCATTTTGCCTACAACAGATTTTGGGAGAAAATATGGTTCATCAGTACAAACTTAACGGATTTAATATAGTTCTGGATTCATGCTCGGGTTCTGTCCACGATGTGGACGAAGTCGCTTACGATATGATCGAGATGTTTCCGGATCATTCCAAAGAGGAAATCGTAGAGAAACTGTGCGCAAAATACGCCGGCCGTGACGATGTCACAAAAGAAGATCTTCTTGAGTGTTATGACGATATAGTCTCACTTAAGGAGGCGGGAAAACTTTTTACCGAGGATACTTTTGAGGATATGGCAGGTACCTTTAAAGAGCGCAGCGGAAATGTGGTCAAGGCTCTTTGCCTTCATGTGGCACATACCTGTAATCTTAACTGTTCCTACTGTTTTGCAAGCCAGGGTAAATATCACGGTGACAGAGCACTAATGAGCTTCGAAGTGGGGAAGAGAGCACTTGATTTTCTCGTAGAAAATTCCGGAAGCCGTACAAATCTTGAAGTGGACTTTTTCGGCGGCGAGCCTCTTATGAATTTCGATGTGGTCAAAGAACTTGTTAAGTACGCAAGGAGCATCGAAAAAGAAAAGAATAAGAATTTCCGTTTTACACTTACGACAAACGGAGTTCTGATTGACGATGATGTTATAGAATTTGCAAATAAAGAAATGAGTAACGTAGTCCTGTCTCTTGACGGACGTAAAGAAGTACACGACCGTTTCAGAGTTGATTTTGCTGGAAACGGAAGCTACGAAACCATAATCCCCAAGTTCAAAAAGCTTGTTGATGCAAGAGGCGGCAAGGGGTATTACATCCGCGGAACCTTTACTCATTTCAATCCGGATTTCACCAAGGACGTATTCCACATGGCGGATCTCGGTTTTACGGAACTCAGCATGGAGCCCGTTGTGGGAAAGCCCGAGGATGAGACAACACTTACTCCGGAAGATATCGAGATCGTAAAAGAGCAGTATGAGATCCTTGCCAAGGACATGCTCAGACGCGAGAAGGAAGGAAAGCCAATTACCTTCTATCACTATATGCTGGATCTGACCGAAGGCCCCTGTATCTATAAGAGAATTTCCGGATGCGGATCGGGAACCGAATATATGGCAGTCACTCCCTGGGGAGATCTGTATCCCTGCCATCAGTTTGTGGGTGAGGAATCATATAAGCTCGGAGACGTATTTAGCGGTGTGACCAACGATACTCTTCGTGAGGATTTCAGAAGCTGCAACGCATATGCGAGAAAAGAATGTAAGGACTGCTGGGCTAAGCTTTATTGCTCGGGCGGATGTGCAGCAAATGCATTCCATGCTTCAGGTTCCATCAGAGGTGTATACGAACCCGGATGCGAACTTTTCAAGAAGAGAATAGAATGCGCGATCATGATGCGTGTAAGCGAAAGAAGCGAAGAGAAATAACATGACTACTCCCATAGTGGATTTCCTTGAAAAATATAAAAAGTCGGATACTTCCAGACTTCATATGCCCGGACATAAAGGAACTGCCGAAAAGTTTTCGAATATTCCCGAGTGGTTAAGAAACATATATGCATATGACATTACGGAAATATCCGGGGCGGATGACCTGCATCATCCCGAAGGAATAATAGGAGAAAGTGAAGAGAATGCAAGCAGGATCTTCGGAACAGATACATTTTACGTAACCGAAGGTTCAAGTCAGGTGATCAAGGCGATGATCTGGCTTGCTAAGAGACATTGGGAAGTATCCTATATGCAGGATATGGGTGAGGAAGTAATGCTGCCTCAGCCTTATCTCTTTGTTCTCGGTAAATTTCATAAGGCTCTTCTGAATGCTGCTATGCTTACGGGTGTGAGCATAGTTCAGATAGATCACGAAGGATTATCGACAGAACAGATAATATCCAAGATCTATGACGGTTTTGTGGAAGAGAATAATCCCATCGGAGTCTATGCTACATATCCGGATTATTTCGGAAATGTATTTGATATGGGAAAACTCAAGGCAGAACTTGCCGCAATGAACATACCTCTTTTGGTGGACGGTGCCCATAGCGCATATTTTAAATTTCTTGATTCCGATAAGTATGAAGCTTACAGACATCCCATAGATCTGTGCGCGGATATGGTATGTACTTCTGCTCATAAAACTCTTCCCGCACTTACGGGAGCCGCATATCTTCATGTGGGAGAGAGCATGTCGGATGTTATTCCTGATGTTAAATATGCTCTTGATATCTTCGGTTCTTCCAGTCCGTCATATCTGATCATGGCAAGCCTTGATGCATTTAATGCGGAGGCGGAAAACTTCAGAAATATACTCGGTCATTTTTGTGACAAGACAGAGGATCTGAAAAAAGAAATCGCCGATATGGGATTTAATGTTAAGACTTCCGATCCGCTCAGGATAGTAGTGAAATCCGATGGCAGATTTTCCGGATATGATATTGCGGCAGCTCTTCGAAAGAGAAAGTGCGAGCCTGAATGCTGCGCAGAAGATTATGTAATTATGATGCTAACGCCCTATAATAGCGATGAGGATCTGAATCGAATAAAAGATGTATTTGCATCACTTAAAAGTAACGGTGCTTTAGATAACGCGGAAAACGAAGCAGGTTATAACTGCATGAAGAACTTTATCTGATGGTATACGATCTTCATTATTCCAAGACAAATACATATTTGATCAAGGGTAAATCCGGAGTGCTCCTCTTTGATACCGGATGGGCAGGAACTTTTCCGGACTTTTGTAAGGCTATGGGAGAGACCGGCATCGCGGTAAAGGATATTGATTATATTCTTATCTCACATTTTCATCCCGATCACATGGGCATAGCTCAGGAGATCGCAGGTGTTGGTGCAACGATTCTTGTTGCCGATGTTCAGAAGGATCATATTCACGGCAGTGACGATATATTTGTCAAAGAAAACAAATTTCACTTTGTTCCCATCGATGATGTGAATATAAAAACATTCCCTGTGGATAAGGGCTGTGATGTTTTAAATGAGATGGGGATAACCGGGCAGATTCTGCATACTCCCGGTCACAGTGATGACAGTATCTCTCTGATACTTGATGACGGTTCTCTTTTTGTGGGAGATCTTAACCCGCTTTATGAACTAGAACTGCATAAGGGTACGCAGATAGAAGAGAGCTGGAATAAACTTTTATCACTGAAACCTAAAAAGATTTATTACGGACATGCGAAAACCGCGGAGATTGATTCCGTAAAAGAAAAACCTGCATCCGATAAGGACATGTATGACCTTGTTTCCAAGATAATGAAGATGACGGATAAGGGAATGGACGTAAACAGGATAGCTAAAAAGACCGGTGCGGATAATGAGTTTATTCAGGACGTTTTGAGAATGTATCTGACTCATCAAAACGTGGGAGTGCAGGGAATCCTGGACAGAATAGAGATAAAAAACAGATAGAAAAAAGCCCTTCACATGAGAGAGTCTCTGTGAAGGGCTTTATGTTTTAATGATTAAATGAAGATATAGCGGATATCATCTTTGCCGCTTATGATCACTGCGGGCCACTTGGCCTGCCTTTCAACAGTTGATGCAATTAATGTTTCCCCGGGAATTCCTTCCGATACGGTCACATTATATGCGACAAGCTCTCCTCTGTCGCAGAGCTCATCCTCCGCGTTTCCGAAACCGAAGAGGGTTCTGTCCTGCAAAGCGACCGCATATACAATATCAAGTCCCATCTCATCCTCAACAGTCATTGGCATATGGAAGTCCCATGAATTATCCGCATGAGGATTGACCATTATCATGGCGATGGCATCTTCCGGAGCATAGCTTATGAAATTCTCCCAGGTGTAAGCGCAGGGATGACGCCTGAAATCCGCAAGTGCATATGTGGGAGCGTTGAGACATTCGGGGCGGTCTATTGTTTCTTCATAGGTGTCTTCGTAATCGCTCTTCCAGTATTCGATCTTAATATGCTTTCCGTCATCCGTGAAAGATAATGAGCTGATCTCTGCTCCGTCAACGGTATAAATCACTCTTCCTTCGTAGTCATAGACTGTATCCATATATGAGTAGAAGGAATCCCAGATATGTTCATCGTAGATAAGGTTACAGCCTTCGATATTTTTCTCGGGCCATCCGTCACGCATGTCGAATATCGTGTATATTCCTGCGTGGGGATTCACATGTGAAGTGATGATCAGATCGTCTCCGAAAACTTCGCACTCCACAATGGAATTGGCAACTTCACTTACATAATCGTGAATAAAATACATGGCTCCGTTTACGGAGAAAGTATCGAAGTCATAATCTATATTCTGTTCCAGAGAATACAGTTCATATTCTCCAAAGTATGCTTTTTCTACATCTCTGATTGCTTCGATGTTTCCCTCAGAATCGGTATATACCGTGTAGATGGCTTCGGGATAAGCGCTTTTGAGTGATGCTTCGTGAAGTACACCGCTCAGATCTGCATCAGCGTTCAAGTTGTAATATGCAGCGCCCTGATAAGAGCTCTCATCAAAGACGGCACCCAGGAATTTGAAATAAGTGTATTCATATTCCGATTCAAAGTCTACATCTATAACTTTCTGAAGTACCAGGCCCTCACCCGTAAACTCCATTGCTCTTGCATAGAATTTGGCGTTTCTTAACGGTGCTTCCACACTTTCGACTTCATTATCCCTGACGAAGATCCACTGCGTATTGAGTTCATAATCATAAGGTTCCCAATCGGGGGAATTGAAGATCTCATATACAACGTTTGATGCGCCGTTTCCCAGCTCTTCCATAAACAGGTAATCTGTGCCTGCGCTTTGGGATATCATGAATCTTCCGCTTGAAGAATTACCTAAATTAGCGGGATCCGAACCGGAAAATCCGGATCCGAAATCTATAAGATATCCGTGGATGCCCGGAAGACGATCTGCGGGATCTTCAACAAAGCTGATGGTGCCTTCGCATTGTTTGTTTGTGAAGTCCTGAGTGTACTTACATTCTCCGTTCTCATTTATCTCAAGTATTCCGTAGGGGCTTCCTGTACTTTGATCCACAAGGGTCCACGTTCCGACAGCAAATTCGAGGATCGAATCCGATGAATCATAATCCAGTTCACGGATTCCGTTTTCTTCGGAGGTTTCTTCCGAGGGCTTCTCGTCCTCATCATCTTCATCTTTGTCCTCGTCATCCTCATCGTCTTCGTCCTGTTCCTGACGAGAGTTTTGATCAGAGGCGTTTACGGAACATCCGGATAATCCCGTACATCCAAGTACTGTGATTGCAAGCAATACGGATAATAGTCTTTTTCTCATGACCGCTCCTTTATAATGCTTATTATAATATTGTTCATTTTACCACGATAAGTAAGATGAATAAATGTCGCTGTTCGGGGTATCATTAACAGTGTAATTCCGATAAAATGAACATATCTGTTTGATAATAAGGAGGAAAAAGATATGCCTTTTATTAATTCCAAAGTAACAGTTAAGATTTCCGAGGAGCAGGAAAAGGAACTTAAATCCAGACTCGGACAGGCTATCGCAATGGTTCCCGGAAAGAGTGAAAGCTGGCTCATGACCGGATTTGAAGACGGATATCATCTCTATTTCAGGGGAGATAACAGCGAGCCCATAGCGTTCGTTGAAGTAAGCGTATTCGGAAGTTCCGATAAGAATGCTTTTTCTAAGCTTACAGGTGAGATCTGCAAAATATTCGGAGAGGTCCTTGGAATAGCTGCAGATCATATATATGTAAAATATTCCGCTACTACCGACTGGGGATGGAACGGAAGCAATTTCTGATATCAGGGTATGAGATACGATAACATCACTAAAGCCGTTTTCTTAAACAGACCGAACCGCTTTATCGCAAATGTGGAGATAGAAGGTCATAAGGAAACGGTTCATGTTAAGAATACCGGCAGGTGCAAGGAACTTCTTATCCCGGGATGCGAAGTGTGGCTTACGGCTCCGGACAGTCCGGGGCGAAAGACCAAGTACGATCTGGTTGCGGTAAGGAAGAGCACCGGTATTCTTTTCAACATAGATTCTCAGGCCCCCAATAAGGTGGTAAAAGAATGGCTGGAAGGCCGGGATTACGACAAAGTGATCCCCGAATATACTTACGGATCATCCCGGATTGATTTCTATATGGAAAAAGGATCCGAAAAATACCTGATGGAGGTCAAAGGATGCACCCTTGAGAGGGAAGGTATAGGATACTTTCCCGATGCACCCACCGAAAGAGGCATCAAGCATATCCACGAACTGATCGGTGCCAAAAAGGAAGGCTATAATGCGATCCTTGCCTTTGTGATCCAGATGGACGGGGTCAGTGAAGTCAGAGCAAATGTCACGACACATCCCGAATTCGGAACGGCTCTGGATGAAGCCTTAAAAGCCGGAGTTGAAGTGAAGTTCTTAAAATGCCACGTAGAGCCGGATCTGCTGGTGATCAAAGAGGAGAGTAAAAGATGATGATCCGTAGCGCTAAGCCTGAGGATGCCGAAAGGCTTTTGGAAATATATTCGTATTATGTTGAAAATACGGCGATTTCTTTTGAATACGAGACTCCGACCCTTGAGGAGTTCAGAGAACGTATAGTTACGATCTTGAAGAAATATCCTTATATTGTTCTGGAAGATGAGGGAGTTATCAAGGGATATGCGTATGCCGGAGTCTTCAAGGGTAGAGCGGCATATGATCATTGCTGTGAAACGACAATATATCTGGACAAGGATTCAAAGGGCAGCGGATACGGAAGGGCTTTGTATGAGGCCCTGGAGAATGAATTGAAAAAAATCGGTATTATAAATCTGTACGCCTGTATCGGTGATCCTGAAACGGAAGATGAGTATCTGACCAAAAACAGTGAACATTTTCACTCTCACATGGGTTATACCAAAGTGGGTGAGTTTCATAAGTGCGGATATAAGTTCGGACGCTGGTATAACATGATCTGGATGGAGAAGATGATATAAGGGTCACGCCGACAATAAGAGCCCCTAATCACTCGGAAGAACGCTTCCTCGCGAAGGGGCTCTAATAGTCGGCGTGACAAGATTTGAACTTGCGACCTCTACGTCCCGAACGTAGCGCTCTACCAAGCTGAGCCACACGCCGTAAATAATTAATTTTTCAGATAATAAATGTTGAAGTTAAGCCGTTTTAATGGGAAAATATAGCATATATGATGTTTCCCGAAACGACTTAAGAATAATACACTTTTTAAAAATATGTGTCAATCACAGGGGGTACCTATATGGCGGCTAAAAAAGCAAAGCATATGACCGTTAAAGAGATCAAAGAGATAGTATCTAAGCTTACTCTTAAAGAGAAGGCTTATCTCACTACCGGAGTAGGAAGCTGGGAGACTGCAGCATTTCCCAAGAAAGGTGTTCCCAAGGAGTGGATGTGCGACGGCCCTCACGGACTCAGAAAGCAGGTTAATGACGTTCACGCTTCCATCAACGATTCTATCGAGGCTGTAAGCTTTCCCGCAGAGTGTGCTATCGCTGCAAGCTGGGACAGAGAGCTTATATATGAAGCAGCCAAGACTCTCGGAAATGAGGCTCAGGCTAACGATGTTCAGATGGTACTCGGCCCCGGCGTCAACATGAAGAGAAGTCCTCTTTGCGGAAGAAACTTTGAGTATCTGTCGGAGGATCCTTATCTTGCGGGAGAGCTCGGTGCGGCATATGTAAACGGACTTCAGAGTACCGGCGTATCTGCCTGCGTGAAGCACTTTTTTGCAAACTCACAGGAGACCGACCGCTTCACCTCATCCAGTGAAATGGACGAGACAACGGAGCGTCAGATCTACCTTCCCGCTTTTGAGACCGTAGTTAAGAAGGCTCATCCTCAGTCAATCATGGCCGCATACAACAAGGTTAACGGCACATACATGACCGAGAACAAAAAGTATTTAACCGATATCCTCAGAAAAGAATGGGGATTCGACGGAATGGTGGTAAGTGACTGGGGAGCAACCCATAACAGACCCGGTGCCATTGAGGCAGGCTGTGACCTTACCATGTGGCAGCAGCATGAGACCGATAAGGACATCATCAAGGCTGTTAAGAGCGGAAAGCTTTCTGAAGAAAAGCTGGATGAGGCTTGCGTAAATATCCTTAAGCATGTGTTCAAGACTCTCGAGAAGCATAAGAGTAATGTAAAAGCGGATCTTGAGAAGGATCATGAGGTTGCAAGAAAGCTCTTCGAAAGTTCCATCGTACTTCTCAAAAATGACGGAAATATTCTTCCTATCAGCAAAAAGAAAAATGTTCTCCTTCTCGGAGACTTTGCAAAGAATCCCAGATATCAGGGCGGCGGAAGCTCTCACGTAACCACTAGCAGAGCAACCAGCGTGGTTGAAACAACCAAGGATATGACAAATGTGTCATACAAGAAGGGCTACGGTCCCGGACCCAAGGCTCCCACCCTTACCGATCCCGAGTTCTGGAAATTCCGTATTTCAGCATCAGATTACAAGCCTGATAAGAAACTTATCGACGAAGCAGTTAAGGCTGCAAAGAAGGCTGACGTTTGTGTCATTTTTGCAGGTCTTCCCGAAGCTCTTGAGTCAGAAGGTGCGGACCGTGTCGATATGAGAATGCCCGATTCTCACAACGCTCTTATCGAAGCAGTCGCTAAGGTTAATAAAAACGTTGTTGTAGTACTTCAGAACGGAGCTCCCGTTGAAATGCCCTGGATCGAGGATGTAAAGGGTATTCTTGAGACTTATCTCGGCGGAGAGGCAAGCGGAGAGGCTGTAAGAGATGTTCTTTTCGGAGATGTTAACCCTTCCGGAAGACTTCCCGAGACCTTCCCCTTCATCGTAGAGGACAACCCTTCATATCTGTTCTATCTGGGATGTGATGATGTGGTTAAGTACAGCGAAGGCGAATTCATCGGATACAGATATTACACCACCAAGATGATGCCCGTTCTGTTCCCCTTCGGATTCGGACTTTCCTATACCAAGTTTGATTATTCCGATTTTAAGATCGATGCGAAAGGCTTTATCGGAGACGAGAAAGCAGGCGGAATCACAGTATCCGTCAAGGTAACCAATACCGGCAGAAAAGCAGGCCGTGAGGTAGTTCAGCTCTATGTCGGAGTTAACAAGTGCGCTCTTAAGAGACCCGTAAGGGAACTTAAGGGATTTGCCAAGACAAAGCTTCTTAAGCCCGGAGAGAGTGAGATCGTAACGATCGAGCTTGATTCCAGAGCGTTCGCCCATTGGAATGAAGAGGCCAAGGCTTACGTGCACTACACAGGTGAATATGAGATCCAGATCGCCAAAGATGCAGAGAATATAGTATTTGCGGCTCCCGTAGATATTGACGGAGCCTATCCCAGAAAGAGAGCAAATAACAATAATCCCGAAATCAACTGATGATGAAGAAAAGAAAAAGAATGGCGCTGTTTGGAAGCAGTCTTTCAAGCAGGTACAGGAGAATACTGAGCAGAGCTTTTTCTATTGCGGCCGATGAACTGGACATAGATCTGGTCCTTTTCAATGCGTACGGAAAGCTCCGCAGCATTAATTCCGTGGAACCGGACAATGAATCCGGACTTATCGATTACGTGGATCTCGATCAGTTTGACGGGGTAGTTTTCGATGGAGAAGGCTATCTTGTAAACGGTTTGACCGACAAGGTAGAGCGGAAGCTTCATGCTGCCAAGTGCCCCGTTGTATCCATCAGCAGCCATATCGACGGATTCTATAATATAGAATTCGATGATGAGGGTGGTCTCAGACAGATGGTTGAGCACTTCATCGATCATCATCACTTTACAAAAATAGGTTATTTATCCGGATATCTTCCCCATCCCGATGCCGTCAAGAGACTGAATGAATTCCGTTCGGTTATGAAAGAACACGGCTTGCCCGAAGACGGTGTCGGAATGTTTGAAGGTGACTTCTGGTATAACAAGGGAACGGAGGCGGCAAGATATTTCCTCTCTCTCCCCGAACGTCCCGAAGCCATTGTCTGTGCCAACGACTATATGGCCATATCTCTTTGTGACGCTCTCAGAAAATTCGGAATAAAAGTTCCTCAGGATATCGCCGTTTCGGGATATGACGGAACTCCCGAGGGTAAAGATTTCCTGCCAAATTTATCGTCTGTAACCAGAGAACAGCTTGAGATAGCTCGTAAAGCTCTGCAACTCCTTGTACATCTGTCCGATGGCGGAGATGCAGAGGGAATGGATCTTACGGTCAGACCAAAACCATACTTCAGCCAGTCCTGCGGATGCGAACCTCTTGAGTATCAGCACGTTTTTGATACCTTTGACCGTGTCCAGGATGAGATGAGAAAGCTCAATGAGGGCATTTTTGAGTCGGAATCTGCCATGGTCAAGCTTAATAAGGCTGAGAGCGTTCGTTCCATGGAGACTATATTTGCCGAAGATTCGGTTAATTTCGGTGATTATTCCGCTTTTTTCATGATGGTGCACACCGACTCGGAAGGAAGACCTTCTTACGACAGCGAATTCACCATGCCTTCCGGAAAATTCATTCCCGTAATGTGGATAGATAAAAAGGGTGAATATACCGGAAGCCCCCGCAAGCTGAACAGTTCTAAGATAATTCCCGATTCTAATTCCGACAGACCCCATGTCTACTATGTCATGGCGGTTCATTATGCCGAGAAGATCTTCGGTTATGCCGTTCTGGAACTTACAGGAAGAGACATATTCAATGAGTTCTACAATGTATGGCTCCATACCATGGGGCTTTCTCTTGATACCCTCAAAAAGAACGATCATATCGAAAAGCTTATAAAACGGCTTGAAGGACTTAGTGTTACCGACGAGCTTACCGGACTGTTAAACAGACGAGGATTCGAAGATACGACCGGTGACATTATTGCGGGATTCAAAGAATCTAAGACCGTTTGCACCATGGTAATAGATATGGACGGCCTTAAACTCATCAATGACAGATTCGGTCACTACGAAGGAGACAGAGCCATCAGAGCTCTTGCGGACTGCATTAAAAAGTCCTCCAATTACGGGGAGATTGCAGGAAGAGCCGGCGGAGATGAATTCTTTATATTTGCATCCGACTATTCCGAAGCCCGTGCCAAAAGGTTTGTCGATCGTATGAATAAACTTGTCTCTGAGTACAATGAGGCGAATAAGCTGGATTATAAACTTGATTTCAGTATCGGAACCTACCTGACGGAAGCGGATTCCTATGGCAGGATCGAGGAATATCTGAAGATCAGTGATGCAAGAATGTATGAGCAGAAAGTGTCCAAACCGGGCAGAAGAAAGTAGGTTTTTCAAAAATTTTAAAAAAAATAAAAATTTTTGTTGCATTTTTAAATTGAAGATGGTAATATCTCATCGTTGCACTAAGGACCGCTAGCTCAGTTGGTAGAGCACCTGACTCTTAATCAGGGTGTCCAGGGTTCGAGCCCCTGGCGGTCCACGCGAGGTCGCAGGCTTGCTTAGAAGCGGGTTTGTGGCCTTTTCTTTTTATATTCGAAAAGAGGTACTATGGCACCTATATTTGATACACATGTTCATTATGATGACGAGGCTTTCGAAAGCGACAGGGAAAATGTACTTGCTTCCCTCAGGGAGTACGGCGTTTCGAAGGTGACGGATATCGGAGCGGGGATCGCGAGTTCCAAAACCGCCCTTGAACTGGCTAAGAAAACGCCTTGGATGTACTGCGCACTGGGAGTTATCCCCGGACAGTGCAGAGAGATAAATGAAGAGACATGGAAGTGGCTCTGTGAAACTGCAGAAAAAGAAGAAAAATGCATAGCAATAGGCGAGATCGGACTTGACCATCACTGGGACGACGATCCGTGGGATGTTCAGGCTAAATGGTTTATTGAGCAGATGGATCTGGCACGGAGACTCGGAAAGCCCATGGTCATCCACTCAAGAGATGCGGCAAAAGATACGATAGATATTATGAAGGAGCATAATGCGGGAGACATAGGCGGGGTAATGCACTGCTATTCGTATTCCGCAGAGTCCGCAAGGGAATTCCTGAATATGGGTTTCTTTTTCGGGATAGGCGGAGTTGTGACCTTCAAAAACGCCAAAAAACTCACAGAGGCCGTCGAGTACATACCGCTTTCGAATATAGTTCTGGAGACGGATTGCCCATATCTGGCACCGACTCCCCACAGAGGAGAGAGGAACTTTTCCGGGTATCTTGCCCTGGTCATTGAAAGGATCGCCGAGATCAAGAAAATAAGCCCCGAAGAGGTGGCTGAAGCGACCTGGCACAATGCCCACAGACTATACAAAATAAGCGAAACATGATAAAATCATTACATAAATTAATGTGATTTTTTCTTACGGTACCGGGGGTTCAAACGGGGGTACTGGATATGAAAATAGAGAGAATAGACGACAAAACAATTAAATGCTATCTGTCGAAGGACGAGCTTGCATATTATAAAGTCGATTACAGTGACTTTATTTCCAGGAGCGAAAATGCTCAGAGGCTCCTTCGCGAGATTATAGAACAGGCTAAATCAGAGGTCGGATATCATCCTCCGAAGATTGCTTTTGAGATGCAGATAATGATGGTTCCCGAGCAGGGAATGGTCCTTACTTTTTCTGAGAAGGATCCCGCGATCGGCGTAGATGCCGACAAGATCAGCGGATTCATCGATACTTTGAAGCAGCTCCTCGAGCATGTTAAAGAGGAATCCGGCGGAACCACAGGAGCACTCGGCGCACTTCCCGGACTGGGACAGGGCGGATTATCTCTTCCCGCACCCGCAGCTCCCGCAAAGGCAGGAAATGCACCCGCCAAGACTGATAATCCTGCGGCAAATGTGAACGATGCTGTATTCATGTTCACTTATCTGTCAGACTTCATCGAGTATGCTCAGGGACTTCCCAAGGGCATCAGAATAAATTCTTCACTGTACAAGATGGGCGAGGAATATTTCCTCTATGTCGCAAGAGGCAAGGCTTCTTATGACCGTTTCAGCAGATGCTGTGTTCAGGCTCTTGAGTTCTCGCAGCTCTACAGTGCCGGCGAAGGTTGCGAAGAGGTGCTCAGGGAACACGGAGAAGTAATGATCTCCGAAAAGGCCGTTAACAGATTCCGTAAGTAGGCTTAATGATCCTAAGCGGCTCCCAATTTCTATCGGGGGCCGCTTTATGTTTGTTTAATGAAGGAGGAGAGTAATGTTCGTTTGTCCCAATTGCGGAGCCAATATTATATTTGACCCCGGCAAGCAGTTGCTACACTGCGATTATTGCGGATCCGATTTTGCTCCGGATGCAGCGATTCAGAAGGATGACGCCGAAGAGAACACTTATACAGAATCTCAGGCAAGCGATAAATCCCAAAAAGGTTATGAAGAATACACCACCACTATTTACACCTGTAAGGAGTGCGGCGGTGAGATCCTTGCAAACGACAATACGGTTGCGACTTTCTGCAGCTATTGCGGAGCTTCAACGATCCTTGCAAGCCGCGTAGGCAAAGAGAGAGCTCCCGAATACATCATCCCTTTTAAGGTCACCAAGGATCAGAGTGCGGAGCTCTATAAGAAGGCTCTCAAGAAGGCACTTTTTGCTCCCCAGTATATGAAGGAAGATACCACCATCGAAAAGCTCCGTGGTATCTATATGCCTTACTGGATCTATGATTTCAAAGAAAACCGCGCTGCTACCATCCGCGGTCAGAAGGATACCAGAAGAGGCGATTATATCTATCATACTCACTACAACATCAATACCAATGTTCAGGCTGATTATAACGGATTGTCTTCCGACGCATCCTCACAGTTCTCCGATACATTGAGTGAAGCCATAGCTCCCTTTGATTTCAAAGAGGCGGTTCCTTTTAACACCTCTTATATGAGCGGATTCTATGCGGATGCTGCCGATACCGATTCCAAGCTTTATGAGGATCGGTTACGCACCATCGTTACTTCTGAGATCTACAATCAGATTGCCAAAGATCCTGCGGTAAGGTCTATCAGCCTTAAGCCCGATTCTCTTCCCAATCTGACACCCGAGAGAACCGAAACCAGATTCGGATATTTCCCCGTATGGTTTATGTCCGTGAGACATAAAGACAGGGTAAGTTATGCGGTTGTAAACGGCCAGACCGGTGAGGTCGCAACCGACGTACCCATTGATTACAAGAAATATATCATATGGTCGCTTGCATGGTCGGTGCCCATATTTATACTTCTCAGCCTTATACCTTTTATGAAGCCCATCTACCTTCTGGTTGCTTCGATAATACTTTCCACCATCGGAATGATTACTCTGTGCGTACAGAAGAATGAGATCTACGTCAGGGAAAACAGTCTTGATGATAAGGGTTTGATATACAGACAGAGTAAGAAGCAGGCCGGATCACCGGGCTCACAGGCCGCACCCCCGCCACAGCCTGTAAAAATAAAGACACAGGGCGGAATCAGCGCCGGAAGTGCGATACTTTCCATTGTTGCGGTACTTGTCGGTTTGTCTTTCGGACCTATGGGTGCTCTGGGTATGGTACTTATCTGCTCTCCCATTATCATCGCTCTTTCCAACAAAAAGGGTCATAAGGTTGTTGAGACCAAACCCAGGGTTAATGGCAAAGCACCCGCCGGCGAGAAATTCATGCTGTGCCTTAAACCTTTGATAGGTGTGGCAGTTGCAGTCCTGATATGGCTGTTTGCGCCCGTTGCGGATGAGTATTATTACATCGCCTCGGCAGCCTGCATAGTTACACTTCTTATGTCTATGTGGGATCTGGTAAGAGGACATAACGAACTGGCTACGAGAAAACTTCCTCAGTTTGACAAAAGAGGAGGTGACGAGTCATGAAGAGAATAATAAGACGTTCATTATCATTACTTTTGTTTGCGGCTGCGGTATTTATGCTGGTAATGCTTCCCGCAAATGTATCGAAGGCATATGATCCGCTTTATAACCTGGATGATCCCGATGTGGATAAGGTTAATCCCGATACGGGATACAGGCTTGTCATATATGACGGAGCAGACCTGTTATCAAGCAGTGAGATCAAAGACCTTGCTCAGCAGATGGGTAATATCACCAATTACGGTCATGTAGCGCTTGTCACAACGGACGAGACCAAGTTCAGCAGCACCTCGCGTTATGCAGAGGAAATATATGATGAACTGTTCGGATATGACAGCGGAACTGTGTTTGTCATTGACATGGAAAACAGATATCTGTGGATACACTCCGACGGAGCTGTATTGAAGGTTATCACCAAATCTTATGCCGAAGACATCACGGACAATGCGTACAGGTATGCTTCGGACGGAGATTATTACAAGTGCTGTTCCAAAGTTTTCAGTCAAATGTCTGCTGTTCTCGGAGGCCAGAAGATCGCCCGTCCCATGAGATACGTCTCAAATGCTCTTCTTGCACTGCTTTTGTCATTTCTTATTAATTTCATGATAGTAAGAAATGGATCCAAGATACAGAACACCTCAAGTGCCGAGATGCTTTCGGGAGCAAGCAAATCACTCAGATACACTCCTCCCGCAGTTATCAAGACCGGTGAGACCAAGACCTATTCACCTCAGTCTTCGGGAAGCAGCGGCGGCGGAGGCGGTCATCGAAGCGGTGGCGGCGGAGGCGGCCATCACGGAGGAGGCGGAGGCCACAGATTCTGATGAAATACGAACTTGCGATATTTGATATGGACGGAACCATATTAAACACTTTGGATGATCTTACAGATGCTACGAATCATGCGCTGAGAACCTTCGGATATCCGGAGCATTCCATAGAGGAAGTAAGATTTTTTGTGGGAAACGGAATGGCCAAGCTCATTGAAAGGGCTACTCCGACCGGGATTTCGGCAGATGAGCGTAAAAAGGTCATGGATGAGTTTCTGGAGTATTACAGGGCTCACAGCGCCGACAAAACCGGGCCGTATCCCGGGATTGCGGATCTTCTTAAAAAGCTCAAGGCAGCAGGCGTAAAGACAGCCGTGGTTTCCAACAAGCCCGATGTTGCGGTCAGAGAACTGGTCAGGACTTATTTCGACGGACTCTTTGATGCAGCCGTCGGAGATATGGAAGGTCAGGCTGTAAAACCCGCTCCAGATATGTGCCTTAAGATTTTTGGAGAGCTCGGTATGGGACCGGAAAAGGCTGTTTATATTGGGGATTCGGATACCGATATTCAGACGGCCAGAAACGCGGGCCTTGATGAAATCCTCGTATCATGGGGATTCAGAGGAAGAGAGTTTCTTACGGAGCACGGAGCAAAAACTATTTGCGATACTCCCGATGAAGTATATGATGTGATAAAGGGTTGATACCCATCAAGATATTAATGCAGAGGTAATTAAAATGGCAGATAAGAAAATGGTTGAAGAGATCACTTCGATGGACGAGGATTTTGCCCAGTGGTATACGGACATCGTTCGTAAGGCCGAGCTCATCGAATACACATCCGTAAAGGGCTGCATGGCTATCAAGCCCGACGGATATGCAATATGGGAAAACATTCAGGCCGAACTCGACAAGAGATTCAAGGCTACCGGCGTACGTAACGTATACATGCCCATGTTCATCCCCGAGTCTCTTCTTGAGAAGGAGAAGGATCACGTTGAAGGATTTGCTCCCGAAGTAGCCTGGGTTACTCACGGAGGCCTTGAACCCCTTGCGGAGAGAATGTGCGTCCGTCCCACTTCAGAGACTCTTTTCTGCGATTTCTATAAGAACGACGTTCATTCATACAGAGACCTTCCCAAGGTTTACAATCAGTGGTGCTCTGTTGTCAGATGGGAAAAAGAAACCAGACCCTTCCTTCGTTCCAGAGAATTCCTTTGGCAGGAAGGCCATACCGCTCATGCAACCGCTGAAGAGGCTGAGGAGCGTACAGTACAGATGCTTAATGTCTATGCCGATTTCCTCGAGGACTTCCTTGCAATCCCCGTAATAAAGGGCCAGAAGACCGAGAAGGAGAAGTTTGCGGGAGCTGAGGCAACCTACACCGTTGAGGCACTCATGCACGACGGAAAGGCTCTCCAGTCCGGAACCAGCCACAACTTCGGTAACGGATTTGCCAAGGCATTCGACATTCAGTTTGCCGATAAGGACAATACCTTAAAGTACGTATATCAGACTTCATGGGGTGTAACCACCAGACTTATCGGTGCCATCATCATGGTACACGGTGATAACGAAGGACTTGTTCTTCCTCCCAAGGTTGCTCCCGTACAGCTCTGCATCATCCCTATCCAGCAGAAGAAAGAGGGAGTTCTCGATAAGGCATATGAGCTCAGAGATCTCCTTAAAGATACCGTAAGAGTCAAGGTTGACGATACCGACAAGACTCCCGGATGGAAGTTCTCTGAGGCAGAGATGAGAGGATATCCTCTCAGACTCGAGATCGGACCCAAGGATATCGAAGCAGGAAAGTGCGTCATCGTCCGCAGAGATACCAGAGAGAAAATCGAAGTAAGCCTTGCTGATGTTGCTTCCAAGGTTCCCGAGATCCTCGAGACCATGCAGAAGGAAATGCTTGAAAGAGCAAGGGCTCACAGAGAAGAGCACACTTATGAAGCTCATGATTATGACGAATTCAAGAAAGTATTTATCGAGAAATCCGGATTCGTAAAGGCTATGTGGTGCGGCTGCAGAGAATGCGAAGATCAGATCAAAGCAGATCTATCCGTTACTTCAAGATGTATCCCCTTTGAGCAGGAGAAGATTTCCGACGTATGCGTATGTTGCGGAAAGCCTGCCCAGAAGATGGTTTATTGGGGAAGAGCATATTAATTAGGTCGGATAACTTACAGAATGAATCTTATTGTCATTGACCTTGAGTGGAATCAGAGTTCCACCGGATCGGAACCCGAAGTTTCCGAGATCCCTTTTGAGATCATCGAGATAGGCGCCGTAAAATACGGCGAAGGCGGAGTTCTGATCTCTGAATTCAGCGAACTGATAAGACCCAAGGTCTACAGAAAAATGCATAACTACACCAGCAAGCTCGTTCATCTTCAGATGGAGGAGCTTGAAAAGGGTGATTCATTCGATAAGGTTTCCGAGAGATTTTTCAAATGGTGCGGAAATGACCCCGTATTTGCCACATGGGGTCCCGGAGATATCGGAGTATTCCAGCAGAATCTCAAATTCTTCGGACTTCCTCTTATAAATGAAGGACCGGTTGCTTTTGTGGATGTACAGAAGCTGTTTATGCTCGCATGCGAGGCCGGTGAGAAAAAGAGAAGATCTCTTGAATATGCCGTGGATCATTTTCAAATATCCAAGGATATCCCTTTCCACAGAGCGTTCAGTGATGCATATTACACAGCTGAGGTCTACAAGAAAGTTTGTGCCATCAATCCCGAGGTAAATAAGTTTGTGTCATACGACACCACTTATCCCCCTGCGGATAAAGAGCACGAGATCAAGATCGTATTCCCCACCTATCAGAAATACATCTCCCGCGTCTTCGAGAACCGTGATAAGGCATTCAGAGAAAAAGAAACCCTTTCCACCACATGCTATATCTGCGGAAAGAAGGCAAAGCGTAAGATCAAATGGTTTTCCATGGGCGACAGACATTACTACTGCCTGTGCGAATGCGAAGAACATGGTCTTATAAAGGGTAAGATAATCACTTATCCGGGTAAGAACGGGGAAGGATTGTATCTCGTTAAGATCTTAAGATGCGTTAACGAGAAAGAAGCCGCGGTAGTCGAGAAGAAATTCAACAAAGTCCGCGAATACAGAAAGAACAATACAACCGGTGTGAGATTTAAAAAACCGGGAAAAAATACCTCGGGACCGATTCCCGAGGATAAAGGTGATGACTGATATTTAAGCCATTGCATGTACGGGGATTCTCATACGTGAATGAAGCTTTACGGATGAGCTCCTTACGGTAAAAGGCTCGTAGAGAGCACAGTATTTGTCCGCGATACAGATGAGGACGGCTTCGATCGAGTCAGGCCTTTTAAGTATCAGTGGGAACATATGATGTTCGATGATGTCTCTTTCTTTTTCGGAGATGGAACCGAGGATATCTTCCGCACGGGTTGCGGAATCAAGGGGATGCTGTGTGATGCACATGCGTCCCGTGGTATAAACCACCTTACGGTTTCCGATCAGTCCCATGTCATGGCAGAGGCAGGCCCTGATGAGAGCTTCCCTGTCTGCGGATGCAAATAATCCGGCGAGTCTGAGAGCTGCCTTTGTTACATGGAGCTCATGATCGCTCACGTTGGATCTGAAATGGTGGGATTGGGAAAATCCGCGTATGAACATATCGGAAGCAAGAATATCCTTGCCCACCGTTCTTATTTCTTTTTCGATGTCTTCTTTTGATCTCATAGTTTTTTACCGCCAACACATTTTATAACATCGATTATATATAGACAAGAGCCCATGAAGGATTTTTCCGAAGAACTGAAGAAATTGCCGGCCAAGCCCGGCGTTTACATCATGCGTGATGCGGATGATGTGATCCTCTACGTCGGAAAAGCGGTGAATCTTCACAACAGGGTAAGGTCATATTTCAGAAAAAATATCGGAAGAGGCCCCGCCATAGACAATATGGTGGCCAGGATAGAGAGGTTCGAGTACATCGTTACGGACTCGGAACTGGAGGCTCTGGTTCTGGAAAACAACCTCATCAAGGAACATTCCCCCAAATACAACACTCTCTTAAAAGACGACAAAACATACCCCTATATCAAGGTGACTACATATGAGGAGTATCCCAGGATCCTCTTTTCCAGAACAATGAAAAGAGACCGCTCCAGATATTACGGTCCCTACAGTTCGGCTCAGGCGGTTAAGGACACCATAGAACTGCTGAACAGGATATTCAAATTAAGGACCTGTAACAGGAAATTACCTGAAGATATCGGGCTTGAGAGGGCGTGCCTTAATTACCACATAGGTCAGTGCATGGGTCCGTGTCAGGGCTATGTATCCAAGGAAGAATACGGTAAGGGCGTTGAAGGTGCACTTGAATTCCTGAGCGGTAACTACGGCCCCATAATCAAGGACCTGGAAGCTAAGATGGAAGCTGCCTCGGCGGACATGAAATTCGAAGAAGCTGCAAGATACAGAGATCTGGTCACATCCGTAAAGAGCGTGGCCCAGAAGCAGAAGATCACGGGAAATGTGGGCACCGACAGGGATATCATCGGAATGTTCAGATCCGGTGAAGACATCGTCATTCAGATCTTTTTTGTCAGAGACGGAAGGCTTATGGGAAGAGAGCATTATCATATGACGGACTCTCTCATGGAGCCTGACGGCGAGGTTTTGGGGGACTTCATAAAGCAGTTCTATTCCGGAACTCCCTTTATACCCTCGGAGATCATGATAAGGTATGCGCCGGACGACATGGATGTCATAAACGGATGGCTCAGCGAAAAGAGAGGAGCCAAGGTTTCCCTGGTGATCCCCAAGATCGGAACCAAGGAAAAACTCCTGGAAATGTCCGAGGAAAACGCCCGTATCATCCTGAACAACGACGGGGAGAAGATAAAGCGCGAAGAGGCCAGAACTCTGGGCGCCGTAAAAGAAATCGAGGCTATATTAAAAACTGACGGACTTGTCAGAATGGAAGCTTTTGATATATCCAATACCAACGGATTCGAAAACGTCGCCTCCATGGTTGTTTTTGAAAACGGACGCTCCAAGAGGAGCGATTACAGGAAGTTTAAGATCAAGTCCGTGGACGGTCCCAATGACTATGCATGTATGAAAGAAGCCCTGACCAGGCGCTTTACTCATGGCATGGAAGAGGCGGGAAGGATCAGGGAAAAAGGTGAAGGAAGCGAAGTTGTAAGCTTCTCCCATCTGCCGGATCTGCTTCTTATGGACGGAGGAAGAGGTCAGGTTAACATAGCTCTTGAGGTTCTGGATTCTCTGGGGCTGGATATACCCGTCTGCGGAATGGTCAAAGACGACCATCACAGGACCAGGGGACTTTATTTCAACAACACGGAGCTTCCCATAGATACACACTCGGAAGGTTTTAAACTCATTACCAGGATTCAGGACGAGGCGCACAGGTTTGCCATTGAATACCATAAATCCCTTCGTTCCAAGAACCAGACCAAGTCCCTTCTGGACGACATTCCGGGTGTTGGACCTTCCAGAAAGAAGGCTCTTATGAAGAAGTTCCAGACCATATCGGAGATTGCTTCCGCGGGAAAAGAGGACTTGATGGAGCTTCCGGAGATCCCCGAAAACGTGGCGGATTCCATAGTCGCGTATTTCGAAAAGTTCAGGGAGTAAACCCCCGGCAAATCCCCCGTGATTTGGCGATTTTTATAGAGAAATCCGCCAAATCGTGGTATGATACTGTAGTTAATTGTTTGTTTTTGGACCCCCTGTCATAGAATCGGGGTCTTGTTAAGGAGAAAAAATGGGTAACATAGGCTTTGATTCCGCAAAATATCTCGAACTTCAATCCGCTCACATAAGGGAGAGAATATCCAGATTCGGTAAACTCTATCTGGAATTCGGCGGAAAACTTTATGATGATTATCACGCATCAAGAGTATTGCCCGGCTTTGCACCCAACAATAAACTCCTTATGCTGGAACAGCTCAAAGATCAGGCTGAGATCGTCATCGTAATCGGTGCGGATGCCATTGAGCAGAACAAGGTAAGAGGTGACCTTGGAATCACCTATGATCAGGACGTTCTTCGTCTTGTTAAGGTATTCCGCGAGCTCGGATTCCTGGTTTCAAGCATCGTTATCACCAAATATTCGGGACAGCCCGCAGCGGACCGTTTCCGCCAGCTTCTCGACTCTCACGGACTTAAGAGTTATCTTCACTATCCCATCGACGGATACCCTTCAAATATCCCTCTTATCGTATCCGATGACGGATACGGCAAGAATGACTATGTAGAGACCACCAGACCTCTTGTAGTCATCACAGCGCCCGGACCCGGAAGCGGAAAGATGGCAACCTGTCTTTCACAGCTTTATCACGAGCATAAGAGAGGCATCAATGCCGGTTATGCGAAGTTCGAGACCTTCCCTATCTGGAATCTCCCTCTTCGTCATCCCGTAAACATCGCATACGAAGCTGCTACCGCAGACCTTGACGATGTTAACATGATCGATCCTTTCCATCTGGAAGCTTACAACCAGACAACCGTTAACTATAACAGAGATGTTGAGATATTCCCCGTTCTGAGCGCCCTTTTCGAGGCAATCAGCGGTGAGTGTCCTTACAAGAGCCCTACCGACATGGGTGTTAACATGGCCGGATACGCCATCACCGATGATGAAGTTTGTAAGGAAGCATCCTGTCAGGAAATTCTCAGAAGATATTACGCAACCGCAGTATCCGTTAAAAAAGGCGATGCCCCCAAGGAAGAACTCTATAAGCAGGAACTCCTTCTTAAGCAGGCAGGCATTGTTCCCGAGGACAGAAAGGTCGCTGTTGCCGCTATGGAGAGACAGGCCGAGAGCCAGACTCCCGCTGCTGCAATCCAGCTTCCCGACGGTCAGATCGTGACCGGACGTACAAATCCTCTTCTCGGTGCCGCAGCATCATGTCTCCTTAATGCCATCAAGCAGCTTGCAGGCATCCCTCACGAAGTTAAGCTCATGAGCGAGGAGACTCTGCTTCCCATTCAGAACCTTAAGACTACATATATGGGAGCTCACAACCCCAGACTTCACACTGATGAGATGCTCATTGCCCTTTCAAGCTCCGCATCATCCAATCCTCTTGCAAAGTCCGCACTTGATTGTCTGTCCGGATTAAGAGGTGCAGAGGCACACTCGAGTGTCATCCTTTCAAGAGTCGACGAAAACGTATACAGAAAGCTCGGTCTCAGGCTTACCTGCACACCCGAGTACGAGACCGGTAAAGATTTCGTTTAAAATCCTTTAACCGATTGTTAATTAAGTTTTGCGTTTTTTTACTTGCCCGGGGCACTGTGATATAGTAAACAAATAGTGTAAATACGCTGTTTTAAAGTGGTGGTTAAGATTGGACAATAATTCACAGAATCAAAATAATAAACATCCCGTGGGACGGAACAATTCCTGGATGATGATCCTTGCCGTGCTTTGCATGGTGGTGGTCGTTTTCCTGTTCTATAACATGCTTTTCGGAGGAAAGGGTTCCACCCAGACCAAGCCCTATACGGAGTTTCTGGAGGATCTCCAGAATGACCGTGTCGAATCCGTAGAACTCGATGCGGAAAATGCCGAACTGACCGTAACTCTCAAGCAGGAATATGTAGAGTCACAGTCCGGAACTGAATCCCCCGATGAGGGATCAAACGCATTCGAGCAGTATGCTTACTTCGTTCAGATCAAGAACGATCAGGTATATACAACCAGGATCATGGAATCCATGGACACCCTTACCGAGCAGCTTGAAGAGCACGGTGTTGAGGGACAGAGAATCGTAAGTACTTCTTCGGGACTGCTTACCGAGATATTTGTGGGAGTCGTTCTTCCCGTACTTGTCCTCTGGCTTCTTGCATCATTCCTCATGAGGAAGATGGGCGGAGGAAGCGGTCCTTTAAATGTGGGCAAGAGCAACGCCAAGGTTTATGTACAGAAAGAGACCGGTGTCACGTTCAAGGATGTAGCCGGTGAGGATGAAGCAAAAGAATCACTTGTTGAAGTGGTAGACTTCCTCCATAATCCCGGTAAATATTCGGGAATAGGTGCAAGACTTCCCAAGGGAGCACTTCTTGTAGGCCCTCCCGGAACAGGTAAGACCCTTCTTGCCAAAGCCGTAGCAGGTGAGGCACATGTACCTTTCTTCTCACTTACCGGATCGGATTTCATTGAACTTTACGTCGGTGTCGGTGCATCCCGTGTAAGAGACCTCTTTAAGGAAGCTACCAAGAACGCACCCTGTATTATTTTCATCGACGAGATAGATGCCATCGGAAGAAGCCGTGATTCCAAATACGGCGGGGGAAATGAAGAAAGAGAACAGACTCTGAATCAGCTCCTTTCCGAGATGGACGGCTTCGATTCTTCAAAGGGTATTTTGATCCTCGGAGCAACCAACCGCCCCGAGATACTTGATAAAGCACTTCTTCGTCCCGGACGTTTCGACAGACGTATCATCGTAGATAAGCCCGATCTTAAGGGCCGTGTGGAGATACTCAAGGTTCATGCCAAGGACGTTAAGATGGATGAGAGCGTAGATCTCGATGCCATCGCACTTGCAACCAGCGGCGCCGTAGGTTCCGATCTTGCCAATATGATCAACGAGGCTGCCATCAATGCAGTCAAGGAAGGCAGAGAATTTGTCTGCCAGAAGGACCTCTTCAATGCCGTCGAGCAGGTACTTGTAGGTAAGGAAAAGAAAGATCGCATCATGAGTGCGGAGGAGAGAAAGATCGTCTCCTATCACGAAGTCGGACATGCTCTTATCACCGCACTTCAGAAAAATTCCGAGCCGGTACAGAAGATCACCATCGTACCCAGAACAATGGGTGCTCTCGGATATGTAATGCAGGTTCCCGAAGAGGAGAAGTACTTAAACTCCAAGGAAGAACTTGAGAATATGATCGTATCCCTTCTCGGAGGACGGGCTGCGGAGGAAGTTGTATTCGGTAATGTTACAACGGGCGCTGCCAACGATATTGAGAAGGCAACATCCATCGCCAAGAATATGATCACCCGTTTCGGTATGAGCGACAGATTCGGACTTGCCGGATTTGCCACCGTTGAGAGCCAGTATCTCGAGGGACGAACCGCAATGAATTGCTCCGACCAGACTGCGGCTGCCATCGACGAAGAGATTGTCAGCATGCTTAAGAAAGCATACGAGCAGGCCAAGGGAATGCTTTCCGAAAACAGAGAGCTCATGGATAAGCTGGCCGGATATCTCATTGAAAAAGAGACCATTACCGGTAAGGAATTTATGAAGATCTTCAGGGCAGAAAAGGGAATCCCTGAGCCCGAAGAGGAAGAAAAGGATGTGACCGGAGCCGAGGCTGCGACAACTTCGGATAAGCCTTCGGAAGATAAGACTTCCGAGGATAAAGCCCCCGAAGAAGACAAAGCGAAAGAGACGGAGAATAAGGAAGAGACCGAAAAGAAACCTCCTATTCCGGAAGCTCCCCAAGGCGACGTAGGTATTTTTTCCAATCACACGATCATGTAATATGCGAAAGTCAGTAGGCGTAAAAAAGCACCGTGTTAACTACAAGGGCAGAGTTTTTACTCTGCCTCTTGTGATATTTATGGTGATGTCTTTTTCACTCAGAAGTCTTGCTACAGAGGCTCCGGATTCACCTGACGGGGCAGATGTGATAGAGACGAATGAAATCTTAAACTGGCCCAAAGGACCGGAGACTTCCGGCAGGTCGGTAATACTCATGGAGAATTCCACCGGTGCGATCCTGTATGCCAAGAATATCCATGAGAGATGCTATCCCGCGGCGATGACGGCTGTCGTGACCAGTATGCTGGCTGCGGAGATGTGCGATCTTGATGACGAAGTTGAATTTGCCACACAGGCGGTAAGGGATGTTCCCTCAGGTGTTGTAAACATAGCCATAGATCCGGGAGAACGCTTAAGCGTCGGTGAATGCCTTCAGGCCATACTCATAAGGGGCGCGGCTGAATGCGGATTTGCACTTGCAGAGCACTGCGGAGGCGGATCCAGAGATGCATTCGTAGCGCTGATGAACTCAAGGGCTGCCTCGCTGGGGTGTACCGATACTTCCTTCACCAATCCGGTGGGACTTCATTCCGAAGAACATTACACCACTGCTTATGACATGGCACTCATCGGAAGGGACTTTTTTGATAACGAGCTGCTGTGTAAATACTCCCTTCAGAAAACATTGCATCTGTACCCTTCGGAGGGTCAGAAAGATGAGATCATAGAGCATAATGCTTCAAAGATGGCTGTCGGCGGAGCTTATGAATATGAGTATCTCATCGGAGCAAGGACCGGCTACACCGATGAAGCGGGCTATTGCCTCATAGCGGGTGCCGAGAAAGACGGAATGCGTCTTATAGCCGTTATCATGGATGACGGAAGCGACGAGAGATATCAGGATGCCATAGCGCTTTTTGATTACGGTTTTTCCAATTTCACTCTGATAAATGCATCGGAGAACGAAAAATCCTATGACATAGGATCAAGCGTTGCATCCTACGGAACCACCGATATCATGGGTGATTCGAGACCCATGTTTTCACTGGATAAAAACGACAGGGTTCTTCTGCCGTTGACCGTGGATTTTGCGGATCTGACAAGTGACATCACATATGACGGTGTTACCGGTAATGAGGCCGCAAGGATCGAATATTCTTACAGGGGAACTTATCTGGGAAAATGTTCTATTTTGTTCGGAGAGCCCTCTGAAGAATATGATTTCGGTATCAAGTCGGAAGAAGAGACTCCGGCCGAAGAAAAGCCCGGCAAGACATTTGTATTTATCAACGTGGCCATGGTTGCTTTAGTCAGTGCCATCATTGCGGCGGGAATACTGCTGCTCATGGGCCTGTATAAATTATATAAAAGATACAGAGAGGTACATCCCAACTGGAGAAGACAGTATCGCAAAGAAAGGCACAGGTCTGTTTTTTCAAGATGGGGTGGTAATAAGAAGATCAAATGAGACTGAAGAATGTTCCCGGATGCAGGGAGAGAATTGCGGAGAGCGAATTTGTTGTTCCCGAGGATAAGCTTAAAGAGTGCAAAGGCCACTGGAGTGAAGTGTTCGGTAATGACAATGATATCCATATAGAGATTGGAATGGGAAAGGGCCAATTCATATACGAAATGGCTGCGAGAAACCCCGGGATCAACTATATCGGAGTCGAAAAATATTCTGCGGTACTTCTCAGAGCCGTTCAGAAAATGGAAGAAGAACCCAGGGATAATCTGATCTTTATAAGAATGGATGCCGAGGCCATAGCAGAAGTATTCGATGAGGGAGAGGTAGGACGGATATACCTGAATTTCTCGGATCCCTGGCCCAAAGACAGACATGCAAAAAGAAGACTTCCTTCTCGCGAATATCTCGCAAGATATGATAAGATATTAAAGCAGGGCGGAAGGATCGAGTTCAAGACAGATAACAGGGTTTTATTCGACTGGGCACTTGAAGAACTTCCGGAGTCCGCATGGAAAGCGGATCTTGTGACATTCGATCTTCATTCACAGGAAGAACTCATGGCAGATAATGTCATGACGGAATACGAAGAAAAATTCTCGGGGCTCGGAAAGCCCATCTGTAAATACATTTTAACCAGAAAAAGAAAGGAGTTAATTATGGCACAGCTTGTTAACACCAATGATTTTGAAAAAGAAGTACTTGAATGTACCACTCCTGTTCTCGTGGATTTCTATGCAGACTGGTGCGGTCCCTGCAAGATGATGTCTCCCGTTGTGGATCAGCTCGCCGAAAAACTTGCGGATCAGATCAAGGTTGTAAAGTGCAATGTTGATGACAGCGGCGCTGTTGCAGAGAAATACAATGTTATGAGCATCCCTAATTTCTTTATTTTCAAGGACGGAAAAGCAGTATCAAGTAAGCTCGGAGCATCTTCACCCGCAGACTTTGAACAGTGGATCAAGGAGAATATCTGATGGCAAGCGTCAAACTGACAAAAGTTATCGAGAGAATGGATCTCCAGAATCTCACACCCGAGGTTCCCGTTGAGAAGATCCGTATAACCCAGCCCGATATTAACAGACCTGCACTCCAGATTGCAGGATATTTCGAATATTTCGATCCTTCCCGTATCCAGATCATCGGCTATGTAGAGTATTCCTACATGGAAAATGCACTGGATGACGAGCAGAAATATGAGGCATACGATAAGTTCCTTGAGCATCCCATGCCCGCCATTATTTTCTGCAGAGGCCTTCGTCCCAATGAGATCTTCATGGAACTGGCCAAAAAGTACGGAATTCCCGTTCTGCTTACAAATGAGGCAACATCGGGATTTACCGCAGAACTGATCAGATGGCTCAACGAACAGCTGGCTCCCATGATCTCCGTACACGGAGTATTGGTGGACTGCTACGGTGAAGGCGTTCTCATCACCGGTGAAAGCGGTATCGGTAAATCCGAGGCGGCGCTTGAGCTTATAAAGAGAGGACACAGACTTGTAACCGACGATGCGGTTGAACTCAGAAAACTGTCGGATACACTTCTTGTGGGAACCGCACCTGATATCACCAAGCACTTCATAGAGCTTCGAGGTATCGGCATCGTAGACGTAAAGGCACTTTTCGGTGCATCAAGCGTCAAGGATTCACAGCAGGTCGACCTGGTCATCAGACTTGAGGACTGGGATAAGGATAAAGATTACGACAGACTCGGCGTTGAGGAAAATTATACGGAATACCTTGGCGTTCGCGTGGTCTGCCATAACATCCCCGTAAGACCCGGACGAAATCTCGCAGTTATCTGTGAGACTGCCGCAGTTAACTACCGTCAGAAGCAGATGGGATACAATGCGGTACAGGAACTCTACAAGAGAGTTCAGGCAAATCTTGCCAAGAAACATTCCGAAGAAGAGGAAGAAGAGGAAGAATCATGAAATACGTTTTTGGAGCAGACATAGGCGGAACCACAGTTAAACTCGGATTATTCGATGAAAAAGGAGAACTTATCGATAAGTGGGAAATTCCCACCGATAAGACGGATCACGGAGCAAATATAGTAGGTGATGTTTGCAAGTCCATTCAGGATAAGATGGCAGAGAAGAATATCACCGCAGCCGATGTTATCGGAGTAGGCGTAGGTGCTCCCGGCGCGGTTAACGAAGACGGCGTCATGACCGGTGGTGCGGTTAACCTCGGATGGCCCGTATTCAACCTCAGAGAAGCAATGGAAGAAAAACTTGGCGGAGTTAAAGTCGTAGCAGGAAACGATGCTAATGTTGCCGCTTTCGGAGAAATGGTAAAAGGCGGCGGAAAAGGATATAAGAACGTGGTAGCAGTAACCCTCGGAACCGGTGTAGGCGGCGGTGTCATCATCGGCGGAAAGCTCATTACCGGATCTACCGGAGCTGCCGGCGAGATCGGACACATCAAGGTTGATGATGTTGAAACCGAGAAATGTAACTGCGGACATACCGGATGCCTTGAGCAGTTTGCATCCGCTACCGGAATCGCAAGACTCGCAAGAAAGAGACTGGCTGCGGACGATAAGCCCTCAGTACTCAGAAGTGTGGAGGTTCTTGATGCAAAGGCGGTTTTTGATGCCGTTAAGGCAGGCGATGAAGTTGCCGACGAAGTTGCCAAGGAATTCGGAAGATACCTGGGCAAAGGACTTGCGGTTATTGCTGATGTGGTAAACCCCGAGATCTTCGTAATCGGCGGTGGTGTATCCAAGGCAGGCGATGTTCTTCTTTCCTATGTTGAGCCTGAGTTTAAAAACACCGCATTCCCTCCCTGCAGCGGATCCAAGTTCGCGCTTGCGACTCTCGGAAACGATGCCGGAATATACGGCTGTGCGGGAATGGTTTTATCGTAAAAACGGTTGTGGTATGATTTTAGAAAATAAGTCGAGGGGTGTGCACCTTGCGGGTGCAGAGAGGAGAGTTGTATGACAGGACAGGAGGTAGCTCAGATTTTATCCGAGCATATCGATGAGAGATTCATTCACCCGGATCAGCCTATGGCTGAATATACTTCATTTCGCACGGGAGGAAATGCTCTCTGCGTCGTAGAGGTTCATGATCTTGAGGAGCTCAGGAGAGTTCTTACCTGTGTCAGAAAGAAATTCCTCCCTTACTCAATCCTCGGAAACGGAACAAACACCCTTGTTGAAGATGAAGGTTATTCGGGAGTAGCCGTTATTCTGGACGGTGAGTTCAAGAAGATCGACGTAACCGGATACGAGGTAACCTGCGGAGGCGGTGCTTCACTTGCACAGGCAGGAAGAATGGCCGCCGATATGTGGCTTACCGGAATGGAGTGGGCGTGCGGAATACCCGGAACCATCGGCGGTGCCGTAAGAATGAATGCGGGTGCTTTCGGATCCGATATATCCAAGATCGTTAAGAGAGTTAAAGCTCTTTCCACATCCGGTGAGGAAATCGTACTTCGTCCCGCTGAACTTCAGTTTAAGTATCGTCACAGCATTTTCTGTGAGAAAAAATATGTCGTTCTCGAAGCTGTATTCGAACTTCAGAAAGGCGATAAGAACGAGATCAACGCCAGCATAGAAAGATATGCCAAGGAGCGCAGAGACAAACAGCCTCTGGATCTTCCCAGCGCAGGATGCATTTTCAAGAATCCCAGGGAAGGTTCCGCAGCACAGATGATCGATGAAGCCGGACTCGGCGGATCCTATGTGGGCGGTGCAATGGTCTCCAAGAAGCATTGTAATTTCATAGTAAATACCGGAAAGGCTACGGCCACCGATATTACCAGACTTATCGAAAACGTCAGAAGAGAAGTGTTTAACTTTAACGGTGTCCGTCTTGAGCCCGAACTTTGTGTTCTCGGAAGGCCCGGAAGGTATAAATAAAGATGCGAATAGTTATCATAACCGGAATGAGCGGAAGCGGTAAGAGAACCGGCATGAAGATGCTGGAGGATATCGGCTTCTATGCCATAGACAATCTGCCTGCTTCACTGGTGGATAAATTTGTGGAGCTTCTGGCTCAGCCGGGAAACGAATACGGAAAAGTAGCACTGGGAATAGATATCAGAACCGCCGGTTCCATGAAAAATCTGGCCCAGGTCATTAAGAATCTGAAGTCCGGCGGACATGAGACGGAGGTTCTTTTCCTCGAAGCGTCGGATAAGACTCTTATCAGAAGATACAAAGAGACCAGAAGGATTCATCCCCTTGCCGGAGACGGCACTCTTGAGGAAGGAATCCGCAAGGAACGTACGGAACTTGCTCCCATCAAAAAGCAGGCCACATACGTGATCGATACCTCGAATCTTCTCACCAGGGAATTCAAGGCTGAATTGGATTCCATATTCCGTAAGAATGAGAAATACAACAATCTGAACGTCAGTATAGTTTCTTTCGGTTTCAAATACGGTATTCCCGCCGATGCGGATCTGGTATTTGACGTAAGATTCCTGCCCAACCCTTTCTATATCGAAGAACTTAAGACCAAGACGGGACTTGATAAGGAAGTAAGGGACTATGTTAACGGATTTGAGGAAACAGGGCAGTTCCTTGATAAACTTGAGGATATGATCACCTTTTTGATACCCAATTATGTCAAAGAGGGAAAATACAACCTTGTGATCGCCATTGGATGTACCGGCGGAAAGCACAGATCCGTCACACTGGCATCCGGTCTTTACGACAGAATGAAGGATCGCAAGGACATAGGATTTAAACTGACTCACAGAGATGTAAATCTGACTTAAAGTTGCCATAGAATGCGAGGCTGATATGTCCTTTTCATCGGATGTGAAGGAAGAGCTTGCCGGGGTGATCCCTCAGGCGAGACATTGCAGGATTGCCGAGCTCTCTGCCATCATGCACATGGCCGGCCAGATAGGCGTTTCGGAAGGCGAAGTGACCATAGGATTTAACGCCTTCGGAGAGTCTCTTATAAAAAAAGGCTTTACTTTACTTGAAATAACATTTAATATAGGGAAGTCGCTTAGAAGTTCGGATCCGGAATTTGAATCCCTGATCTCGAGCATGGGCGACCTGGACGATCCCGTCTCTGAACTGACCCTTAAAAATACGTGCTGTAAGCGTGCTTTTCTAAGGGGAGCGTTTTTGGCATCGGGGTCGGTAAGCGATCCCGATAAGGGATATCACCTGGAATTTGTCTGCGAGGATGAATCCAAAGCCGATCAGATCGTAAGGCTGTGCGGGGATTTTGAGATCAATGCACGCAAAACTCTGAGACGTGACGAAACCATCGTGTATGTCAAAGAAGGAGAGATGATCGGAGAGCTTTTGAGCGTAATGGGTGCCCAGAATTCTTACATGGATTTTGAGAACCGTCGCATTTACAAGGATGTCAGCAACACGGTTAACCGCAGGGTAAATTGTGAGACATCCAATATCAGAAAAACCGTTACCGCAGCATCGAAACAACTCGATGACATAAGATTTCTTGAGGAACACGGATTTCTGGACGATCTTCCGGATACTTTGAAAGAAGCGGCATACGGAAGACTCGAAAATCCTGATGCGACACTTGCCGAGCTCGGAGCACTTATGGATCCGCCGGTAGGTAAATCAGGAATCAATCACAGGCTTTTAAGGCTCAGTGATATAGCACGGCAAAAGAGATAATAAAGGCGGCTGGGGAGCTGCCGTGTATTGGGGAGAACTAACTTTGCGTAAATGTTTTGCCGATTCTTGGGGAAGATGAGGCTGAGGAGTTTATTATGATTACCAGAACCGTAAATGTTAAGTTTTCTAAGAATCTCTCCGCTAGTCCTGTTGCACTTTTGGTTCAGAAAGCCAGCAAGTTCGACAGCTTAATCTATATCGAGTCCGGCGAGAGAAAGGTAAATGCCAAGTCCATCATGGGTATGATGAGCATTACTCTTGATGACGGAGATGAGCTGCTTATCAAATGTGACGGAGCAGACGAGGCAGGCGCCATCGATACCGTAGAGAAGTTTCTTACCGGTATTGAAGCTTGATCTGAAGCTGTATTATTTTTGGATGCAAGACCTGATGGGCTTGCATCTTTTTTTATATTTCTTTTACTTACAGAAGCCGGTAAGTATGCTATTATCGAACATGTAAGAGAGATTTTTGTTATGAAAAAAATGCTTTTTATCTACAATCCCAGAGCCGGAAGAGGAAGAGTTCGTACTGAACTTGCGGATATCCTTGATATTTTTGCATCCGGCGGTTATGAGATCACTATAGCTCCGACCCGTAAAAACGGAGATGCGGTAAAGACCGCTGCAGAAAGAGAAGCGGATTTCGACATTGTTGTATGCTGCGGTGGAGACGGCACTCTTGATGAGACTGTGCGCGGAATGATGAGAAACGACTACCGTACTCCTCTGGGATATATACCTGCGGGCTCAACCAATGATTTCGGCGGTTCGCTTGCGCTTCCCAAAGATATGCTCAAATCCGCACATATTATAGTGGACGGATCCAACAAGGCTGTTGACGTAGGTCTGTTCAATAATGAGGCATTTGTGTACGTTGCTGCATTCGGTGCATTTACCGAAGTCAGTTACAGCACGGATCAGGATATGAAGAATGCTATCGGTCATTCTGCATATCTGCTTGAGGGAGTGAAGAGTTTCGGAAAGATCAAGCCCCAGCATATGAAGATAGAACATGACGGGGAAGTGATCGAGGACGATTTTATATACGGAATGGTAACGAACTCCATAAGTGTGGGCGGTATCAAAGGTATAACCGGAGAAAATGTGGATCTTGCAGATGGCGTATTTGAAGTCAATCTTATACGCGAGCTTAAAAATCCGCTGGAATTTCAGCAGCTTCTCAGTGCGCTTGCCATTGGCAGGTATGAGTATTCGGAGAATATTGTTTCATTCAGATCGGGAAATATTAAGATCGAATCGGATGAAGAAGTGGCCTGGACGCTTGACGGTGAAAACGGCGGAATGCACACAAAGGTTGAGATAATCAACGTGCCCAAGGCAATCGATATAAGAGTCGCAAAATAAAAAAAGCCCCTAAAAAGGGAGGATGCCGGGTATCTGCAGATACCCGGCAATATTATGAAAAAGATTTAACTAACGAGTTAAGTCCTATGTGTGTTTCTATGAGAATACTATATTATGTAAAGTTGTATAAAACGTGAGTGTGGATTTAACAATCGGAAAATAATCTGTAAACAAATTGTGAACGCATAAATAAAGGCTTTTCCCGTATATGTAGGGAAAAGCCTGTTTTTTGTTTTAGATTAAATCTGCGAAAACCCGCATGAATCCTTACTTTCCGGGAAGTTTTTCGGGTTCGGGATAGGTTACTCCGAAGGTATCTACTGTGACGGTCTTCATTACCTGAGGGGTAGTGGGTGCATCGTTGAAGAAA
>JAGAYR010000013.1 GCA_017940415.1 Lachnospiraceae bacterium
AGCGAAGAAGCGCGCTATGAGAAGAAGAAAGCCATGTGTGCCGAGAGGCTGGAGGATCTGAAGTCGGGTGAGTATAAGCTTGGCGGGGGTGTGGTTGATCCGCTTCCGGAGGATGCACCTTTCTTTGTTAAGGACTACTTTGACTACTACAAAACCGACAGAGGATATCATAAGAGAAGCCTAAATTCCAACGGTGGATGGAATGTCATCGGGTGCGAGTCCTTCATAAACCAGCCTATTCTTAAATACAGCAATGAGATCAGAAGTGCAGTGCTTCTTATCCATGGAGAAAAGGCGCATTCATGTTACTTCTCGAGGGATGCCTATGCTGATATGACAAAGGACAGCAAGTATGCGGACAACAAGGAACTGATGATCATTCCTGATGCTGTACACACAGATCTGTATGACGGCGGAGACAAGGATTATATCCCATTCGATAAAATAGAGAGTTTCATGAGTATCTTCAATAAAGGATGAATGGATGAAAAAAATTAAGAGCGTTATTTGTGCGGGTCTGCTGATGCTTGTGATGTCGGCGTGCACGGGGAGAACATCAAACGACAGTGAGGTTCCAACGGTTGTGCAGGAAGAGATTTCCAAGGAAGCAGAGGAAATGACTCTGACTGCTTCGCAGGAGAATGACAGCGATGGAATGCCGGAACAGGAAGGATCAAAGAAAGAGGCAGTAGTCATGGATGAGTTACTCCTTTCAGTCGGAGACAAAAGATTATCTGTTGAATGGGAAGATAACGAGAGCGTAGATGCACTCAAGGATCTTGCCGGCTCCGGAATGAAGATCGATATGGCTATGTATGGCGGATTTGAGCAGGTCGGAAGTATTGGTACATCTCTTCCGAGAAATGACAGTCAGACGACTACGGGTCCCGGTGACATTGTACTTTATTCAGGAAACCAGATCGTCATATTTTACGGTTCAAATTCCTGGGCATATACGAGGCTGGGAAGGATTACGGGACTTGATGAAAAGGAGCTTGAAGATACCTTCGGAAATGGTGACGTTACCATCGGGTTAAGTGTCGGAGCAAAGACGGCTTCAGAAGCTGCGCGATCCTTTGATTTCGAAGACAGATCAGTCATGCTTAACAGCGGTTATAAAATGCCTATCATGGGACTTGGAACGTATTCGCTTGATCATGACACCTGCGTAAATTCCGTGAAGACATTGCTGCAAAACGGAGGCAGACTGATTGATACGGCATATATGTATGGAAATGAAGATGCCGTGGGAGAAGGCGTCAGGCAGGCGATGGAGGAATATGGTATTCCCCGTGAAGAAATCTTTGTGATCACAAAGATATATCCAAGCCAGTTTGATGAGCCTGAAGCGGCCATAGACATGGCACTTGAAAAACTCGATATCGGATACATCGACATGATGCTTTTGCACCATCCGGGAGATGGGGATGTGGAAGCATACAAAACGATGGAAAGATATGTGGAAAAGGGAAAGATACGGTCTATAGGTCTGTCAAACTGGTATGTGGAAGAACTGACAGAGTTTCTGCCGCAGATCACCATTACTCCGGCTCTTGTTCAAAATGAGATCCATCCGTATGGCTATTTACCAACTCGTGGTTGATATTTGTAAATTCCCGAAGTTTTTCTGCTCCGGTCCTTTAATGGCACTAGCCTAATGCCTCTACCTGATCTAATTCAGGCTACATATTTTTAGTGAATATCGAAATATGGCCTTTG
>JAGAYR010000002.1 GCA_017940415.1 Lachnospiraceae bacterium
GACGCTTCTATGAAGCGTCCCTACTGTTATTTATATTATTAGTTTGTTATTAGTGTTTTAGCCTGAGGTTTAAGTGCTACGACCTGATTACGGCCATGCTCCTTACCGTAGTAGAGGTTTTCGTCAGCTTGGTTGATAAGAGCTTCAAGGGAATAACCGGGTGCATAGGTGGATACTCCGAGGGTCATGGTGTACTTGATCTTATTACCGCCAAATTCGACTACGTTATTTTCTATTCTGGATCTGATACGTTCTGCAACTGTTGTGGCCACACCTCTGTTACCTGTTACAAGGAGAAGGAATTCCTCACCGCCCCATCTGCAGACGATATCACCGTCTCTTACGCAGGCTTTCAGGATATCTGCCGCAGCTACGAGAGCTACATCTCCACAATCATGTCCGTATGAGTCATTGATTCTCTTGAAAAAGTCGATATCTCCCATTACAAGGCTGAAGATAGTTCCATTGGTTTTAGCCGCATCAAGTGCCTGATCAAGTCTCTCTTCCATTGTACGTCTGTTGTACAGCTTGGTGAGAGGATCCTGACCTGCAGCAATGTCAAGGCTTGCATTTCTCTCAGCCATATCATGGAGGGATCTCTTATAACCGAGAACCAGGAAATGCGACATCCACGCAATGAGCTGGAATGCGAAGAATGTGTTGAAGATGAAGATGATTACCTTCTGAGTCGTCTCCAGTTCTTTCACCGGATTCACGTTGTGGCTCAGTATAAATGTCCCAAGGAATACTCCGAAAGTGATCATGGCCCATATGAACGGGGTGAAAGGATGATCACTGCTTTTTCCGAGGAACATGTTTATGTAGTAGTAAAGGGGAATAAGAGCTATGACGTATGCATAGAAACCGACACTCCATCCGACGATTAGTGTGGTGAAGATCATCTGAGCGATAATCTCTAGGAAAGTCAGGAGATATCCCTGTCTTACTTTACCCTCACGGACGGTAGTGTAGCAATATGAGTAATACGCCGTTACGATGATGTTATAGAGGGAGAGCTGCCAGACGCCCATGATATGAAACAGGAAAACCATCATAACATGGACCACGATTACGGCAATCGAAAGAATCTCCAAGATTTCCTGGTGATTTACACTGTCCTGCCCGGTTATGATACGAACCAAAGCACTTTGTGGTTTTTTATTTTCAGATTCTCCTGCCAAATCAGCCTCCGAGAAACTTTTGTGTAATTCTATCATACAAAATCCCCTAATAACAAGGTTTTAAAGGGATTTAAGAGCTTATTGGCTTTCGGTCAATTCATAAAAATATGCGAAATAATCAGGAAAAGTCTTCGAACAGCACGCCGGGTTAAGGATAGCGGTTTCGGGGACCTTTAATCCCATGAGTGAAAAGCCCATTGCCATTCTATGATCGTTATATGTCTCAATCTCAGCCGGATGAGGACATGATACATCAATTATTATATCGTCTCCCTCTTCTGAACACTTTACCCCAAGTTTGGATAATTCAGTTACGATTGCACTAATGCGGTCGCTTTCCTGAACTCTGATATGGGAGATTCCGGTGATACGGATCTTCCTGCCGGTAAAGGATGCAATTGCAGCCAGGGTAATAGTCTGGTCGGAGCAGGAGGACATGTCGATAGTCAAAGGCTCGCCGCCGGAGACGGTTCTCTTTGGGCAAGCAATGGGAGTTACTTTGATGCCGGCAGATGTATCTTCACTATTAATCCAGCCAATCTGTTCAAGAATCTTAACAAAGCCGGTGTCACCCTGCATGGAGTCTTCGTGGAGACCGGAGATTGTTACGGACTTGCCGATAAGAGAGGACATAGCGTAGAAGTATGCTGCAGCAGAAGCGTCGGGTTCGATAGAGTACGAACCGCCCCAAGGGTCACTAAGCATCTTCTTAGTCATCTCGACATAAGACATGCCATGCTTACCGGTTACATTGATCTGAAGATTGGGATTAATAAATGCGGACGCAATGATAAGAGCGCTTAAGAACTGTGAGCTCTTGTCTATATCAACTGTAGTTTCGTCCTTGTTAATTCCGTGAGGTTTAAGAATAAAGGGGAAGTATCCTTCCTCTCCTACATATTCAACTTCGCATCCAAGGTCGATGAGGGAATCAAGAAGAGGTGCCATGGGGCGCTTTTTCATCTGATCGGATGAGTCCATATGGTAGATGCCTTCACCCACAAGTCCGAGAACTGCAGTAAGGAATCTTGCAGCGGTTCCTGCTGAACCTACGTTTAAAAAGGCTTCTTTCTCAGGGATATCTCCACCGCATCCTTTTACCTTTACGATGCAGTTTTCGCGGTCAACTTCCGTCTCTATGCCTAAGCTTTCCATACAGGACAGGAAGCTTTCTGTATCATCCGAGAACAGAACTCCGTCAAGTTCGGTAGTTCCTTCCGAGAGCATAGCTATGAGAAGAGCTCTGTTGGTGATGCTCTTCGAACCGGGAACCTTGATCAGATATCCGTCTTCCATATCTTTAATCTTACCTGTGTTAGCCTTAACGATAGCGTCACGGGGAATCTCTGTCTTAGGTGCGTCTTTTACGAAATAAAGAGAATCTACAATCTCTCCATCAGTACACTTTTCACCTTTTACGGTCTTGATAAGTCTGTAGCCCGACTTTTCATGAACTCTTCTGCTGGCTGTATTTTTAGCCATAACCTTGGCGTTCAGGTGAAGGAGACCCAGTTTTTCAAATCCTATTTTTTCTCCAATAAGTTTAACTGCCTCGGTTGCAAGGCCTTTGCCGGTAGGTGCTTCCTCAGAGAAGAATACCCCTGTCTCACCGGTAAGAGTACTATTATCGATGTGCTGAAGATATACGCATCCAACCGGAATATCACCATCTATTGTATAAACGATGTATTGCCAAACTTCGCCCTTATTTACTTTGTTACGTATCCAATTTAAGTGCTCTTCAACAGAGATGGGGGTACGATAGTAGTAATTACTGACAACTATGTCAGAATTTCTCCATTTTAGAACCATCTCAGTATCGGCCTCGGTTATAGGACGGAGATATACAGTTGTACCAAAAACTATCTGACTCACTCTATTCCCCTCATTCCTATAACAGGTGCACCTTTACCCTTAAGGTAATCTCCGGTTATGGTTACTGTTCCGATGTTATCATCCTTGGGAATCTCGTACATTATATCCAGCATATAGTCTTCGATTATGCTGCGAAGTCCTCTTGCTCCGGTCTTAAGCTCCATTGCCTTATCAGCAATCTCTTCGAGAGCATCGTCTGAGAAATCAAGCTTAACTTCATCAAGTTCAAGAAGTTTCTGATACTGCTTGAGAATAGCATTCTTAGGCTCTGTCATGATCTTGATGAGCATTTCCTTAGTGAGCATCTGAAGAGTTGTGATGATAGGGAGACGACCAATAAACTCAGGGATCATTCCGTATTTTCTGATGTCCTCGGTAGTTACTTTAGAGAGGATATCGGGATCGTTTTCATAGGAATCCTTAAGAGTTCCGCCAAAACCGATAGAATTGGATTTGGAAAGTCTCTGTTTGATGATATCTTCAAGTCCGGGGAAAGCTCCTCCGCAGATGAAGAGAATATTTCTGGTATTAACAGTTGCAAGGGGAACCATAGCTCCCTTGCTGGATGCACCGACAGGAACTTCAACCTCAGATCCTTCAAGGAGCTTAAGCATTCCCTGCTGAACGGATTCACCGGATACATCACGGTGATTGGAATTTTCTTTCTTCGCGATCTTATCAATCTCGTCGATGAAGACAATACCGTTCTCTGCTTTTTCAACATCGTTGTCAGCAGCGGCAAGGAGCTTTGAAATAACACTCTCAATGTCGTCTCCGATATAGCCCGCCTCAGTAAGAGAGGTAGCATCCGCAATGGCAAGAGGCACATCAAGAAGCTTGGCAAGAGTTCTGACCATGTAGGTCTTACCACAGCCGGTAGGGCCGATGAGAAGAATGTTGGACTTCTCAATCTCAATGGAATCCATGGAATCTGTGGCAACTCTCTTATAGTGGTTGTAGACCGCAACTGACATAACCTTCTTGGCATGTTCCTGACCCACTACATATTTATCAAGGCTTTCCTTGATCTTATGAGGTGCAGGAAGATTCTTGATGTCAATAAGAGGCTTGGCATTGGGATTCTTTTTCTTAAGTTTCTGCTTATTAGGGATTCCGCCCATACCCTGAAGATTAGCAAGATTAATAAATCCGAAGTTAGGGAAAGAGTTGTAAGGATTCTTTCCCTTTCCGGATTCGCTGTCGTTATCTGAGTCGCCTGATGCCTCGACCATCTTACGGAGTTCTTCATCCGTGGGGATATTCTGACCGTTCAGCATTCCCTGATAGTCAAACTGGGATACGGTATCCATGGTCTTCTGCATACAATCGGGACATACACAGATACCGCCGGGAAGACGGAACATCTTACCGGTTTTACTCTCGGGACGGCGGCACACAAAGCACACATCCTCATATGCGGAATTGTCGGATTTTCCGGCGTCTTCTGTTTTGGATGCGTCTTTATCTTCACTCAAAGAACCCTCGGCAGTTTCCGAGGGTTCATTTATCTCTAAATCTTTATTGTCATTATCCATAACCATTTTTCCTTTCGGAGGCGTAAGATACGGGCTCACGCGACCCTTGAAACATTATAAAACACCGAAACTGCATATGGCTATGTATTTATGAAAGTTTTAACGATTTTTCGGGATTTTTAAGCATCTTACGGCATTTAATACCGCGAGGATCATAACACCAACATCTGCGAAGATTGCCATCCACATATTAGCGATTCCCAGAGCACCCAGGATAAGGCAGGCTACCTTGATACCTATGGCAAATACTATGTTCTGGTGAACGATTCTGAGGCACTTCCTTGAGATTCTCATAGCAAGTGCAATTCGTGCGGGATCATCATCCATAAGGACTACATCCGCACTTTCTATTGCCGCATCAGATCCCATTGCACCCATGGCGATACCGATATCTGCCCTTGATAAAACGGGAGCATCGTTGATACCGTCGCCTACAAATGCCAGCTTTTCCTTAGGTTTCTTCTCGCTGATGAGTTTTTCAACTTCATCAACTTTATCGCCGGGAAGAAGTCCGGATCTGTATTCGGTAAGGCCAAGCTCATTTGCGATGTGAGATGCACTTTCTTCCCTGTCACCGGTGAGCATTACAAGTCTTCTGATGCCGGATGCTTTAAGATCCTTTATAGCCTGAGCAGAGGTAAGCTTGACCACATCTGAGATCAGGATGCGGCCAATGTATTTGCCGTTGTTGGCTACATGGATAACTGTTCCGGGGTAGTCCACATTCGAGTTAGGGACTAGACCGATGCTTTCGATGAGAGCAGCATTTCCGGCATAAATCTCGTTGGAGAAGGTCTTTACTCGAACTCCTTTTCCGGGAATGTTTTCATCTTCCAATATTTCGGATTCACTGATATTTCCGTTATCTGCGGCATACTTTTTGATGGAAAGAGCAATGGGATGGTCGGAATATTTCTCTGCAAGTGTCGCGTATTTGACCAGATCTTTGTCACTTGTTCCCCCTTCGGGCATAATCATGGCAACTTCAAAAGATCCTTTGGTAAGAGTTCCGGTTTTGTCGAAGGCAATGATTCCGGTCTCCGAAAGAGCCTCAAGGTAGTTGGAGCCTTTGACCAGTATTCCGTTGGATGATGCGGCACCGATGCCCCCGAAGAAGCTTAAGGGTATGGAGATAACAAGGGCGCAGGGACAGCTTATTACAAGGAATGTCAGAGCTCTGATGACCCAGGTTCCCCACATGGGAGCATTTCCTAAGATCAGCAGGATTACAGGAGGAAGCACAGCTAGAGCAAGGGCAAGGTAACATACAATAGGGGTATAGTATCTTGCGAACTTGGAAATAAAGTTCTCGGACTTGCTCTTCTTCATGGAAGAATTCTCAACCATGTCAAGAATCTTGGATACGGTGGATTCTCCGAATTCTCTGGTGGTCTCGATCTTAAGAAGGCCGGTCAGGTTAACGCATCCGCTGATAACTTCATCTCCAGCTTCTTTGGGAACAGGAAGTGATTCACCGGTGAGTGCCGACGTATCAAGACTGGCTGAGCCTTCTCTTACGATACCGTCGATTGGAATCTTCTCACCAGCTTTTACTACGATGATGGTTCCAATCTCGATCTCATCGGGATCGACTTGAATCAATTCACCGTTTTCGTCATATACGTTGGCATAATCGGGACGAATGTCCATGAGATCGGTGATGTTCTTCCTGCTCTTTCCGACGGCAACGCTCTGAAAAAGCTCGCCAATCTGGTAGAAGAGCATAACGGCAACACCCTCTAAAAATCCGCCTTCTTCACCGCTTGTTACAAGACCAAGTACGATGGCTCCGATGGTAGCAACAGTCATAAGGAAGCATTCATCAAAGATCTGTTTGTGGGTAATTCCGTGAAATGCTTTCTTCAGGATATCCCCACCGATTACGATGTAGGGCACCATGTAGAGAACAAACTGGACGATGACAGGGAGTTCCACAAAGTGAAGCAGAATCTGCAGTGTAATGAGGAGCACCGTCGATACGATTATGCGATATAAAACTTTTTTCTGTTTCTTATTCATCTTCTTATCTCTTATAAGTCTTTTCGAATATTATAAAACAGCTCCCGCTCTCGGCGGGAGCTTGTTATTAAAACTTAATCTCGCAGTCACTTTCAACGGCTTTACATGCTTTGAGAACTTCGGGCATTACAGCTACGGGCTCCTGACCTTCGGCAAATTCGACTTTCATCTTCTGAGTCATGAAGTTAACGATTGCATCAGCAACTCCGGATACTTTCTTAGCTGCATCTTCCATCTTCTGTGCACATGCTGCGCAATCTACTTCGATCTCGTAAGTTTTCTTCATTTTGATTACCTCGTCTTTTCTGAAAATTCCGGAGGAGTCTGGCTCATCCGATTACATATGAATATCTGTTCATATGTTCATTATACATAAAAAAAAGAGGTTGTCAACACCTCCCCGTACCTTAATGCGCAAAAGTAAATTCCGGTTTAGGTTGACATAATATTGCTAAGTGGAATTTAGTCTTGCACAAAGAAATGACAATAGGGACGCTTCAAAGCGTCCCTATTGTCATTTGACATATGTCGTTTATCTAATGCCCTCGGGCTTTTCTCCAAGGGTTACTGTTACGGTGTGTTCTACGTACTCATCATCTTCATTTCTCATGAAGGTTATTTGAATCTCATCTCCGATGGCGTAGTACTTCATGGTGTTCATAAGGCTGTCGATGGATCTGACGGTATTTCCGTTTATTCCCACTATGACGTCTCCGGATTTGATACCTGCTTCGTCAGCACCGGTATCCTCTATTACTTCTGTTACATATATTCCTACAGGTAATCCGTAATACTGTGAGATCTGTTCGGTTACTTCCTGCATGTAGATTCCGATGAATCCCATATCATCTTCTTCTATCTCTACAAGAGTATCCCTTCCCATGAATTCTTCGATGGTTGCTTTGACTTCGGTTATGGGTATTGCATATCCCATGCCTTCTACGGAAGATCCGCCTATCTTATTGGAGTTAATTCCAACAACCTGACCTGCCATGTTGAGGAGTGCACCGCCGGAGTTACCGGGATTAATGGCTGCATCTGTCTGGATATATCTCTGGGTGTTTCCATCGGATGTGGTGATCTCACGATCAAGTGCGGAAACAATTCCTGTAGTCACGGACTGTCCGTATCCGAGAGCATTTCCGATTGCTATGACATTCTGACCAAGTACCAGGTCATCACTGTTACCAAGTTCCGCAATCTTGATCTGAGCTATGGTGTCGTCATCAAGGTCATCTTTCATTACCGCAACTACAGCCACATCGGTATTGGCATCGCGGCCTTTAAGATATGCTGTTGCGGTGCTTCCATCGATAAAGGTGATCTTGAGTTCATTGGCATCTTCTACCACATGGTTATTTGTAACGATTATATATTCATCATCCGTCTCACCAATGATTATTCCGGAGCCCGAACCTTCCGCATCCTGTGAAATGGTCTGTCCCCAGTAGGATGTCGAATACGTGTAATACTCTGTTATTGAGACCATGGAAGGCATCGCATCAGCAACAACTCCCGTAAGATCTGTTTCCTCTTTAGTCAGGATGGTGACCTGTGCTTCTCCGCTTGAAAGAAGGCTTTCAAGGTCTTCGTCACTTGGAAAGGCAAGAGTGGGCACTGATGTCTGAGGCGTAGGATTTGAAGCGGATGCACTCGCAGCAGTCTGAGTGTTTATTCCACCTGTTGCGGTCTGTACCGCATAGAATCCGGCTCCAGCAAAGATTCCGAAGAGAAGTCCCATGCAGATAGCCATCATGACTTTACCGGCAGTTCCATGTTTTTTAGTCGCAGGCTGGGGTGCTTGAGGCTGCTGAGGAGGAGTCTGAGCAAACTGTGGGTCCTGAGCAGATGAAAATGACTGAGCATAACCCTGATATGCGCTCTGCTGATTATATCCGCCTGTATTGTATCCGCTCATCTGAGCAGGATTATTTTGAAAGCTATTTTGGAAATTGTTTTGAGAATTTTCGTCGTACATCTCTATACCTCCTGAGTACGTTTGTACTTTGAATATGTAATGAAGTATAGAGGGGAATTGTGTTTATTCTGTGAAGGAATTGTAGCGAATTTATGAAATGAAAAAGGGCGCTTCAAAGCGCCCTTTTTTCATTTATTCAACTGTTACTGATTTTGCAAGGTTTCTGGGCTTGTCCACATCAAGGCCCTTGGCTACGGATACGTAATATCCGAGGAGCTGAAGGGGAATGACCGCAAGGCTTGCCGCAAAATGAGGATCAACCTTGGGGATGTATGTGACGAAATCACATGTATCCTCGGTCTTGTAATTACCTACCGAAGTAAGTCCGAAGAGGTAAGCACCTCTTGCTTTACATTCAACCATGTTGCTGATGGTCTTCTCATAGAGATCTGGCTGAGTAAGAGATCCTACGACAAGGGTTCCGTCCTCAATGAGGGAAATGGTTCCGTGTTTGAGTTCTCCCGCAGCATAAGCTTCTGAGTGGATGTAACTGATCTCCTTGAGCTTAAGGCTTCCTTCGAGAGATAATGCGTAATCGATTCCTCTTCCTATGAAGAAGATATCGTGAGCATTGGCATACTTGGCTGCAAACCACTGGATTCTTTCTTTATCGAGAAGGATGTTTCCGATCTTATCGGGTATGGTCAGCATCTCTTCGATAAGGTTCTTGTATTTCTCATCATCTATCGTTCCACGAACCTTGGCAAATTCGATGGCAAGGCAGTACATTGCGACGAGCTGTGCGGAATATGCCTTGGTAGTTGCAACGGAGATTTCAGGACCCGCAAGGGTGTAGAAGACATTGTCTGCCTCTCTTGCGATGGATGAACCCATTACGTTAACGATTCCAAGAGTATTGATTCCGTTCGCCTTAGCTTCTCTGAGGGCTGCAAGTGAATCCGCAGTCTCACCGGACTGGCTTATTACAATAACAAGCTGGTTCTTATCAAGTATGGGCTTTCTGTATCTGAACTCACTTGCAAGCTCCACTCTTACGGGGATTCTTGCAAGGTCTTCCATAACATACTGTCCGACCATTCCTACATGCCATGCAGATCCACAGGCAACTATAGTGATCTGTGAAGTATTCTTGATATCTTCTTCGGTAAGTCCCACATTGCTAAGATCAATCTTGCCGTTCTTAACCACGCTGGTAAGAGTATCCTCAACAGCCTTGGGCTGCTCATGGATCTCTTTGATCATGAAGTGCTCGAATCCGCCCTTCTCGGCAGCCTCGGCATCCCAATTGATCTCGGTGAGTTCCTTCTGAATCTCGTCTCCGTCAAGGTTATAGAAGGTAGCCTTGCCGTCTGAGAGCTTAGCCATCTCCATGTTTCCGATATAGTAAACCTGTCTGGTGTACCTAAGGATTGCGGGAACATCGGATGCAATATAGCAGTCACCATCAGCGATACCGATGATCATGGGGCTTTCTTTTCTGGCAACCCAGATCTCATTGGGATGGTCCTTGAACATGACCTCAAGAGCATAGGAGCCTCTTACTCTGACCATGGTCTTGGCAATGGCATCCACAGGACCAATCTGATATTTCTTATAGTAGTAATCTATAAGCTTTATAACAACTTCGGTATCGGTCTCTGAATAGAACTGATATCCGTGCTTCAAAAGCTTATCCCTAAGTTCCTGATAATTTTCGATGATTCCGTTGTGAACACCCACGACATCACTTTCAACGGGACCTGATCCGGATCTGGAGCAGTTACCGCTGACATGGGGATGAGCGTTGATCTGGCTTGGTGCTCCGTGGGTTGCCCATCTGGTATGTCCGATACCGCAATTTCCCTTGAGGGCTCTTCCGCCGTCAATTTTATCGGAAAGCTCTTTGAGTTTTCCCTTTTCCTTAACAACCTCAGCAAGGGCATCGCCGTCTCTTACGGCAAGTCCCGCCGAGTCATATCCTCTGTATTCAAGCTTGGCAAGTCCGTCGAGAAGAATTGGAGCCGCCTGCTTCTTACCTACATATCCTACTATTCCGCACATATATGCTTTCTCTCTTTCAAATAAGTGATGACTTATTATACTCTGTTTGTCAAAATATTGCTAATTTTTGGTCTATTTCAGGTAACTACCGGTATCTATGGCTATGGTTTCCGAGAAGGTCATTACGTTAGAACTTACGTGATAATGCTCATCTCCGAATAAGAATCTGTGAAGTTCTATTACATTGGCCTCAAGGCTTAAGGGAATTACGCAATCCCCCTTGGCAGGAAGGTTGGCAGCCCCCATCATATCCATGGAAGGGAAGCCGCCTTCTTTGACGATCTTATAATCCGAAATGTTCAGTATCATATTAAGGAAGGTCTTCTCATCAATACTTGTATAGGTGTAATTCATTACATCCGTAAACACATTGGTGAGGGTGGCCGCATCCTTTTCCTTGGCTGCTTCCATGATGGCTTTGACCACTTCCTGCTGTCTCTTGGTTCTGGCAAAGTCATTTCCTGCGGTGTATCTGATCCTGCAATATGCCGATACCTGCATTCCGTTAAGGAGCTGGTAACCGGTTTCTCTGACAGGAACTATCTGGTCCTCGGGAACGCCGATTGCCTGTGCTACGGCGATCTGATAATTGTTCAAATGGTCGATCTCGTCGGATTCCACGTTGATCATGATACCGCCAAGGTCATCGACCACAGTGGCAAGGGCCTTATAGCTTACGGTGACCCAGTAGGTGATATTAAGGTCCAGATTGGCATTAAGCATAGTGACGGCCTGAGTGGCACCGCCCTTTGCATAAGCAGCATTACATTTATTGTAGGAATCATTTCCGAGATTAAGATAGGTGTCACGATAGACGGATACCAACGTAACCTCGCCGGTAGCATTGTTGATGCTGGCGATCATTATGGTATCGCTTCTGTAACCCTTGAGAAGATCCGAGCCCTTGGTACTTAAAGCGTCAACGCCGAAAAGAGCGATATTGGTATATCCCTCCATTGAGCCGCCTTCCTCGGAAGCTTTGACCACATTGTCCGAAATTCCGATAGAGGACGGATCGATATTCTGAGCGTCGGCATATATGGGGCCTTTGTCATAATCGTTTTCGGTGTGCTTCATAACATAATACAGAACACCGATCATAGCGATTATTATCATGATCTCTATGACAAAGACAGCCATCTTTCTTCTAGTCCTGACCTGAGAAGAAAAACCACCGGGCCTATTAGTTTTTGGGGAATCTTTAGTCATGCAATGACGATTGTACCGCGAAAGAACCCGCGAGACAATCTTAGAATCTTAATATTCTGTTAAGTATCTTTAATTACATAGAATATATTTTTAAGAAGAGTAAGCTCGATGACGAAGAGTCTGGGAATAATCTTGGTAAATCCCTTGTAGCGGTTTCCACGGCCTTTACCGAAGCACTTTCCGAAGCCCTGAGCAAGTCCCTTCAAATAGTCCCTGCCAAGTCCTTTCTTAATAAAGAAAGCGGTCTTTACGATGAAGCCCGCAAGAAGCAACGGAAAGTTAAATAACAACTGTAACAACGACATGTTCTTGTAAAGCACATATATGTTATTTGAAGCCGAATAAATTACCTTACGGCTGTTATATTTGCTTCCGGTGGAGGCACTGCCGAAGTGTTTGACTATTGCATTAGGATCATAGGTGTTATGATACCCCGCAAGGATTGCTCTCCAGCATACATCCAGATCTTCCAGATACATGAAGTGAACAGGGTCAAAATAACCTATGATATCAAATATCTCTTTCCTGTAGATTGCAGCACCGGCGCAGGATGAGAAGACTTTGCAGCTTTTGGAAAATCCCTTTGCAGACTTTCCTCTTCCCCTTGCTCTCGTCCATCCGAGAGCACAGTAAATGTCTCCGGCGGAGTCCATTATATTCTCATCATCCCAGGTTCTCATGGAAGCAGAAACCGAGAAACACTTGTTATCCTTCTTGATAGCATTATAAAGATTCTGGACGAATCCCGGCTTGGCTATGGTGTCATTATTGAGGAGAAGAACATAGGGAGTTTCGCTTGCTTTAATACCGGCATTGACTGCAGCACTGAATCCACCATTCTCACTAAGCTCGATCATTTTAACGCCCGGATAGGATTTTACTATCTCGCGGCTTGAGTCAGTAGAGCAATCGTCAACAACTATGATATCATATGTTATTGCTGCATTCTGAACAGAAGGGGCGATGGAATCAAGGCATCCCTTCAGATACTTCTCACCGTTATAATTTGGAATAACAACAGTAACCTTATTCATGCGACTTTACCTGCCAGCTCGGATAGTACAGCATTCCGTATCCAAGCTCTCTGATACGTTTAGACAATTCGAGACTGAGCTTCTTTATATCCGCATCCTCCGGAAGAGATTTGACATCGAATATCTTCTCTCCCTCCTGAGGAGGTCTTCCGTTTTCATGAGGTCTCATTGAAACGGTTCCCGGAGTTCTGTGCTCCGAGTATTTAACTCCGGTGAACTTATAGAACTCATCCCAAAGCTCGGGATTAAGTCTGATACATCTTATATCAAGTGCCTGAGCAGACTGCTGACAGACAGCTCTATGGAAGTAACCTGTATACCCTACCGGGAGTCCTTCATAAAGAACAGTACCGTCGGCATTCATAATACCGCCTGTTATTTTGCCTCTGTGAGGTTCTGATACCACTCTTCCGCCCACGGCTCCCAAATCTTTTCTCTGGGAGAAAATATCTTCTTTGTAGCGGAATTCATAATATCCCACATTTCTCAGATTATATACATCGGCTTTTATTCCCAGAGCTTCGGCATGTTCTGACAGGGCTTTTACTCCGGCCTCATATGCATAGAGCTTTGCCTCGGTATTGGAAGCACTTGACCCCGGACTTGTTCTCCAATGATACAGGATCTGGGGAACATGACTGAAGGTGGCTCCTTCCCTTACGGCTCTCAGAAGCAGATCGAAATCCTGTGCTCCGTCAAGCTCCGGTTTGAAACGAAGCTTCTTAAGAAGGCCCGACTTCATCACAGTTAAATGACATATGTAATTATTATTTAATAACAGCTCGGGATCAAAGTCCGGCTTGGAATTCCGCTCTGTAAAGGACTTTCCATCCCAACCTGTTTTATCTTCGTCAGAATAAATAACATCAGGTTCTTTTGAACACCTCTTTTTATAACTGATGATATTTTCAATAATCCTAAGGAATGCATCCGGGGTAAGAAGATCGTCATGATCCAGAAGAGCTATATAGTCTCCGGTTGCTTCCTCAAGTGCTGCATTGGTATTTTCAGAGATACCTTTATTCTCAGATAACCCAAGATATTTAATTCTCTTATCGGATTTTGAGTCACAGATTGCTCTCAGAATTGCCTTATCATCCGAAGCATCCGCGATGATAAGTTCCAGATTGTCGTATGCCTGGGTAAGAACGCTGTCCAGCATTCCCTCGAATCCGAACGGATCCGTATTGTATGCAGGCACGACAATAGAGATAAGAGGGCGGTAAGTTAAATTATCCGCCAGCTTCTTAAAAACTTCCAAGTCTCTTTCTGTAGGCATAACATAATCAGACCCCCTGAGTTTTCTGATGGAAAAACTCTCGGAGATCTCATTGATTCCGGCACGGATGCCGTTACGTTTCATGAAGCCAAGGCTCCTTGATGCTACAGATAATATGTCCATATTTTTTCCAAGTGACAGTTGGGGACGCTACTATTTTGTCATCTGAGTGGCTGCAACTGCAGTCACTCAGATGACAAAATAGTAGCGTCCCCTCCGTCACCTTATGCAAATGCTTTTACTGCTTCTGTAAGTGCCTTGCTCTTAGCCTCGGCATCTTCGATACTGGTTCCCTTAACTCCCATGTAGAACTTAATCTTGGGCTCGGTACCGGAAGGTCTTACGCAGCACCAGTTGTCATCGGGAAGTTCGAAATAAAGTACATTTGAGGAAGGAAGTCCGGTTGTGGTCTTCTCTCCGCTCTTCATATCAAGGATCACATCCTGCTTGTAATCTCTGAATCTGAGAACCTCAAGGTCTCCGAAAGCCTTGGGAGGATCGTTTCTGAGCTTGTCCATAAGAGCTGCGATCTGAGTAGCGCCCTCTGCGCCCTTCATGGTAAGGGTGAACTGTGTCTCCTTGAAATATCCGTATTTCTCGTATAGTTCGATCATGAAATCCCAAAGAGTCTTGCCCTGCTTCTTAAGCCAGGAAGCAACCTCACAGAGCATCTCTACGGCTACGATTGCATCCTTATCACGGGCATGGGTTCCCACGAGACATCCGTAAGACTCTTCAAGACCGAATACGTAGTTATTGTCCTTATTTCCGTTCTGCTCGAATATCTTGATCTGCTCTCCGATATACTTAAATCCGGTGAGAACCTCGATGAGCTTAACGTCATATGCCTTGGTCATGTGGAAGGTCATATTGGTGGTAACAATGGTGGTTACCAGGGTAGGATTTGAAGGCATGGTTCCCATTGCGGTACGTTCTCTTAAGATATACTCAGCAATGAGCATTCCGGACATGTTACCGGTAAATGCAACATACTCGCCGGTCTTGGAATCCTTTGCATATACTCCAAGACGATCCGCATCGGGATCGGTTGCAAGTACGATATCCGCATCCTTCTCTTTAGCCAGCCTAAGAGCATACTCGAAAGCTGCGGGATCTTCGGGATTGGGATATGCAAGGGTGGTGAACTCGGGATCGGGTCCCACCTGCTCGGGAACTACATATACATTCTTATATCCGAGTTCCTCAAGGATTCTTCTTACGGGCTTATTACCGGTTCCGCAGAAAGGTGTGTAGACGATCTTAATGTCGCCTGCAACTTCCTTGATAATCTCGGGATGGAGGCTCTGCTTCTTGAGCTCTACCATGTATTTGTCATCGATTTCCTTACCGATGGAGATGTAAAGTCCTGCCTTAACAGCCTCATCCTTATCCATGGTCTTGCAATCGCTGTACTCTTTGATGGCGAATACTTCGCCGATTATTCCGGTATCGTGAGGAGGGGTTACCTGAGCACCGTCCTCCCAGTAAACCTTATATCCGTTGTATTCGGGGGGATTATGGCTTGCGGTGATGTTGATTCCCGCGGTGCATCCAAGTTCCCTGAGGGCAAATGAAAGCTCGGGAGTGGGTCTGAGCTCATCAAATACATAAGCCTTGATTCCGTTAGCTGCAAGGCAAAGCGCTGCAACATCCGCAAACTCGGGGCTCATACGACGGCAGTCGAATGAAATGGCAACGCCCTTAGCCTGAGTTCCGGCCTTAAGAATGTAATTAGCAAGTCCCTGGGTTGCCTTTCTTACGGTATATACGTTCATACGGTTGGAACCTGCGCCGATAACGCCGCGAAGTCCGCCGGTTCCGAATTCGAGTTCTCTGTAGAAACGATCCTCGATCTCCTTATCATCATTTGCAATGGCACGAAGCTCCTCTTTGGTGGCCTCGTCGAAATACGCATCTCCAAGCCACTTTTCATATTCTTCTCTGTAACCCATGCTATCCTCCTATCTGTTAAAAGGCTGTTCAGCCTCATGATACAACTTTTAAAATCTATTTTCTACTTACGGTGATCTTATAGTCACTGTCGAAGAATCCCACAGTATCGGAATCCGAAATGACGTTAATGCTTAAGATATCGTAGAGTCTGTGGTATACGGTGAATTCACCCTTTTCAAATCCTGTGCATCCGAGGGATACCAAATACTCACCACCCTGGAGCATCATCTTCTGTTTAAACTCCAGTTCGATGACATCACCCTTTTTAACACTCTCGGAAAAGGTCTTGCTCACAAGGGTATTGGTTCCGGTGATCTCAACGCCTCTTACATTCTTAAGAGAGCATGCAAATATGGGAGCGTCGATATCCTCGTTAACGGTAACTTTCATGCGGACAGAATATTCCGTTCCCTTTTCAACCGCATTGGTAACATTACCGTTCTTATCCACGACCTTGTACTCACTTATGGTGGCTTTACCGTTTCCGTACTCAAGAACGTCGTTGTCCTTGGTCTCTACGATATGAACATCCTTACCGCCTGCAAGTATCTGCTTGTATTTATCGATCATCTCCTTGGGAGAACCGTTTCCGATCATCTCACCCTGATTCAGGAGATAAACCCTGTCGCAGTATCTGGAGATGGAACTGAGGTCATGGCTAACGAAGAGAATGGTCTTTCCCTTCTTCTTAAATTCCTCGAACTTCCTGTAGCACTTTGCCTGGAAGAATACATCTCCTACGCTGAGCGCTTCATCTACGATAAGAATCTCAGGATCAATATTAATTGAAACAGCAAATGCAAGACGAACGAACATTCCGCTGGAATAGGTCTTGCAGGGCTGATATACGTAATCTCCGATATCCGCAAAAGCCAGAATATCATCCAGTTTCTTATCTATCTCTTCCTTGGAAAAACCCATCATGGTTCCGTTGAGATAGACATTCTCGATGCCGTTGTAATCCATGTTGAAACCGGCACCAAGTTCAAGAAGTGCTGAGATTCTTCCGTTGACGGATACCTCTCCGGATGTGGGAGTAAGAACTCCGGTAAGGATCTTAAGAAGCGTTGACTTACCGGATCCGTTTGTTCCGATGATTCCTACGGTCTCACCCTTCTTTACTTCAAAATCAACTCCCTTGAGAGCATAGTGATATTTAAATCGCTCTTTTTTACCCGCAAGTCCGAATGCATCCAGCACGCGGTCACGGTTATGCTCATAGAGCTTGTATTTTTTTTCAATTTTCGAAGCACTGATGGCAAATTCTTCGGACATTTACGCTCCTACAATACATCCGCAAAGTGCGGCTTAAGTCTCTTATATACTATTGCACCGAATCCGAACAGGATCGCTGTTATTACCCAGAAATATACGGTAGAGAAAAATCTTTCGAAGAACCAGACTCTTCCGTATATGGCATCCCTGTATCCGGTTACGATATAGATAACGGGATTTAATTTCATGATAGACACAAGCATGGGATGGTTCTGAAGCTGGTCTATGCTCCACATGATGGGAGTTGCCCATACAAGGATCTGAAGCAGGACTCCTATGAGCTGACCCAGGTCTCTTATGAATACGATGACACTGCAGGTGGTATAGCAGATTGCAAGTACCAGCACAAATGTGCAGAAGGTGTAATAGATCATCTGTATCCAGTATATGTTGGGATAATATCCACTGATAATGGCAGTTGCCATGAGGAGCACGATGAAGAATGCATGTGTCATAAGTGCGGCAACTACTTTGATGATGGGAAGAATACTTATCTTGAATACGACTTTCTTAACGAGATAGGAATACTCCATAAGTGCACTTGTTCCCGTAGAAAGTGCTTCACTGAAGAAGAACCAGGGAACCATTCCGCAGGTAAGGAAGAGTACGAAGGGGACATCGGATCCGCTGGATCTTGCACCCTTCATAATGGTTCCGAACACGAAATTGTAAAGTGCTATGGTAACAAGGGGCTGAATGAATGCCCAAATGGCACCCATGTAAGAACCTGCATAACGTCTTTTGAAATCATTGCCCGCGAGCTTTATGATCAGTCTTCTGTTCTGCCAGATCTCCACAGGCAAGGTAACGATCTTATCAAATTTCAAAGCAAAAAATATAGCGGCACAGATAATTACTCCGACTGAAATAGTCTTCTTGATGTTTTCGTAATTTCTCTCCGCTTCCGGATTGGTATGTAAAACAACCACCGCGGCAAGTGTAGCTAAGATGAACACTACCACGGTGATGATTATCTTTTTCTTTTTTAAAACAGCTTCAAGCATATTATTTATTCAGAAAAGTTTCTTTGAAGGGAGGCCATACTTTATCGCGCTCCGAGAAAATGAGCTCCATATCATCGGGAATGGGCCACTCAACTGCGATATCGGGATCGTTGTACATGATTCCGCCTTCATCTCCGGGGGTATAGAAATCACTTACCTTGTAGCAGAATTCGGCATAGTCGGAAAGCACCACAAATCCGTGTGCAAATCCCTTGGGGACGAAGAACTGCTTTTTATTCTCCTCTGACAGGAGAACTCCGAACCACTTTCCGAAGGTCTTGGAACCCTTTCTGAGATCCACCGCAACGTCGAAAACCTCACCCTTGATAACTCTGACAAGTTTGTCCTGAGGGTGATTTATCTGATAATGAAGTCCTCTTAAAACACCCTTAGTTGAGGCGGACTGATTGTCCTGAACGAAGGTTACGTCAACACCTGCTTCGGTGAAATCCTTCTGCTGATAGGTCTCCATGAAATATCCGCGATTGTCACCGTGAACTTCGGGAGTAAGAACAATAAGTCCTTCTATGTCGCATTTTTCAACGGTAAGTTTTCCCATTTAAAAAACCTCTTTTCTTAGTAATAAAGTATATCGAAATCAACATTTCCTTCGATGCCGTCTATACGGCCTTTGGAAGTGTACTGCCACATGGAATAATATCCGCCGTAGAGCGGTGTACTTCTGTACTCAGCGAGCCATATGTTGAATCTGTCAAGACGTGCAGCATTAATGTTATTGTTGAGCCAGTATCTGCAAGCATAAACGCCGCCCTGCACTCCCGCATTTTCAAGAGTTCTGCAGAAGGCTTCGCACACAAGGGTTCTGGTCTCCACATCAATCTGATCGCCTCTTCCGCCGTTCGAGCCTTCCACATCCAGATAAATGGGAAGAGTCAGGTCATAGCCTGCACACATCTCCATTACAGCAGATGCTTCTTCAACGGCTTCAGCTTCGTTAACCGCCTGTGTTACGAAATACACTCCGACGGATAGTCCCGCATTTATGGCACCCGATACATTGGCGTCAAAATTCTTGTCCTTAACTATGGCACCGGTTACGGAACCTCTGTAGCCTGCTCTTACAATTACAAATTCGATTCCCGATTCTCTGACCTTGTCCCAGTCGATATCACCCTGCCAGCTTGATACATCAATGCCGGCTTTGTGATCGTTACCTCCGGGCTGAAGTGTTATGATCTCGGAATTATCCGAATCCTCCAAGGCATCCTCTTTATCCGCGGTATCTTCAAGTGCCGCGTTTATCTCATCCTCTGTTTTGATGAGAACGGAGATATCCTGAATAGGAATATATTCGATCTTCTCTTTAACCGTAACCCTTGTGGAATGAAGAGGAACTCTGTAGCCCTCGATCGGATCTAAGGTTACATCGTAATCACCCGCCGCAAGTGTTCCCGCATAGATGATCCCGTCCTGATCAAGATCTTTGTACCTGGTGGTAACATCCGAAGAGTCGGTAAGTTTAATGTTAAAAGGAACTCCCGTCACAAGTTCTCCGGCATCATTCAGGATAAGTACTCTCAAATCCTTCTCGACACTGGTCACCATAAGAGACAGGTTCCCCGATGTATCCATTGCCGCATCAAGTACCGCATTAGGCTCAGGATCAAAAAAGGTGGGATCGCTTAGAAATCCTCTCGGATTTCCTCCGATCAAATGTCCTTCAAGGGGCGTTCTTGCATCGCTGACGGGCATGGGAGGAGTCTCGGTGACGATGCCCTGAGACTGTCCCGAAGGCTTAGTCCACCCGTCATAAGTGCAAAGCAGTACTATCAGTACTATTAACAGTACCGCGCCCATACTTCCAAGAATTGTAAGTGTCCTGGACCTAGAGTCCATTTGCCACCTCTACTAAGTATTTACCGTAAGCAGTTTTGATAAGGGGCTCTGAGAGCTTAAGGAGCTGCTCCTTGTCGATAAATCCTCTCTTATATGCGATCTCCTCAATACAGGAGATGTAAAGTCCCTGGCGCTTCTGGAAAGCTGCTACGAAATCAGCGGCATCAAGAAGGCTGTCGTGGTTACCGGTATCGAGCCATGCAAATCCTCTTCCGAGAGTCTCTACATGGAGGTTACCTCTGCTGAGATATTCATTGTTAACGGAAGTGATCTCAATCTCACCTCTTGCTGAAGGCTTAACATTAGCTGCGATGTTTACGACATCGTTGTCATAAAAGTAAAGTCCGGGAACAGCGTAGTTGCTCTTGGGATTGGCGGGCTTTTCTTCAATAGAAATAGCCTTTCCGTTTTCATCGAATTCAACAACGCCATACTCTCTGGGATCTCTTACATAATATCCAAAGATGGTTGCGCCGGGTTCAGACTCTGTTCTCTCTGCAGCAGACTTAAGAACCTTGGAGAAGCTCTGTCCGTAGAAGATGTTATCTCCGAGGACAAGTGCAACCGCATCGTTTCCGATGAACTCTTTTCCTACTATGAATGCATCGGCAAGTCCTCTGGGAGTCTCCTGAACCGCATATGTGAAATTCATTCCAAGCTGCTCACCTGTTCCGAAGAGCTCTTCGAATACGGGAAGATCTCTGGGAGTTGAGATGATGAGCACTTCTCTTATACCCGCAAGCATGAGGGTAGAGAGAGGATAATAGATCATGGGCTTGTCATAGACGGGCATGATCTGTTTTGAGATTGCTTTGGTCAGGGGATAAAGTCTGGTGCCGCTTCCGCCTGCTAATATAATTCCCTTCATATCAGATCTCCTTCCTTGATCCGTACATGTTCTCGTAATACTTCTGATAATCGCCGCTGGTTACGTTCTCCATCCAGTCCTGGTTCTCGAAATACCACTTGATGGTCTTTCTGATACCTTCCTTGAACATGGTCTCGGGCTCCCAGCCTACCTCAGCCTTGATCTTATCGGGAGCGATGGCATATCTTCTGTCATGTCCCTTTCTGTCCTCTACATAAGTGATGAGGTCTTCGTTAATGTGAGCCTTTCTCTCATCGGAATCGGGAAGCTCTTCTCTGAGTACATCGAGGATGGTGTGAATGATCTCAAGGTTCTGCTTCTCGTTATGTCCGCCGATGTTGTAGGTCTCGAAAAGTCTGCCCTTTTCCTGAACCATGTCGATAGCCTTAGCGTGGTCCTCAACATAGAGCCAGTCACGGACGTTCTTACCGTCACCGTATACAGGAAGTTTCTTTCCCTTAAGAGCATTGTTGATCATAAGAGGGATGAGTTTTTCGGGGAACTGGTAAGGACCGTAGTTATTGGAGCAGTTGGTGATATTTGCAGGGAAATGATATGTATCCATATATGCCCTTACAAGCATATCGGAACTTGCCTTACTTGCGGAGTAAGGGCTGTGAGGGCTGTAAGGAGTTGTTTCATAGAAGAATGCGTTCTCATCCTCGGGAAGAGATCCGTATACTTCATCGGTGGATACGTGAAGGAACTTCTTTCCTTCGGGATAGGTTCCGTCTTCCTTCTCCCATGCATCTCTTGCACATGCGAGCATAATGCCGGTACCGAGCACGTTGGTACGGATAAAGGTCTCGGGATCTTTGATACTTCTGTCTACGTGAGATTCAGCTGCGAAGTGCACAACGCGGTCGATATCATTCTCATCGAAGATCTTCTTGATGGCATCCTTATCGGTGATGTCAGCTCTGATGAAAGTGTAGTTGCTCTTTCCTTCAAGATCCTTGAGGTTCTCAAGGTTTCCCGCATAGGTGAGTACATCTACGTTGATGATACGGATATCATCGCCGTACTTTTTGAACATGTAGTGAATGTAGTTGGAGCCGATGAATCCGGCGCCTCCGGTTACAAGATAAGTTTTCATATTTTTTCTCCTTTTATGAATACCACAAGTTAAGATCGACACTTCCGTTTATTCCGGGAAGTGTTCCTTTGTCGGTGTATTGCCAACATGTGTATCTGCCGGTGTATCCGCAGACCGATGAATAATGTGCAACCCAGATGACGTAATTGCCGAAGGCTGAGGTGTCCATCTTGGAATTAAGCCATGTCTTATTGGCATATATTCCGGCGGTGTATCCCGCACTTCTGATGGTCTCGCAGAAGGCCGTTATTACTGCCGTTCTGGTTGTTTTATCTATCGTATCACCTCGTCCGCCGCTCGGTTCCACATCCAGGAAGATCGGCATGTCGAGGGAATAACCTCTAACGCGGTCGAGTACCATTGATGCTTCGTAAACCGCTTCAACATCGTTAATTGCCTGAGTTACGAAATATACTCCGACTTTCAGGCCCGCAGCCTTGGCTCCCTGGATGTTTGTGGCAAACATCGCATCGTCTATGAGAGCTCCCGCGCTTGATCCTCTGTATCCTACTCTTATTATTACAAACTCTACGCCTGCTGCCTTGACAGCATTCCAGTCAACTACACCGTTCCATTTCGAAACGTCGATTCCCAGAACTCCTGACGCAGATGTCAGTTTTCCGTCTGCCGCAAACTGATATGTTACTCCGTTTATGACCTGGGTTCCGGTGACGGGCTTTCCGTCTTTGTCATAGTAATAGGTGCTTCCGCCTATTTCCTGCCATCCGGTATATTTCGTTCCGCTTACTATATAGAACTTATCAAAGTTTGCGTAATCGGCATTGGTGGCTTTTCTGAAAGCGTTATTCTCGAAGACATATACTTCGTTGCCGGACTTATCTTTGAGCTGGGCGGTCATATCAACCGTTGAACCGTTGCCTGATACATCAGTATCTACTCCGGCACTCGCTCCCGGATCTGCGATGGTGTCTTTGACAATTTCCGAATAATCAGTGGATTCGGATGAAGCAACGGACTCCGTGGTATCCGTCATGTTCTGCTGATCCGTATTTCCGCGGCTTGCTGTATCCTCAGCGGTCTCATTGACCTGATTGGCTTCTTTGACTTCGCCCTGTACGTCAACAACCGCGTATTCGATGGTGTTCTTAACGGTCACGCTCTTATCCGCGGGCCATGTATAACCCTGATAAGAATCTCCTTCTATCGCCTCCACATGGACTGTGTATTTGCCTTCCGTGATGGAGGATTTATATATGATGCCGTCCTTATCATCATCGGACCAGGTAAGCGCTTTGCCCGACGGATCGGTTACGGTAACTTTAAATGCTACGTTCGGTATGAGCTTACCGGTTTCGTTATTGATGAATCTGATCTTCAGATCCGCCTTGACGGTTATAAGCTCAATGGAGACATTGGTTCGGGTTATGATCTCGGTTTCTTCATAATCATGGGATGTATCCGCTACGGTATCATCCGGTGTGGCCAGATTCGTCTTCCTGGCATCAAGCGCAAGCCTTAATCCGTTTCCGCCGATCATCTCGATGTTGGTAAGTTCGGATCCCGAACCAACCATCTGCTCCGAGTAAGGAAGCCTGACTCCGCTCGGAGTGGTGATGTACTCAATTTCAGCGACTGTGCTTTGTCTGTGGAAGATCTTATCCTTAAGAGCAAATACACCGACCGCCGCCAGAAGAATACATGCCGCAGCGATGATTATTATCTTAACTACGTTGCCCTTCTTACGTTTGTCCTCGAATTTCTGATCGTAGGACTTGTCCAGATCTATGTATTCGTCGTCTTCCAGATGTTCACCCTTAGCGGGAAGGATTTCCTCATAGTCATCATATTCACTGTCAGCGGAATATGACTCAGAATCCTCATCGTAATAATCTCTGTCCTCAGAGTAATCTTCATAATCATCTGAATATTCCGAATTATCAGCGACAAATTCTTCAGGATATTCCTGTTCTTCTACAGTACGTAATGACTCGTTTTCTGAATAATCTTGTTCTGCACCTGAAGGCTCAAGTTCATCTTCATAGTACTCTTGCTCTTCCGTGAGCTCGGATTCTTCCTCATAATACTCGTCTTCTTCAACAGAATCAGAATCTTCTTCGTAGTACTCTTCTTCGCTCAGAGTCTCCGGTTCCTCGTCGTAATACTCCCGCTCGTCTGCTATTTCTCTAACAGCCTCATAATCTATGGAAGCCGTGTCGTAATCCAGATGACTTAATGTCTCAAGAGAAGCAGTATCGAAGGAAGCGGTGTTGTATTCGGAATCGTAATCCTCATCCGCATCGAAGTAATCCCTGTCGTCTTCATAACCCTCGTACTCTTCCTCGGAATAATCATCTTCGTAGTATTCTTCAGACTCTTCGAAGTCTATGGAAGCCGTATCATAACCGGGTTCTTCGTAATACTCGTCCTCTTCTCTGAACGCGTCAAAATCGGAGTCTGCAGACTCCGCCCTTAGTCTTTTATCTCTGTTAATAAACTTAAAACCCATAATCTGTAAAATTATACCATTTTTCCGCACATTTCACAACAAAACAGCAATTTTTGATGCATTTTTGACAAAAGCCTACACAGATGTGCTTACAACGGTATTTTTATAGATGATAAAGCCGTCTATTCGGGCATATTCTTCGTAATTTACCGGAAGCTCTTCAAATTCCTCCCCGGGTCTTACGATTATGTAATGGACCTCCCTAACGGTACCGAGGGTTCCTATAAGTTCGGTATCCCTTGCGATCATCGCATCCCTGAAATCATTCTCCTCGGCATAGATGCCCATGAGGTACTGTCTTCCGTAGGCAAGGCAGATGCAGGGATCGTACTGTCTTACAAACTGCATCAGTTCTTCAGGCATTGCGGCTCTTACTTCTCTTCCGTCCACGTGAATGGTATCGCAGATATCAACCACAACCTGAGGCATGTGATATACATTCTCCGCATCCACCATATGAACGCTTGTGTACATAAGTTTTCCCGCAAATGCCAGGAAAAGTGCAAGGGCTATTGAAGCTAGTGTTTTCTTTTTACCCGATTTAATGCCCGTCAGGTACGAAACCGATGCATAGGCGATGACGGGAGTCACGGGTATAAGCCAGAGCAATCTGTAATATGTCACATCCTCCGAAACCTTGCCGTAGAACTTGTAGGTCAAGGGGCAGAGGAATACGATGATGACTACAAGGGGCATGTAGATAAAGACGCACCTTTTCACCTTATCCCGCTCGGTGAAGGCAAGATAAGCAAGGCACAGCAGGAAGACCACTGTGACGAAGCCGGTACCCATATAGCTTTTTATGACTGACATTATGGTTCCAAGCATCACTTACCTCATTACAAAATATAGAACCGGGAATATCAGGCAGGGCATGCTGCACACTGCCATCAAAAACGGATACTTAAATTTCCTGTATGTAAGGAACATGCAAAGGCTTCCTGTAAGTACCAGGCTCACACATAAAACTCCGCCTAAGGTAGAGCCCAGTGACCCGGCTAATCCTGTGAGAAATACCATAAGGAGTCTTACAGGATGAACTTTCTTACGGTCGTTAAACTCTCTTATGATCCCGTAGATCAGGAAGAACATAAAGGGAAGAACGAAGGATGCAAGAGCTGCCTTTCCCTGTCTTGATCTTGCCAGAAGGAAGTTCTCGGGAGTATGGATGGAATAATCTCCGAACATGATAAGGACAAGTGTCAGGAACATGAAGAGCCCGCGCTTCTTACCGTCTTCTTTAAAGAGATATCCCGAGAGCATATATATAACGGATGCAGTTAAAAGGATCATGCACCAGGGCATGAAAGAATGAGCTACAGCCGCAACCTTTATCCCGGACAGTTTGGATATAAACGCGATCCACATAGGGAAGGGTGCGAAGAGATATCTGTAGGGGGACAGGATGGGATCTCCCGTGTAAGGCTCTTTCTTATACATGGAATCGGAGTTCACTCCCTCCGCAGCCGCAGCCACGTAGTAGGAATCGTCTCCGTCATAATATGCCTTGATAAATGACATCACTATCAATATTCCCAGAACCACGAGTGCAGCGATGCCCCACATTCCGGGTGATGAGAATTTAGTTTTAAGAGTTTTGAGAAGATCCTTCCTGTATCTGGTAAGGTTCAAGGCGATAAGTGCAATAACAACTACAGCAAGCAGAGCTCCGAAAAGTATTGCTGCCTTACTGAACCTGTAGTCTTTAAGTATTGCAAATACAAACACAGGCTGGAACAGGGCATAGATGATTATCTGCCCATAGACAAAAGACTGTGTGAGAAGATCAAGTTTCGATCTGATCTCACCCAGAGAAAGTGTAACTGCAAGTCCCGTAACAATAGGGAGCAGGAGCTCTATTAATATTGTGATAAGTATTCCAAGTATCATATTTATTAAGATGACAGTGGGGACGCTGCTATTGTCATCCAAAGGCATGTCACGAACACCACTTTTCTGTGATCGAACATATTACATCCGAGGAATGTATAGCAAACTGCCATGCAAAAGATCATTAATGCAGCAGGCAGAGCAAGTATTATCTTATTTCTTCTCAAATTCTTATCCGCTTTCACAAATCTGCAAGCAACCACCGCAAGACCGATAAGAGCAAATAAAGTCATGAGAATACTGAAATATCTTAGATACACCTTGGTAAGCTTCGGGGTATGCTGCTTCATTACATCGTAGTTACCTGAGGCAAATCCGGAATCTTCTGTTCCGCACAAAACTATCTCGGTCTTCAAGGGAGCAAAGATATATCCCGCCATATCCAAAATGGCCTCTTTAGCGATATGGTTCCTGTTTCCGGCAAATGACCGCTTCGCCCAGGTGTAGAAAAGCTCGGTGGTCTTCTCACTTCCGTATATGCTCTCTGCATACTCGGTAAACTCGCTTCTTACAAGTCCGGGGTCGTTCATGATGTGAGTCATCATGTCCTCATCCGTAAACTCGGTAAGATAATCCGCCCAGCGGTATTTATCCCTGAAATTTTCAGTCCATGCTACTCTGTAATAAAGAGACCTCTTAATGCCGTCAATGGCAGATATTCTCTCACCGTCTCTGAAGAGGGAATCGCTCATGCAGATGATACCGGTGAAGGCAAGAGCCACGATCACAGGCCACACAAGTGCGGGCACTCCGGACTTTGCTTTGATAAATCTCTTCAGGATCGTTATTACAAGAGCAATCACAGGGATGGATGCGATGACTATAAACTCTTTCCTGGTAAGTGCAGTAAGGAGCCAGAAAAGTGAAGTTACGCTTACATCTCTCAAAGCTCTCTCAAGTCCGAGGGGCTTCTCCGCGCTCTTCCACTCCCTCGCAAATCTTATCTGGAAAGAGACAAGAAGGCATAAGAATGAAGATATAAAAGAATATTCCAAAACAGCCAGATGTACCTGCATGGCAAAGGGATTTGTCACCACCGCCAGAGCAAAGAACGCATTCTCAGATTTACTTTCTATTCCGAATACGTTCTTTCCAAACACAGACCATGCTGCAAATGCCAGCACGATCTGTATCAGGTACATCACATGGTAGAACCTTATTACTCCGTAAGCGGTAAGCGCTCTTATAACGATCAGAAGAGCGGGATAGATTATCCCCGTATCACCCTTCAGATACAGGGTTCCGGACATCGTAACAAGCTCTGCGGTATCCGGAAAATTCTGAAGAGTGCTGCAGTTAAGAAATCCCCACACCAATCCCGTAAGGATCTGTGCGGACACAAATACCAAAACCGCTGCTTTTAAAAAGCGGCTTATTTTGTTCGGAGCGTTATCATGCATAAAATTCTTCGATCTTATCGCATATCAGATCAACCTGTTCGGGCTTTAAGCCATAGAACATGGGAAGTCTGAGAAGTCTTTCGCTTTCCTTGGTGGTATATTCGTCTGCTCCGTGGAATCTTCCGAGTTCCTTTCCGGCAGGTGCGGAATGAAGAGGGATGTAATGGAAGACCGCAAGGATGTCGTTAGCTGCAAGATGCTTAATGAGTGCCTGTCTCTCATCGATGTCCTTACACTTGATGTAGAACATGTGAGCATTGTGTACGCACTCTTCGGGCACGTAAGGAAGAGAGATTCTCTCATCATTTGCGAGCTTGGTCAGTCTCTCATAGTAGTGATCCCAGCTTGCTCTTCTGTCTTCGTTGATCTTATCCGCAACTTCAAGCTGTGAATAGAGATATGCAGCATTCATGTCACTGGGAAGGTATGAAGATCCCATATCAACCCAGGTATATTTATCAATCTGTCCGCGGAAGAACTTTGCTCTGTTGGTTCCCTTCTCACGTATTATCTCTGCGCGCTCGGCATCTTCGGGATTCTTGATAAGAATAGCTCCGCCCTCACCTGAGCTGTAGTTCTTGGTCTCATGGAAAGAGTATGCGCCGAAGTCTCCGATGGCACCGAGAGCCTTTCCCTTATAAGTTGACATTACGCCCTGAGCCGCATCCTCAACAACCTTGAGGTTATGGCGCTTAGCGATATCCATGATGGTATCCATCTCGCATCCTACGCCCGCATAATGAACGGGAGCGATGACCTTGGTCTTAGGAGTGATGGCATCTTCGATCTTCTTCTCATCGATGTTCATGGTATCGGGTCTGATATCAACGAACACAGGAACCGCACCGCGGAGAACAAATGCGTTTGCGGTAGATACGAAGGTATATGAAGGCATGATGACTTCATCGCCGGGTTTGATATCGCAAAGGATGGCAGCAAGCTCGGTTGCATGGGTGCAGCTTGTCGCAAGAAGGCACTTAGCCGTGCCGGTATTTTTTTCGATCCATTCGTTACATTTCTTGGTGTAGGGGCCGTCGCCGCATATCTTCTGATTACGGACGCACTCTGCGATGTAATCCATTGCGGTATCGATATAGGGAGGAACGTTAAAATTAATCTTCATTTATTTCCACTGTCCTTTCAAATTTCCGAAAAGGTCGCCCGTAGTATCCCTGATGATGAATCTGGGTCTTCCTTTGACCTCTTCGTAGATCCTTGCTATATAATGACCGGCTATTCCGATGCTGAGCATCATAAATCCGCCGACTATTAACTGTAATAAGATGACCGTAGTAAATCCGTTATCCGCTGTTCCGGAGAAGAACCTGAACAGGGTCTGGATTCCAAGTACCGCCGCAAAGAGGATAAATATCCATCCCATCCAGGTGACAAGCTTAAGAGGAAGGGTGGAGAAGGAGGTGGCATTTCTGATGGCGTATCTTACGAGGCCTCCCAGGGACCACTTGCTCTTTCCGTTTCTTCTTTCCTCTACGTCGTAGTAAACCTTCTCTGATCTGAATCCGATCCAGAATGAAAGTGCTCTGAAGAAGGTGTTGCTCTCGGGAAGTTCCAAAAGTGCATCAACAGCTTTTCTGTCCAGGAGCTTAAAGTCGGATGAGGATGACATATCGATTTTGATGAGGCTGCTCATTATTCCGTAGAAAGCACCGGCACAAAGCTTGTGGAAGAAGCCTTCCTTGCCTCTGCTGTTTTTGATGCCCTCAACAACCTCCGCGCCTTCCTTCCACTTGGCAATCATCTCGGGGATGGCACTGACGGGATGCTGTAGGTCGCAGTCCATTACGATAACCGCATCTCCGGAAGCTATGGAAAGACCTGCGAAGATTGCAGCTTCCTTACCGAAGTTTCGTGAAAACTCCGCGCCCTTTACGTGGGTATTCGATGCAGCCTGCTCTTTTATTACATCATATGTTCCGTCGGAAGATCCGTCGCTTATAAAGAGAAGTTCGTAATCTTCGCCTGCTCCTTCGATCGCTTTGGAGATTTCGCCTATTGCGGGAACTATATTATCTTTTTCATTGTATGCGGGAAGTACTACGGATATCATGGCATTCCTTTCTTCGCATTAATGTTTAATCTCTTACTGCGTCCTCAGTCTTAACGTAGATAATTCCGTCGATCATTTGAACGCTTGTCTCGCCGGGGAAGCTGTCCATGGCGATATACTCGTCGGAATAATAAATTTCCGTTTCTTTCTCTTCGGGCACCATGTTTAATGTGGCGCCAAGATAGTATCTGATAAATGCATCGTAGTTATCTGCAGAGTAGATAAGCCAGTTGCCGGTAAGGCCGATCATCTCGCTTGTTGCAGGCTCGGTAACTTCCGTGGGAGGAAATTCATCGTCTCCGATGACACCCATGATAGCAACCGGAACACCCTGGTAATATCCGGGAGTCTGCTCTATGCGGTCAAGAAGTCTTAAGGTATAGCCGTAGGTCTTCTCATACATTCTCTGAAGGTTGGTGTAACCGATGTTGACGGTTACCGCATAAGAGATGATTACAGCAAATGAAGCGAGGCTTGCCAGCCAGGATAAACAGGTGATGTATTTTGCTTTGTCCAGTTTTCCGACACATTTGTCACAAAGCACTACGCACACCATCACGAAGAGCACCCACTGGTATCTCATGATGAGGTGGTACTTAACTGTCGGTGTGATCATGAGAACCACATTTGCGGAAAAAGGTACAAGTACTGCAGTGATAAGCGCCACGAAATAAAACCATGCTTTCTTGTAAAGTCCGTTCTTAACGATAAGGTAAAGTGCACTTACAGCGGCACATACCGCAAGTATTCCGCCGGCGATGGCACATGCATTTCCGGTAAGGAATCCCTTTGAGAATGTAAAGCTTACGAAGTCTTTATACAGATGGGGCAGGGATGAAATCCTGCTTGAAAGTCCTGTGTTTTCAAGATTGTCGATTCCCTGATATGTATCCAGAACTTTTCCTTCGATCGCAAGTAAGATCTTAAGGAGTACCAGATAAAGCACAGCTCCGATCATTCCCATGTAGACATATTCGAGACATTTCTTGATTGCATTCTTTTCTCCGGATGCCATCTTCTCCCATACGAGGTAGATGGAAAGGAGCATTGCAAAGGGAAGATATGCCTGATAAGTTCCGAGGCTGAATGCAAGAGCTATTCCGCCAAGGATATAGTGATCTTTTTTTGCCAGGTATACGGCAAGCACTGCAAGGAAGAGTCCTGCCATATATCCGTCCAGGGTAAAGACATAAGCAAAGGTGGATGCAAGTGAAGGGAATGCAACGAGAAGTGCGGAGATGATAAAGATGGTAACTCCGTTTTCTATCTCGAAGATTCTCTTAAGAAGGACTGCGGTAAGGGCAAGTTCGAAGAGTCCGATAAGCCCTATGATCCAGGGCACGGTATAGAAAGATGACATGCCGCATACCACAGCTAGAAACCACCTTCCGGAGGTGATCATGTTCTGTGAGAAATACATGCTGGATAATCCGTCATGATTGGGAACATCCATGAGCATGGCAGGCATGTGAATCAGAAGTCCGCAGATAAAAGCAGAGAAAAAAGCAATTTTATCCGATGCGGAGATCTTAGCCCATATTTTTTTGAATGTTTCGTTTACTGTCATGTTTATTCGTCCGATTTATGCAAGGTAATCTGCGATTGCTCTTGCAATAAGCTGTCTTCCGTAGATGTTGGGGTGGGTTCCGTCAACGGTAAAGCCCGCTCCTGTTATCTGATTTCCGTCGTGGTCCGTTTCATATCTGTCATAGAGATCATAGAGATATATGTATTCGGTGCCGAGTTCCTCGGCAGCTTCTCTCTGAGCTCTGACGTAATCATCCAGCACGCCGCTTCCGTAATCATATTCGCTTGCATTAATCCCTTCGGGTGTCCACTTCTCCGTGGGAGATACCAGGATGATCCTTATATCGGGATTTATGCTTCTGATACTTTCAACGGTTCTTCTCAGCGCACCCAGATATGTATAAACGGTTGAATCACTCAGGTCACCTATGGGAACCGCGCAGTGATAATCATTCAAGCAATGCTCTATTATCACGATGTCGGTGTTCTTAAGATCAAGAGATTCAAGTTCATGCTCTCTTTCTTCGAAATATTCCGTCGCAGGTGCGTTGGTGTCGTGGTTTCTGGGAAGTGCAAAATCATTTGCCTCATATGCAAGTGCAATTGAGGCCATACTGAGGAAATTCCTGTCGGATGCAAGGGTGGAATCCTCTGCTGTGTATGCCATGGTGGTTCCGCCAAATGACAGGTCTGTCACTTCCATCCCCGAATATGTACTTAAAAGCTCCGCCACACAGTAATCATCCTGAGCATAAGCCATGATGCTGTCTCCGAATATGGCAATCTTTGTGCCTTCAGGCGGTGCAACGTTCCTGTTCTCAAACCGGACTGTGAAGACAACCATGAGGACTTCGAAAATGATCGCACAGATTCCGTATATTATGTTGGCGATGATGCTTTTTTTCATCTTTCTCTAACTATACGTCCGTCGCCCACTCTGAACACCATGTCGCACTTTTCGATGGTCTGTAGTCTGTGGGCTATTATCACCAGAGTCTTTCTGCCCATGAATCTGTTGATGGATTCCATGATCAGATTTTCTGTCTCGTTATCAAGAGCCGATGTTGCTTCATCCAGGATAAGAACTTCGGGATCCGAGTAAAGAGCTCTTGCGATTCCGATTCTCTGACGCTGTCCGCCGGAGATTCTTATTCCTCTTTCTCCTATTCCCGTATCAAGTCCCTGAGGAAGTCCTCTTACGAAATCATCGAGGGCTGCTTCTTTAAGGGCTTCCCAGATTCTTTCTTCGCTCTGTTCTTCTGCGGGGATTCCGAATGCCACATTGTTTCTGATGGTATCATCCAGCATGAAGATCATCTGAGGGATGTATCCCACGTTCTTGAGGAATCCTCTGTAGTTATCCTTAATGTCCGCACCGTCCGCTTTGATGATTCCCTCAGAAGGTTTAAGGAGTCCCAGGAGAATATCAACCAATGTACTCTTGCCGGCGCCGGTTGTTCCCACGATACCGATGCTGGATCCGATGGGAATCTCAAAGTCCGCTTTATCCAGAATCTTTACATCGGAACCCGGATAGGAATATGTTATGCCTTCAAAGGTAATGTTCTTAGAGATGGCAAGCTTGTCCACATCCGCAGCGAAGGTCATGTCGGTGTTCTTATCATCAATGTCATCCTGAAGATTATCGCTTACGTTCATCAGGAAGGGCTCGAAATAAGCCATTGCATTGATCTGGTTATTGATGCGGTTTACCGCAGGGAGAAGAACAAGTGCGGCTGCCGCAAGTGTTGCAAAGTCGGTCATGAGAGATTCGGGATCTTTGCCGATGGCGATCATCACGATCATGTAGATCATCATAACAGCAACGCACACAGCTTCGATGAGAAGCTTGGGAATGCTGTTGTAAAGCGAGTACTTCTGAACCGCATTTACATATCCGTCGCCGCATTTGTTATAGCTGTCAACGAAATACTTCTCACGTCCGAATATCTTAACTTCCTTGATACCGAGAACGCTCTGGGATATCCATTTGAAAAGTCCGCTGTAATAATCCTGATTATCCTTACCTGCTTTATACATTACGGGCTTAAGTTTCTTCTTGATAACCCAAAGAAGCAGTATAAGAACCGCTGCCAGAATGATGGTCATAAGTCCGCTCTGGATCAGACAGAATATGCATACACAAAGTGATACGAATCCGTCAGAGATAAGCTGAAGGATCGAAAGTATCAAAGCGTACATATTGTTAACGTCCGATGTGATGGATCTCTGAACAACAGCCGTGTCAGCATTGAGATAGTATTCGTAATCCTTGCGGACAAAATTTCTCATCATGCGCTCGGATGTAGAGAACTGATTTCTGTAGACGAAAGCATACATTGCTTTCTGCTGGAAATAGAGATACAGGTTCTTTACGATGAAAACAAAGATCATGAAGGACATTACAAAATACTGGAAGATGTGATATCCCTCTTCGGGATTCTTTCCTATTACATCGTAGAAGATCTTTGCCGCTGCAGAATTTGCACTCTTGGCGGGGTCGATGACTATATTAACAACAGACACCAGCATTCCGACACCTGCGGTCTGAATGAGAGCGCCTATGATCATCATGACGGTTAATAACGTCATGTGTTTTTTCTGTTTTTCGGACAGGATCTTATTTAATTTGCTAAAGGTCTTTCGCATAATACATCCACCATTCGATCGGCACCCTGTCCGTCCACCAGTCTCTGAAGTCTTCTTGAATTCTCACTTCTGACACTCGCGTCATCCATTTCTTCGAGAAGTTTTCTGACACGTGCGGGAACATTGCCGCCTCTTGCATCTCCTGCATAAGGCATGACTCCGTCCAGATCGAACGCCCTTACATTGGGTATCTGATTGTCCACAAAAGAATAGGTTATTGTGGGAACTCCCATTGAAGAGAGCTCATAAAGTGTGCTGCCTCCGGCAGAGATGGCCACATCCGCTTCTTCGTAATAACGCCATATCTTCTCAACACTGGGAAGGATATGAACCGAAGGGTATGAAGCATATTTTGCCTTAAGGCTGTCTAATCTGTTATTGAAATTTCCGCAGATTGCATTTACCGTCTCGAAATCTTTGAGAGGCAAAGCATCAAGTATCTGAGGAAGCATGTCGTAAGGATCCGACCCTCCGGACATGATGAGTATGTTTTTTACCGACGGATTTATTTTCTTGGGATGAGGATCTTTGAAAGCTTTGCGAAGAGGCGCATATCCGCATCCGAGATAGAATTTCGTGCCCGGGTATCTGACGGGGTACGTTGATTCATCCGCATGGTTCGAATAATTTATCACCGCATACACGGGATAAGGAAAAGCATTAACGTCATCCAGGTAATAAACTCTTGCAAGTTCGTTAACCCTTCTCAAATATGCATCCGTTACCTGATATGTATCTATGAGGATCCGGTCGATGCCGCGCTCTGCAATGATCTTCTCAAGCGCGGGGAGCTCAGACTCCATATCCTGCCAGTCGGTTCCGAGGACTATGATTTCATGTCCTCTTTCTTTTACCAGAGGTACCGGATTATCATCGGCGGCTATGAACACGGTCTTGATGCCGCGAGCCTTTGCAGAATCCGCAACAGAGAGGCACCTCATTACATGTCCCACGGAGATCTGCGAATTCATATCCGCTCTTATGTACAATACCTTTTCAGACATAAAACTCCCCCAGGGTTAGTAGTCAACCTCCACAAGAGCAAGTCCTCTTGCGGGCGCCGTAAAACCTGCATTACTTCTGTCCAAGGTCTCAAAAAGTTCTGCAACGGATTCTACGCTTCTCTTACCCTGTCCCACTTCCAGGAGGGTTCCGGTCATGATGCGCACCATGTACTGGAGGAAGCCGTTTCCGTGATAAGTAAATGTGAGATATTCATCCTTGTATTCGATGGTTATCTTATCGACGCATCTTACGCATGACTTCTTCATACGCGGGTTCCCGCAAAAAGAAGTGAAGTCATGTTCACCTTCTATGATAGAAGCCGCTTTCTTCATAGCCTCGATATCGGGGACTTTACCAAGCTCATAACAAAACCTTCTGTTAAATACGGGCTTAAGTTCTCCGGCATAGCAGGTATATCTGTAGGTCTTGCCCTTTGCGTTATACCTGGCGTGGAATCTGTCACCCGCAACGGACACGTCTGTGACACAGATGTCATCCGGAAGGTTTCTGTTTATTCCGTCCCTTATCTCTTTGCAGGAAAGTTTGGTATCGAGTCTTACATTTGCGCACATGGCAAGTGCATGGACTCCGCCGTCTGTTCTGCCCGCTGAGATGATGTCGGGAATGTCGCCTTCGAAAGTTCCGAGACAGTCGCTTTTTGCTGCGCCGTCTTGGGAGTTTTCTTTTAACCCGGAAGGGTTGAGCATCCTGATAACCGCGGTCTCCATCTTGCCCTGGATGGTCTTATCTTCTCCGGGCTGATGTTCCCATCCGCGGTATCCGGTGCCGTCGTATCTTATTATCAGTTTGTAATTGGTCATCAATCCTTCATTACATCAGAGATTGCATTAAGGAGCTCATCGTACTCTTCGAATGCGGGATACTGGGGGTAATCTTTCTTAAGCTGCTCGGTGGTCCTGAAGAGGAATCCTGCCTTGGAAGCTTCGATCATTCCCAGATCGTTGAAAGAGTCGCCGCTTGCGATGGTCTCGTAGCCGATGGACTGAAGAGCCTTAACGGTGGTGAGCTTGGACTTATCGCATCTCATCTTGTATCCGGTGATCTCGCCGTTGTCTGCAACCTCAAGGGTGTTGCACATGATGGTGGGCATGCCGAGTTTCTTCATAAGAGGAGCTGCGAACTGCTCGAAGGTATCGCTGAGGATCAGAACCTGGGTCCTGCTTCTGAGCTCGTCAAGGAACTCCTTTGCGCCGGGAAGGGGATCGAGTGTAGCGATGGTATCCTGGATCTCCTTAAGTCCGAGGCCGTGCTCTTTGAGGATGCCGATTCTGAATTTCATGAGCTTATCGTAATCAGGCTCATCCCTTGTGGTTCTCCTGAGCTCCGGAATACCGGTCTTTTCGGAAAATGCGATCCAGATTTCGGGGACAAGAACGCCCTCAAGGTCAAGACAAGTAATATACATTTTAAAATTCCCTTTCACTTAAAAATCTTCATTAAAACCCAACCATAAGAATAACAGAAAATGCCGTAAAAGTCGACTTTTTTAGGGGGTTCGCGCGTCCCCGGTGTCATCTCCGACAACGTGAATTTTGTCAAAATTTGAAAAGCCAGTGATTTCGATGTTTTCCTCGGGTTTTCTGTGTTAAATTGTCAGAATATTTCAAGAATTACTTAAACGTTATCGAAATAATTTAGTGATTTTAAAAATATTTTTAGAAAAAGGTGTTGACAAGGTGATATTTTTAGATTATTATAGGCACATAAAACAAAAGCGGATGACAAGCAAAATAGAAAATCTCATCTGACTTTTAGAAAAGGAGGACAGTCCGATGGGACATTAAGAGGTAACCGTTAACCGACCTATGGAGGGTAGTCCGATGTACTAGTTAGAATTAACCGGTGAATATCCCACAGCAAACCGGATATCATCTCGGGAAAGAAGCGAAAACACGACTGGGGCTTATAAGCATATCGTCCTAGAATACAGACTGCACCGTTTATATATGTATCCGGACGAACAGGTCGTATGAAGAATGAAGTGAATTTCAGCAGAGAGAAACCGGAAAGCAGTTGGGTTAATATAAAAGAATAGGAGGTATCCGCCAATGGATATTGAGGAACCCATCTACTAGGGGCGCCATTCGATGAAAGTTTTATCGGGTGGCGCCTAAAATTTTGCCGCCTTAATGGTGCCTGACCCCATTAAAGAAAAATAAAGCGTCCCTGATGTCACCTACTCCATGAGGTATCCGTGATCATCCAGCCACTTTTTGTGTCTCTTGTAATCCGGCATGTATTTCTCAACCTCTGCCCAGAAAGCTTTGGAATGATCCATGTGCAGTCTGTGGCAAAGTTCATGTATTATCACATATTCGATACACTCTGGCGGGCACATCCTAAGTCTCCAGGATAAAGTGATCTTTCCCGTCTCCGAGCAGGATCCCCATTTAGACTTAGCCCCTGTGATCCTTACTTCCCTGTAAGTGATTCCCATCTCATAAGCTCTGTAGGTAAGCTTTACCGGCAGATATTCTTTCGCACGGGCTTTGAGCCATCTTTCGTAAGCCGCCTCATCCGACCCTTCAGGAAATATAAACTCATCCTGCGTTCTGGCTATTCTTCCCCTTCCTGAAATTCTGATCCCGTACTCTTCTCCCAGATACAGAACCTTTCCGCCGTTCCTGAATTCATGCTCCCTCAGATTTTCCGCCATGTTCAGAGCTTTCACGTAATTCAGTCTGATCCATCTCGTATGCTCACGCAAAAAATCACGCACCTCACCCTCTGTTACAAAGGTAGGTGCGTTCACTATAAGAGTACCCGTCTTGTCAAATTTCATGGACAGGCTCTTCCTGCGAGAATATATAACTTTTACCGGAATCCCATCCATTATGTGATCCATAGTTTTATACCGATGTGTCTGAGAAAAGTGACAGTCAGGTGACAACGGGGACGCTACTGTTTTGTCATCAACTCATTCAGAGATCTGTTCATGCGTTCCGCGGGTGGCGCGGATGCATGATTTTCGAGACTTCGGTGGTCTGCGGCATGAGTATAAACATACATGGTTCTATGGCCGCCTGATCCCGAAAAGCGAGAAAATTATGTACCGCGACAGGACCCAGGAATGCAGGAACAGTCTCCTATGCCCTTGGTGACAAAACAGTAGCGTCCCCAGTGTCACCTTATTTCTTCTTCGAAGCTTTTACGTTCTTGTAGTAGATGACCCTCAGTCCATCAATGAGCAGATCATCATCGAAGATAATATCATGTGTGCAATAAGGTGTGATCCTGGATGAAAGTCCGCCTGTCGCAATAAGGGACTTCACTCCTCCCATCTCCTTCTCGCACCTGTCGATGAGTCCGTCCAGCATCGCAGCATTACCATAGATAAGTCCCGACTGCATGCAGTCTCTGGTGTTGGTTCCGATGACCTTCTCGGGAACATCATAAGAGATGCTTGAAAGAAGCGCCGTTCGTCCGACGAGTGCATCATAAGAAACCTTGACACCGGGATAAATGATAACGCCAAGGAATTCTTTATTTTTGCCGATGGCGGTTATGGTGGTTGCGGTTCCGAGGTCCATGATCAGCATGGGAGCTTCGTACTTGGCGATAGCGGCAACTGCGCCCACAACAAGGTCCGCACCGACTTCCGAAGGATCACCCACTGCGATGTTGAGGCCTGTCTTAAGTCCCGGGCCTACGATAAGCGCATTGTGTCCGGTGAGAAGTCTTATGACCTCACCGAGGATGTCGTTCATGGGAGGAACAACGGATGAAATGATACCGCCCTTTATGTCGTCGATTGCAACGCCTTTGATCTCAAGAATATTCTTTACAAGAACCGCATACTCTGCCTCGGTCTTGCCGTGATCCGTTGCGAATCTGGTGAGGAAGTAAGTCTTCTCTTCATCCAGCACACCCATGACGATATTGGTGTTTCCCACATCAAATGCAAGTATCATATTTACCTCCTGCAAATAAAAAGGGCACGGCTATAAAAGCCATGCCCGTATGTTTAAGCTACGTTGGACTTCTTGGCGATTCCTATGATCTGAACGATGGCGGTGCTGAGCGCAAGGTTGATAACCAGCTCAACGAAGAAGTTAAGTCCCACCATTCCGAAGATCATGTAATTTCCGGCACTGGGATATCCGAGTGCTACCGCCCACTCATTGATGGTATCCATGAAAAAGAGTACGCATCCGAGAAGGAAAAGTCCGGTGTTGGTAACAGGTGCCGCGATTCCGGCTAAGATCACCGCCAGGAACTTGTTCTTTTTTGCCAGAAGGTCATAAATGATTCCGGCTACGATTCCGGCACATGCACCCTTTAAGATACAGGTGACGATGGTTCCGGGAACGTTAACCGCAAGGAACGCACCTGCGTCCGTGCACAGAACAACTACGCCGAATACGAATCCGAGCCATGCTCCTGCCCACCAGCCGTAAAGCGCTGCGCCTACGATGATAGGTGCAAGTACGAGGGTGATGGTGAACACTCCGAATCTGACGGTGAGTGCCAGTGCCTGAAGTACGATGACAATGGCGGTTAAAAGTCCGAGCCCTACGATAGTGTTGGTTTTTTTAGTTGTATTCATATTGCCTCCTTTGCTGCCGCTCTTCTCACATTAAAGATGCGACGCAACCCGATACATTATTGTATCCGAGGACATTGTATCACAATACATGTTTATGTCATGCATTTTTTCCCATACAAAAAGGACCGGTCTTTAACTGACCGGTCCTGTGTAAATCTTGATCAAAGAAGTTTTACGCCTGCTGCGGTTGCCTTAGCCACATCTTCATCGGGCCAGATGGATGACTGAACCTCACCGATGTGTGCTTTTCTGAGGAAGAACATGCAGATTCTTGACTGTCCGATTCCTCCGCCGATGGTGTAAGGAAGCTTTCCGTCGATGATGGCTTTCTGGAAAGGAAGCTGGGCTCTTTCGGGGCATCCTGCCTTTTCAAGCTGAGTTTTGATGGACTCTTCATCAACTCTGATACCCATGCTGGAAAGCTCAAGTGCTATGTCGAGTACGGGATAATATACGAAGATGTCACAGTTAAGTGCCCAGTCATCGTAGTCGGGAGCTCTGAAATCATGAACCTCACCGGATGCAAGCTTATCACCGATCTGCATGAGACAAACCGCACCCTTTTCCTTGGTGATGAGATATTCTCTCTCCTTGGCGGTCTTGCCCGGATACATATCCTCAAGTTCCTGAGTGGTGATAAAGAAAATATCGTGAGGAAGGATCTCCTCGATGTAGTCGTACTGAATTGCCATGTACTTCTCTGTTTTACGGAGAGCCGCATAAACATCGAGTACGGTGTCCTTAAGAGTGGTGAAGTTTCTGTCTGCCTTAAGGATGATCTTCTCCCAGTCCCACTGATCTACGAATACGGAGTGGATATTGTCGGGATCTTCATCAGCTCTGATTGCGTTCATGTCGGTATAGAGACCTTCATCAACTTCGAAGCCGTATTTTGCGAGAGCGTATCTCTTCCATTTAGCAAGTGACTGTACAACTTCAGCCTTGCGTCCGCCCTCATTTGCGATAGTGAAAGAAACGGGAGTCTCAACGCCATTAAGATTATCATTCAAACCCGACTCAGGAGTTACGAATAGGGGAGCGGAAACTCTCTGGAGATTAAGTCTCTCGGAAAGTCTCGCCTGGAAATAATCCTTTACTGTTTTGATGGCTACCTGTGTGTCGTGAAGGTTAAGCGGTGACTTATACCCTTCAGGAATGATAATTTGGCTCATGGAGTCCTCCGTGTAAATTTGCAAAAATGATAAAATACTTTATCACTATTCGCGGAAAAAATAAATACTTTTACTCTCCTGCCCTTGCTGTGATGATCCAGGGTGAGGGCTGGCTTTCGAACAGATTCTTGGAATTAAGCTTGGAAACGCTGATCTGGATGATGCTGACGTCGGTCATTCCGAATCTTCCGAGGATGTCGCGCATGTTTGCCGCAACCCTGAAATCAAGGGTGTAGATGACAAATTCCATGTTTGGGTTGAGCTGGGTCAGGAAGGTGATCTCCTGCTCCATGCTTGCGGATGCAACCAGCATGGTGGTATCGGGAACGGGAAGGTCCTTGAAGGTCTTGGCATCTACATGGTCGATGATGGAGATGTTCTTAAGACCGAACTTTCCTACGTTCTCCTCAAGAGTCTCTCTGTCGCTTTCTTTGTACTCAACAGCGATAACGGAACCTTCTCCGCAGATCATAGCGGTCTCGACAGCGATGGACTCTCCGGATATTACACAGAAATTTTTGTTTTCTGCGATCTGCATCTTGGAAAGGATTACGGAGCGGATCTCACTTCCTACGTATCTTACGGAACCGGATGCGAAGTTCTTGTTGTCCATTCCGAATTTGATGGTGCTTCTTGCGTTGGGATTAAGAACGATCATTCCGGCACTTGCATTGATGCCGCGGTCGATCATATCCGCAAGCTGTTTTCTTTTGATCTCACCGGCAGGCTCGGATCCTTCATTATAGATAACCTCGCACTCTCCAAGGCCTACGCTCCACATGCGATAAAAGATATCCTGATCACCTGCTTCGGTGAAGACAAGGGTGCAGCGGTGTGCCTCAACTGTAGGGATGAGGTTTTTATTTTTTCTGGTGATATCGAGGATCTTTACATGCTCGAGATCGATATCGGTATTTTCGGAGAAATACTTAAGCCACGAAATAATATGGTCGTTACTGAATAATTGTTTCGACATATATGTACCTCCGATTATTTACACTTAGCGAGAAGATCTTCCCACTTCTTGTCAACGTACTTCTGAGCTGCTTCGATGGTCCACTCGTTGCCCTTCTTGAAGCAGTGAGCGAATCTTCCCTGAAGTTTCATGAACTCCTCAACGGGGAGTTTCTTCTTGGGCTCATATGTAAGTCTGTACTCTCCGTCCACAACTTCATAAACGGGCCATACGCATGTATCGATGGCTGCCTTGCAGATTGCAAGGAGATCTTCGGTAGGATAGTTCCAGCCTCTGGGGCAGGGAGTAAGTACATTTACGAAAGTAGGACCTTCGGTATAGATAGCTCTGTGAGCCTTCTCGTGGAAGTCCTTCATGTTACCGAAAAGTGTGGTCTGTGCGGCATAGTGAACGCCGTGAGCAACAACGATCTGTGTAAGATCCTTCTGCTCCTGCTTCTTACCTACGGATTCTGCGCCTGCGGGTGTGGTGGTTGCAGCTGCGAATCTGGGAGTTGCTGAAGACCTCTGGGTTCCGGTATTCATATACGCATTATTGTCGTAGCAGAAATAAGTAAGATCGTGTCCTCTTTCGAGAGCTCCGGAAAGTGACTGGAATCCGATGTCATAGGTTCCGCCGTCTCCGCCGATTACAAGTACTTTGTAATTGGTATCGGGATTTACTTTTCCCTTTCTCTTCATAACTTCAACTGCGGCGCATACACCCGATGCGGTTGAAGATGCATTTTCGAATGCGGTGTGGATGTAGGAATCATCCCATGCGGTATAAGGATACTGGAAAGATGAAACTTCAAGACATCCGGTAGCATTACAAATGACAGCCTTGTCATTTTCGTCTACAGCTCTCATCATGGCTCTGCAGACGATTCCCGCTCCGCAGCCGGCACAAAGTCTGTGTCCGGGATTGAAGCGTTCTTTTTTATTCATTTCCTCTTTAAGATTATATGCCATTTTCTTTACCTCTCACGCTGTCCCATGTGTGTATAGATGTCGCCGGTTTCACCTGTCTCTGCGATCTTCGCAAGTCTGTCATACACACTCTTGGCGGATTCCACGGTAAAATCTCTTCCGCCGAGACCGAATACTATATCAACCATAAGAGGTCTTGTTTTTAAGTTGTAGCATGCGCCTGAGGTTTCCGCATAAAGAGGACCGCCGCATCCGGAGAAGCCTTCCGACTTATCCATTATTGCAACTGCCTTGCAGTTCTTAAGTGCGTTAGCGATCTCTTCGCCCGGGAAAGGTCTGAAGACTCTGATCTTGATAAGACCTGCCTTTACGCCCTGAGCTCTGAGCTCGTCAACAGCAGCCTTTGCGGTACCTGCGGAAGATCCCATGATTACCATGGCAAGCTCTGCATCTTCCATCTTGTACTCTTCGATGAGTCCGTACTTTCTTCCGAAAGTCTTCTCGAAGTCTGCGGCAACATCCAGGATAACCTGCTTTGCATTCATCATTGCATGTGCCTGTGCAACACGTGCTTCCATATAATAGGCACTGATGCCGTAAGGGCCTACTGCAAGAGGATTCTCTTCTTTAAGAAGATAGTTCTCGGGATGATATTCTCCGACGAAAGCTTTTACCTTATCGTCCTCTTCAAGCTCGATATTCTCGATAGCATGAGAAGTGATGAATCCGTCCTCACAGATCATGAGAGGAAGTCTTACATCGGGATGCTCAGCGATACGGTGTGCCTGAAGGTAATTGTCATATACTTCCTGGTTGTTCTCGGCGTAGATCTGGATGAATCCGGAATCACGCTCAGCCATGGAGTCGGAATAGTCGTGGTTGATGTTGATGGGACCGGTAAGTGCACGGCACGCAACAGCCAAAACTACGGGAAGTCTTGATGAAGCCGCAACGTAGAGGACTTCATTCATAAAAGATAGACCTGCCGAAGAAGTTGCGGTAACTGCTCTGCAGCCTGCTGCTTCAGCGCCGAGACATGCTGAAAGGGATGAATGCTCACTCTCAACGCAGATGAACTCGGTATCCACCTTGCCGTCTGCAACATACTGTGCAAAATACTGAGGGATCTCGGTGGAAGGGGTTATGGGGAACATTGCGAATACATCGGGATTGACCTGTCTCATCGCAGTTGCGATAGCTTCGTTACCCGATAATCTTTCTCTGATACTCATCAGTTCTCCTCCTTCCAGCGGATAGCCTGGAAAGGACAAGCCTTTATGCAGATTCCGCAGCCTTTGCAGTGATCGTAATCAAACTCGCCTCTCTTGCCCTCACATACGGGGATTGAGGCATCGGGACAAAAAGGTGCGCACAGAAGGCACTGCTTGCACTTCTCTTCGATCCACTCCGGAGTCTTGCTTCTCCACTCTCCGGTCTTGGTAAGTTTACTGGTTCCGGGCTCATAGATCTCACAGCCGGTCGTTACATCCTGCCATGCTATATGTTCATTTATTTCTTCTGCTTTAAGTCCCATCTTATCCCCTCACTTCCTTCATGGCAGCTCTGAGGCACTGAAGGTTACCTTCAACGAGCTGGGGTTTCTTGGCGAATTTATGTCTGTAGGAGCCTTCCATATCCTTAAGGAACTGCTCCTTGTCAACGCACTTGCTTACTTCAACTACTGCAGCAAGCATGGGAGTGTTGGGGAAATATTTTCCGAGATAAGCAAGAGAGATCGCTCTTGCATCGATGGTGCATACTCTTCCCGCATATCCTTTGAGAAGGGGTTTTAATTCTTCGGGGCTTTTTGCGGAATTGATGATGATTGCCCCGCTTTCGGATAATCCCGCGGTTACGTCAACGCTCTCAAGGAGTGTCTCGTCTACGACTGCAACGTAATCGGGGTCATAGATATTGGAATGAATGGGGCATCTTTCGTCAGAGATCCTGTTGTATGCCGTAATGGGCGCACCTGATCTCTCGGGACCGTACTCCGGAAAAGACTGCACATACTTTCCGGACATGAAAGCCGCATCAGCAAGAAGCTGGCTTGCGGTTTTGGCACCCTGACCTCCGCGGCCGTGCCATCTGATTTCGATCATATCGTTCATTTTTCTACTCCGTTTCAACCCTTACACAGATGCGCCCTGATGCGCATCCCTGCTATTTTATCACAAATCGGAATAATCCGAAATTTTACCCTTTATCAGTTGCTTCCGGGGTTCTGGGCATATTCCGAATAGCTCTTGCCCGTATACTTCTTAAAGCACCTTCCGAAATAGTTGGGATCGGGGATTCCCACCTTGGCGGACACAGTAAACATCTTAACATCAGGACTTGCGAGTTTCATCGCATTTTCCATCCTAACCTGTGTCAGATATTGCGCAAATCCCTTTCCGGTCTCTGATTTGAACTTTCTGCTCAGATAACTTGAGGAAAATCCGAAAGCCTGAGCCACAGAAGTGAGGTTAAGCGTGGAATCGGTGTAATTTTCCTGAATATATTTCATTACCGCTTCGGTTGCGGAAAGGGGTTCTTCCGAAGGATCCGCATCTCCGTTCTGGGCAGGTCCTCTCTCATCCAGCTTTTCCTTGGCTCTCTTAAGAGTCTCGGTAACCTCGCTTCTGACCATGGGCTTAAGCATATAGTCAAAGATCGGCAGGCTTACACATTTACGTGCATATTCAAACTTGTCGAATGCGGTCATTATAATAATGATCATATCCGGATATCTGTCTGCGGCTATTACCGAAAACTGGATCCCGTCCATGAAGGGCATGGATATATCTACGAAAGCAATATCGGGCCTTATATCATCAATAGTATTGATGGCTTCGATACCGCTCTCTGCTTCACCCGCAACGCACATATCGAGACTTTCCCAATCGAGGGATTCCTTCATAAGCTCCCTTGCAGAGGCTTCGTCATCAATAAGCATTACTTTGTACATTATTTATCCTCCTCTGCTTTGGGGACCGTTGTCGCAGGAATGATGAATTCGATCCTGGTATACTCGCCCTCTTCACTTTCAATCTTTACAACATTATCACGATTGCAATAATATCTCAATCTTACTATGGTACCCCAAAGGCCGAAGCTCTCCTCTTCCGGGGATACGTTCTTCACACCTGCCATCAGCTTTTCGGCAGTCTCTTTGCTCATTCCGACACCGGTGTCATATACAGATAAGTGAAGCATATTATCGGCATCAATATTTGCGGATATTCTGATGATACCCTCTTCGCCTTTAAGTCTGATACCGTGATAGATACTGTTTTCTACGATAGGCTGCAAGATGAGCTTGGGAACAATGCATTTAAGGCATTCGCCCTTGATATCATACTCATCCTGAATGATCTCGCCGTATCTGAGTTTTTGAAGAGCCAGATAGTCTCTTACAATCAGAACTTCTCTTTCAAGAGGGATTTCCTTGTCTCCTTTGCTCAGAAAGTTTCTGTAGAATCTTCCCAGAGTCTCCAGTGCGGAACTTACCTCTCCCGCTCCGCTCCTTAATGCAAGAGAGCTTATCATACCTATTGAGTTATAGAGGAAATGAGGTTTTATCTGTTCCTGCAAAACTCTCATCTCGGCTCTCTGAATGGTCTGCTCCTTGGTAATAAGATCCTGTATCAGGTCCCTTATCCTGATGACCATGGAATTATAGGAATCCTTGAGAAGTCCGATCTCATTGTCCGGCATCCTGTCTCCGATGGGGATGAGTTCCTTCTCACTTCCACCGATATTCATGGCCTTGATAAGACGGTTGATGGGTTTGGTTATATTGGAAGAAACAAATCTTCCGAGGGCAAAAAGTCCAACCGTCATTGCTGTCATCAGGAACGCAAGAATCTCCAGTGTTCTCCTAGGCAGCGGTTTTCCGGTAAGAGGGATACAGCTGATTACGATGACGGGAGCATTACTTACTCTCATTCCCGATACCATAACCCTCTGTCCGCGGACTATGTAAGGCTTATGAGTTACGGTGGAACTTGCAAGATCCTTGTCGTATACCTTGACAAGTCCCTTATCTCCGGACAGATATGATCCGTCCAGTCCCACAACACAGATATCACTGTCGGGCATGGTAGCCAGGGCCTGATCGATGACTTTGGCCGATACAAGAAGCATCAGATATCCGGTTCTTTTCTGAGTGTTCATATCGTAGAAAGCACGCTCTATGGAAAAGAAAGGATAATTGTCTATTTTCCTGACAGATCCGTTTCCGTTTGCAAATTCCATGGCTCTTCCGCGAAGATCAAGAACTCCTGAAGGCCACATTTCTTCTACATAGCTTTCTTTATTGAGTACGAATACGCCTCTTCTGGTACAGGCATACATACCATCGGTTCTGAATGCATACACGGCATCCACCGCCGTGGTTACATTGATGATCCTCTGCATGCTGTACTTGGCATCTATAACATGATTAAAAGCCTCTGCGCTGTCTTCCTCTTTGAGGAAGGCAGCGAGAGGCTCCTCCATAATCATAAGTTTGGATAATTCCTTGTATCCCTCGATGGATGAAGAGATATTTCCGGACAATCCGATAAGTGTGCTCTCTGCTTCTCTGACCGCAGAATCCTGCTCCTCTCTTCTGATGATGAGAAGAGTGGATACAAGGAAAGCTATGGTCATTAACGCTACAACTACGAAGAATACCCAACGAAGTCTGCGTGACAGCGAGCTGTTTCGCATTTTGTTACTACCGCCTTAACAAAGGATCATCCCTTGACGGCACCGGCAACAAAGCTTTCCTGAATCTTTCCGCTCATGAATACGTAAACAATGAGCATGGGGAATGTTGCGATAACGAGCGCCGCACCTATGGGACCCCACTCTGTCGTATACTGTCCGGACAGTGCCTGGATACCGACAGGGAGAGTTTTGAATTTACTGTCGCTTATGAATACGTTTGCGAACATCAGCTCGTTCCAGCACTGAAGGAAGGTATAGATGCTGATGGTTGCAAGCGCGGGCTTCATAAGAGGTACGATGACTACGCCGAATGTTCTGAAAGGTCCGCAACCGTCGATATATGCTGCCTCGTCAAGGTCCTTGGGAATCTCTACCATGAATCCGGTACAGATCAAGATACCCATGGAAAGTGAGAATGCCGCATAGGGGAAGATCAGTGAGAAGTGGCTGTTAAGAATGCCCATGTTTCTCAGAGTGATGAATACAGGCACGATGGATGCATGGATGGGAATAGTAAGTCCCAGCATAAAGAACGCATTCATCTGAGCGCTGAACTTCCACTTAAGACGGGTAATAGCATATGTTGCCATCATTGAAGCGAAGATAACAAGTACGATCGCAGATACGGAAACAATGACGGAGTTGATAAAGTATCTGGGCATGTTTCCGGTGTGCCATGCTGATGCATAGTTGGACCATTTCCAATCCCAGGGAAGTCCGATGAGGTTCTTACCGAAGATTTCCTCATTGGTCTTGAGTGAGAAGGTAAACATCCAGTATACGGGAAACAGGTTAACAATTGCCCATAATGTTAATATAACATAAAGTACAACATTTCTAGTATTAATCTTTGAGGAATGAGCTTCCTTTTCTTTTACGGTGAAATTTGCCATATCAGTCTGCCTCCTTGAACGCTTTGCTTATAAGAAGGGCGAACGCGAAGCAGAGAATGATCATCATAACTGCGATCGTCGAACCCATGCCGTAACGGTTACGCTGGAAGAGCATCTCGATCATACGGGTTGAAGGAACTTCCGTTGCATGAAGAGGTCCGCCATTGGTAAGGACATAGATAAGGTCGAAGGACTTCAGTGATCCGGTTACAGCGAAGATAACGCTGACCTTGAGGATGGGCTTGATTACAGGGATAACGATGTATCTGTTAACCTGTCCTTCGGTTGCTCCGTCGATTCTTGCCGCCTCACGGATGTCAGGGGATACACCTTTAACGCCCGCATACATAAGAAGCATGTGATAGCCGACATACTGCCACAAAGTAGGCACGAATACGGAAATGAGTGCGGTCTTCTTGTCTCCGAGCCAGATATGGCAAAGGTTCTCAAGTCCCATCTTGGTAAGAGCGGAATTGAGAAGACCGTAATCGGGATTATAGATCTTCAGCCAGAGCTGACCGATAACTACTGTGGAGATCAGGACGGGCATGAAATAGATTGAAAGGAAAGGTTTCTCTCCCTTAATGCCTCTTCCGAGTGCAAGAGCAAGTGCAAGTGAAACAGGGAGCTGTATGAAAACCGACAAAGTAGCAAGGATGCAGGCATTAAAGAGAGCCTTCATGAATCCTATAGCTTTGCTGGTGAATAATTCTTTGTAATTTGCAAGGCCGAGAAAGGTCATCTCGCCCATGCCGTTCCAGTCAAAGAGACTGTAGTACGCCGATTTGATGATAGGCGCGATCAGTATTCCTATAAAAAGCGCCAGCGCAGGTAACAAGAACAGGAATACCGCTAAATAATTGACGATATCTTTTTTCTTCATTGGCTAAGCCTTCCAAAAAATTCGGACTCTTTCGAGTCCGTTTCACATTTATATAGTACAGCCGCGCGGCCTCCGCTGGCGCGAGGGGGTTGTTGCATGGCAGAAGGTCGCGCGTCTATACAAGTAACAAACAGGGATTAAATTATCTTATGTCGTTGGCAAGTCCTTCGATGAATCCCTGACCATCGACTTCACAACCGTAAACGAGGTCTACGTATGAAAGGTAGGTGTTTGCATCATCTGCGCTCATAGCGGTGTCTCCGAAGAGAACGTATCCGGTAGCATTTCCGCAGATAACTGCAACGTCCTGGGTAAGAGCGTTAACTGCTGAGGTATCGCCGTAAGGAGTCCAAGCGGGAAGTCCGCAGCCGTCAAGATAGCCGTAGTGGCAGATGAGCTTTCCAAGCTCGAAGCAGTACTTAGCAGCGATGTCTGCATTCTCAGAAGATGCTGCAACTGCAAGAGTGTCGGAAGGTCCGCCGATAAGCTGTCCGAGAGTAGCCTTGTCAGAATTGATAACAGGGAACTCTGCAACCTTTACCTTAGGGAAGAATTCGGAATTGTTTGCGAAGTCAGCGCAGTTCCAAGTTCCGTTCATGTAGAAAGCATACTTTCCATCCATGAAGTTAGCCTTAACTTCGTCGTTTCCAAGAGCGATTCCGTTGGGATCGAAGTATCCGTTCTTTACAAGGCTCTGGAAGGTATCAACTGCTGAAGCAACGTCAGCGTTGTCCCAAGTTGCTCTTCCGAGGAAGATGTCGTTAAGAGTCTCATAACCTACAGACTTCTCGATAACGGACTCAAGATACTCGGTAACACACCAAGTCTCTTTTCCTGCACATCCGAAGGGGATGATGCCTGCTGCCTTAAGAGCGTCGCAGCACTCGATGAACTCATCATAAGTTCCGGGGATCTCATCATAGCCAACTGACTTAAGGAGATCCATGTTAGCGAAGAGACCAACGATGTTCATGGTAAGAGGAACACCATAGTGCTTTCCGCCGTAGGTGGAGTTTCCGAGCATTGACTCGGGAAGCTCATCCTTGAACTCCTCGTATGCAGCGTCAAGGCAGTAAACCTTTCCTGCATCTACGAAGTCCTGAAGGAATGCGCATGACCAGGTGAAGAAGATGTCAGGCATCTCGTTAGCTGAAACAGCAGCCTTGATCTTGGTCTTGTAAGACTCATTCTCAAATGCTTCCCAGTTAAGAGTGATGTTGGGATACTTCTCAGCCATGTCAGCGATAGCTGCTTCATAAGAGTGACGGTTGGAGTCGCTCTCAGTAGCGATACACCACATGTCGAGGGTGATCTCAGCGTCCTTGACCTCATCTTCGGTTACTGCTGAAGGAGCAGGACCTTCGGGAGAAGTAGCGGGATCAGCGGGAGTAGTGGTTCCGCCGCCGTTACAAGCTGCAAGTGAAAGAGCCATTGCGCCTGCCATTACAAGTGACAACAGTTTTCTTTTCATAATTTCCTCCTTTAATGATTATGAAAAAATATTTTATATCTCAAAGGCGAATGCCTTAGAAATATCCGCTTGAGTTAACCGCTTATTTCTCGGTCGGTACTACGGGCCAGGGATATTCAACGGTTAAGATGTTGCCGTCAAGGTGGTAGTAAATGAAGGTGTCGGGATACATATCATTGTAGATAAGCTGTATCACTCCGTTTTCTTCGTCCACCACGTAATAACCGGGTGAGTAATAATCTTCTCTGAAAGTACCTTTATCAGTAAATTCAAAAGAGAGATTACCGTCTACTTCCTGCCAGAAGCCGATGAGCCCGTTCGGCTGTCCTTCGCCGGTATACTCGTAGACGGCAGGCTCATAAAGGAACATTCTGTCTTCACCGTCGGGAACGAATCTCATTCCGAGCTCGTTTCCGTCTTTATCGGTAAGTGTCAGATAGTCATTCGCGAGAGTGTAGGTGTATTTTTCTCCTTTAAACTCCGCTTTTCCGTTATCGGAAAGGGAAAGAATCGTTACACCCGGTTCGTGTATGTATGCCCACTCCTGCTTGGATGAACCACAACCTGCCAACAACATGATTCCCAGCAGAGAGATAAGTACAAGTTTAAGAGTTTTAAGGCTTTTCATTTGAACAGACCTCTATCTCCAATTCCTTTTTATGAACAAATTGTAAATAAACGACCGTTAACTGTAAATGGAATAACTTTACATTTTGAAAGCACATTTTTTACATCTGCACATAAATTTTAGCACACTTGTCAATTTTTTTGTGCTTTTTGACGAGTGTATAAGGGGTGTTATAGGTCAATGTAAGCACTTTCATACATGTTTTATTATATTTTAATGTGCATATTGACAGTGGCCCAAACAGAAAGGGAGACGTACTTTTTTGTCATCATTTGTTCACAAATATGGCGCTGTAACGCTCTATCGTGATAAAGGATGTCAAAAAAATGCGTCTCCCTGTCCTATATAAATTGATACTATTATGCTTTGTTCAAATATGATACTGCGCTCAGAGCAGCTACAAGTCCCTCGCCGGATGCTTTGATCAGCTGGTAGGGTGCACCGGTAATATCGCCGGCTGCAAAAAGTCCGGGAATCGATGTGGACATGTCTCTTCCGCACTTAACTGCGCTCCCCTCGGTCTCAAGGCCCGGAACCATGGATGAAGGCGCAATCTGGTCGCGAAGTACGAATACACCGTCGGTCTGAAGCTCACCGTTATCAGTAACAAGGGTGTTCGCTTTCATTGCTCCCTTGATCTCAACGGGTTTTCCTTGGAATATTTCCACGCCTTCGATCTTCAGGTCGCCCGCATCATAGACGGGAACATAGATTACTTCGGAAGCATATTTTCTGAGGAATTCAGCTTCCTCTTCAAATGCGGGTGAATAGGATACGACTACCGCTTTCTTATCTTTATACATTGCGGCGTCGCATGTTGCACAATAGCTTACGCCTCTTCCCAGGAATTCACTTTCGCCGGGAATGGTCTTTGCAGGTGCAACACCCGCACATAAGATTACCGATGTCGCCTCTATGATCTCTTCACCGGACTGGATTGCGAAGTATTCTCCGTAAGGATAGATCATGCTTACTCTTCCTTCGGTGATCTCAACACCCATGGACTCCGCATGATCAAGCATCTTCTTAGCAAGATCATCTCCGCTTACCGCAGGAATTCCGAGATAGTTATCTATCTTCTCTGCGCTGCGTACTTTGCCGCTTGAGTTTTTCTTTCCTATAACTATGATGTTCTTTTTTCTGATCTTGAGTGTTATTGCGGCTTCCAGTCCTGCAGGACCTGTGCCGACTATTGCGACATCGTATCTCATATGAACCTCCGATTAATTACCGTAGTCAAGTGCTCCGGTGAACAAAAAGAGTGTTACTGCCAAAGTAGGTATTACTCCGACAAGAACGTAGATAACTGCAACTGTGACAGTTGCTTTTACATCCGGATTAGATATGGTTCCGCCAAGTTTTGACATAACAACGGCAGGTATACTTATTGCTCGCCAAATAATATCACCCACGCAAACCGCACCTATCCAGATAGCCTTAAATCTTGAAATACGGTTCCACAGAATATATGCGATCATTCCGAAATGCGCAATGATACTTATAATTATTATATAAGCGTTGTCGGAAAACGATCCTTTACGCAAGATAAGACTTATCACTTCTGCGAGGGCTATAAGTCCGAGTGATGCTGCGAAGAAAGGCTTTTCTTCTTCAACTTCAACAAAGCAGATAAAAGCAAGTACCGCATTTGCAAGTGCGATTACAAGGCTTCCTATCGTAGCTCCAAAAAACAACATCGCAAGACTTGCGATTGCGCCCAGGGCTCCTAAACCCCCCATGACCTTAACAGTAATTGCTTCTCTGTCAAAACTTGCATTTAACAACTCAGTGCACCTCCAAAAACATAAAAAAAATTAAGTGCAACAATGAAATTATCATATAAACAGGAGGTATATACAATTAAGGATTTGTGAAATTGATATATCCTAATTCTAAACGAAGAAGCTGATTTCCGATAGTACTCATCCTTTATTATCAGCAATAGCTTTTTCCTATAACACAGCTAATAACTCCTCAGATGTTTTCACTTTATTAGCCCCGATGCTTTCACGCGACATGCTCACCCTTCAGCCTGATTGCACAAAAAATCCGCACCCTCGTCAGAGAGTGCGGATTTTTTGTTTCACATATGTGTGAAGCCTGTGCTATGCATGGCTTCTGCATCTGCAAGAATTATTTCTCAGCGAGTGCCTTCTTGATGGACTCGGTGAGCTCGGGAACGATCTTGTTGAGGTCGCCTACGATACCGTAGTCTGCTACGTCGAAGATGGGAGCATCCTCATCCTTGTTGATAGCGATGATGATGTCTGACTCTTCCATACCTGCAACGTGCTGGATAGCACCTGAGATACCGATTGCGAAGTATACGTGAGGTCTAACGGTCTTACCGGTCTGTCCAACCTGGAGATCCTTAGGCTTCCAGCCGTTGTCTACAACAGCTCTTGAGCAGGAAACTTCTCCGCCGAGTACTGCTGCGAGATCCTCAAGGATCTTGAAGTTCTCGGGTGATCCTACTCCACGTCCGCCGGATACAAGGATCTTAGCGTTCATGATGTCAACGGTCTCGGAAACTGCTTTAACAACTTCCTTAACGGTTACATAACGATCATTGGGAGTGAAGCCGGGATTGTAATCAACAACCTCTGCCTTAGCGCCCTTGATGGGCTCGATCTTCTGCATAACGCCGGGACGAACGGTTGCCATCTGAGGTCTGTTGTCAGGGCAAGCGATGGTAGCGATGGTGTTTCCACCGAATGCAGGACGAGTCATGAGAAGCTGATTATGCTTCTGCTCTTTTCCGGGGATTGCTACGAGAGGGAAATCACCGATGTCAAGCTGTGTGCAGTCAGCGGTAAGTCCGGTAGCAACTCTTGCGGAAACGGTAGGTCCGAGGTCACGTCCGATAGCGGTAGCGCCTACGAGCATGATCTCAGGCTTGAACTCATTGATAACGGAAGCAAGTCCGTGTGCATAGGGCTCGGTTCTGTAAATTTCGAGCTCTTTGTCATCAACAACGATGACCTTGTCTGCGCCGTACTCAGCGAGAGAATCAGCGAGACCCTTAACATTATATCCGAGAAGGACTGCAACTACCTTCTGTCCGAGGTCAGCTGCGAGATCCTTAGCTTTGCCGAGCAGCTCGTAGGAGATTCCGCTGATCTCACCGTCAACCTGCTGAGCAAAGACATATACGTCTTTATATTCTTCTAAGCTCATTTTATACTCCTTTGTTTAGTTAGTTTGATAACGGATTGCTTCGCTTTGCTCTCGCAATCCTCAAAACATTCGCACTCTCGGCATTTGCCTACGTGCTCATGTTTTGGCAGGTCGCTGATCACAATTACTCATTCGTGCAAGCACGATTCGAATTGTGTCCGCTCCCTTTGATTATCAAATTACGTGCTTCTCAGAAAGCTTCTCTACGATGTACTTAACTCCGTCTGAAGGTGAATCGGGAACGATCTTCTCACCTGCTCCCTTACGAACCTTATCGGAAGCCTTTGCGATCTTGGTGGGTGATCCTGCAAGACCGATGTTGGAATCATCAACATCCTTAAGGTCTGCTCTTCCCCAAGTGGTGATCTCTGCTTTGCAAGCATCGAAGATTCCGCCGGGAGTCATGTATCTGGGAGGATTGAGCTCTGAAAGAGCGGTTACGAGGCAGGGCATCTTTGCTTCAACAACATGATATCTGTCATCATACTGTCTCTGAACGACAACCTTATCTCCCTCAACCTTGAGATCCTGTGCATAGGAGATAACAGGGATCTGAAGGTGCTCAGCGATCTGGGGACCAACCTGTGCGGTGTCTCCGTCGATTGCCTGACGTCCGGTGATGATGAGGTCATACTCAAGATTTCTGATAGCGCCTGCGATGGTGGTGGAGGTTGCCCAGGTATCAGCACCGCCGAGAACTCTGTCGGTTACAAGGACTGCTTTGTCAGCGCCCATTGCAAGAGCTTCTCTTAATGCATCTGCTGCCTTGGGAAGTCCCATGGTAAGAACTGTTACCTCAGCACCGTACTGGTCCTTAAGACGAAGGGCAGCCTCAAGACCGGCCTTGTCATCGGGATTCATGATAGCGAGCATTGCTGCTCTGTCCAGAGTACCGTCGGGATTGAACTTAACGCCACCCTTTGTATCCGGAACCTGCTTTATACAAACTATAATTTTCACGGTTTATCTTCCTTTCTGGATTTATTTAAAGTGGCGGGTGATTATTTAAGAAGTCCCGCAGAGATTACCATACGCTGAACTTCTGAAGTTCCTTCGTAGATCTCGGTGATCTTGGCATCTCTCATCATACGCTCAACTTCGTACTCTCTGATGTATCCGTATCCGCCGTGAAGCTGTACAGCCTTGGTGGTAACTTCCATTGCAACTTCTGCTGCATAGAGCTTAGCCATAGCTGCTTCGGTTGAGTAGGAAACCTTATTGTTGGTTACATACTCCTGTTTCTTCATAGCTGCCTTGTAAACGAGCATCTTAGCTGCTTCTACCTTGGTAGCCATGTCAGCAAGCTGGAACTGAGTGTTCTGGAATGCGGAAATTGACTTTCCGAACTGCTTACGCTCTTTGGTGTAAGCGATGGTTCTCTCAAGAGCACCTTCAGCGATTCCGAGTGCCTGAGCAGCGATTCCGATACGTCCGCCGTCAAGGGTGTGCATTGCAATGTTGAATCCCTTGCCCTGCTGTCCGAGGAGATTCTCCTTGGGGATACGGCAGTCGGTGAAGATAAGCTCATAGGTGGATGATCCGCGGATACCCATCTTGTTCTCTTTGGTTCCGAAAGTAAATCCGGGAGTTCCCTTCTCTACGATGAAAGCAGAGATCTCTTTCATTACACGGCCCTTCTTCTCGATCTTTCCGGTAACTGCGAAAATGACATAAACGTCAGCTTCCTTACCGTTGGTGATGAAGCACTTGGATCCGTTGAGAACCCACTCATCTCCGTCGAGAACAGCCTTGGTCTGCTGTCCCTGAGCATCGGTACCTGCACCGGGCTCGGTAAGACCGAATGCGCCGAGCTTCTCGCCCTTTGCAAGAGGTACAAGATACTTTTCTTTCTGCTCGGGAGTTCCGAATGTCATGATAGGATCTACACACAGTGAGGTGTGTGCGGAAACGATAACGCCGCTGGTGCCGCAAACTTTTGAAAGCTCCTCAACACACATAACGTAAGTAAGAATATCGCATCCCTGTCCGCCGAACTCCTTGGGAACGGGTATTCCGAGGAAACCGTACTTAGCCATCTTGTCTACGGTCTCTCTGGGGAACATTTCTTTCTCGTCTACTTCCTGAGCAAGGGGCTTAGCTTCATTCTCAGCGAACTCCTTGAAGAGGGTACGAGCCATTTCATGTTCTTTGTTCAAAGTAAAATCCATGACTTATTAATCCTTTCGTTTAAATTATTTTCAAAACGCATTAAGCGTTAATATCAAAGCTTATCTACAGCAGTCTTGGTTCTGTCTGCGTTGTAAACGTAGAATCCCTTACCGGTCTTGCATCCGAGGTTTCCGCCACGAACCATCTTACGGATAAGAGGGCATGCTCTGTACTTGCTGTCGCCGGTCTCTTTGTAGAGAACGTCCATGATTGCAAGGCAGATATCAAGTCCTACATAATCGCCGAGTTCAAGGGGTCCCATTGGATGATTAGCACCGAGCTTCATTGCGGAGTCGATACCCTCGATATCGGAAACGCCTTCCATCTTGATGAAAGCCGCTTCGTTGATCATGGGGATGAGGATACGGTTTACTACGAAACCTGCTGCCTCGTTAACCTGAACGGGAGTCTTGCCGATCTCTTCGGAGATCTTCTTGATCTTCTCTACGATGTCAGCGGGAGTGTTAACACCTGCGATAACCTCGATGAGCTTCATTCTGTCTGCAGGATTGAAGAAGTGCATTCCTACAACGGGACGATTTACTCCCTTTCCGATCTCGGTGATGGAAAGTGAAGAGGTATTGGATGCGAAGATGCAGTCAGCCTTGCAGATTGCATCGAGCTCCTTGAAGGTGGTCTGCTTAACAGTCATATCTTCGAATGCTGCTTCAACGATGAGGTCGCAGTCAGCACAGATATCCTCTTTAAGTCCGGGAGTGATAGATCCGGTGATCTTATCAACTTCTTCCTGAGTGAGCTTTCCTTTCTCTACGAGCTTTGCATAGCCCTTAACGATCTTGTCCTTTCCGCCCTCTGCCCATTCCTGCTTGATGTCGCAGAGTGCTACGGTGTAGCCGTCAATCTGGGCAAATGCCTTTGCGATGCCCTGGCCCATTGTTCCTGCGCCGATAACACCTACCTTCATATGTGCCTCCTTTTAATATAAAAAAATTATTCTTTAAAACGTCGGAAAGTCAGGGCCCTTTTGCAGGGCCCTGACTATTGATCAGGCGTTCTTAAATTCTACTTTCTTAACCTTTGCGGGGTCGTCTTTCTTACGAAGGAAATTAGCCATGCCTTCCTTCTGGTCGTAGCTTTCGAAGCAGTCACCGAAGAGCTTCTCTTCAATAACAAGTGCAGCATCGATGTCTACCTGAAGACCATCATTGATTGCCTTCTTGCAGTTTCTTACTGCGATGGGAGCATTGCCTGCGATGGTTGCTGCCATCTTAAGTGCTTCGTCCATGAGCTCAGCCTGAGGATATACTGCATTTACAAGACCGATGCGAAGTGCTTCGTCTGCCTTGATATTTCTTGCGGTATAGATAAGCTGCTTAGCCATTCCTACGCCAACTGTTCTTGCAAGTCTCTGGGTTCCGCCGAATCCGGGAGTGATTCCGAGACCAACCTCGGGCTGTCCGAACATAGCGTTATCAGAGCAGATACGGATATCACAGCTCATTGAGAGCTCACATCCGCCGCCGAGTGCGAATCCGTTAACAGCTGCGATTACGGGAACGGGAAGAGTCTCAAGCTTTCTGAAAACATCATTTCCCTTCTTACCGAATGCCTCACCCTCAGCCTTGGTAAGGGTGCTCATCTCTCCGATGTCAGCTCCTGCAACGAAGCTCTTCTCGCCTGCGCCGGTAAGAACAACTGCTCTAACGACACCGGTGTCAATTCCGTCGATAACTGCATTGAGTTCATCGAGAACTGCGGAGTTAAGAGCGTTGAGCGCTTCAGGTCTGTTGATGGTAATAACAGCTACGCTGTCTTTTACTTCATATAATACAAATGCCATAGTCTATCTCCTTAGTCTCTCTCAACGATAGTAGCGCATCCCATACCGCCGCCGATGCAGAGGGTAGCAAGTCCCTTCTTAGCATCCTTAGCTTCCATCTCATGGAGAAGGGTTACAAGGATACGAGCGCCTGATGCTCCAACGGGATGTCCGAGAGCGATTGCGCCGCCGTTAGGATTGAGCTGCTTGTCAACATCGATTCCGAGATCCTTACCTACTGCTACAGACTGAGCAGCGAATGCCTCGTTAGCCTCGATGATGTCGAAGTCTTCGATCTTGTATCCGGCCTTAGCCATAACCTTCTTGGTTGCTGCAACAGGTCCGATACCCATTACTTCGGGACGAACACCTGCAAGAGCTCCTGCTACAAAAGTAGCCATGGGCTTAACGCCGAGCTCCTTAGCCTTCTCCTCAGACATAAGGATCATTGCAGCTGCACCATCATTGATTCCGGATGCATTACCTGCAGTTACGAATCCGTCGGGATTGAGGGGCTTAAGCTTCTGAAGTCCTTCGATGGTTGATCCTGCTCTGGGGCCTTCATCGGTATCGAAGATTACGGTCTCTTTCTTTTTCTTGATCTCAACGGGAACGATCTCCTTCTTGAAAGCTCCGCTCTCGATTGCAGCGCAAGCCTTCTGCTGAGACTTAAGTGCGAACTCATCGAGCTCTTCTCTGGTGAGGTTCCACTCTCTTGCGATATTGTCAGCGGTTGTGATCATGTGATAGTCATTGAATGCATCCCAAAGAGCATCGTTTACCATGGTATCTACAAGACCGCCCTTGCTCTGGCTGGGCCACATCATTCTGTATCCGTATCTTCCGTTGGGAAGTGCAAAAGGAGCCATGGACATGTTCTCCATACCACCTGCAACAACAACATCGGCATCACCTGCCATGATCATCTGTGCAGCCTGGTTAACGCAGTTAAGACCTGATCCGCAAACTACGTTCATGGTAACAGCGGGAACCTCGATGGGAAGTCCTGCCTTGATAGTTGCCTGACGAGCAACGTTCTGTCCCTGTCCTGCCTGGATAACGCATCCCATGTAAACCTGGTCAACGTCTGAAGGCTTGATTCCTGCACGATTTACAGCCTCCTTGATAACGATAGCTCCGAGCTCAGCTGCGGGGATTCCTGAAAGAGATCCTCCCATTGTGCCGATTGCGGTACGACAAGCACCTGCGATTACAACCTTCTTTGACATTTGTTTACCTCCGATTTTTATCTCATTAAAATAGTTTTTTATTGCCGTTTTTTGAGATTGTTATTTTTTTGTCAGACCAATTTGAATTGTACCATAGCCTTACCTTAAATACAATTGAAAAATATTGCGAATAGTAGTCTGAATCTATAACGAATACTATATTTTGTTTTTTCACAACACGGCTTTTGATAAATATTTTTTTCACAATAAAAAAGCAGCCTTCACGCGGAAGACTGCTTTCTTTTTCAGTTAAGTTTTACGATTTATACCTCGGGCTCGATAAGTCCGTATGTATCACCTTTTCTCTTGTAAACAACGTTGACCAGATCGGTCTCTGCGTTGATGAATACGTAGAAGTTATGTCCGAGAAGATCCATCTGCATGCATGCATCTTCGGGATACATGGGCTTGATCTCAAACTTCTTGCTTCTTACGATCTTGATGCCATCGTCATCGACGTTTTCTTCGGGTGCGTAATCCGCGATGTCGCCGGCTGCCTGATGTCTGTCTATTATCTTATTGCGATATTTCTTAAGCTGTCTTTCGATGATCTCTTCTACAAGATCGATGGAGACATACATATCGCTGCTTGCCTGTTCCGAGCGGATGATGGTTCCTTTAACGGGAATGGTAACTTCTACCTTCTGCTCTTCTCTTACGACTGAGAGAGTTACATGAGCCGTTGTATCCTCGTCAAAATATTTTGACAGCTTGCCGATCTTATCTTCGACGGCAGCCTTGAGTCCGGGTGTTACAGTGGTGTTCTTACCGATGATGACAAATTTCATATACATCCCTCACCTTCTATGTGGTTTTTCGCTAAGGCTTCGGGTACATCTTTCCGGTCTTTTGTCCATGTCCGAACGGCTGATGTCATGGGCCTTTTGCGTTGTAAATACTATAGCATATTGGAAAACGTTTTTCAATTGAAATGCCCATTTTAAGAGAATCTTTAATCTTCGAAATATCCCTTAAAAACTTCTCTTATGCCCTTCTCGAAATCCTCGAACCCTTCGGGAAAAGAACCCGCTCCCTGAGCCCAGAGAATGTTTCCGTCCTCATCTTCCGCTTCAAAAGAAAACCCTGCGACCGATGATTCGTCAAACTCGTCGAATCCGTCCCAGCTTCTTACGTTACAGTCGGCGATGAGTTTTACTACTTCGTCCCATTCGCCCTGGGATATTCCGACTTCGATGATGGGATCTCCCATGGCGTCATACCAGACAAGCTCGGGTCCTTCGTCGCTCTGTCCCAAAAATACGGAATATGTATCTTCCTCGGTCTCAGCCATGTTTTCGAATCTTATTGAAAAAAAGCCTGTATCAGCCATTTATACCTCCCGGGCAGAGCCCCGTTTTCTTTTCTATGAATTATAACACAACAATTGTATGCGTGTGAAATATCGGACCATCCATTGTTAATTTATTATTTATTATAGACATCACCATACAATTGTCAGATAATTATAGGACAAGTTATAAAAAAGAAAAGAGGGTAAGGTATGAACATCATTAAAAACGCATCTATGAAAGTTAAGCTCTTTGCTCTGTCACTGCCCCTTGTTGTAGCCGTAATCCTGTCAGTCATAATGGGAAGTTACAAAATCGACAGCACCGCCAAAGAAGTAACTGAGCTGTATTACAACAAGCTCTATGCCATCAACACCAATCTGATAAATGCGGACAGAGACTTCTATCAGGCTATGTCAGCTGCGGCAAAATATCACGAAGCCACGGCAGGTTTCGTATATATCCCCGAAGAAATAGTTGCTGCCGCACTTGGCGATTTCGATAATAACGTCAGTCAGGTAGCGGAAAGAACCGAAAATGCCATTGCAATCGCAAGATCCGTGGAAGATCTGTATACCGGTACCACCAACGAAGGAGGAAGCACCTTCAAGGAAGCTGCTGAAGGGTTCGAGAAAGCATTTGATGCCTGGCAAAAGACATATGCGCTCAGAACCGGTGAAGGATCATGGGAAGATTTCATGAACTCCTTTGAACCCGCAAGAGATTATCTGGACACTATGCAGGAAGTGACCGAAGTCTGGGCGGAAAATACCAATACCGATCTTACCGCCAAAAACAAAGCCGCAAACGTTGCTTTCATAGTCGTATATTTAATAGTTATCGTATGCCTGCTCATTTTTGTAACCCTGGTGCTTCGTCAGATCACATCTTCCATCAGCGAAGTAACCGTTGCACTCGACAATCTTGCATCCGGAAATCTCGGACATACTTTCCCTGATGCCAAGGATATGGGTAATGACGAACTGGGTAAGATACATCTTGCAGCTAAGAATCTATCGGACAGACTGAAGGATATCATCGGAAGTACCAAGGATATGTCCATACAGCTTTCCGCTTCGGGCAGTGATCTTTCCAATTCCGCAGATCAGGCATCTATGGCATCCGGCCAGGTATCCGATGCGGTAGGCGAGATCTCACAGGGTGCCATCACCCAGGCTGAAAGCGTCGAAGTTGCGGCACACAATACTTCCGATATCGGAGACAACATCGATAAGATCAATTCTGTAATAGATTCGCTGGCTTCCAAGACCGATGATATGAAGACCAGATGTAACGAGACCATGGAGACCATGCGCGGACTCCTTGCACAGAATGCGGAAGTCATAAGCAGCATGAAAGAAATCCACTCACAAATCTCAGCAACAAACGATGCAGTCAAGAACATAGCCGATGCTTCCAAGATTATCACCGACATTTCATCACAGACCAATCTTCTGTCCCTTAACGCTTCCATCGAAGCTGCAAGAGCAGGTGAAGCAGGAAGAGGATTCGCGGTTGTCGCAGAAGAAATCGGAAACCTTGCAGACCAGTCAGGCAACGCAGCGGTCAAGATTTCCCAGATAGTCAATAACCTTGTTGAAGAATCCGAGAAGTCCGTTGCCACCATCGAAGAGATGAGTGTCGGCTTCGAAAAACAGAACGCTCAGATCAACTCCACCGGCGACGAGGTCAAGGCTATGGTAAATGAAGTTAACGCTATCGCCAATGAGACCGGTGTCATCGCAGATCAGATTAGTGACCTTAATTCGGCCAAGGAATCACTTGTAAGCATAATCTCCGAGCTTTCGGCCGTATCGGAAGAAAACGCTGCATCCACCCAGGAGACCAATGCTTCCATGGAAGAGCTCAACGCCACCTTCTCTCTCATCAGCGATTCCGCAGGTCAGCTTCGTCAGCTTGCTTCCGAGCTTCAGGACAAGATCAGTTTCTTTACGACTTAATTGAGGGGTTCGGCATATTCTCTTTTTTGACCGGCTGCCTTATGGCGGCCGGTTTTTTGTCTTAGTCACAATTCTTTCATTTTTGTTAAATTTTTATGATTATATGGACAAAAAGTCTTTACTTAAAGATAATTAAATCAAGTATTCATGCATAAGAAAACGGTTCACGAATATTTGGAAAGGAAGAAAAATGAATGCATTAAAAAATGTCAAAATGAGATGGAAACTTTTTGCACTCTCATTACCGCTTATCATCGCGATAATCGTTTCGGTTATTCTCACGGGTCTTAAGATCAAAAACACCGAAGCGGAAGTTACATCCGTTTATTACGACATGCTCTATCAGGTAAACAATCATCTGGTAAGTGCCCAGAGTGATCTGTACAGAACCCTTAACGGAGCTACATATTATTACAATTACCATGGAACTTCCGGCATGTTCGAAAGCATGGTAACTTCCAATCTGAATGAATATAAGGACGGCAGGCAGTCCCTCATAGATAACGTTGATGCCGCTGCTGCGATCGCATCCACCAACGAAACTCTTTACAGGGGAATCACCTGTGAAGAAGGAGAAACTTTCGAAGAGGCATATCAGGCGTTCCTTGAATCCTTTGAAAGATGGGACGGACAGTACGATATAGAGGCAGACACCGGATCATGGTTCCATTACCAGACAACCTTCCAGACCGCAAAGAGACATATGAACAACATGATGGAGATCACGGAAGCCTGGGCCGCTCAGGAGCACGAAGCTCTTATGGCAAGAAATGCCGCAGCCATCGTTTCCTATTCCATCGCATATGCCGTTGTCATAGTAATACTGATACTTCTTGTTCTTCTGATCTTAAGACAGATCACCTCCAGTATTAAGGAAGTAACATCTTCTCTCGATGAACTTTCAAACGGCAATCTCAGATACGACTTCCCCGATGAAAAAAATATGGGCAGGGATGAGATCGGACAGATCCACAGAGCTGCTAAAAATCTTTCGGAAAAGCTTGATGAGATCATCGGACGTACCAAGGAAATGTCAGAGCACATAAATGTTGCAGGAACGGATCTTGCGGAATCCGCAAATCAGGCAACACAGGCTTCGGAGCAGGTTCTTCAGGCTGTAGATGAAGTATCACAGGGTGCGATTAATCAGGCAGAAAGCGTTGAGGTTGCATCAAATAATACCAAGGACATAGAAGCAAATATCGGTCATATCACTTCCATCATTCAGGCTCTTGCGGATAAGACTGAGACCATGAAGGATAAGTGTAACGAGACCATGGAGACCATGCGCGGACTCCTTGCGCAGAACGAAGAAGTCGTTAACAACATGCAGGCGATCCACTCACAGATATCCGCAACAAACGATGCGGTAGCAAACATCGCCAATGCATCCAAGATAATCACAGACATTTCATCACAGACCAATCTCCTCTCACTCAACGCTTCCATCGAAGCTGCAAGAGCAGGTGAAGCAGGAAGAGGATTCGCTGTTGTCGCAGAAGAGATCGGAAATCTTGCGGATCAGTCGGGTAACGCAGCGGTACAGATCTCCAAGATTGTCAAGGAACTGGTTGATGAATCAGCCAAATCCGTTGCCACCATCGAAGAGATGAATGTGGGCTTCGAAAAACAGAACAAGCAGATTGGTCTTACCGGCAGGGATGTTCAGGACATGGTTGACGAAGTGGGCGAGATTGCGGAACAGACCGAAGAGATCACTTCTCAGATCAAGAGTCTCCTTGATTCCAAGGAATCACTTGTGGGAATCATAAACGAGCTCTCCGCAGTATCCGAAGAGAATGCTGCATCCACCGAAGAGACCAACGCAGCAATGCAGGAACTCAATGCAACCTTCAGTCTTATCGGAGAGTCCGCAGAACAGCTTCAGCAGCTTGCTGAGGAACTCAAAGACAATATCAGTTTCTTCAACGACTAAATAATTCGATATCTTTTTACATGACAGCGGGGGCGCTTCTGTTTTGTCATCAGAATCCGATGACAAAACA
>JAGAYR010000014.1 GCA_017940415.1 Lachnospiraceae bacterium
CCCCACTGTCACAAAATCAATCCGAAACTCAGCTTCTGGGATGAGCTCCGGCATAAGCCTTTCTGAGAGAATTCTGCGCCATCTTCGCATACACCTGAGTGGTGGAGATATCGGAATGGCCAAGCATAATGGATACACTCTTGATATCGGCTCCGTGCTCGATAAGGTGTGCCGCAAAACTGTGGCGGAGAAGGCAAGGAGTAACATCTTTCTCGATACCGGCTTCTTTTACGTAGGATTTAAGTATCTTCCAGAATCCCTGTCTGGACATCTCTTCTCCCTGATAATTAGGGAAAAGAACATCACTTACACGATCTCCGATAAGAGCGGTTCTTCCGGTTTCAAGATAAGCTATCATGGCGCTTCTGGCGTGTCTTCCGAGAGGTATGCTTCTTCCGTTTACGGTGAGCATGTCAGTCTTGAGATCAACGTCGGAAACTTTAAGCTTTATAAGCTCGGAAACCTTGATTCCCGTAGCATACATAACTTCAAGCATTGCTTTGTCACGAAGGCACTTGGCATCCTCACCTGAGGGTGCATCAAGAAGCCTGATAACCTCATTTTCGGTAAGGATATCGGGATTAGTACGCTCAACCTTGGGACCCGCAAGTCCTCTTGAGACATCTTCTTCTACCTCGTGGCAAGTATAGAGATATGAATAGAAAGCATGGATAGACGCCACGTTTCTTGAGATCGTGGAAGTCTTAAAATCTCCTGCTTCAAGATAATCTATATAACTCACAAGATTGTGTCTGGTTACTTCTGTAAGATCGTCTATAGCGAGATCGCTGCAAAAACTCTCAAGTCTGCTGAGATCTCTTCTGTACGACTGAATGGTATTCTCGGACATCTTCTTTTCTTCTCCGAGATACCTGGTAAAAAGATCAAGATATCGCCCCATCAAAAAAACATTCCAATCCGGCTTCCATGCCATATTTGCCGCTTTCCAAATAACGCGACAAAACGCATTATAGAAAAGAAAAAAAGTTATGACAAGAAAAAAATAGCATAGAAAAAACGGCGTATTTTCTACGTTTTTTCTATGCCACAATATGTTGTTGAAATGCTTCTTCGGCCGGTTGACGAACCACAAGGCCGTAGAAAAAAATTAAAAAATTATGAGTGATATTTTGAAGCGTACATCAAAATTCCGATGATGGTTTTTGCATCTTGGATCTTTCCTTCGTAGATCATCTTGAGAGCATCATCAAGTGATACTGCTTCGAGATCAATGTACTCATCATCGTCGAGATGCTGAGGATGTCTGTCTTTCAGGCCTCTTGCAAGATACAGTCCGATCTTCTCATTGCAGAATGCAACGGTAGTGTAGATAGTGGTCAGGTATTCGATATTATCGCATACATAACCGGTCTCTTCCGCAAGCTCGCGCTCCGCAGCCACCTTGGGATCTTCATCTTTCGAATCAAGTTTTCCCGCAGGAATCTCGATGGTCTGTCTCTCAAGAGGGTTTCTGTACTGCTTTACCATAAGGAGTTTGCCGTCTTCACGAACCGCAACAACCGCAGCAGCACCCACGTGATCTATAAGATCCCACTCTACAGTGCTTCCGTCGGGCATGAGCATGGTGTCATGATAATAATCGATGACTCTTCCTTTTGTTATCAGTTTTCTGTCTATACGCTTAATTTCGTCCATTTTATTTGTTTAAAAGTTTCTCAACTGCTGCAAGTTTTACGCAAAGAACAAGAAGATCGGTTGCCTGTGACATCTCATCGGGCGTGGGATAAGAAGGAGCGATTCTGATATTGGAATCCTTGGGATCGTTCTTGTAAGGGAATGTTGCACCTGCACCGGTAAGGGTTACTCCGGCTTCCTTGCAAAGTGCTACAACTCTCTTTGCACATCCTTCCATAACATCGAGTGAGATGAAGTATCCGCCGTTGGGCTCAGTCCACTGTGCGATTCCGGTTCCGGTAAGTTCCATTCCGAGAACCCTTTCACACGCTTCGAACTTGGGACGAAGAGATGCGGCGTGCTTCTTCATGTGCTCTTTTACACCATTGATATCCTTGAAATATCTTACGTGTCTGAGCTGGTTTATTTTGTCATAACCGATGGTCTGAACGGTCATGGACTTTCTCATATCATCGAGGTTTGCGTGGGATGAAGCGATGGCTGAGATTCCCGCTCCCGCAAAAGTAACCTTGGAGGTTGAGCAGAATTCGAATACCATATCGGGATTTCCGGCATTCTTACACTCTGAGATGATGTCGGGAATTCTGTCCTGACGGCTCTCCTCATCATAGAGATGATGGATCGCATATGCGTTGTCCCAGAATATTCTGAAGTCCTTAGCAGCGGGCTTAAGTGCTGCAAATCTTCTTACGGTCTCACCTGAATATGTATATCCCTGAGGATTTGAATACTTGGGTACGCACCAGATTCCCTTGATGGACTCATCTTCGGATACAAGCTTTTCAACCATATCCATGTCGGGACCTGCGGGGGTCATGGGAACGGTGATCATCTCTACGCCGAAATGCTCGCAGATAGCAAAGTGTCTGTCATATCCGGGAGCGGGGCAGAGGAACTTAACCTTATCAAGCTTGCACCAGGGAGTATTTCCCAGAAGTCCGTGGGTGAAAGCTCTTGAGAAGGTATCATACATTATATTGAGAGATGCATTTCCGCATACGATAACATTGGATGAAAGAGTCTCCATGATATCTGCCATAAGCTTCTTAGCCTCAGGAAGACCATCCATAACACCGTAGTTTCTTACATCGGTATCATCGGCTGCATGCATATCACTTTCGGAATTGAGCACGTCAAGGAAATCCATACCCATATCGAGCTGGGCAGGTGAAGGCTTTCCTCTTGCCATATTAAGGGAAAGTCCCTTTCCTTTGGCATCCAGGTACTCCTGATTGAGCTGTGCATAGAGCTCTTCAAGCTCTTCTTTGGTCATTTCGGCGTAAGTCTTGGCCATTGCATCCTCCATTAAAATCACATTTAGCTAAAATTGCATAACTGTATACAATAATCCACACTCGGGATATAATACTAAATCGTTTTGATTTTGTAAAGGGGATAATAGGCCCGGCAGAACCGTCCCCCTGTTTCACCCCGGCCCGCCAAAAAAATAAAAGACAGCTGCCTTTCGGCAACTGTCTTTCTATTTTGTCCGTTAATGATAAATTCGGGAACCGGCGAGGGGTTATTTCGCGTAATCCACAACCCTCTTCTCGCGAATGATATTGACCTTGATCTGTCCGGGATATTTCATCTCGTCCTCGATCTGCTTGGAAATATCTCTTGCGAGTATTACCATGTCCGCATCCGAAATCTGATCGGGTACGACCATGACTCTGACTTCTCGGCCTGCCTGAATAGCAAAAGATTTTTCAACACCCTTATAACTGTTGGAGATTTCTTCAAGCTGCTTTAAGCGATTTGTGTAAATGTCGAGTGTCTCGCGTCTTGCACCGGGGCGTGCTGCCGAAATGGCATCAGCTGCCTGTACGATAACTGCGATGAGTGTCTGAGGCTCGACATCGCCATGGTGAGCTTCAACCGCATTGATAACGGTGGGGCTTTCCTTGTACTTGCGGCACAGATCTGTACCCAGCTGTACGTGAGAACCTTCCATCTCATGATCAATGGCTTTACCGATATCATGCAAAAGTCCTGCGCGCTTAGCTGTCTTGACATCAAGTCCGAGCTCTGCTGCCATAAGACCGGAGAGCTGTGCGACTTCGATGGAATGCTTCAGAACGTTCTGACCATAGCTGGTACGATATCTCATACGGCCCAGAAGCTTGACCATCTCGGGATGAATACCGTGAACTCCGACTTCGAGTACGGCTGCTTCACCTTCTTCTTTAATGGTCTGATCCACTTCTTTGCGGGCTTTCTGTATCATCTCTTCAATCTTGGCGGGATGGATACGACCGTCCACTATAAGCTTCTCAAGAGCAATCCTTGCAACTTCTCTTCTTACAGGATCGAATGCGGAAAGTACGACTGCATCGGGGGTATCGTCGACAATAAGTTCGACTCCGGTCATGGTTTCGAGAGTTCTGATATTTCTTCCCTCTCTTCCTATGATCCTTCCCTTCATGTCTTCGCTGGGAAGCTGTACTACGGAAATAGTACTTTCAGCGACGTGGTCCGCTGCACATCTCTGAATGGCTGTGACGACGATCTCCCTCGCCTTCTTGTCAGCCTCTTCCTTTGCCCTGTTCTCAGATTCCTTGATCATCAGGGCTTCTTCATGTTTCAGATCTTCTTCAACAATACTTAATAAGTGTTCTTTTGCTTGTTCAGAGGTTAATCCGGAAATCCTTTCCAGTTCCTGCAGTCTCTCTTCATTGAGCTTGGAAATCTGAGCTTCCTTAGCTTTCAGATTGTCCTCTCTCGCCGAAAGTGACGTCTCTCGCCTCTCGATGTTCTCGAGTTTCTTGTCGACTGACTCTTCCTTCTGCTGAATTCTGCGTTCCGACTTGCTTACCTCGGCTCTGCGTTCCTTGACCTCACGGTCAACATCGTTCTTGACGCGCAATGCGTCTTCCTGAGCTTTAATAGATGCTTCACGCTTCTCTGATTCAGCCTTCTTAAGAGCTTCATCGATGATCTCGCGGGCTCTCTTCTCGGCATTTCCCATAACTCCGTCAGCCTTGTTCTTCATCTTGGAAGAAGTGATTGCTGCCGTAACGAGTACGGTAATGACTATAGCGGCCACGATGATCCCGATCCATATACCAGTAGGCATCATGCAGGAGCACCTCCTTATAAAATTGTCATAGTACAACAGATTTATATTAGATTTTTCTGACAACTATGTCAAGAAAAACTTAAGATAACCTTAATGTAAATTTAAGCATTTCTCATATTTCTATAGGTCCATAAAAGATCGTAACGGATAAAGAAATATAATGAATTGCACATGAGGATGTCGACATACTTTTTCTGCTCGTCATCCATGAAGCGGCCATAGAATTTATTCTTCCTGAAATTCGGAAATTCCTGCTTCATTCTCTTCTTGATATGACGGACCAGGGAGTATTTTTTTCCGCTGGGAATCCGCATATAAGAAAAGATCGTATTGGTAAAATAAACCGTGGTAAAGATATTCTCTATCTCGTGATAATACTTCTCAAGAAAACCTCTCTTTTTAAGTTCGGCAAGCATAAACTCCGCCGCTTCCATCCTGTCGTGCACCCTTGATTCGGTGACGGTGTGAACGGTGGAGGATTCGTGCTGATAATAGTAATAGAGAGGTTCGTCCACGTACTCAAATCTCTTGTAATACATTGCCCAGATAGGACCTGCGGCATTGTCTTCGTAAAATATCCCTTCGGGAAAAGAAAGATCGTTGTCCCTTATGAGCGATGCCTTATAGACCTTGGTGACCATGCTGGACATGTTGTTGAGATAATCACGGCGTCTTTCATCCGTGAATTCTCCGGTAGGACATTTGAAACCGAGAGGTACAACCTTGCCGATCCTGAAAGTATGACTGTCCACCATGTTGTAGCAGCAGCCCACTATGTCGGCTCCGGTATCTTCGCCTCTTTTTAAAAGCTTTGCGTAATAGTTGGGAGAAACCCAGTCATCGGAATCGATGAAGCTTATCCACTCACCCTTTGCTTCTTTAATACCCGCATTACGGGCTCCTCCCTGATGGCGGTTTTCGGGAAGAGCGATGACGCGGACCTTGCCGGGATATTTGCTTTCATATTCACGGCAGATCGCAAGTGAATCATCCGTTGATGCATCATCAACGGCTATTATCTCGTACTCTTTATCGAAATTCTGATTAATAAGAGAATCGAGACAGAATTTAAGTTTTCCGTCTGAGGCCATATTGTAGACGGGAACGATAACACTAAGGTACATAAAAACTCCGGTAAAACAAATTATTTTTTGAAAGCTTTTTCTACAGCTTCCGCTTTTCTGTGAACGGACGGATCTTCATATTTATCCATGAAATCATCGCCGAGCATGATCTTCTCATCGGCAAAATCGATGAGATCAAGATGCGTATATACGCTCACAACTTTTTTGAATCGTATCCCCTCAAACAATCCGAGAAGTTCCATCGGAATGGTTCTGTCAAATATCCAGAACTCGCCAAACAGTTTACCATAATCAAGCACATCTCTGGGATGAGGCTTTAAGAAAACCGTCCCTTCCTTGGAATACTCCGCGGTAAGATCCCTGAAAAGTTTTTCTCTTACGTCAAGTGAACATAGAGGTTCGGTAAGGATCAGAACGCCGTCACGATTATTTTTTGACACAAATTCCTTTAACGCATCGGTATCCTTGATGAATATCCTGACCAGTCTTTCTTTATCCTCGGATGAAAGGGAATCAAGAAGAGCCTTTCTGGGAACTTCCTTGTATTTGTAAAAATCATCATCTATAACACTGATATCATTCACTTCCATGTCGATACAGTACTTACTGTATCCGTCACACATGAATATCAGATTAAGATTCATGGAAAAGAACTTCTTTATGCCAAAATGTCCGCGGTCATTGTACTTGGCCTGGACGAACGGTTTCAGAGTATTAAGACCGTCTTCCACCGCATGATATTTTATCCTGTGCTGATTCAGATATATCCCGATGGGATCAGCATCACAGAAAACGTATATATCGTCAAACTCACGGAAATCAACGGGAATAAATTTCTCTTCCAGCTTTGCAAACTTCTTCGTAAAGAGGATCCTGTTATACATGTTGGCTACAATGCCGCCCTTATCCTCTTTGTATTTCGCAAGCTCGGGAAAGAATGTCTCCCTCTTCTCATCAAAATCCATGATATCGGTAAAAAGACCGCTTGCCCTTAATCTGTCCGACAGAGTCTCAAAGTCATTGGACATCCTGCTGAGAAGCATCACTGCCTCTCCGCCTTTTTCACGCCCTTCCGTCATCTCCTTGAGCACGGATACAAGGACATGATAATAGGTATGACAGACATATATTCTTTTATCAGTCTTATCCGATGTGCTTTTCAAGAAGTTTCTCCATTGCTTTCAGAGAATTGAAATTTTCGGGAAGGAGTTCATCCACGTCAATCTCTATTCCCATCTCTTCCGAGATCTTTGCAACCAATGTGATTATGTCGAAAGAATCAAGAACATTTCCGTCCACGAGGTTTTCTTCTTTTTCGAAATCAACATCGGGACGAAGTTCTTCAAGTATAGCTTTTAATTTATCCATGTTTTTTCTCTATTCGTCTTGGGTTAATTCTTTATACAGAGCATACGCCGCGCTTCTGTCCACCTTGCCTCTGGCATTCATGGGAATGCTTTCTGCGATGACCGCTCTGAAAGGAAGCATGTATTTGGGCAAAAACGACCTGAGTTCTATCAGCAGTGATTTGAAATCAAGATTCTTATCCGCTGACAGCAGGATAATGTTCTCTTTTTCCCTGTCATATAATATACAAAATTCCGGATTATTCAAACACTTAAGTATCGAAGCTTCAATCTCTTCAAGCTCGATCCTGTGACCCATGTGCTTGATCTGATTATCGACTCTTCCCGAGAAGATGTATTTATTCCCCTCCATCAGGAAATAGTCGCCGGTTCTGTACACGATGTCGGGATACAGATCATGAAGAGGATTCTGGACAAATTTCTCACGTGTCTGCTCCGGATCCTGATAATATCCCTGTGCAAGAAACGCTCCTCTCACATAGGCTTCGCCTTTCTCACCGTTCCCGGCACGCTTTCCATCTTCCGTCAAAAACAAAACTTCCGCATTGGGAAATGTCTTATCAAGTGGCAGATGTGACGAAGTCTCGTTCCCCGCGTATTTATAATACAGACAGTTTCCGGTAACTTCACTGGGCGCATAAAGATTGTAGAAGTCCGAACCGGGTAAAAGCTTCGACCAGTACTCCATGCACTTAACGGTCATGGGTTCCCCGGAAAAGAAAACATGCTTAATGCTTTCCGGTACAACCTTTCCGAAGCAGTTGAATTTCTCGATAAACTTAATTGCGGATGCAGCCCATATGAGAATGCTCACATTGTTATCTGCCATATACTGCGCAAGCTTGGCGGGAGCAATAAAGTATTTGTTTGGAATGATGCAAAGCGTTGCTCCCAGATAAACCGATATAAAAATATCTTTGGCGGATACATCGTAATCGTACGAAGCCTGATTTCCGAATACCTCATTTACAGAATCCGAAAGCCCGAACTCATTTACAAAAGAATCCGCAAAGGCAAGTATCGAACTGTGATTCTTGATAATGGCTTTGGGATATCCGGTGGATCCGGAAGTAAAGACCATGTAAAGAGGGTCCGTCGATATAAGCGTGGGAAGGGTTACATTCGCATCTTTCTTAAGACACTCATCCATGTTTACAACATTTACACTTTGGACAGGTGCTTCAAACTTTCCTTCTTCGGAAGCATCTATGATCAGTGAAGGTTTCATCTTCTCGATCAGATACTTAACTCGCTCCGGAGAAGACTTATCATCGATGCATGCATAATAATTTCCGGAAGCTATTACTCCCCATATGGCCACAATACTTCTTGCAGCTTTGGAAGTTACGATAAAGATCAGATTGCTCTTTGAGTCTCCGATAAAACTTTGAATGCTTCCCGCAATGGAATAAGAGCTCTTAAGAAGTTCCGAATAGGTAACCGATCCGGTCTCATCTTTAAGTGCGACTCTGTCACTGTATTTTTTTTCCGTGTTTATAAGCAGGTCAAATACACTTGTCATATCTATTCCTTAAAACGGTCAATGAGTGATAAGAGTTCTGTCTCTCCAAAAACCGACTTCATAAACATTACCGTCTTCATTCCAGTCGAGCTTGTAATTTTCGAAATTATAGACGTTCTTTCCGTCGTTATTATGAAGATCGTCCAGAAGGGCATCATATGCGGGCTTAAGGTCGATCATATACATATTCCAGCCTTTGAATTCCGTGTGCTTTCCCGCACCGTGTTCCTCAAAGAACGGGTTATCCTCAGCGGCATGCATTATGATATCCAGTCTTCTGACCCACATGGAATATGTTCTTTCTTCCGTCACTCCGTTTTCATCGGTGTAATTGCAGATGAAATACTTGGGATACCTGTAAGGAACTTTCGCAGACATCTCAACATAATGTTTGAATGTCATGCTCCTGTTTGCCCTGACATTCAGGTCCAGTTCCTTCGCATCGTTTTGATGCATGTAATAAAAAGGTGATGCCTTGCCCCATGCTTCCTGGTTGTTCATGTCATGAAGCATCTCAGCGTCTTTGCCCCATACCATGAATGAGTAAATAGGGTGTTTGGTCCTTACGAAATCCTTACGGTTATTCAGAATGAAATTGTTAAAGGATCCTACCTCACCCTGAGTCTTGTGATAATCGAAAGCCTTGCCTCTGCAGATGTCCCAGGTATATACGGGGAAAAGAAGTGTTCCTTCTTCCGTCACGTGTTCTTTAAGTGCATCAACGAGTGCATTCAGGAAATCCGTCTGATCCTGCTTTGAAGTAAACTCCAACTCTCGCATGGCATTTACAACAATGGCGGTCACATCCGAACCCACATAGACGATGTCGCCCTTTGCGATACCTATGTCATCCAGTTTTTCATGAAATTCTTTCCAGTAAGCTGACGCTTTATCGGCATTCATATTTATCTTTCTTACTCCGCTACGTCTTTGATAAGATCATTTTCGAGAAGCTTGTTCTTAATAGGGATAAGCTCGGAGACGGGAACTCCGATGATATCGCTCAGGCCTATAAGGTCGTTTCTTCCATCCGCATATGCTATGAAGTCTCTGAGAACCTGTACCGCATCATAGCTTCCCTTTTTACTGATATCGGGATAGAGTCCTCTCTTACCGAGCTGGGGCTCGCAGAGAACGCTCATGCAGTAGTTTCCGTTATTCTCAAGAAGGCTGATGCACTCCGTCATAACCTCATATGCGCCTTCAAATCCTTCGGTGGATACAAGACTCATATCATCCTTGGAAGTGTGGTACTCCGGATACTCAACATATTTGCTTCTGCAGAAAGTTACAACGGGAAGATCCACGCCGGGTGCACAGTACTCTCTTTCATCGGATCCGCGCTTTAAGAATGAATATCTCTTATAATCGCTTTCCCTGTGCTCGAGAATATTGATAAGTACCCTGTCCGCATAGGTATCCGCATATCTGGACTCAACTATGGAGTAGGTACGGTTATCACCCACGCAGGAAAGATTAAATCCCGCGATAATGTTCTTCTGCATAACGGAAATATTCTTGGACAGATATGTGATGGAACCGATGGTCTCGGGGCCGAGATAGAATCTGTAAGAATATCTTCTGTCCTTCATTCCGCATACATACTTGATAAGCTCGCATAAAAGTGCGGGACCGGATGCTTCATTATTGGCCATGTGAGGATGGCACACATATGATGAAAAGAAAACTTCCTTCTCGCTCTTACCGGGTATTACCAGATCGGCGTAAGTAAGGTTTCCTTCGAACAATTCACTGTCTATGAACATGTGATACTTTCCCTCGGGAAGGGAATCGTACATGTTCTTGGTCATGCAAAAACCGTATCTTTCTTTGTAGTACGAAGTGACGTAAGGAATCGCATCGGGCATATCATCTTGAACATAGACATGCTTTTTAAGTTCCTCAAGATCCACCCATTCATCAACAGGAGCAGAATAACCAAGAACGTGAAGAGGATGGTCTTTGAAGTCTATGATGTGCTCCCCTGCTTCATTCTCAATATAGGCTGAGGTGATCCTCCACTCCTTCGGAACAGTCCAGTCGAATACGGGAGTTCCGGTGGGAACGTTTGTGATATTCATCTCAGGGCAGTTACCCTTCCTAAGCCAGTCATTTAATATATCAAGGGTTTCGACTACACCCTTGCCGGTAATACTTCTGCAGATGGGGAATATCCTGTCTGCAAGTGAATAAATCTCGGAACCTATACTCATATCCGGGTCTCCTTTTCTGACTTTGCGATGCATCCCGTTGCCAGCGTCACAACACGTTATTATATCATAAAAACGCCACCGCGTGCAGCGATGGCGTTGTTCTAATAAGATCTCATGGCCTTGAATATATCTTCGGCCGAAAAGCCTCTTCTCATTATGAATGCGGCAATCTTATCCTTGTCGGATCTTTCCATGTCGGGATTAAAATGCTTCTTCTCAAGAAGCTTTTTTATCTCCTCCTCGGTGCCGGGTATGAGACCAAGTTCCATATTCTCATCCCAGGCCTTTTCGAAAGACTCATCGGATATTCCCTTGGTCATAAGATCCATTCTGATACGGTTCTTACCTCTGCCCTGGGAAGAATGGTATCTGATATAGTCGGATGCATATCTCACATCGTCTATATAGCCGAAAGACCTGACATACTCAACGGCCTTTTCTACCACTTCCTCCGGGTATCCGCCATCGGAAAGTTTCCTTACAAGCTCACCCTCTGCAAAAGATTTCTTCTGCAGAAGATTCATAGCTCTTTTTATACATCTGGAGGGGAGGATCCGAGTCATTATCTCTGATAAGGACTCATCGGAGAGATCGCTGCCCTCCCGTGTATCAAATTTGGTAACTTCCGATGAATAAAGCGGGAATGTAAGACCCGATTCAAGCTTCACCAGATTTCTGGATTTACCGCACTTTGTTATCTGCTTTACAAGCATGGTTCTTATGCCTTGGATGACTTCTTGGCGGGAGCTTCTTCAGCATCCTTTGCGTCAGCCTTCTTGTCGGAATCGAGAGCGTAGTACTCTCTTACAGCCTTATCGATCTCTGCAAGTACTGCCGGGTTATCTTCAAGATACTGCTTGGCATTTTCTCTGCCCTGTCCGATCTTCTCTCCCTTATATGCAAACCATGCACCGGATTTAACGATGATGTCGGCATTTGTGGCTACATCCAGGATGTCACCGACCATGGAGATTCCTTTGCCGAACATGATGTCGAATTCTGCTTCTTTGAAAGGAGGAGCAACCTTATTCTTAACGATCTTTACTCTGGTTCTGTTACCGATAACTTCTCCGCCCTGCTTGATGGACTCGATACGTCTTACGTCAAGTCTAACGGATGAGTAGAACTTAAGTGCACGTCCGCCGGTAGTGGTCTCGGGATTTCCGAACATAACGCCGAGCTTCTCACGGAGCTGGTTGATGAAAATGACTACGCAGTTTGACTTGCTGATGACTGCGGTGAGCTTACGAAGTGCCTGGCTCATAAGTCTTGCCTGAAGTCCCATGTGTGCATCACCCATGTCTCCCTCGATCTCTGCCTTGGGAACAAGTGCTGCAACGGAGTCTACTACTACAATGTCGATGGCGCCGGAGCGGACCATGGTCTCTGCAATCTCGAGAGCCTGTTCTCCGCTGTCGGGCTGGGATATATAAAGGTTATCAATGTCGACACCGATGTTCTTGGCATAAACGGGATCAAGTGCGTGCTCAGCATCGATGAAACCTGCGATACCGCCGCGCTTCTGAACCTCTGCGATCATGTGAAGGGTAACGGTGGTCTTACCACTGGATTCGGGTCCGTATATCTCGATGATTCTTCCCTTGGGAATTCCGCCCTGTCCGAGAGCAAGATCCAGTGAAATGGAACCGGTGGGAATGGTCTCCACCTTCATCTGAGCATCGGGATCGCCCAGTCTCATGACTGCGCCTTTACCGTACTGTTTTTCAATCTGACCGAGAGCCGCTTCAAGTGCCTTTTTCTTTTCAGTGCCTACGTTATTGTTTTCCATAAATGTCCTTTCCACGTAATAAAACGTACCGGGAACGAATGTTCGTAATGATAATAGAACATCCGTTCACCTTTGTCAACCATTATTATAATATCAGGAATAATGTCCGAAATATTGGACGTTAATATACGCGGCGGAGATCCTGGTTTTGCTGCAGATCAGCTCAATACCGCATCAGAATTATTCGGACGGATCATCCGAAATGAACTTTGCTTATGTACTCCAAAATGCACTCTCTCGCAAGGATCAGTGCATTTGTTGCGGAAAGCGCTCTGATCTTGTTTCTGTTTCCGGAGAAGTGACATTCTTTAACCTTCACTTTACCGTCAACACAGCATGCAATATAAACGAGGCCCACAGGCTTTTCTTCGGTTCCTCCGTCGGGCCCCGCAATACCTGTTACGGCTATGCATACATCGGATTTGGTAGCTGAAGCACCGCCCTTTGCCATCTCGGTCGCAACCTGGGATGAAACGGCGCCGTATTTATCGAGAGTGCCTTTTTTGACACCTGCAAGCTTTCTTTTTGACTTGTTTGAATAAGTGACAAGTCCGCATTTAAATACTTCGGAAGCACCGCTTACGCTTACGATGCTTGAAGCTATAAGACCGCCGGTACAGGACTCGACGGTAGAAAGAGTCATCTTGTTGGATTCGAGAAGATCTATGATGGACTTCTCGAGACTGATACCGTCCTCGGCCGCATATACATGCTCACCGAAACGGGCTTTTAATTCTTTTACCACGGGCTTAACAAGCTTCTTGGCTTCTTTTTCGCCTTCTGCGGAAGCAGTAACCCTGATATGAACCTCACCGGTTTTCGCATAAGTTGCGATGGTGGGGTTGGACTGTGCATCGATAAGATCTTTGATCATGGTCTCGGCTTTGCTCTCACCGATACCGACGATCTTAACGGTACGTGAATAGAGAACGCCATCCTGCTTGGATGCAAGGTAAGGCATGATCTCATCATCAAACATTGCTTCCAGCTCGATGGGAGGTCCGGGAAGCAGAATGTATGTATTCTTTTTGGTCTCCAAAATAATACCGGGAGCGGTGCCGTTGGGATTGGGAACAGCGGTTGCACCCTTGGGAAGAAGCGCCTGCTTCCAGTTATTCTCTGTAGGCTCGATGCCTCTTTTTGCAAAATAATCCTCGATGGATTTGCGGCTTACCGCATCTTCAACCAGAGGAAGTTTGTTAAATTCCGCAACTGCTTCCTTGGTCATGTCATCTTCCGTAGGTCCGAGGCCGCCGGATAAAATAATGATCTCGCTTCTTGCAGAGCTTTCCTTAAGCTGTGCAAGAGCTCTGTCCATGTTATCTCCGACAACACACTGATGATAGCAGTCAATACCGAGGCGTGAAATACGCTCGGCAATAAAAGCTGCATTGGTATTTATGATATTACCGAGTAAGAGCTCGGTTCCTACACAGATGATCTCAGCGTTCATTTAAGCACACCCCAGTTTTTGACAAGATAATCGATAAGAGAAACAACAGTAAGGGCAAGTGCCACATACATGAGAATATCGACGACGATAACGGGTAATCCGAACAGTACGAGGCTGGGCTCCACTATCATTACGATTACCATTATCATCTGGAAAGTAGTCTTGAATTTTCCCCACCAGCTTGCTGCGATGACCTTGCCTGCTTCCGCAGCCACAAGTCTGAATCCGCTGATGATGAATTCTCTTGCGATGATGATCATTACGATCCACGCGGGAATCCTGTTCATGGCCTGAAGTGCGACCAGTGCGGTACACACCAGAAGTTTGTCTGCGAGAGGATCCATGAATTTACCGAAGTTTGTGACGAGCCCCATCTTACGAGCGAGCTTTCCGTCCAGCATGTCGGTAAGTGATGCGATAATAAAAATGATATCTGCCAGAATATCGGGGATCAGAAGGTTAGAACCGAACCATCCTTTCTGACCGCCGAGAAGCAGAACCACGAAGGGCACGATAAGACCTACCCTTACCATGGTCAGAATATTGGGAATGTTCCAGATGGAACTTCTTGTTTCGTTATTTGATTCACTCATTGATCATAACCCCGGACAGGTCATACCCCAGAGCTTCCGTAACCTTTGCTCTTACTATATCCCCTGTCATCAATTCCCCTTCAAAGTTCACGAAGAATAAGCCGTCCACACCGGGAGCATCGCGATACGTTCTCCCGACATATACATGTTCATCGGGAAGATAACCTTCGATAAGTACCTCAAGTTCCTCCCCTACATGGGATTCATTCAGGTCAAAAGAAACCGCCTGCTGTAATTCCATGATCTCGTCGCGTCTTGAAGCAGCGATCTCCTCATCGATCTGATCCGGCATCTCTGCCGCAGGAGTTCCCTCTTCGCGCGAATATGTAAATACACCCAGTCTGTCGAATTCGGTATCATTAACGAATCTGTAAAGCTCTTCGAATTCTTCCTGAGTCTCTCCGGGAAAACCGGAAATAAGGGAAGTACGAAGGCACATGCCGGGTATACGTGTTCTTAATTTTTCTACAAGTTCTTCAATGCTCTTCTTGGATGTTCTCCTGCCCATTCTGCGAAGTACATCGTCGCTGCAATGCTGAATGGGAAGGTCAAGATACTTACAGATCTTAGGCTCCTTGGCCATTACATCTATGATCTCATCGGTGATCTCTTCAGGATATGCATAAAGCACCCTGATCCACTTAAGACCGTCAATGGCACAGAGCTTTCTGAGAAGTTCAGGAAGAGCTTTGTGTCCGTAAATATCGGTTCCGTAAAGAGTAGTCTCCTGTGCGACAAGGATGAGTTCCTTAACTCCGCCTTCCGCAAGGGACTGAGCTTCTTTAACAAGATCTTCCATGGGTATGCTGCGATAAGAACCCCTGACATACGGAATGATGCAGTATGTGCATCTCTTATTGCAGCCCTCTGCGATCTTGAGATAAGCATAATGTCCGCCGGTAGTGAGACTTCTGTGAGGATCCGAAAAAGGAACGGCATCAAGAGGTGTTAACTCTTTGACCTTTTCGTTTTCTTTTCCGGAGGATTTGTTCGCAAGAACTTCGTCCAGAACCTCTGCGATCTTTCCGATGGACATGGTACCTATAACGGCATCAAGTTCGGGAAGATCACCGAATATCTCATCGGCATATCTCTGGGCAAGGCATCCGCCTGCAATGAGGACTTTGAGATTTCCGCTCTTCTTAAGCTCACCGAGGCGGATTATCTCAGAAATGCTCTCCTCTTTGGCATCACCGATAAAACAACAGGTATTAATAATAATGATGTCGGCATCAGCCTCATCATCGGTAAATTCGTAACCCTTTCCGGATAAGATACCGAGCATCTTCTCGGAATCTACCAGATTTTTATCGCAGCCCAGTGATACAAAAAATATTTTCATTACTGCTCTACAGGTACATTGGGAAGAATGTGAACCTGTCCCTCGTAAAGCTCATCAACAGCGATGGAGAGGGGCTTCTCGTCGGGAGTTCCTGCAAGAGGTTCGTCGCCTGCTACGATCTGACGAGCACGCTTAGCAGAAGCCATAACGATAGAGTAACGGCTCTGTACGATCTCTTCTCCTTCGGGCGCATCTGAGTTTACAGCGTCCATCATGTCTACATAAGAGGGATGTAACATCATAATAAATACTCCTTCTGCCGATTCTTCGGCTTAGCTGCCATATGGCAGGTTATTTGTGATATTTCTCGAGTCCTTTACGGAGCTCATCTATAAAACCGCCGACTCTGGCCGGCTGTCTCTTAGCGGTGTTGATGGTGTCCATGACGTCCTGAACGCATTTATCAAGATCATCGTTAACAACTATGTAATCGTACTCTCCGATTCCAACCGACTCTTCGCTTGCTCTTGAAAGTCTGCCTGCGATGACTTCATCGGTCTCGGTTCCTCTGCCTTTGAGTCTCTTTTCGAGTTCCTCTGCGGTAGGGGGAGTTATGAATAAAAGAACGGCTTCAGGGTAGAGCTTCTTAATGTTCATTGCACCCTGGATCTCAATCTCAAGGATGACGTTCTTTCCTTCTTCAAGTCTCTGTTCTACGTAAGCCCTAGGGGTTCCGTAGTAGTTGCCTACAAACTGTGCATGTTCGATGAGGCCGTTTTCTGCGATGGTCTGTTCGAACTTTTCTTTAGTTACAAAAAAGTAATCCTTGCCGTCGACTTCACCGGGTCTGGGAGATCTGGTGGTCATTGAAACGGAAAGGCAGTAGTCGTCGCTTTTCTCAAGGAGCTTCTTTACAACGGTACCTTTGCCGGCGCCGGAGAAGCCTGAAATTACTACGAGAATACCTTTGTTCATGTGTATACCTCTATAGTCACGCGGGTCCTGTCGCCTAGTATGACTGACCTCGCTGTATCTTTATTAGTTATTCAATATTCTGTATCTGCTCTCTGATCTTCTCAATCTCTGTCTTCAGCTCAATACCTTTATTGGAAATCTCGAGATCGGTGGTCTTGGAAAGAGTGGTGTTAGCCTCTCTGTTCATTTCCTGAGCGATGAAGTCAAGCTTTCTTCCCACATCCGAGTCGAGGGAAAGGTCTTTCTTCATAGTCTCGATATGGGAACGAAGGCGAACGATTTCTTCGTCAACGCATACCTTGTCAGCAAATACGGTAACCTCGGTAAGAAGTCTTCCTTCATCGGGAGTCTGGTCTCCGAGGATTTCTTTAACACGTGCGTAGATCTTCTCTCTGTACTCTTCAACGATCTTGGGAGATCTTTCCTGAATGAAGTCTACAATGGTAAGAAGGTTGTCGAGCTTGGCAGTGAGGTCCTTAACAAGGTTCTCGCCCTCTGCACTTCTTGCTTCTACCATCTTCTCGCATGCGGCATCGACTGCCTTCTTGAGACCTGCCCAAAGCTCTTCCTCATCGTCCTGCTCTTCAATAACTTCGAGGACATCGGGGAAGCTTGCAAGGCGGACGGCTCTTAAGTCGTTCTCAAGTCCGAACTCACCGGAGATCTCTTTAACGAAACCTACGTATTTGGATGCGAGTTCTCTGTTGTATTTAAGTTCTGCGGTGGATTCATCCATATTCTCATATGAGATGAAAACATCGACTTTACCTCTTGAAAGGTACTTCTTGATCTCTGCTCTGACATTTCCTTCAAGACATGCAAGAGCTCTCGGGCTTTTGACCGAGAGATCGAGGTATCTGTGGTTTACCGATTTAAGTTCTACGGTGTATCTTCTGTTGTTTTCTACGACCTCGGCTCTGCCGAAGCCGGTCATTGATCTGACCATAATATTCTCCGTTAATAAAATAGGGACATACAAGGTTAATGTACCACAAATGCCCCGATTACTTCAAGTGACCCCTCCTAAACACGCCCTGCATGCCACTGGGTCCTGCCGCGGTACATAATTTTCTCGCTTTTCGGGATCAGGCGGCCTCAGAACCATGCTTGTATTACCTCATGCCGCAGACCACCGAAGTCTCGAAAATCATGTATCCGCGTCACCCGCGTGTCATGCAGGGCATATCAGCCGGCTGACTTGCACTATCAGACCTCTTTTATCCCTGAAATATCAGGGGAAATAGTCATGGAGTAGTTGGTGTAGTAGACTACGAAGCCCGGTTTTGCTCCTGAGGGCTTTTTGACTTCCTTTTTGAGGACATAGTCGATGTCTACTTTGTTCTGCTCACGTCCGGCGGAGTAATAGGCTGCCAGGGCTGCGGCCTCTTCAAATGCTCGGTCGGGAAGTTCCTCACCGGGTTCTTTGACCTTGAGGACCACGTGTGATCCGGGCATCTTCTTGGCATGGAACCACCAGTCGGCTCCCACCGCGAATTTGAACGTAAGCTCATCGTTCTGGATATTGTTTCTTCCGACGTAGATGTCGTATCCGTCGGATGAAATGTAGTGGTAAGGCTCACCCTTGAGCTTTACGGGTTTTCCTTTTACGGAACGTTCTTTTATATAGCCCGCCTGGGAAAGCTCCCGTCTGATCCAGGCCAGGTCCTCTTCGCTCACTGCAATATTGATACTTGCAAGGACCGACTCAAGGTGCTCAAGTTTGGACTTAACGCTCTCCGTCTGAACCGCAAGAGCCTCGGCGGTTCTCTTGAGCTTGGTATATCTGTCAAAATACTTCACCGCATTCTCCTGAGCCGTAAGTGTGGGATCAAGCGGAATGGTTTCTTTTTCATTCGTATAGTAATTGTCTACAACGATCTGCTTGTCACCGGGCTGAGCGGAGTATCCGAAGGCATTCAAAAGCTCGCCCCAGATGCGGTACTTATCGCGGCCCTCGGTCTTTTTCAGCTGCTGGAGCTGTTCGTCCAGTGTGTGGGAATCCCTTTCGATCAGGTTCTTGACCACACGCTTTAAGTCTGAGGACTTCTGATTCATCCTGACATAAAGCTGCTTTTCGGAATAGAACTTCTCCAGAATCTCGGAAATGGAATCCGCCCTGACAACTTCATCAGCGCCGCCTTCGTACATGGTAAGGTCAAATGCGGCATACTCCTGAGGCTTTCCGCCGGTGTATGCGATGCAGGGGGCAAATTCGCCCTTCTTTATTTTCCCGGAAAGGGTTACAAGACCGCTCACAAGTTTTCCGATCTCCTCATCGGAAAGTGATGAAACGGAGGCATCTCCGTCAATTCCCGCCCTGTAGGCAATCTCATGAGCTGCAAGAGGTGAAAGTCCGGTGAAAGAAGTATAGATTGCCTTGAACACGGGACCGGGATATTTAAGGACAATAGCCCTGATCTCATCTTCGCTGCAATTTAAAAGTTCTGTTTTATCCTGAGTATTGGGAATGAAATATTCTCTTCCGGGCAAAACCTCACGGACGGAGCTTACGATTGCGGATACATGCTTGATTGCATCAACCACCACCTCTTTGCCGCCCTGTTCCTCGGTCAGGATTATGTTGGAATGCTTACCCATGATCTCAGTAACAAGGCTTACACGCTTAATATCACCCATTTCATCAAGGTGCTCCGCGTCTATCCTCAGTGCTCTTTCGAGACCGGGCTGAGACACTCCCGTGATTCTTCCGCCCTGAAGTCTTTTTCGAAGGACCATGCAGAAGTTGGGAGCATTAAGAGGTGATTTTTTATTTTGCTCGGTGATATAGACAAGAGGAAGAGAAGGCTCAGCGCTCAGAAGGAGCCTGTAGTTGCCTTCATTTGTATTTACCAGAATCTGGAGCTCATCGGGTTCGGGCTGTGCGATCTTGGAGATTCGGCCCCCCGTGAGTTTACTATTCAATTCGGCGCACAAAGCAGCCGTTGTTATTCCGTCAAAAGCCATTAGATCAAGTGAACCTTTTTAAGTATTTTTATAGTCTTCGTACCGCCGGGAAGAGCCCTGAGAGTTCTTTCATCCACGCACTTGAATGCTATAAGAAGCAGGAAGTATACGGGAACGGCAACGATTATTGCAGGTATAAGTGCGATTCTTTCATCGGTAACCTTCATAAGGATCAGTCTGTAGATTCCGTATGAACACAGACACATGATAAGAGAACTTACAAAAGGAAGTACAAATGTCTGTATCATCTCCTGCTTATATCCGATGGCACGTCTTACAGCCAGCTGATTCAAAACAGCCATAACGGCTGCGTAGAATGTATAAGAGATGGCTACCGCAAAAACATCAAGAGATGTAAATTTCAACAGGACTACAGTAAGAATTGTCTGAAGTACCAATGCGATGAGTGCGTTGATTATGGGCGTGTATAACTTACCGATGGACTGAAGTATGGATGAATTAAGTGTAGATAATGCAATGAGTACAACCGATACGGACAGTGCCATGAGGCAGTGGCTTGCAAGCCCGATGTTGGGTCTGGTTCCCGGAAAAAGAAGGAGAATAATGGGAGCCGCAAATGTGAAGATACCCACCGCGGATGGAATCGATATGATCATGGTGGACTTTACACCAAGGCCAATCTTAGCCCTCGCCGAAGGCTTGTCTTTGGCTGCGATGTATCTGGTTATCTGCGGGATTATTGCTGCAGCCATGGCTGAAGAAAAAGCTATGGGTATGTTCGATATAACCTGAGCCTTACCGGAAAAGATTCCCCAATGAGAAGTTGCAACCTCCTGTTCAACCTCTCTCCAAACAGGATATAGTTCTACGAAGATCTTGTTGTTGATGGGAGCAAAGACATTGTATATGGCAGTGCTCATAATAAAGGGAGTTACGACGCAGGTAATGGATACAAAGATCTGCTTTACGCTGTCCTCGTTTACGGTAGGATCTTCTTCTGCCCTTTTTACTATAGCTTTCCTGTTTACCAAATAAACCAGAGCCATAAATATAAGTGCCGAAACAACACCCATTCCGGTTCCCAAAGCGCTTCCCTGGGCACCCCTTACGGCTCTCAGGATCTGTCCTTCCTTATCTGCGGGGACTTCCATGGTCTTCATGGTAAGCTTGATGAAAAGTGCCGCAGCGCCAACGCTGACAAGTCCGTTTACTATCTGTTCGATGACCTGTGAGACCGAAGTCTGGGACATGGATTTGTGAGCCTGAAAATATCCTCTCAAAACTCCCAGGATCGAATACAGGAAAATAGTGGGAGCAAAGATCTTCAAAACGGGTATTGCCGCTTCCTCAACAAAGAAATGGGCTCCGAAATAAAGGATCATTGAAGCTATCGTGCCGACCACAAGCGCATAGATAAAAGAACCGACGAAAAGTCTGTGCGCATTTCTGTATTCTTTTAACGCAAGTTTACCGGCGATAAGTTTGGAAACAGCTGAAGGAATGCTGTAAGAAGAAACCAGAAGTATTATTGTATAAAAAGCGTAAGCAGACTGATAATATCCCAGTCCCAGATCTCCGATGATCTCGGAAAGGGGGCTCCTGTAGAGAAGCCCGATTATCCTGCTCACAATTCCCGCAATGGCAAGCACGGAGGCCTGCTTTACGAGATTATCATTTTTTTCGCTGTCTAAAACCGAATGTCTCAATGTAAAATCACCATCGCAAAATATTCAAAAAACCAACATATTATTATACTTTGCGTAGAATTTTTGTGCAAATCATTGCTTTATCTTACTGCAGTGCTTCCCGCGATGAATCCCGAGGCCCATGCAAAATAAAGATTATATCCGCCGCACATTCCGTCTATATCAAGTACCTCACCGGCAAGATACAGACCTTTGTGCTTATTGGATTCCATAGTTGCCGCATTTACTTCAGATAACAGTACACCGCCGCATGTAACCTGGCTCGATGCCATGTCCCCGGTACCGGTAACCGTCACTGTCAGCTCTCTCGATGCTTTGAAGAGTTTATCGGCAGCCTTCGTATCCGAAGCTTTCTTATCGGGATCAACTCCCGCATTTCTCAAAAGCGCATCCGCAAAAGAATCCGGGAAGAGTCCTATCATCGCATCATATACACTTCCAATCTGCTTCGAGAGTCTGGTTTCGAATTCATTTCTAATATCCGCATCCGAAAGCTCCGGAAGGAATGCAAGCCTAAGAGTAACCTTCTTGCCTTCGTCCAATGCTCTTGATGCAAATCTGCTTACGTTGAAAACAGGGATTCCGGAAAAACCGGTCTTGGTTATCTGAAGCTGTCCCGTATCGGAACCTGCTTCTTTGCCATCAATCAGGATTGATACCGTACCTCTGATACGCACGCCTGCTGCCTTCTTGTAAGGATGATCCTTCACCGTAAGGCTTGTAAGTGCAGGAACCGGTTTAGCCATCTTGAGTCCGAAAGTCTTTGCAAACTTAAATCCGTCTCCTGTAGAACCCGTAACGGGAGCCGCTTCTCCGCCTGTTGTGATTATGACTGCATCTGCAGTGAATTCTTTACCTGAAGTTTTAACGGTGAATTTCTCACCGTCTTTTTTGATCTCGGTAACACTGCATTCCGTGATCACCTTAACACCCTTAAGAGATCTGGTGAGCACTTCCGTAACGGATTTAGCCTGCTCTGAATAAGGATATACATAGCCATCCTTAACAAGTGGCGTGATGCCCATCTTCCTGAAATCATCAAGGCATTTTTCTACGGGATAAGCTTTTAATACGGATGTGATAAATTCGTTGCCCTCACTGAGATGGAAATCTCCGGGTCTTATCACATCATGACAAAAATTACACTTGCCGTTTCCCGTTGAAAGGATCTTCTTGGCAACTGTTTTATTTTTCTCGATGAGAGTAACGTCTCCGCCAGCTGAGCATGCGGCTATAGCAGCCATGCATCCCGCAGCGCCGCCGCCTACAACAACTATTTGCTTGTGTGAATTCTTTTCACTCATCTCTCTAAAATTTCTTTCGTAACTTCTTTGATCCATGCGGTGACTCCGCCGGGAAGTCTTTCTTCCATGGGAGTTCCGTCATCAAACATCAGATTAGACTGAATGGCATTCATGAGACAATGCTGTCCCATTTCGATTCCGCCTTCGATGGAAGCAATGCCCTTGTCTCCGTTTCTGGTCCACTCCGGAGTGAAAATAAAACAATGCTTCATCTTAGACAGGCGGTCAAGCCAGGGCTCCACCTCTTCCGTAAAACTATGGAATTCATCTCTCTTGGCGATTGCAAAAAAGAGATATTTATCCTTCTCATCCAGTTTATCGAGAAGTGATTCTTCCGCGATTGCCGTGCTTCCTACAGGGAAGAGAACATCGTAATCATCGGTGTACGCATCCATAAGTCTGAAAACAAATGATGCTCCCGAAGAATTACCCAGAATAAACTTAGGACCCGCGCTCTCTCCGAACTCAGCGATAACTTTGGTGGTAAGGTTGTGAACCGGCTCGAGGTAATCTACACCAAAGTAACCCTTTACTCTTCCTTCTTCGTTTCTGTACTCATTTGCCACGGGAACAATGATATATGCACCGCCCATATCAGCCTGGTATTTATCGGTTGCATAGAGCTCTGCACCTGTATAGTTGATACACAGGTCTCCCACAAAAGAATTCGAAGTTCCGTGGAAGAATATAAGAACGGGATACTTTCCGCTCTTGGAATAACCGTGCTCCGTGGGATCGTAGGTATAGTATTTAAGCTTAACACCTGAAGCATCCTCGAATTCATGCTTTGCGAATTTATCAAGGATCTGCCCCGTGGGATATGTGGGATAAGGAGTTACGAAATCTCCTTCGGGAATATCGCCCGCCCAGGGTGCCTCGGGACGCTTTGAAAGGATCTCGTCGAATCTTACTCTGTCGAGATACTTCTTGTTTCTGTCATTATGGGTTCTGATTGCAGTATCAGAATCCACATATTCGATGAGGCCCGCACGGTCAACCCACTTATAATCTACAGTCTCGCCTTCCTGCAAAACAACACTGTCCTTAGGTGCATCTGTTTCGCATACATATGAATAAAACATGCTGTGGCTCTTGTCACTGAATGAGACATTTATGAGCTCGTAGTTATCACCTTTTAGTCCTGTCTCTTCGAAAAGCTCACGCTGCGCAGCTTCAAAAGGTTCCTCACCCTGAACAGCTGATCCGCCCGCACTTGCCTCCCAATAGCCGGGATACACATCTTTATTCTCGTCACGCTTGGTAATAAGGTATGTTCCGTCTTTATGCTTTACAAGTATATCTACAACCAGGTGATACTTTCCGTCGGGTATTGCCTGAAAACTTCTGGGTTTTCTTTCCCAGGTATCACCGGTTTTGTTGCCTTCTCTGTCATAGAGATCCCAAATTTCCATACTGTTTCTCCTATTTTCTAGTGGGGATGTTTCATGCTGTAACGTCACTCCTGAGGATACATGCCTGCGACTCCGCCCCAGGCTATTACATTTCCGATATCTGAATTGCTGCCTGTGTTAAGAATCGAGGTAATCTCATCGATGCCTGAACTGGGTGCATTAAGAATCTTCGGAAGATTCTTTTCCTCGCGAAGGGCGAAGACATATACATAATACCTGTGAGATCCGCTGGGAGGGTAAGGTCCGATGTAGTCTTCTACCGCACCGGTTTCAAGAGTAGTCTCGGTGGTAAGTGTCTTCATATGGATCCACTGATGTCCGTCGGGATCTATCATGTAAACCGCATAACATGCCGCACCTTCTACCGGATCCCATGAAAGCTGAGGTGATAAGTCTTCTCCCTTGTCATGAGATATCTTCACATCCCAGTAATTTCCGTGGAGATCTTCGCTGGTCACATTGAACTCATAATAATCCGCGGGAGGAGTGGAATTATACTGCAATATCGCAACCGCAAAGTGTGCCACAAACAGCAATATGATTCCGATGAAGCACCCCAATGAAGCGAAAAAGTTTACCCTGTCCGGAGACTTCACTCTTTTGAAAGTAAAGAAAACAAAACCTCCGCTTGCAAGGATCAAAAGTATTCTAATCACAAGTTTTATTATGGCGTATATGCTCATGATATACCTCCTAGCAGGGACTCTTCCGTCGTTCCTAGGGTCCTGTCGCGGTGCATAATTTTCTCGCTTTTCGGGATCAGGCGGCCATAGAACTATGAAAGATCTAACTCATGCCGCAGACCACCGAAGTCTCGAAAATCATGCATCCGCGCCACCCGCGGAACGACGGAAGTATCCCCGCTGTCATCATTCATTCAGATAAGTAATTACATCGTTCAGCGTATCAAGTACCGCGACGCTCAGCTTTTTCATCTCATCATCCGCAGGTCTGAGGTCGGGAATCATTATGGGGCGAAGCTTTCCCGCTGCCGCAGATCTGATGCCGTTGTAAGAATCTTCAATGGCATAGCAGTCTTCGGGCTTTTCTCCGATGGCCTCACATGCTTTGAGATATATCTGGGGATCGGGCTTACTTTTCGTAACCATATCTCCCGCTACAATCTCGTCGAAATAATCTATCATTCCGCCCTCTGTAAGCATTCTTACTACAGATGTTCTCTTGGTGGATGATGCAAGGGCGATCTTTACACCGATACTTTTTAAATAATCAAGAAGTTCGAAAACGCCGGGCTTTATGGGAAGCTTTCCTCCGTCATACTTCTCGTGATACATCTTCATCGATTCGCTTTCATACTGCTCGTAAGGAAAATCCTCACCGTGTGCATCAAGACAGATCTGGCGGGTCTTGGCAGCATTTGTTCCGGTACATGCCAGGAATACATCCTCGATTCCCTCTATACCGTACTTTTCCGCCAGGATGATCCAGGTCTCCATTATGCATCTTTCGGAGTCGAAGATGACTCCGTCCATATCAAAAATTACAGCCTTAAAATCTTTCAAAATACAACTCCTCTGTTGCAAGTGCCATCTTGGTCACCGAAAACTCGCATTTCTCCGGATCCGGATATGTGTACCAGGTATCCGTCAAAGTGTTCAGATCTACGCAGTCCCCATATTTTCCCAGGTATTCGTATTCAATATGGCAGGAATACATGGAAGGTACTGTTTTTACCATCTCGTGTACATCCCCGTCTTTATCAGTTACCTTAACCCTGAATCCATCCATGTCATGGATCATTGTGCCGGTGCCCAGGGGAATAAACTTCTTGGCATTGGGCAGTGAATCAACTCTCACGGGTAGTTCTCCGCTTGAATATGTGCCTGCCGCCACCTCCGCTCTGACATTACTCCTCTCCCATTCATACCAGTCGGGAATATGGGAAAATTCCGTCTCGCCGCTTACCGCTTCAAGCTCGGAAAGCTCTGTCATCCTCCACTCTTTGCCGCAGGCATTACATTTGAGAATACAGCCCTTTGAGGACATCTTGAATTCCTTCTTACATGCGGGGCACTGATATAAAACCTTGTGAAGCCCCTCGGCTCTGCCTTCGTATGTGACGCGGATACCTCTTTCTTTTTGCCATGCAAAATCGTCATATTGGAATGCTTTAACGATCTTTGCATTTATCTCATCCACCGGAGCCTTTTTAAGGTCTTCCGCATTGTACAAAAGAGTGAACTCAGCTTCCGTAGGCTTAACGCCTCTGTCGTGAAGATTCCAGAAAGGAGAGTTTACGTGATGTCCGTGACAGATAAGAGTAACCACCGGAACTCCCAGGAGCTTGCCCAGGCTTTCGGGAAGAACCGCAGTGGTTCCGCAAAGAGAATATCTTGCCTCGGGATAAATGATGGCTATATCGCCGTTTTGGATGGTACGGACAAGCTGCCTTACAAGGGTCGTGTCATTGGTGAACTTCCTCTTGCAGATGCATCCAACATCCCTCAGAAGCTTTTCCCTTCCGATGAAGCCGTCGATGGCAACCACATAATTGGCTCTCCAAGGGTATATGGACTTGGTGGCAACCTTGAAGTCCATAAAGGCGTTATGATTACACAAAAGCACGAAGGGCGGCTTAAGCCCCTCCGTGCCTGTTTTTGTAATAATACATTTATGCTTTTTCACGTCAGGTGCACTGAGGATATAGGTAAGAGGCCTCAGGTACCATTTCGTACGCACGGGAGGGGCTTTCATATCAAATCTTTCAAAATTGTCTTTCATGCAGGAAACCTCCGCCCGTACTTAATCAC
>JAGAYR010000003.1 GCA_017940415.1 Lachnospiraceae bacterium
AAATTTCTATGCCGGTTTCGAGTTCCGGCTTAAATAGGAATTTTCAGGGATGCATTAGTATTGAATTATCAAGGAACTTTTGCCTCGCTCTCAGAGCGACAGCTTAATTAAGATATCATAGGGCATTTTCAAAGTCAACAAATTTTTTAAAAATTTTTTCGACTTTTTTTCATCCACAAAACCTTGAATTTATAGGCTTTATAGACCACTAAATCTTGTCCCGTATCTTAGTACCTTTCAGATAGAAAAAAGAATCCTCTATATATCAGAGAATTCTTTTCCGTTTGATACATCTGAAAAGAACGGAGAAGGAGGGATTTGAACCCTCGCGCCGGTTTCCCGACCTACACCCTTAGCAGGGGCGCCTCTTCGGCCTCTTGAGTACTTCTCCTCAGGTCCGAATGCCTCTACCAATAATAGTATTTATTACCGGTAAAACTATATGAACACGTCAAAAGACGCATTGATTATTTTAGCATACATACCTGCTTTGTCAACACAATTCCCAAAATAGTTTGTGTATCAATATCTTCCATAGAAAATTCCGGCTATGGGAGAATCTTCGGAAAGGATGATGGTATTGTCTCCACCCTCCATGCTGGCCTTAAGTGCATCCAGTGCTCTTACGAATGAATAGAAGTCTGCTTTGCTCTCATCCGAATATGCTTCGGAAAGTATTCTCATGTATTCAGCTTCACCTTCTGCCCTGATTGCTTCTGCCTGTGCTTCCGCATTTGAAAGAGTGATGGCCACCTCTCTGTCAGTGGTGTTCATGATGATCTGAGCCTGAGCCTCTCCTTCTGCAGTGTACTGTGCAGCAATGTTTTCTCTTTCGGAGATCATTCTGGTATATACTGCCTGCTTGTTATCATCAGGAAGATCAAGCTTCTTAACATCAACGGTAAGGATCTCGATGCCATACTGATCCTCGATATGATTGATATGATTCATGATCTCTTCGGTAAGGGAAGTGATCTCTACGACTGCAGTCTCTTCATCAACAGTGATATCGTTCGAAGTGACATCATTGTCATCTTCAATCACGGTTACTGTCATCTTGCCGTCACGGCTTAAGATAACCGCATCCTGAGTCATGTTGGAAATGGTATTCTTGGTTGCGTTATATACGATGGTATCGATACGTCCTTCCGCATTTGCTACGGATCCGCTGAGAGTCTGTGCGAACTTAAGTGGATCGGTTACTCTCCAGAGTACATAGCTGTCGACTATCATGGTCTTCTTATCGGAAGTAATAACATCCGATGCGGGAAGGTCATACAGAAGAACTTCGTTGGGCACGATGTCTACAGTCTCAATAAAAGGAATCTTAAATGAAATTCCTGCGGTCTGGATCACGCGCTCTACTTTTCCGAATCTTCTTACAAGCTTGAACTGGTTCTCATATGTAACGATCATGCAGGATCTTACAACGATAAGTGCAAAGATGATCGCAACAACAAGTGCCCAGCTCTTTGCGGAACTTTTTGTTTTAGAGGATTTTGGATTCCCCTTCGAATCAAAGCTTTCAAACTGTGCCATTATATTATCCCTCTCCATTTTCAAATACTGTGTCTGTATCGCCGTAAGCAAAGTCGAAGAAACTTTCCAAAGGAAGCAACGTGGTCATTTCTCCGTCGGAACTCTGGATGATGACTTTAAGTCCGGGAAGAACTGCCTCCATAGCCTCATAGAACATTCTCTTCTTGGTTACTTCGGGATAATTGATGTATTCCTCGTAGAGAGCATTGAATCTGGCAACCTGTCCGTTTGCTTCGTTTATTCTCTCCTGCTTTTCAGCTTCTGCTTCCTGGATTATTCTGTCCGCTTCAGCCTCTGCAGCGGGGATCATTTCGTTTCTGTACTTATTGGCGTTATTAACGGATGTTTCTTTACCCTGCTTAGCGGTTTCTACTTCCTTGAATGCCATGCTTACTTCCTCCGTGGGAGGCTCGGCATCCTGAATGGTGATGTTAACAAGCTGGATCCCGATATCGTATGCCTCAAGCTTATCGATGATCATCTGCTTGATGTTGGACTGGATCTCATTCTTGCCTGTGGTAAGAACGCTGTCTACGGTGTAGGAACCGATGGTCGTTCTGATACAGTTCTGTGCAATGTTCTTGAGTATCTCTACGGGCTCTTCGGAAGCATACAGTGCTTTGACGGGATCCGTTACTCTGTACTCCGCATAGAAATCTACATGCAGGAAGTTGTAGTCGGATGTGATCATCATGGCTTCCTCACCGGAGCCTGTTGAGTTATAACCGATGCTGAATCCGTTAATGGTTGTTGATACTTTTTCAACGGTCTGGATGAAAGGTATCTTAAAATGAAGTCCCGGCGTGGTTACTGCCTGGGGTGAACCGAAGGTACAGACAACTGCCTGCTCTTCCTCACGGATCGAATAGAACGAACCGCTGACCAGCATCAGGGCCACAATCGCTATGACCACGATCACTGCGATCTTTTTTGTCTTCTCGACATTGACTTGTTTTTTCACTTTCAATTATTTCTCCTCATTTAACTATTCGACTCTGTACTGCTTCTGTGATTCTTCGTACAGGTCGAGTCCTTCATGATCTATTACAACGATCACGGGAAAATCCTTAATCTCCAGTTTACGGATGGCTTCGGTACCCAGATCGTCATAAGCAATGGTTTCGGAAGAGATGATACATTTACTCAGGAGCGCACCCGCGCCGCCTACGGCGGCAAAATAAACCGCTCCGTTTCTTATGATCGCATCTTTTACTTCACGTGTTCTTTTTCCTTTTCCTATCATTCCGATAAGACCAAGGTCCAGCAGTTCCGGTGCATACTTATCCATACGGCTGGCGGTGGTGGGACCTGCAGATCCGATGGGTCTGCCCTCTCTTGCGGGGGAAGGTCCCATATAGTATATGGTCTGTCCTTTGATATCAAAGGGAAGCTCTTCACCCTTTCTGAGTGCCTCATACATTCTCTTATGTGCCGCATCTCTTGCGGTATAAATAGTTCCGGTCAGATATACATAGTCCCCGCATTTCAGGGAAAGTGCGTCCTCTTTTGAAAGAGGCATGTTAATTTTTCTGTCCATAATGCCTCCTTAAAGTTCTCTTACGCTGTGACGGTTTACATGACAGCAGATGTTAACGGCTACGGGAAGTCCGGCTATGTGTGTGGGATAGGTAAGGACATTTACCGCAAGAGCAGTCATGCGTCCGCCCAGTCCGCCGGGACCGATGCCGGATTTATTGATACGATCCAAAAGCTCGATCTCCAGATCTTTCACATAGGGAATGTCCGAGTGGGAACCCGCTTCTCTCAAAAGGGCTTTCTTGGAAAGTAAAGCGGCTTTTTCGAAAGTTCCTCCGATGCCGACACCTACAACCATGGGAGGGCAGGCATTGGGTCCGGCATCTCCTACGGCGGTAAGGACCGCGTTCTTAACACCCTCGATACCCTCTGCAGGTTTGAGCATGAATATTCTGCTCATGTTCTCGCTTCCGAATCCTTTGGGTGCAAGCGTAAGCTTAAATCCGTCTCCGGGAACAATGTCATAATGAATGACTGCGGGAGTATTGTCCTTGGTGTTGATTCTTTCGATGGGGTCGTTTACGACCGATTTTCTCAGATACCCTTCGGTATAGCCTTTTCTGACACCTTCATTGATGGCGTCGCTGAGGGATGAACCCGTGATGTGAACATCCTGGCCCACCTCAACAAAAACGACCGCCATTCCTGTATCCTGACAAATGGGGATCGTTTCTTCATCGGCTATTTTCAGGTTCTCACGCAGCTGCGAAAGAACCTGTTTTCCCAAGGGTGATTCTTCCTGATCTCCGGCTTTTATCAAAGCCGCCTCCATATCGGGGGTAAGGTAGTGATTGGCCTCTATGCACATCTCGGCAAGGGCACTTACGATGGATTCTGAACTGATCTCTCTCATTATTTGGTAAGCTCTTCCTTTATCTTAACGAGTTCCTCGGAAGAAGGTGATGTGGGCTCCCACTGAATCTTCTGACCGTCATTGTTATATCTGGGGATCAGATGAAGGTGGAAATGACGGACAGTCTGACCCGCTGCTTCTCCGTTATTCTGCACGACATTAAGTCCGTCCGCTCCGAAAGTCTCCATGATGTGCTTTCCGAGTTTCTTGGCAAGCTTAAAAGCCTCGGCAGCGGTTTCATCGGGGAGTTCGAAAAGGTCATCCGCATGTTCTTTGGGAAGAATAAGTGCATGGCCTTTGGTCGCGGGACCGTTATCAAGGATAACGTTGAACTTATCGTCTTCATATATTGAATTGGTCGGAAATACTCCGTTTGCCAATTTGCAGAAAATGCAATCATCTTTAGTCATCTTAAAACCTCCGTTTATCAATGCGAAAAATCAAGGATCTTATCAAGACCGCCAAGGAGTGAGAAATTTCCCTGCATTCCGGTCATCGCTCCGGACATGAAAGCCCTCTGGAAGGTCATTCTTCCGGATACTATATCTTCCATAACATCGCGTTTCATGGTCATCTTCACATCGGCGGAAGATGCCTTGTCATATTTTACGTCCAGCTTTGCACCATGGACTTCTATGATCAGATCGTTCTTTTTTTCCGCGATATCCACCACAAAGACTCCAGAAACATCAGCGGAAGGCTTAAATGCTTTCCTGATATCGCCAATATATTCTTCTTCACTTCCTGCATCCTCGCTCATGAGCATGCCCTTGAAATGAACGGCAAGTTCCTGAATGTCTTCCTTCTGGGTCTTAACATAATTCTCATCGGAAACGTACTCGGACAGCTGCTCCGCCTCGGGAACGGACAGATGAAGCGGATTGGGTGTTCCGACTCTTTCCGTAAGTGCGCTCTTGCTTGAAGGGAAAGTCTTCTCCCTCTGGTTAACGCCGCGGTAAAGCCTTTCGGCCTGTGCTTCGATAAGAGCTATGTAATCCTGATTTACTTCAAGATCCAGGGGATTATCGATATATCCGGAAAGACCGGTGAGAACCTTTCCTCCGAGAGTTTCCCATGCATTGGAAAGATCTGCGATAACCTGTCTTTCACCATAGGTCTTGGCAATGACAATGGGCATCATGTAGATCTCAGAGATTCTTGATTTATCCCCGAACTGCCATACGGAATCAAGGAACTCCAGCATATATCCGCCCATTCCGAACCACTCGACGGTGGATGCAAGAACTATTCCGTCAGCATCCTTGATGGTCTGGGAAAGAGTGGGGATCGTATTCTTAAATTCATAGAGATTGTAAAGTACAACATTAACGCGGAGTTCTTCGAGAACCTTCTGCATTCTCTCTATAACAGGGCGGGTCGGATCATCGATCACGCCTCTTCCGCCGTAATATATATGTATGACCATACGGACTCCTTTCAGACCCTTCGATTATACATCCTTAACCGCAAAATAAAAAACCCCGGGAAGATAACCCGTACCTTCAAGTGCTTCAAGGATTCTGATCATTTGCTCATCTATCAGGTGATATACCCCCGTGATGGAATTTTCCCAGGGCATCACCTCAAGATAATCCCTGTCGTCACCGGTCACGGAAGACAATACTCTTCTCCAATCCGAACCGTTTCTGGTCTTGAGTCTTCCGAAATCGAGACTGACGAAATCAGGGCCTCCCGACGAATTATTGGCCAAAAATTTAACTATAAATCTGGTTTCGTTACGATTGACGGGAGTAAATATATCGTGTCCGTCCTTATATACTTCTTTTCTGAAAGAATAGTCACGGGAAGGCTCTTTCTCTCCGGGAACTTTGACAAATGACTGCTTTCCATAGGCATCAGTCTGTTTGACATAAGTTGATCTGGAAGCCCCTGCACCGGAACCCGGAGCTTTGAGCAGAATAATCTCCTCAGACTTATAATAATCCCACAGAACTCTGCCTATTTTATCCAAAGGAAAAGGGAAATCCAGAGAAGCCTGGATCTCTCGAACGGAATAGCCAAGAGAGGCAAGATGCTTGATACCATCCTTGCCGGCAAAAGAATCCTTCATATCGGAAAGTGCTTTTTCGAAATACTTTTCTTCAGACATTTTCAATCCCAAAAAGCATGAATCAGTTTCCAATAATATATCATATCCTGCCTTTTCGGACAAAAGAACACCCCGAATCGTTTCGGGGTGTTCCCATTTCATCTACCATACCTGTCTCCTCCGGCAAGGTCCTTTCTCTTTTGGTTTATTCCAAGTCAGAGAAAGACCCGAAGGACTCTCTTAACTATTTCAAAAATCCTTCCTGATAAGAATTATAGCATAAGGGATGTTTTGTATTCCATTTCAATATCAGGAAAAGATTATTTTTCTCGCCGCCAGTTTTATCTCATCCCCTTTTGAAAGTTTCTTCTGTTCGTATGGTTTCAAACGAAGTCCGTTCTTGAAGGTTCCGTTGGTTGAGTTGAGATCTTCGATGTAAAACCCATCATCCTTTTTGAATATTCTGGCATGCATTCTGCTGATTCCCTCGTCGTCGATAAACAGATCGACTTCATCTTCCTTTTTCCCGATAACACAGGTTTCTCCGCTGATCACATGCATTATCTGTCCGGTTTCCGTCATAAGTCTGTGCGAAACATCTTCGGGGGGCAATTCCACAAAAACCGTTCCTTCAGTATCCAAATCAGATTCCTGATCCGAGTACAAAGGTTCTTCGGCAACTGCTGCTTCGGATTCCGATTCGTATCCGAAATCGTACTCTTCCCTTATCTTCTTATCACGGGACATCATTTTGGAAAGTATCTCTTTTATACCTCCGGTTCTTTTAACACCGCCTCCATGTCCAAGTCCGGATGTTCCGGATAATCCCGGTTTAAGCTTTAGAGGTTTTTCGTCGGGAGCTTTAAACGCATTGCCTATCTTTTCTGCCTGCGTATAGACAACATCCATATCTTTTCCCTCTATGGTTTTTCCGCCTTCGGTCTCCGATTTTACATCTGAAACAACTGAATCATTTTCATACCCGGAATGGATTTCTCCTTCAAAAGGCGTTCCCGATGCCACCTTTACATCGGAGACCGGCTCAAGGCCGGCTATATCAGAATATACCTTGTCACTGAGATAAGCCTCACCACCTGCCTTATATTGTTCTGCAACAGAGTAGACACACTTAACAAGTTCCTCATCGGAATAGTCCACATGACTCACCATAAAATCCATCAACTCCGACATTCCGTTGTCTTCATTTAAATAGGGAACATACAGATATCCGAATTTACCGGTTTTGAGATCCTGAAAAATATTGGACGGATTCCAGATCAGATTTTCCGGATCAAGCAGAAATCTCACAGCCTCATTCCGAATTCTTTTCATCGACGAGAAAAAAGATATGATCCAGTTTCTGTTCAAAGGTTTTTTGGAATACAAAGTCGTAAGGTTTTGTCTGGACGTGATGTCATAATACATATAGGCATCCGAATCTATATACCTTATCTCAAAAGGAAGTAATCCCGATATTCCTCCTCTTTTCATAATGCAATACTGATATTTACGCTCATCGGGAAGTGACAGCTCCCTTATTCTCACATAATTATTCTTAAGTCCTCTGACATACTCGCTAACGATCATTTGCTTTCCTCTCTGTTTCCTGTTTCCGATATTTTTCTGTATGTTCTGATAACAAATACCTCCGATACTGCTCTCCTGCTTCTGGTAACGGAAGATGACAGGTTTTGACCAAGGCTTCCGAAATACAAAGCTCCCGGCATGGTTCTGCACTGTCCGGATACCGTACACTCAACGCTGTCTGAAGTGCAGGAAACACTGATATCCCCGAAAACCCATGATATATAGTGTTCCTTGTATCTGCCCTGCATTTGAGACAGTGCATATTCCGCTTTCTCCGATGCATTTTTGTCCTGCTGTTCAAGGGTTCGTATTACAACAGCTGCGGTATCCATTTCCTGAAGCACACAATCATATCGAAAAAACCATAATCTGATCACCAGTAATATGATCATGAATACGACCGGCATTATCATTGCCGCTTCAACCGATAAATAACCGTCTGTGCGCTTCATGTTACAAACAAGCCCCCTTCATACAATTTAAGAAACACATATGCCCCTGTTACAAACGGAATGTAAGGCATACGGGTTTTTCCGTTAACTTTGTGAAAGCACATAAGAATACCGGAAACAGCGGCAAGTCCCACACACGAGATACAGATAAGGATCATTGAAAACGAGCAGCTTTCCGTAGCTCCGATTATCATCAGTACAATGCCATCGCCTTTTCCCACCTTATCTGAATAAAGCGATAGTCCCAGCAAAAGTCCCCCGGGGAATGCCCCCAATAGAGCCGTCATCACCCTTCTGACCGGTTCCGATGGAGGCATGGGTATAAAAATCCCCGCCAAGATCCATGTACAAACAGCCGTAAGGCCTATTCTTAACATAAAGACGGGGATTTTATTCGATCGGATATCGTCGTATGACAAGATCAAAAGATATATGAACAACAAAATACTAAATACCAATCCCTTCAACCTCCGCACCTGGAACAAGGTCTGTGTGAATCTTCAACCTCGGATAAAGGAACTGCCGAGTAACTTCTGGTAAGTGTGTAACACTCTGACGAATAATGATATCTGTCCCCTTCAGAGGTTATAAACACCACATCCGGTCGTTCACCCGATGCACATATTTCGCAGGGTGTATATTTTCCTCCGCCATTATTCCTGCATTCATCCACGCTGTCATACTCAACACCTCTCACTGATAACCTCAAATGAGTACAAGCAGTCGTGGTGTGATATACCTCACTGTCTTCGGTAATATAGACAATCTGTTCCTGATTAAGCTCCCTGCCCGTTCCCTCGATCTCATAACCGTTCCATAAATGTCCGTAATATCTTCCGGTCATATAGAAATTCCCGACACCGACAGATTCAAGCGGTGTTTTAACCGAATACGACAGCCTGATATCTACAATGTCGCTTTCTTCGCTGATGGAACTGCCGTAAAAACTCAGGCTCGCCGATCCGTTCCTAAGAGGACTTGATGAAATATAATCCTCACCCAGTTCACTTTCGATACGGTATTTGACATAAGTTGCGGAAAGTATTCCTCCCTGAACGTAATTTGTCAGCTCCTCCCACCCGGAATCTTCGGAAGCATCAGCCTCCGAACCTTCGCTTACACTTCCGGCGGAAACATGTCCTGCAGGCCCCAAATCCTTAATCGGATCGGCCAAAAGACTTCCGTACAGGCATACTTCATTTCCCGCAGAGTGAAGAGCATATTCCAGATTTCCGTGCAGAGCGATCATCTGAAGCGATGAGGAGAGATTTATGAAGAAGAACAGAAAACACGGCAGAACGACCGCAGCTTCAACGGTCATGCTTCCGCAAAGCAGAGATGTCTTCTCTATGCGGAACAATTGAGTAAGTAGTTGCCCCGGAGAAGGTTTGGTAAAAGAAGTGTACTTATTGTAGTTGTGTCTTTTTGTTGTTCCGCATAAAAAAGACATCTCTGCCCTGTTCCTCTTCATAAGTGTTAATACTTAAGCATTCTTTGGATCGTAATACGGCTTCCGTAACTGCTCTTTATCGCCGCAGAACATTCGATCATCTCGATACATGAATCCATTCTGAAATTTCCGTTCCCGGGACTGAGCCTGATGTCCGATTCAATGATATCCATTGCTCTTAAAGTGAGCTCCTCAGTATCCGTCATAAGCAAAAATATCCGAAGATAATCTTCATATGAAAGACCGGAATCCGAGTCTCCACCCGAACCAGGGGACTTGCCTGCAAGTGCACTGTCCAGATCGGAATGCCAGGAGGAAGAATCCTTCATAAACGGAATCTTTCCACCGGCCAAAAGTGTAGCCGTATCATATCTTGCCTCTACAAGTGCCCATGCAAGCAGGATTGCGTGAGTCAGAACCGGAGTCATCCACTCTATCATGCAGGCCGTGCATATTGCAGCCGCGATGGCTCCTGCCTCTGCCTTTTTTACCGAATCGGTTTCCAGATAGATCATATTCATTCCGGCTCTTATGCTCATTATTCCGGTTGCCACCGAATTCAGGTTTTCTACATCGGTATCCTTTCCGGCTATCAGGTATTCAATCTGATACCAAAGAACATCCCCCGAATCCGAATTACGATAATTGCCCATATATTTCATGAGATATTCATCAAACAAAGCTTTATTCAAAATCTCATCCGCAAATCCGGTATCCTGCTCAGTGGGATAAAGATTACCTGTGTTAACATTTCCCGCGCTCATTCTTCCCGATATGATCCCATTTTGATCAAGCTGTCTTCTTGACAGATTCTCCGGATCATCCACCAGCAATCCGAGTATTCCGGTGAAGGCGGTATCCGAAACACCGGATACCGGCGATCTGTATTCTTCCGGAAGTTCCGTTAATTCCGGTTTGGCAGGTTCTTCCGTTCCGGCCTCCGCGCTTTCAAGACAGGCTTTTTCATACTCCGCCTCCTGTGAAGCTCTTTCCGCTTCACGTCTTTCTCTCTCGGCATTAGCAGCTCCGGATACCTCACCTGCTTCCGAATTCATCTGACTATATACATCCATTGAATCCGCTGCCGTAAGATCGGCAGATGAAGTCCAGCCGATAACCTGTTCTACCGCCTCTATCCCGAGATCATCCCTTATCACCTCTATGGCGCATTCCCTGAAGATCCTCCCCTTATCATCCGTAAGATACACAGCTCCGGTTACCATGGCTTCCTCCGGATATGCTCCGATAAAATCTCTGTAAGACAACAGGGGAAAGGCCGTTTCCCATGTATAATTTTTCTCCATGTATTCTTTGAAGCGGTCCGACGTCCTGCCCATTCCGGAAACCGTACTTCCGTATGAGGAATCAACGGCAAAAATGTTATATTGCCTCATCAGCTCACGGTTGTATTCGGCCAGAACACTTCTCATTGCCGAATCCGTTATAACTTCCGCCTCCATTCTCATGGCGCTTCTTCTGGCTCCTTCGATCATTGTCAGACACAAACTTAAGATCACGGATAAAACCAGAGTCATGTATACGGTCAAATAACCGCCGGCGTTTTTTTGAATCATCATATTGAATCCGTCTGCGTTGTAATCTTGTCGAACAATTTCTCTACAATCTGGGTAATCCTGCTTTTAAAAATGATTACCAGTCCTACCAGTACTACGATGATCAATATGATCTCAACCGTTCCCATTCCATCGTCTTCCCGAAGAAAATCTTTGAAAGTCTTTAATCTCATCATTACAATTCCTCCTGTTTATATATTCATTCCCGTCATAGCAGGGATCATTATCATCACCATTACCACGGCAAGCATCATCATCATTGGAGCCAGCATTTTTGTCTGGGCTTCTTCTCCGGCTTTTCTGGCCTCAAGTACTCTCTCTCGCATTGCATTGTCCGCTTCACTTCTGAGCCGTATTACAAAACCCGGATTACCTCTTTTCAGATTTTGGGACAACAATCCCGCCAGCTTTATATACTCGCCCAGTCCGGTCCTGTTCCCGAATCTCTCATACGCTTCGGCTTCTCCCATTCCCTGTCCCATCTCACGACAGGCATATTTCATTTCCTCATAGATACACTCATGTACAGTATCCACTCTTGAATCTTCGGCTATTTTGGTAAACGCTCCTTTTACCGTCATTCCCGCACCAACATATAAAGCCAGCTGCCTAAGGATCTTCGGATAACTTTTTCGCATGTTTTCTTTTTTCTTGTCTGCCTTCGATGCCAGATCTTTTCCTGAAGCAAAATAAATCACAACAGCCACTGCTCCAAACACTCCAAAAAGAAGTATGCTGTTATCTTCAACTTTGTTTTCCCAGGTAATCTTCTCTCCGTAAAACTCATCAGGAAGAATCCATTCTTTTTCTTCTCTGTCCGATTTTTCGCTCTCAAGAAGATAATTCAGAAGTTCTCTTTCAAATTTTTCCGAAGGATCCGATTCGGGAATCACCAAATGAACCTGTATGGGAAAGGATCCTTCATATTCACCGTAGGAATAACTTGCAGTCAAAGTTACATCCCCTTCTCCCGGGGAAAGATCAACCTTTCCGCTGTAAGAAGCAATTCTGTACGGATCCGAAGATCTCCACGTGAATTTGAACGGATAACCTTCATATTTTTCTTTAAGGACCAGATCCGAACTTACATGCATAAGATCCGGATTTTCTCCGCCGATTATTTTGTCCGCATTTTCTAAAAAATTCGCGATATATTCTTCCGTCTCCGCCTCGGATAAGGTCCTTGTAAATATATTCAGATTCACTTCAACAGTTTCAGAACCGGCATGTCCTATCAATGAAACCATCTGCCTGTTTCCGTTCCATTCTTCCCGTTCAAAAACTCCGTCCCCCACATCTTTTTCACTTATGGCTGACAGTTTAAGGAATACGGACAGTATTATCCCGACAAGCAATATAAGAAAACTGATACCTATCCTTCCTGTCTCAAACTTTCTGTATTCTTCTTTGATATCTCCGGAAGGCCGAAGATATACCAAAGACCTGACAATTCCTTCGTCCGGTTTTATTCCCGGAATTTTACGACTCTTCTCAAATATGAATTCCGATACTTTTTCTAACATCAGCCGGATTCCTCCAGTCGGGATAGAATTCTGTTCCCAAGAAAACAAGCAATCAGATACACAGCCAGTAATCCCGTCATCAAAGCAATGCCCGTGAGATTCACATATAAAGAATCAAAATATCCCGGACTGCTGATCCCCACATAGGTAAGAATTCCGAAAGGCATAATCTTCATAATGTTCTGTTCCATTTTTTTGCCTGATATCGCGGCAGCAATCTCATCCCTTGTTTCTATTCGGAGCGATATGGTTTCAGTGGCGGTGGATATAACCTCGCTCATGTTTCCACCGAATCTTTTTGCAATCAGGAAAACCTTGGAAAAATCTTCAATAGCCTCGCTTCCGCTTCTTACGGCCAAGTCACTTAGCATCTCTTCAAGGGTTATATTTATGACCAAGCCCCTCCGGATGATTTCCAATTCTTCGTGAATAAAAGATTCTTTCCCAAACTGCCTGTCCATGTCTTTACCGCTTTGAATAAATGCATTTTCAACCGAGTATCCTGCCTTCAATGCAGTATCCACTCCACGGATAGCTTCCCCAAACTGAGACTCAAGCATTTTGATATCCCGCGCAGCCAGTTCCTTTTTCTGCTGCCTGTAATACAGATATCCGACAACCGATAAAGGAATCACGGCCATAAAACTTCTGTAAAAAAAATACGAAAGAATCAGTACGCGAAAAGCAGCACCGGCAATAACTCTGATCCTGTTCCCCGAATTCCATTTAACAAAGTGATAATCCCGCGCGCTCAAGCTTTTCTCTTTGTGAGAGATCGCCGGTTTTTTTGAGGGAACCGATGACCCTTCCGTTAACAAAGCCCTCTTCCCTGAAACTGTAGAGCCCACGGATAACAATTTCTCCGTTTTCATATCCGCAAACCTCCGATATATCCAAAACCTTTCTGGATTTGTCCCTGAGTCGTCCCAGATGAACAATGATGTCCAACCCTGAAGCAATCTGCTGTCTGATAGCGGCAAGAGGAAGTTCCGCAGCCATAAGAACCATATTTTCAAGTCTCGAAAGCATATCTTTTGATGAATTGGCATGTCCCGTGGACATGGATCCGTCATGCCCTGTGTTGAGACACTGAAGCATATCCAGAGCCTCGCCTCCTCTAACCTCGCCGACAACTATCCTGTCCGGACGCATTCTCAGTGAAGAACGTATAAGATCTCTTATACTTATTTCATCCACTCCGGGACCTCCGTTTCTGGTCTCAAGTCTCACCAGATTTTCAATGCCCTGAAGCTGAAGCTCCGCACTGTCTTCGATGGTGATCACCCTTTCGTCCAAAGGTATAAATCCCGACAGAACATTTAAAAATGTAGTCTTTCCGCTTCCCGTTCCTCCGCTTATAAAAATGTTGTATCCCGCGACAACAAGCAATTTCAAAAAATCCGCCGCTTCTTTGGTGATGGATCCGTAGGACAACAAGCCATCCATGGTCACAGGTTTTTCGGGGAACCGCCTGATGGTAACAGTGGGTCCCGACAACGCAACGGGAGGAAGCACGATATTTACCCTGGAGCCATCTTCCAGCCTTGCGTCAACTATTGGTGAAGCTTCATTTACGGTTCTGTTACATCCCGCCACAATCTGCTGGATAACATCCATAAGTTTCTCTTCAGAGTCAAAGCCGTTTTCCAGTCTTCCGAGTGCCCCGGCTTTTTCCACGAAAACATTCGAATAACCGTTAATCATAATCTCTGTAACATCTTTGTTTTCTATGAAGCTCTGTAGTATATCCAAACGTCGGAGAGAATCGAATACCTCCTTCCCCAGTCGTCTTTTTTCGCTGATGGGAAGTGTTCTGAGTTTATCCGACTCCATGATGCAATCATCGATAAACTCTGTTACTTCTTCATCCGTGTATTCCCTTCCAAACCCAAGTCTCTCCCTGACCCATTCTTTTAATTCCTCTTTTTCCGATGTCAGATTCATCAAAGCACCTCCATCTGTTTTCTGATGAAATCCACCAATTCTCCGCTAAGATCGTCTCCCGAAAAAGAAGGAACCCTGCTGACGGACGGAATACTGCATTTGATGCTTTTCTCCCTCACGTCCGAATAGTCGTACATTCTCAGGATATTTTCGTAACTTTCTATTTTGGTTTTGGCCACCCTGTCGTTTCTGGTAAGTGTGTAGATGACATCGCACATTCTGAGTATTCCAAAGATTCCTCTGATGCATTCCGAAAGATCCAGGATTACATATGAATATCCTTCAAGCGAACATATCCTCATCAAAAAAGTTTTCCACTCCTCTTCGGGTATTTCTGAAATGTCCGTACCGGGTACCGCACAGGGTATATAGTCCAAACCGGAAATGGTTCTTACCATGGACTTAAATCTGAATGAAAAAACCGAAGGCGGACTTTTTATGAAATACATCAGATCGGAAAGATTTCCGTTTTTCTCCGGCGGAATTAGTTCCTCACATCCTTCGCAAAATTCAAAACTCAGATAAAGCACTTTTCCTCTTCCTGCCAAAAGTCTTCCCATCAATACTGAAAAGGTCGTTTGATAACATCTTCTTACAGGTGAAAACACACCTATAAGTCGTGCTTTTTCTCCGGATGGATTTATCTGAACGGCCGGTTCAATATCCGCATCCTGCATATATATCTCAAGGATTTTTCGAAGAGTCTCTTCTGCAGGCTGATACTTTTCAATCAGCGGCTCTATCCTGGTTCCCGCGCCGTCATCAAGCACGATCACTTTCGACGCGCCAATCCTTTGAAGACTCTCTCTGTATGTGGAACTGCTGGTCACAATTACCGGTTCTCTCATGCCGCAGCTTTTCATGAGATCCTCTTCGGAAGTACATACAGCTATCTTCCAGGGAAGAGAACTGCATCCGAGCAAATACTCTCCCATAAGGAATGCATATTCCTCGTCTTCGTCAAAAAGAATCAAAACATTGTCAGATTTCATTTCAGTACCATCCTCCGACTCCGATAATCGCACTCAGAAACATCGGACCGGCCAGGGCAACTCCCGACTTGACGGCAGCCTCTCTGCTGCAGTGGTACCTTTCCGGTTTACCGGTCATTAGGATTTTTCCGATATACATTTCAAGTCTCCGCATTCTCCTGCTCAACTCTTTCTTGAGAACAAGCTGTGTTACTCCATACAAAGATGCGATAAACATAGCTATAAAAATGAATATCAATGTTCTTTTTCCGTTCATGAAACCACTGCATACTGCCAGCAGTTTTACATCACCTGCGCCGAAAGCACCTATCACAAAGAAAGGATAAAATGCCGCTCCCGTTACAGCCATTCTTAGAAATGCCGAAGGCAGGGCTCCGGGTCCCGATGTCAAAGACACATAGACCAGCGATGCAATAAACATGATCATAGTCAAAGCATTTGGTATTTTATGAAAGAGATGATCGAAGATGCCGGCGACCGCCAAAAACACAGTCATTATCAGCATGATCTTTCTCCGTCTGAAATTTGTCCGGATAACCCGAACGTTAATAAAAAGTGAATTGCCGGGAAGATCTTCCCACATACGAATGCGTTAATAACGCCCTTCGTTCACATCCGAAGACAGATAGTCTTTCGAAGGATGTTTTTGTAAATGCGATTATATCTTCGCTTTTTTCCAACTTCAATAGTTTTTTGTCATTTTTTCAAAATTCGTTAAATACCAACAACAATCTTGTGACACGCTTGTCACAAACAAAAAGAACCCTTCATTCAAAGGGTTCTTTTTCATATGTGCAATGTGTCTATTATGTTTCCGGCTCTGCTCCGTTCAATTACATACCTGCACTAACTTTTTTCACATCTGGGCTTGAAGAAATAAATGAAATATGCGATCAGACAAGCGAAAAACCATATTCCGAAAAGGATATATATAGACTCGTGACGGTCATTATATGTTTTGAACGTATCAATTATCATATGCGTCCATACAACCAGCATCATCGTGATTCCGGTGCGTAAACCGATAAGATATTTTCGAAATATCAGGATATACGCTTTAGACACGCAAAAGGCTATAGCCAGAGGTATCCCGATATAATAAAACAAAAACAGAACTACTCCCGGTTGTTCTGAGTTTACCGATTCTAAGAAATCATTAACGGATGGAGCAAATATGCCCTTTACTTTCCAGGCAATGAAGTACAATACACAAAATACTGCCAATTGTGCCAATGCTACATCTGTTGACGGCTTGATCAGAGATCCTTCTTTTGAATAATCCTTTGCCGCTATCTTAAAAAGTCTGATTACGGTAGATAAGATATAATTTTTATTAAATTCATTCGACTGAATTTCGATCAATTCGATAATAATATCAACATAATCGACAAACAGTTCCTCCTGCCATTCTGAAACATTATATGGAAGTCGTACTCCTTTTTTGCAAAACCTGGCATATGATTTACCGATCAGATCAGTGCACTCCTTAAGCTCTGCTTCGGGGACATTCCCGGCTAATTTTCTCTGAAACACCGGCGTAAGGCTAAGTGCAAAATCACCTTCCATTTCATGACTGGACAGAAAAAAAGATACAAGGGCCGTATATACTGCAGCAACCTCGTTTTTTGACTTAACAAGATCGATCGTCTCTGCGGTAAGTTCCGCCTCCCGAAAAACATTGCTGATGATTGTAGACAATACAGATTTTCTGAACATTTAACGCCTCCAAACTCTATATATAAATATATAAAAAAAGAACCCTTTAATCAAAGGGTTCTTTGGGTATTTGAAATATGTTTTTATACCAGCATTCCGCGGTTTATGTTGTTAACGAGATTCTCGTTAATGTCATTTTTACCATAGGTGAGTCCTGCAAATACTGACTCGGAATTTCCCATAACAGGTCCCGAAGTATTGAGCCCCACAAGTCCGGAATAGGATTCTCTTAAGGGTCTGATGATGTTACGGATCTCATCAAGAGGCTCTACGCTTCTTCTTACGCCTGCTGCCGCAAGCTTTCTCATGCAATATCTGTAGAGCGAAAGAAGAGCTCCCGCAGGTTCATATTCCATATGCAGTGAGCACATAAGCTCATTCACACAATTTCTCATTCTTGAGACTGATGCATAGAAGTCATGATCTCTGTTTTCTTTGAGAGCTTCTTCCGCATCATCGGAATAAGCGAGGACCATATCATAGAGGATCACGATAAGTTCCGTTGAATTAGCCATGCTGATACGTCTGGTGAATTCCTGCTTAAGGGTATCCTTCATCTGTTATCCTCCTTACTGAAGAAGCTGCAATACGGTTGAGGGTCTGTCATTGGCCTGGGCAAGTACGCTGGTTCCCGCCTGGGTCATTACAGTGTAGGTTGAATACTTGGTCATTTCTTCAGCCATATCCACATCCATTATTCTGGAATATGCGCTGGTCATGTTTTCTTCGGTGATATCGAGTCTTGCATCGGTATTCTCAAGTCTGTTCTGATAAGCGCCGAGCTGGCCTCTTATGGTATTTACGAAGGTCATAGCGTTCTTGATTCTCTCAATACCATCTCTTGCGCCCTTTTCGGTGGAAAGATCAAGTCCGTCAAGTCCCATGTTGCTTAAGTTAACGGCAGGGATCTGCATTTCGAGAACCTGGCCCTCGTTTGATCCTACCTGAAGTCTCATTGCTCCGATTCCGGTACATGTAACTTCAAGATCGGAGATACTTCCGGGAACTTTTGCCTGATCCTCGGGAACCGTCAGCTTTATCTCATATCCGTCTGCGTTAGTCAGGGTGATAACATTGTCGAGCATGGATCCCTTATAACCTGTGGGAGCTGTTACTGTCTTATTTCCGTCAGTATCAACTGTCCAACCGATACTTGAGAAATTATATTTCGCTGCAGGGATCTCCTTGGAATAGGTGAGAACCTTTACATCCACATTATTGGTATAGCCCTTAAGATCGTAGAATCCGTCCAAAAGGGGCTGGGAGTTGAACTCGGTACTCTCGGATACTCTGTTGATCTCATCCTTTAACTGCTGGATCTCTTTCTGAATGATCTCTCTGTCGTCATCAGTCATGGTTCCGTTGGATGCCTGAACAGCAAGCTCGTTCATTCTCTGAAGCATAGCTGCAACTTCCGAAAGAGCACCGTCAGCGGTCTCGATTACGGAAATTCCGTCCATGGTATTTTCATCGGCGGTTTTGGTGCCGACTATCTGTGCATTCATTCTTTTGGCCATGGCAAGCCCTGCGGGGTTGTCCTTGGCACCGTTGATCTTAAAACCTGAGGATAATCTCTGAAGTGAAGCAGAGAGAAGATCGTCGTTGTTCTTAAGGGAGTTATTGGCGATCATAGCCGATACGTTATAGTTAATTCTCATTATAGCTCTCCTTGACTGCCTTCAGGAAATCTCTGGAAATCCCGAAAAGCTCTTTACGACCGGCTCCTTCCCGTCTGTAGACACCGGCATCCGTGCCGGCATGTTGATTTGCTTTGACTACCGCGATTCCCGCGGATGTATCAAAACCCTGACCTTTTAAGTCTGCAATAAATATATCGGAAACCGGAGTCATTTTCTTAATATCATCATCGGAATTTACCGAGATATAACCTCCGACCGATTTGTCCGAAACTTCGATATGAGCCCTGCACTGAGCTCCTTCCGGGGTTTTAAAGGAGATATCGGCACTTGATGAGCCGTCGCCGGATCCCTTGAAAGATACTCTGACCTTGGATACCTCACCGCCGATCTCAACGGGGATAAAGTATTCTTCGATTCCCTCATCAGCCATCTTTACGGCAACGGATATCTGCTTGTTAACCTGCTGCATTGCCTTGATATCTATTACCTCACCCGCGTCAAAGGTCAATTCGCCGGCAAGCTTACTTGCGGAATCCATCAGTTCTTTGTATGCATCGGTATCATCATCCGCTGCGGAAAGCATATCCCATGCCTTTTCTTCGAGCCTGTTTAATCCCGCATCTTCCTTAAGCTGCTTTTTCTTAACCTCCGAAAGTGCTTTGTAGAAGTCATCGTCACCGGATATAAGGCTGACGGAAGCATTGATATTCTCGGGGGTCTCGGGGAGATTTGCCTCACGGAGGAGTTCAAAGCTTTCCCTTCCCGCATATGCGGATTTCCTTATCTCTTCTGCTTCTTTTTCGTAATATTCCGCGGAGTTTTCCGCAAAAGAAGCCATGATCTGGTCTGTTATGCTCTTTCCGACAGTCCTTATCTCGGTAAGACCGGTATTTTCATCGATCTTAACGTCCATTCCTTTAAAACGGGAACTTCTTACAGCGGTAAGAAGGCTTGAAAAATCAAGAGTGCTTCCGGTTTCGAGAACTGCGCCTACCGCAGATCCGTCTTTGGATTCGATCTTATTGAGCATTCTGTAGATACCGATATAGGATTCTCTCTCGGCACTTGTAATCTCTTTGTTTTTATCCAGAGCATACAAAAACTGTGCATAGTTTTCGGATGCATTCTCGTATCCGCCGGTTTTAACGACTCGTTCATCGAGGAATTCGTTTATCTCATCAAAGGTCTTTTCCAGGGGATTGATGCCGTTTCTGATCATATCGAGAACAGCTGCGGGCTTCATCTTATCGATCACTCCGGTAACAACTTTGTCCGCTTCTGCAACCTTATCGATATTTTCAATGCTGATCTCCATACGGTTATACGCAAGGATTCTTACGTGTCTTCTGTTCTCGTCATTAAGATCAAGGCCCATTTCGGATATCAGGCTGTCCACATTCGAAAAGGCCTTGGACAATCTGTCACCAAGGTCGGGACGAACCTGAGTCATAAGGGCTTCATAGCTCTCCCCGGCTCTGTGAATTCTTTCTTTTTCGCCGAGGGCGATCTCTTCGAATTCACCGAATGCAACCTCTGCGGGTACGCGGGTCGTAAACATTCCGAGGGATGAAGCGGGAGCATCCGCAAGTTCCTTAACAGCCTCATTAACAGAATTCATGAGTCTGTATGCCTTAACCGCATCTTCGGGTGAACCGATGCTCATTTCGGGAGCGTTATCTCCGTGTGCGGTAACACCTGCTGTTTCGGGGAAATACTTTATGGCAACAGCCTGCTCGGCTACTTTAAGTTCGTTTAAAAGCTCCTCTATGGGAGCGGTATCTATTGCAAAGCCGCTTCTGATAAGCTCGATATTTACTTCGGCTGTCATGGAGAGTCTGATCTCCTGAATCTTTCTCTGATAGGTAATATCCTCGGGCCTGTTCATCTCATCGGAAAAATACTTATCAAGAACCGATGCGGCAACTTCATATATTCCGGGCTTTCCGGAAAGATCCGCATCTTCAGCCTTATAGCCTTCCGCAATGGCACGGGCAGCTGCCTTTGCTGCTTTTTCGACAGTGATGGGGAATTCTACCTCATCTATGGTCTTGGATCTGAGGATATTTTCGGGAGTGACGGGGAGTGAGCGGTCGAAAAGCCACTTTGCTCTCTCAAAACCTTCCTCCGTATCATCAAGAACTTTGGCTGCTTCCTGCATGCTCTCTTTGATATTCTTCATTTCGGGAGAATCGAGGTCCTCGGAAACAGACGGGGCTTTTACTGCCTGAGGAGCCGCATTTTTGGCTACGTAAAAATCCCTGACAGTAGGCATCAGTTCATTTTCTATCATATATACGGTTTCACTCTCGGCGGGTCTTTCCAAATCAGACGCCAAAGATACCGCATTCTTCACATCTTTTATGTTTTCATCCGTAAGGGGAAGATCTTCGGACATAAGTGCCTTTTTGATAACACTGTCCAGTCCTGCGTTTCCGACGCTTTCAAGAACGCTTCCGTCAAGATCGTCGTTATATCCGCGGATAACCGTTCCGCCCTTAGCTGTCTCAGCCTTAACCTTATCAAGAATGGTTACGGATTCATCGGAATTCATGTTCTTAAGATCGAATCCGTCCTCATTTGCCTTTCTTAAGTCATCGCCCGACATGGTGTGAGCCATAACCACGCGGTAATCACTGAGAACTCCGGCCTCGGATGCGGCTGCGTCCTTTTTCAACCCGGCAAGAAGAGTATGCTTTCCTCCCTCACCCTGAGGGATCTGCGCGGTACCGATATCTACAAGTGCAGACATGTTTTCAGGGGAAAAAGAAGTCTCTGCAGATTTCTGTTTCCCTGAAGGTACGTTATTTATATATTTGATCGCTGAGGAATTGTCCTGTCCTTCGAATGTGATCTTCAAATCAAATCTCCTTATGTATATAAGGGGATCCGTCCCAAACAAACCAAAAGGTGAGCGCATCCTTGCACTCACCTATAATTTCGGTTAATTTTCTCTTTTTCTTAACCCCGCCGAAAACCGGGAATAATATGCAGGGTTTCCGAAACACATATCAGAAAGTATAAACAAGTGCACTGTAAGGGTGTACATCCAGCTTTATTGTGTTTTCCTGCAGAACAAGGTGCTGTTTTTCGGAAAGAATCTTTTCGGGAGCGGAAGTTCCGAATCCTCCGAATCTGTCCTCATCCGAATTGAGAACCAGTTTATATTCTCCTGCTTTGGGAACGGGAACGAGATAGTTTTCCCATTTCATGGGAGACATATTCAGGATAAAGAGAAGATTTTTCTTGCCGGAATCATCTCTTCTGACGAAAGTAAAGATGTTTCTGTCGGAATCATCCGCATTCATCCATTCAAATCCCGCCCAGCTGTCATCGATTTTATACAGGCAGGGGTATTTGTGATACATCTTAAGCAGTTCGGCAACATATGCCTTCATGCCGGCATTGTTTTTCTCGCCCAGAAGGAACCAGTCAAGCTCCCTTGCTTCGCTCCACTCTCTTTCCTGACCGAAATCCTGGCCCATGAAAAGGAGTTTTTTGCCGGAATGTCCGAACATATATGTATATCCGACCCTGAGGTTGGCATACTTGTCGATCTTATAACCGGGCATCTTCTCCACCATGGAACACTTGAGGTGAACTACCTCGTCGTGTGAAAGTGGAAGGATGTAATGCTCACTTTCATTATATGTCATGGCAAATGTCATATTGTGGTGAGCACCGCCGCGCATTACGGGATCCAGCTTCATATATTCGCAGAAATCATGCATCCAGCCCATGTTCCACTTGAACGTAAATCCAAGACTGTTTGTTCCGATGGGTCCGGTTACATTGGGCCATGCGGTGGACTCTTCCGCGATGGTGATAAATCCGGGATAAGTTCCTCTTACCACGGAATTCAGGTGCTGGAAAAATACAATGGCATCCAGATTCTTATTATCACCGTACTTATTGGGAAGCCACTGTCCGTCTTTTTTGCCGTAATCCAGATAGAGCATTGAGGCTACGGCATCAACACGGATACCGTCTATATGGAATTCCCTCAGCCAAAAGAGAACATTTGCGATAAGGAAATTTTTAACTTCGGGTTTTGCCAGATTAAAGATCTTGGTTCCCCAGTCGGGATGTTCTCCCCTTCTGGGATCGGGATCTTCGTAGATACACTGTCCGTCAAATCTGCCAAGGCCGTGGGCATCAGTTGCAAAGTGTGCGGGAACCCAGTCAAGGATGACTCCCACTCCGGCTTTATGAAGTTCATTGATCAGATACATGAAATCTTCGGGAGTTCCGTAGCGGGAAGTAGGTGCATAATATCCCGTTACCTGATATCCCCATGAACCGTCAAAAGGATGCTCGGCAATACCCATGAGTTCAACATGGGTGTAATTCATTTCTTTCAGATATTCGATGATCCTTGCGGCGAATTCGCGGTAGTTGTAGAAACCATCCTCTGTTCCGTTGGGATGTTTCATAAAAGAACCGATATGGCATTCGTATACTGCCATGGGCTCTTTGTAAGGATCTTTTTTATCTCTTGCTTTCTCCCACTTCTCATCACTCCACTTGAAATGTGAAAGATCTGTGGTGATGGATGCGGTACCGGGTCTGAACTCTGCCTGATTTGCATAAGGGTCCGCTTTGTAGTGCTTGGATCCGTCCTCGGCATAGATCAGGAATTTGTACATCTGTCCGGATGTGATGCCTTCGATAAAGACTTCCCAGATTCCGACGGGGCCGAGCTTTTTCATCTCTCCCTCGTCCTCTCTCCATCCGTTCCAGGAACCTATTACATGAACGGAAACGGCATTTGGTGCCCAAACTGCAAAATAGTAACCCTTTTTTCCGTCCTTTACCGAAGGATGAGCTCCCAGTTTTTTGTATATATCGTAATGGGTCCCCTGCCCAAAAAGATACATATCATCCTTAGAAATAAAAACTTCTGCCGAGGCAAGCTCGGCAGGAGTTTTTTTAGCAGACGTTTTGCCCGCAGTTGCAGGCTTCACGGTTTTCTTATTGGTTTCTTTAGCAGATGCCATTCGGGTACCCCCTTAAATATTTCTAAGCAAAATCCTTTTCGCCGAGAATTATCATATCTTCTATATCATACCGCTTTCCAAGCAGTATATCAAAGAAATGTGTGGCGGTTTTTTTCTCAACATGCTTTATGGCATCATCAACGATCTTCTTAACTTCCATAACGGTAACTGCATGATCGTTGGACTGTCTCAAAGAAATCTGGGTATGGAGCGCAAGCTCTCCCATCTCGTTGATAACATATTCACGCTCGCGCGCATACTTCTTGGCAAATGCAACCAGCTTCTTTTCGCTGAGTGCTTTTGCTTCCATATATGCGGGGAACATTTCGCAGAGAGTGGGATACATATCCATAAACTTCTCTACGCTTCTCTTTCTGTCGGCCAGAATGACGATCATGCCCTGATTTTCTCTAAGAAGAGCATTCTCGAGTTTCTCTGCGGTCTCCTGATTTATCGAAGTGATATCACTGATGATAAGTCCGCCGCCGTCAAGAAGTTTCATGGTGGCATCCATGCTCTTTCCGTTTAACTTCTCACCCTTGATACGGGCTACTTTTCCGGAAAGATTGTGATCGCTGTTTCTGACTTCCTTTAATATCCTGATGGCAAGGTTCTCGACATCGATTCCGTCATCACCCGCGATAATGGCATTTCCGGTATAGGATGCCATGCTGAGTGAATCAAGAAGTACTGCGAGCTGGCGTTTTGCCGCCCTGCTCTGGATATAAGGTCCGAAGAGTTCTTTTTCCTCTTTGGTAAGGTCTCTTACGCTTTCATCCTCTCCGACGAGGCGGATCCTCTCCTGATTGTCACGAATGCGCTGTTTTGCAGCTTCGTCATCCGCTTCTTTCTCGGTAAGTTCCGCAATGGTGGTAACGGGGATGAGTCCGGTCTCAAGTCTTGCTTCGTCGGGAAGATCATCGAATTCGTTAACTCTTCCTTCGTAAATAGCCTGGCTTACTTCTTCCTCTTCATCGGATTCTCTCTCGAGTACCTCAAGAAGGGAATTTAAGATCTCTGTCTCGAAATGATCGAAAAGTTCTCCGGTCTGTTCCTTTACCTGCTCGTGGAATTCATCCTGAAGACTCTTTTCAAGTTCTGCCTGTCTGTTTTCCCACTCTTCAAGAACCTGTGCGATATTCATCTGACCGGTGATCTGTCTGGTGATCTCCTTATCATCGGGAAGTACCAGTTTGATCTGTCCGTCCTCACCCTGTGAAAGAGCGGAGGCAATGGACTCGGGAGGCTGAGCTGCTGCGGCTTCGCGGAAACGTATCATTCCTGTCTCAGACAACTGCTCGTAGCGGGACATATCCTTGGGATAGTATGTATTGATGCCCTCGTTCTCGGTTACGAGACGATCATCATTTTCCGAAACGGGCTCTTTTTCTTCCTGAGCCGCAAAAGCGGGATAATCTTCTATATTGGGAATGACTCTTGTATAGTCATCCTCCATCTCATCTTCCGTAGGAGCTGCGGATACGGCACCGGTCTCCGCAAAAACGGTCTCGGGTGCTTCGTCGGCAGGAATTTCGGATGTATCGTAGTCGTACTCTTTTTCGCTGGGCTCAGCGAATTCGGGATTATCAAGGCTTCCGGTATCGGGATCGATCATGGGAGCCATAAGGGTTCTGGTAACATCACTCTGCGAGGGCTCACCCACTACTTCCCTTACTGCGGAGGCAAGTGCCTTCTGAAGGTCGATAGTGTTGTACATTCCGACATCTACGGTCTTTACGCGTATCTCGGGCTCGGCAGGAATATCGATGGGTTTGAAGATTCTGGTCTCATCGGAGAGATTGACCTTCTCGAGTGCCATCTGGATCTGCGCGGGGTCATAAACAACCGTATCTGTGGATACGGCATTGTTGATCTGAGAAAGTTCCTCGGTTGTGATCTCCCTCGTGGCACCTTCTTCTGCCTTGGGGATCTCACGGGTATCCGCGGTCATCTCGTCCTTAGTGGGAACTTCTTCGGTCTGTTTAGCGGCTTTTTCTTCCTTCCAGTTATCGAAGATCTTCTGCTGCTCGGGATCGAGTTCTCTGTATTTTTTCTTAAGGAGCATTGCGGCATAGACGTATTTGCCGTCGCCGAATGCTGCGATAAGTTCATCGCATTCTCTTACGCAGTCGCTTTCCCTTCCGTCAAGGTAGTACTGATACGCAAGGGTATAGGCCCACTTTTCGGAATATTCCAGCTTCTTGAGGGTTTCCAGAGTCTCGATCTTCTGGGCCATCTCAACGTGAAGCATCTGGTCGCGCATATATTTAAGCTTATAGACTCTGGAATCGTTTTCTCTTGCGATCCTCTCGAATTCGTTATAAGCGTAAACAGCCTGAACTATGTATTCTTTCTTGATGTAAAGCTTGCAGAGATAGTAGCAGATATTCCTGTTTTCGGGACTCTTTCTGTATGCAAGTCTGAGAAGGTCGATAGCGTCATCGTATCTCATGACCTTTCTGTAGAGGTCACCTATACGTACAAGAGTCTCAACGGGTTTTTTCTCCCAATCGATGGTATCCGCTATTGCGGCAGCATCGAAATAGTTCTTTTCATCTATAAGATTGTTTATTTCCTGTAATTTTACTTTATATTCGTACTTATCCACGGTTCCACCCCTATAAAGACAGAAATAAACCACAATATCTATTAATCCAATCTTCGAAATTGTACCATAACTAGTGTGATTATGTCTATAACTCCGGGCATATTTTGTGTTTTTTCCACAATCCCGACACCAAATGTGGATATGTATGAACATTATAAAATAAAAAAATACCGCCAAAGCCGGAGCCATGGCGGTTTTCTATGAGTTATGCACATAACGGTCATTATACAAGAAGGTCTGACAGGGCTGCAAACTGCTCCAGAGTCAGTGCTTCACCTCTTATCAAAGGATCGAGTCCCAGCTTTTCGAGAGCGCCTGATGTCTTTTCCCTGGATATTCTTGTATCCGGATTATTCTGAAGCGCATTCTGCAGGGTTTTTCTCCTCTGCATAAAGGATGCTTTGATGATCCTGAACATAAATGCGGGATCGGAGACTTTAACGGGAGGTTCCTCGTAAAGATCCAGTTTAATGACGGAACTTCCGACGCCCGGCATGGGATAAAAGCACTCGGGGGGAACATCTATCATTATCTCGGGCTTTGAGTAGTACTGAACCGCTAGGGATAGTGCTCCGTAATCCTTAGATCCGGGTCCGGTCTGCATGCGCTCGGCAACCTCGGTCTGGACCATTACTGTAATGCTCCTATAATGTATCCCGCTTTCAAGAAGGGATGTGACGATGGGAGTAGTGATGTAATAGGGGAGATTCGCAACGATCTTAACGTCCTCACCGGGATATGTATCCGCGATCTCCTTCATATCGGTCTTGAGGACATCCGCGCAGATAACCCTGGTATTGTCGAATCCTTCAAGAACTTCGTCCAAAACAGGGATCATCTGGCTATCTATCTCGATAGCGGTGACATGGGAGGCTTTTTCCGCAAGTCTCTTGGTCAGTGCACCCAGTCCGGGACCTATTTCCACAATATGATCCCTGTCACATACGCCCGCTGCCTCGACTATCTCATCGAGAACTCCGTCATCCGTAAGGAAATTCTGTCCGTATTTTTTTTGAGCTTTGATATCATGCTTTCGCACGATACTCATGGTGGTGCTTTTCTGATTGGAATTGGACATATTTTATGCGTTCTTCTCGGCGCGCAGCTTTTCTACAAAATGCGCAAATCTCTTCATTGCCTCTTCAAGTCTCTCGAGTGAATATGCATAGGATATTCTCAGGTAGCCTTCTCCGCTGTCGCCAAATGCGGTTCCGGGAACGGCTGCAACCTTCTCCTCCTGAAGGAATCTGGTGGCGAACTCATCACTGGTCATGCCGAATTCCTTGATGCAGGGGAATACGTAAAATGCTCCGAAGGGCTCAAAGCATTCGATATTCATCTCTCTGAAAGCATTGAGAAGAAATCTTCTTCTCATGTTGTAGCTTTCTCTCATCCTTGCGATATCGGGATCACCGTTTTTGACTGCTTCAACCGCAGCATACTGGCTGGTGGTGGGAGCGCACATGATGGCAAACTGATGGATCTTGGTCATCTGTGCAATGATATTCTTGGGGCCGCATGCGTAGCCAAGTCTCCATCCGGTCATGGCATAAGCCTTGGAGAAACCATTGATGAGAATGGTTCTCTCCTGCATTCCGGGAATGGTTGCGATGGATACATGCTTTCCCTTATATGTAAGCTCTCCGTAGATTTCATCGGATAATACGTAAAGGTCATGCTTAAGGATAACCTCCCTGATAGCCTCGAGATCACTCTTTTCCATGATGGCACCGGTAGGATTGTTGGGGAAGGGAAGCACCAGAATCTTGGTCTTATCGGTAACTGCCTCTTCGATCTCCCGGGCGGTAAGTCTGAACTCGTTTTCGGGCTTAAGATTTATGATAACGGGCTTTGCACCTGCAAGAACTGCGCAGGGCTCGTATGATACGTAACTGGGCTGGGGAATGAGGACCTCATCTCCGGGATCGCACATTGCTCTGAGCGCAACATCGATACCCTCGGAACCTCCAACGGTAACCAGTATCTCACTGATGGGATCGTAATTTATATCCTGAGTACGCTTAAGATATGCTGCGATCTCAACTCTGAGCTCTTTAAGACCGGCATTTGAGGTATAGAAGGTTCTGCCTTTTTCAAGAGCATAAATGCCCTCATCCCTTATATGCCAGGGGGTATCGAAGTCGGGTTCGCCTACGCCGAGTGAAATGGCGTCTTTCATCTCGCTTACGATATCAAAAAATTTTCTTATGCCCGAAGGCTTTATCTCAACGACTTTTTTTGCAAGAGGTTCTCTCATGGTGTAACAATCTCCCTCGTATCTTCTTTTTTCTTACCAAGTATGGTTCCGTGATCTTTATATTTCTTGAGTATAAAGTGAGTCGCGGTTCCGGTTACGGTCTCAAGTGCGGAAAGCTTTTCGGTTACGAATCCTGATACTTCCTTAAGGGTCTTTCCTTCAAGGATGACCATCAGATCATATCCGCCGGCCATAAGGTATACACTCTCAACCTCGGGATAGTTATAGATACGCTCCGCGATGTTGTCAAAGCCCTGTCCTCTCTGGGGAGTTACCTTTACTTCGATAAGTGCGGTAACCTTTTCGGTGGAAACATTGTCCCAGTTAACCATGGTGTGGTAACCGCAAATGGTTCCTTCATCTTCAAGAGTCTTGAGTTCATTTATCGCCGCTTCTTCGGAAACCCCTAAAAGTACCGCCAGTTCTTTGGTGTTCATGCGGCTGTTTTTTTCCATGATGCGAAGCAGTTCTTCTCTGAATTCCATTTTGTCCTCCTGATCCCATAAGGGTATGAAAAATTAATCTGTACCGGGTCTGTTCATGCAGGATACATCCTCACCGTTAATGAGGAGTTTGTCCCGTCCCGGTATTATCTCACCTATCCGGACATGTCCTTCCGGATAAGGATAAGTGCTTATCTGTACTTCGAGATCCGCAGACTCAAGCTCATATATGTTAAGCCCGAGAGCTTCACAGATCTCTACCGCTTCCTGGTGAAGGGGAATATCACGGACATTCACCGTAAAGCCGTGCTTTTTTTCTCCTATATCCCAGAGAAGTTTATGTATGCTCTCTGTTTTCACTGACGAAGCATACCCGGAAAGGGTCTTCTCTGCCCATTTTGTAAGCCTGTTCCAAACATCCTCACGGATTCCTTCGGGACAGCCGCATGAGCTCAAACAGCTTTCCGCCGCTCCGTATGATCCGGCAAATCCGGATACCGTAATATCAAAAGAGGCGCAAGCAGATGCTGCGCCATTTACATTATTCATTCCGTATACCCTCCGGCGCCCTCACTGATTGAATCAGCCAAAGGCAGATGCTATAATCGGAACTATCATTGCAATGGCCAAAAGTATGACTATGGCCGCCGCGAGGATTCTTTTATTTTTACGACTGTGAAAATTCATCATATCGGATTACCCTTTATAAACGTATATCGGGGACTATTATAGTATGAAGTATCCTGTTTTTGCAAGTTTCATAATCTTCATCCTTATCGTCAGACACAATATCAGACGAAGCAGAAGGATTGAAGAAGGGAGCGAGAAAGCTTTTTGGGAAAGAGAGCGTAAAGCCAATGAAGTCCGCAGAAAGCCTCTCGATGATCTCGTATACGTAAAGCCCGATATGTCTTCTTTTCCCACAGATGTGATGGCAGATGATCCCGAGATTACGGAATGCCGTGAGCTTATCGTTGAACTGGCAAATGAAAAGATCGTTAATCTGACCGGTTACACCAACACGGATCTTAAGCTCAAATACGGCGTCGCCAATTTAAGGCTCCTTACCGAATACGATGACAGGTATACCCTTCTGGTCCAGACCATCCAGAAATGGGCGGACAGGTTATGGGAAAACGGATATACCAAGGAAGCAATCCCTCTTCTGGAAGAGCAGGTAAGGATACATGCCGATATCACTCCCGCATACAGAAAGCTTGCGGTCTATTACCGGGACAACAATGAACCGGAAAAGATTGAAGGTCTGAAAAAAACTGCGGAAACACTTAATTCATCCAGCAAGAACGTCATCCTAAGATCGCTGAACGAAATCTGATCAGATCTCAGCAGGGCCGTCTCCGATATCAACAACATAGAAATCTGCGGCATAGCCTATCTTATTCAGATATTCTTCACCGACTGTCTTAATGAACTCATCCACGGATGATTCTTTAACGATGTTTACGGTACATCCGCCGAAGCCCGCACCGGTCATTCTGGCTCCGATGACTCCGGGAACCTTTCTTGCGGAATCCACAAGTGTATCAAGCTCTATACCGGTTACCTCATAATCATCCCTGAGTGATTCGTGGGATGCGTTCATGAGCTGTCCGAATACTTTGATGTCTCCGCGCTTAAGTGCCTCTACCGCGGAAACGGTTCTTCTGTTTTCATAAACGGCATGTCTTGCTCTTCTGATCCTTACTTCATCCTTGATCAGAGATTCAAACTTGCCGAAGGTTGCCTCATCGAGATCTCCGAGGGTTTTAACATCAAGGAATTCCCTTATCTCGGAAAGGGCCTTCTCACACTCCGCACGTCTTTCATTGTACTTGGAATCGCCAAGTCCCCTCTTTTTGTTGGAACAGACGATAACAAGCTTGGAATCGTGAAGGTCAACGGGAGCATATTCATACTGAAGGGTTGCGGTATCGAGGAAGATGGCATTATCCTTCTTGCCCATAGCAATGGCAAACTGATCCATGATTCCGCAGTTTACACCGTTGTATTTATTTTCAGAATACTGTCCGATGAGAGCGATATCCTGATTGGAGATACCGTCAAATCCGTACATTTCCCTCAGGAAATATCCGGTAAGGACTTCAACGGATGCAGAGGATGAAAGTCCCGATCCGTTAGGAATATTTCCGTAGAGGACAAGGTCAAATCCCTTATCGACTTTATATCCCTTTTCTCCGAAAGCCCAGATCATTCCCTTCGGATATGCAATCCAGTCCTTATCTTCAAGGGGCTTAAGCTCATCCAGTGATGAGGTAATGACGCCCTTATCTTCAAAGTTCATGGAATAAAAACGAAGCTGTCTGTCATCTCTCATGCGGACAGCTCCGTATGTTCCTATCGTAAGAGCACAGGGAAATACATGTCCGCCGTTATAATCGGTATGTTCACCTATAAGATTGACTCTTCCGGGTGCAAAGAAAACCCTTACCCCGTCTTTCGAACCATACTTCTCGGCAAATACGTCCAGTATTCTTTTTTTTACTTCCTGTGCGCTTTCCATATTTATACCCCGTATATTACTGAATAACTACAGCTGTTCCGCTTGCTGTTACCATAAGCATTCCGTTATCGGTTCCGAGTACCTCATAATCGATATCGACGCCGACTACGGCATTTGCCCCCATCTGAGCAGCTCTCTGCTGCATCTCCGCAACAGCCTGCTGCCTTGCTTGTATAAGCTCATCTTCATAAGTTGCGGAACGTCCTCCGAAGAAATTGGAAAGTCCTGCAACCATATCCTTGATCACATTTACACCGGCTATAACTTCGCCGAATACTATGCCTTTATATTCAACGATCTTGCATCCTTCTACGCTGGGAGTTGTGGTTACTATCATAATGGTTCTCCTTTCGAACGATCAGGCAAGTGCCTGCTTGAGATCTTCGATAATGTCGTCTGCGTTTTCAAGACCTACGCTGAGTCTGATAAGATCGGGACCTACGCCTGCTGCAATAAGTTCTTCATCGGTAAGCTGTCTGTGGGTTGAAGAAGCAGGGTGAAGTACGCAGGTATGAGCATCCGCAACATGTGTCGCGATCATTGCGACCTTAAGCTTTCTCATGAAGTCCTCTGCTGCTTTTCTGCCGCCCTTTACACCGAAGGAAATAACCCCGCAGGTGCCGTTCGGCATATATTTCTGAGCAAGTTCGTAATACTTGTCACCCTTAAGTCCGGGATAAGTGATCCATGCAACCTTGTCGTTACCCTGAAGGAATTCGGCTACTTTCTGTGCGTTCTCACAATGTCTGGGCATTCTGACTGCCAGTGACTCAAGACCCAGATTGAGATAGAAAGCATTCTGGGGAGCCTGGATGGAACCGAGGTCTCTCATAAGCTGAGCGGTACACTTGGTGATGAATGCGCCTTCTTTGCCGAACTTCTCGGCATAGGTAATTCCGTGATAGCTCTCATCGGGAGTGCAGAGTCCGGGGAACTTGTCGGCATGAGCCATCCAGTCAAACTTTCCGGAATCTACGATACATCCGCCTACAGCCACATCATGTCCGTCCATATATTTGGTGGTGGAGTGAGTTACGATATCTGCTCCCCACTCGAAGGGTCTGCAGTTTATGGGAGTTGCGAAGGTATTGTCCACGATAAGGGGAACACCATGCTTATGCGCTATCTTGGAAAACTTCTCAAAATCAAATACTGTAAGAGCGGGATTTGCGATGGTTTCTCCGAAAACCAGCTTGGTGTTGGGCTTAAATGCAGCCTCCAGCTCTTCCTCGGTACAATCGGGAGAAATAAAGGTAAAATCAATACCCATCTTTCTCATGGTCACGTTAAAGAGATTGAAGGTACCGCCATATATTGAAGAGGAGGAAATAACGTGATCTCCGCAAGTTGCAAGATTGAAAACAGCAAACATATTGGCTGCCTGTCCCGAGCTTGTAAGCATTGCAGCGGTTCCGCCCTCGAGTGCCGCAATCTTGCCGGCAACATAATCATTGGTAGGGTTCTGAAGTCTGGTATAGAAATAACCGCTGGCTTCCAGATCGAAAAGCTTACCCATATCTTCGCTGGTGTCATACTTAAAAGTAGTGCTCTGAACAATGGGTATCATACGGGATTCGCCGTTTTTAGGTTCATATCCTGCCTGAATACATTTAGTTTCCTGTCTCATCTTTCCTCCTTGTAGAACCTGAATAAAATCTTTTCTTATTTTAGACCACGGGATACACCGTCGCAAGGAAATATTTGACGAACGGCGCTCCTGACTGTAATATGTTACATTAGCGTACTAAAGTGCGCAACTGTATGAGGAGTGCCTGTTTAGGCAGAAAGGATATTATGAAAAAGAATCTTTTCAAAAAGGCAGTTGCCCTTGCTTCTGCCGCACTTATGACCTTGTCTCTTGCAGGATGCGGAAACACCGCTTCTTCAACAAACGAGATCAAGGTTGCTGTTATCAAACAGCTCGACCATGCATCTCTTGATGAGATTGCAAATGCCATCACCGCGGAACTCGATGTCCTTGCAGAGACCAACGGAGTAACCATTACTTATACCGTATACTCAGGACAGAACGATCAGAGTACTCTCAAGCAGATCTCCGATCAGGCAGTTGCGGACGGATGTGATGTGATCATACCCATCGCAACTATGGCGGCCCAGGTTGCTGCAACCAGCACCTCTGCTTTCAAGACACCCGTTGTTTATGCTGCTATCTCCGATCCCGAAGGTGCGGGACTTACAGGAATCGAAAATGTTACCGGAACCAGTGACATGCTCGATACCGCAACCATCATCGACATGATCTTCGCTGCGGATAACGACGCTTCCAAGATCGGACTTCTTTATTCTCTTTCCGAAGCGAACTCAGCCCTTCCCATCGAAGAGGCTAAAGCTCTTATCGAGGAAAAGGGAGCTTCTTATGTAGAGTACACCGCTTCCACCAATGATGAGGTAGTCGCTGCGGTTTCTTCTCTTATCGCAGAGGGTGTAGATGCCATCTTCACTCCTACCGACAACGTTATCATGGCAGCAGAGCTTGCTATCTATGAGGAGCTTGCAAATGCGGGAATCCCTCACTACACCGGAGCAGACTCTTTCGTAAGAAACGGCGGATTCACCACCTGCGGCGTTAACTACACCGCTCTCGGAACCAAGACCGCCGATCTTGCTTATCAGGCTGTTACCCAGGGAATGAACGATATGAATGATTACTACACCATGGAAGGCGGAATCGTAACCGTTAACACCGAGACCGCTAAAGCTCTGGGAATTGATTATTCCGTATTTTCTTCTTTCGGAGAAATAGTAGAAGTTACCACTTCAGAAGACTGATATGGTATATAATAGTATCCGGCTTCCCGCTTAAGGGAAGCCGGATATTTTTATTTCAGGAGGTTTGGTTTTGGCCTATATCATCAAAACAGCGCTGGAACTCGGTCTGTTGTATGCTCCCATACCGCTTGCCCTGTTCCTGAGTTTCAGAATACTCAACATAGCAGATATGACCACAGACGGTTGCTTTGTTTTAGGCGCAGCCGTTTCCGTAACCTGGGCAGCAGCCGCTCATCCTTTCCTGGGAATTCCGGCAGCCATGGCAGCAGGCGCTCTGGCCGGTTTTGTGACCGCTATGCTCCAGACCAGATTCGGAGTTCCTTCAATCCTTGCAGGTATCATAACCAATTTCGGACTCTATACCGTAAACCTCATGGTCATGGGATGGAGTTCCAATGTTAATCTGCTCAAGACGGACACCATGTTCACTATTTTCGGCAGAGAGGCTTCTTTTGCGGGAACTTATTCGGACATGCTTCTGGTTGCCTGCATAACTGTTCTTGCAGCCGCAGGACTCGTCTGGTTCTTATCCACAAGACTCGGTCTATCCATCCGTGCCACCGGCGATAATCCCGATATGGTAAGAGCATCCTCCGTTAATCCCAGATTTACAACTACTGTCGGACTGTGTGTGGCAAACTCACTCACCGCTCTCTCGGGAGCAATGGTGGGCCAGTACCAGAACACCGTTGATATCAACAGCGGTACGGGAATCGTGGTTATCGCTCTCGCATGCCTCATCATCGGTGAGACCATCCTCGGTAAAAAGAGTGTGTTCAAGGGTGTCATTGCCGCTATTCTCGGATCCATAGTTTACAGAGTAATATATGCAATCGTCCTTAAAACAAGGATCGTACCCATACAGGGACTGAAGCTTATGACAGCTCTGGTTGTGGCAATCGCGATAGCTTTTCCCTCCATCAGGGAGTATATGCGTTTTGCCCGTAAGAAACATACCGCTTCCAAAGGCTATGCGGTAATGGAGGATAAAGACCATGCTTGAGATCAGAAATATCAGCAAAACTTTCGCCCCCGGTACCGTAAATGAAAAAAAGGCCCTGAGCGGTCTGTCACTTAATGTGGAGGACGGCGATTTCATCACCATAATCGGTTCAAACGGCGCAGGAAAATCCACACTCTTCAACGCCATAGCAGGTTCGTTTTTCGTGGATGAAGGGTTTATTTTCCTCGGAGGCCAGGACATAACCTATCTTGAGGAGCACAAAAGAAGCCGTGTCATCGGACGTATGTTTCAGGATCCTCTCAAAGGCACCGCTCCTTCCATGACCATCGAGGAAAATCTGGCACTTGCATACCTGAGGTCTTCCGAAGGAACTTCCCCCTTCAGCAGGATATCCGCAAGAGACAAGGATAATTTCAGGGAACAGTTATCTAAACTGGGCATGAGACTTGAAGACCGAATGAAGGATCCCGTGGGACTGTTATCCGGCGGACAGAGGCAGGCACTTACGCTTCTCATGGCCACCATTGTCACTCCCAAGGTACTTCTCCTTGATGAGCACACGGCAGCTCTCGACCCGGGAACAGCAGAGAAAGTCATTGAACTTACCAAGAGCATCGTTGACGGTGGACACATTACCTGTCTCATGATCACCCACAACATGAAACAAGCACTAAACATCGGTAACAGAACGCTCCTGATGAATGACGGTCATATAGTACTGGATGTAAGCGGTGAAGAAAGATCCGAATTAACACCCGGTGATCTTATAGAAAAATTCCGCAATAAAGTCGGAGAAGACCTGGATAACGACAGGATCCTTCTCTCTACCTGATAAAAGATACACGCAAAAAGAGGACCCGCAATCGGGTCCTCTTTTAAAATTCAGATTATCAATAGATCGTAAAGGTTTTGTATTTATCCCATACAAGGCATATCCAGGTCTTTCCTTTGTTGAGGATCACTTCGTCGCCGGTCTCGGCATCGTAGTATCTGGTCTGCGCATATACGGAAGAATTGTAGTTCAGGTTTTCATCAAAGGGAAGATCTCTTTTCCATACAAGAGGAATGCACTTTCCGTTGGTAAAAAGAACTCCTTCTCCGACTCCGGCTACGTTGAAATTCATATAGCCGAGATCATCATTTTCAAACCTATCTCCAGATACGAATTTGATGATGACATTTGTTACCGCAACCTGCTCTCCGTTGTATTCATCGATATGGGGAGCACCGTTCTGATATCTGTAATACAGCTTGTCATCTTCGTTATATTCGAAATAAGGATTAAGTTCGCTGTATCCGTTAGGTGCTGACTGGTTTGAATTACCGCCGGGATAGATCACATTCGAATCAGGGTAATCCTCATACTCTGCCAGGTGTGCATCGGTGGCAAATACAAGGGGGAAGGTGTAATCGGGGGTAGGATACTTGGTATCATATCCCAGTCTTGAAACAGCCGAATTATAACCTTCTATGGTCATAAGACCGGTATATTCAAGGGAATATCCCAATTCCTGACGATCCTTATCTCTTGAGAACGCTTCGTCAGCGGTAACATTGACACCGGAAACTGAAGCACTGACATTATCTACCAGATCGCTGTTCAGAAGAGGGCCGACATAAGCTGCCGCAAGTCCCCAGTTACAATAGATTGCATCATAGCTGAGTGCTTCAAGCAGGAAATAATGTCTGCTGCTTCTGATGGGTTCTATATATTCAAGATCTCCGTAGTTCTGGAATATACCCATAAGTCTGGTACAGCTGCATTTCTCCATGGGAGCTTCGTATACGACTTCCGCATATGAAATACCGTACTGAGGAAGAGCATTGCGGTTGTTGGGTATCATAACCGCCATGGGTCTTCTGTAGGCAACCTCTGTATCTACCCATTCACCGGTCAGATAGCTCTCTATCTTGCCGTCTTTTTCATATCTCTCGCCTATGGCCATAAGGCCGGGATCGTATTGATTGGAAGAACTGGGGCTGGGTGAAGGATCCGTAGTTGTAACCGGCGTTGAAGAGGGATCCTCATGAGGCTGATAATCCGCGGGACTGCATCCTGCGATCAATACAGCGAGCGCCGCAGCCATACATATGCTTTTTTTGGCTATTTTCTTAAGATGCATAATCTTATTTATATCAAAAAAATAATTTTTTACATGTTAAAATGCGGGTAGCCGGACTCGAACCGGCACGGAGTCGCCCCCGAGGGATTTTAAGTCCCTTGCGTCTACCTATTTCGCCATACCCGCATGCTTAATCTGCAAGTGAGAATTTTATCATACAGATTTATAAAAAGCAAGAATAGTGGCTGATTCGGCAGGTACTGTAATATCCAATATTCCGCATTTTAAGCTGTACTGCTCTCCGCCCATATTATAACCTTTTTTGTCCGTGGAAAAAACAGTCTTCATAATTCCGGATCTGGTGGTTCCGATCTCCCATACGGTCAGATCCTTATGAACCGGCGTATCATTATTGTTTATGATAACCAGAATCTGTTCATTTCGGTCAAATCTTCCGTAAGCGATAAAATTATAATCGCTGTCCACCATCTTAATGGAACCGGTCCTGAAAACAGGATGTCTGTGTCTTAAAGAGATCAAATCCCTGTGAAAAGAGATCATTTCCTTATCTTCGCGTCCCCAGGGATAAGTACGTCTGTTGTCGGGATCGGTAAATCCGCAGACTCCGGCTTCATCTCCGTAGTAGATCGTAGGTGCTCCCATCCAGGTCATCTGTATTACAACAGCTTCCCTGAAAACCGCTTTATCGATATTCTTTTCCGCAGCTTCGTGGCCCAGCGTTCCGGTTCTTCCCACCATGTGATTAGTCCTGGTAAGGAATCTGGAGTGGTCGTGATTGGATAGTTCATTCATGGCAGACTGCATGCTGGGAGTGGAGAAAGTCGCTCCGTGGTGAGTCATTGCTCCCCAGAATCCGTCCGCATTTCCAAGGAGATCTTCCCTGAAATCATCGGAATGCTTCTCCATTCCGGTGAGAAACCAGGTTACGGGCTCCATGAACGCATCATAGTTCATGACCGAATCCCATTCATCACCCTGAAGCCATGCTTTTTTATCACCGTAATGCTCTGCGAGAATAAGGGCATTGGGATTTGCTTCTTTAACAGCTTTACGGAATCTCTTCCAGAATTTGTGATTATACTCCTGGGAATGTCCCAGGTCTGCCGCAACGTCCAATCTCCATCCGTCCGCGCAGAAAGGTTCGGAAACCCACTTTGCGGCGATCTTCAGAACATATTCCACAAGTTCCTCAGAGCCTTCGTAATTGAGCTTTGGAAGGGTATCATATCCCCACCATCCGTCATATGAACCGTTGTAAGGCCATCCGTTCTCGTTGTTAAAAGAGAAATAGCTGTGGTACGGACTTGAGGAACTTACATAAGCCCCCTTGTCATAACCGTATTCATTCTCGTATATCCTTTCCCTGTCCATCCATTTATTGAATGATCCGCAATGGTTGAACACACCGTCCAGGATAACCTTCATGCCTCGTTTATGGGCTTCTTTGACAACTTCGATAAAAAGTTCGTCACTTGCCGTGAGATTGGCCATTCCCGCAACTCTTCTGGTATACCTGGTGGCCAGTCTGTTTTCCGTCGCTCCCTCGGGGAGTACGTCTCCTCCGTCATCCACGATCTTTCCGAAATGAGGATCTATATGATCGTAGTCCTGAATATCATATTTGTGATTCGATGGGGATACAAAAAGAGGATTGAAATATATTACCTCAATTCCGAGACTCTTGAGGTAATCCATTTTATCAAGAACGCCCTGAAGGTCTCCTCCGTAGAAATTTCTCACATCCATCTGTGAGGGAGGAGCATACCAGTCCTCGACCTTATGTACGGGCTGTCCGATATAGAGATATTCGTTATCAAGAACATCATTGGTCTTGTCGCCGTTACAGAAACGATCGACATAGATCTGATACATTACCGCACCCTTACTCCAATCGGGAGTAGAGAATCCGGGAAAAACAACAAAATCGTAATACTCGTTGGGATCGGTAACCGCACCCCTGGAGTCAAAATATACTTTCAGAGCACCGGATATTATCTCGAAATGATAAGCAAGCTTCTTATCTGAGATCTCCATTCTGGTCTCGTAATAATCGAAATGTCTTTCAGTCTCGGTTTTGGTCATGACGAGCCTTTTGCCGCCACTGACAAGCAGAACTACATCCACGTTATTCTTAGCCGTTCTGAACCTGACGGTGATCTCTTCACCGGGCTCCGGTTCTTCGGGATTCAGATAATTGGATGTGGTATCGGAATAGAGAGCCCTTACGTTAAATACGGCTCTCATTGAAAGAATATAGTCCTGATTGTTCAGAACTCTCTTCCGATGTATCAAATCTGCAGACATGAATTCCTCCGCTACGTCTATAAAACCACAAAATATTGTAGCTCATTTCCCCGACCTACACAAGTTAAACGAAAAAGAAAAAAGACAGCCGGGGAAGCTGTCTTTTCTCCAGAGAATCTATCTCTTTGGGGTATTTCCAAAACAAAATGTATTGGGGGTACATGTATATAGTAGCACCCGACCGTATTTTGCAAAATGGCACAGATTCACAAACTTCACGAAGCCTTTGCCATCTTTTTGTGCAAATCTCACAATCAATTTGTTCCGAAAAGTGCCTCGAACTCTTCTCTGCCGATTTTTTCTTTTTCCAGAAGGAGCTCTGCACACTTATGAAGTACGTCTTCGTGCTCAAGAATAAGATCCTTGGCTTTCTTGTAACAGTCATCGATAATGCTTCTGACTTCTTTATCGATCTGGCTTGCTACGTCCTCACTGTGGGACTTGGCATGGGCAAGGTCACGTCCGATAAAGACTTCATCGTCTTCGTCATCGTAGCATACGACACCGATATTATCGCTCATTCCGTATCTGGTAACCATGCTCTTGGCTTCCTTGGTAGCTTTCTTGATATCGGAGGAAGCGCCGGTTGTGATATCTCCGAATATGATCTCTTCTGCGATCCTGCCGCCGAGAGTCACCATGATATCCTGAAGCATCCTGCCTTTGGAAAGGAACATCTCATCCCTGTCGGGGAGAGGCATTGTATAACCTGCGGCACCTACGCCCGTGGGAATGATGGATACTGAATAAACAGGTCCCACATCGGGAAGAACATGGAACAGGATCGCATGTCCCGCCTCGTGATAAGCAGTGATCTTCTTTTCCTTCTCGGAAATGATACGGCTCTTTTTCTCGGTTCCCATTCCGACCTTTACAAATGCTGTCTTGATCTGGTCGGCGGTAATGAAGGGACTTCCGCTTCTTGCTGCGCCGATGGCAGCTTCGTTCATAAGGTTCTCAAGATCCGCTCCGGTAAACCCTGCGGTTGTACGTGCAATGTTCTCGAGATTAACATCTTCGGCAAGCTTTTTATTTCTTGCGTGGACTTTAAGGATCTCTTCTCTTCCGGCAACATCGGGTCTCTGAACCGTTACCTTACGGTCAAATCTTCCGGGTCTTAAGATTGCGGGATCCAGGATATCAACTCTGTTGGTTGCCGCCATGACGATAATTCCGGAGTTTTCTTTAAATCCGTCCATCTCAACAAGGAGCTGGTTTAAAGTCTGCTCTCTCTCGTCATGTCCGCCGCCGAGACCGGTTCCTCTTCTTCTTGCAACCGCATCTATCTCATCGATAAAAATAATACAGGGCATGCGCTTCTTGGCTTCTTCAAACAGATCTCTTACTCTGGAAGCACCGACACCTACGAACATTTCTACGAAGTCGGATCCGGAAATTGATAAGAAAGGAACTTTAGCTTCTCCGGCTACGGCCTTGGCAAGTAATGTTTTACCTGTTCCGGGAGCACCCTCCAGGAGAACACCCTTGGGAATTCTTGCTCCGAGACTTGAATATTTTCCGGGATCTTTGAGGAAATCTACAATCTCCGCAAGTTCTTCTTTTTCTTCTTTAAGACCTGCAACATCCGCAAAAGTTATCTTTCCGTCACCGTTGATGATGTTGATCCTTATCTTGCCGAAATTCAGCATCCGGCTTCCCTGACTCTGTCCCTGGGCGGATCCGAAGAGCGCCGACATCAGGAATACCGCTACAAAGGCAAGCAGTATGATGGGGATAAGTATGTTTACTATCCAGTTAGAGACCGCTTTATCTTTGATAACGGGATCTATGCCCCCTTCTCTGAGAGCAGTGTCGGCTTCATTTACATCCGTTACATATACTCTCTGAATGGCTCCGTTTTTTAACTTGACCGCGACGTAACCGGTCTTTCCCGACGTGTCGGGAGTTATCTCGCACGCCTGAATCTTGCCCTCTGCCAGGTCACTCTGAAGCTGTCCGTATGAATATGAAGTGGAATTTCCCTTAAGGGTCTGTAATATCCACACCAGTATCAGTATGAAAAAGATCAGCCACAGATACGATCTGAACGGGTTTCTAGCACTTTTTTCCAAAATAATTCCTCCAGACGGATCAATCGAACTTTACAACACCAATATAAGGCAGGTTTCTGTATCTCTGATCGTAATCAAGACCGTAACCTACCACGAACTCATCGGGAATCTGAAATCCCGTATAAGCTACCTCAACTTCGGTAACACGTCTCGACGGTTTGTCGAGAAGGGTACAGAGTTTAAGAGATCTGGGACCTCTTTCGGAAAGCATCTTAAGAAGATAGCTGAGGGTTCTTCCGCTGTCTACGATATCTTCAACAACAATGACATCCTTATCTTTAAGGGGCTCGTCAAGATCCTTTACTATCTTGATAAGTCCGCTGGATTCCGTTCCGGAACCGTAGCTTGATGCACTCATGAAATCAAGTGATGTATCAAGCTTGATACGTTTTGCCAGCTCGCACATAAAGAAAGCTCCGCCCTTAAGAACGCAGACCAGATGAACCTGTTTTCCTGCGTAATCTTTGGTTATCTGATCCCCGATCTCCTGGATCCTCTTATCTACTTCTTCTTCGCTAAGCATTACTTCAACATGTTCAGCCATATTATGCCTCCACCTCGACTTTTAATATATTGACGGTATCATCGGTCAACTTGGCACTGTCGCCCATCCTGTATCCAATGACCCATAAAACTTCGCTTCCCACAGCCAAAACCCTTATTCTGTCCTTATCGGGATAAGGCAGCTTAAGATCCGTCAGATAATCGCTCACGGATTTTTTGCACGGATTCCCTTCCCTGTCTCTTATAACAAGGTAGTCTCCGTTTTTTCTGACTCTTATCTCATAAACCGGGGAGCTTTCGATACCGAATTTTGATGATATGAGGGATATTTTATCACAATCAAAATATTTAGTGTACCTGTTAAGGGGATTTGAAGGGTCAAACATGGCTTCCTTCTCTTCCCTGCCAAGATCCGATGCCTTCATCAAGGTACAAAGAACCACCGGCTCTTTTCCGGCATCTTCGCCTTCCGTTCGCCTTAACGAGATCCTGTCATGTGAGAAATCCGCCCGGATTCCGTAGGGAAGATCCAAATGTTTTCCGGCTTCTGCCTTTGCCACGTCCATTACTGCCGCCGCATGTACTTCCCCGATATCCTTTTTACCCGGGGTCATGGAAGTCAGAACCTTAAGAATAAGCATGGATGCTATCACTTCCGGAAGATCGTTGAATGCACCTTTATCCAGCACAATGTGATCTTCTTCAAAGCTCAGGATCACAGTTTTACAGGATTCGTCCACCACGCTGTCCAGATAAACGGTAATATCACGAAGTTTTTTTGCAGCAGCCGCAATATGGGCTGGCGCCTGAGAACAAACCTCTTCCGCCTCCGGTAATATCAGGTTTCTGATACGGTTTCTTGCATAGGAAGTGTCGGAATTTGTACGGTCAGTTCTGTAATCCCGGCCGATCTTTTCCAGATACTCCTCTATATCTGCCCTCGTGGCATTCAAAAGGGGTCTGACGATCCGGTCTCTTTTACCTGCGATTCCGGAAAGCCCTCTTATACCGCTTCCGCGGAAAAGATTGAATAAAAAGGTTTCTGCGCTGTCTTCTATATGATGGGCAACGGCGATACGTACGCTTCCTTCGGGCAGACCTTCTTCCAGTTCCCAAGCGGCCGCTTCATTTTCAAAGCTTTCGTATCTGAGTTTTCTGCCGGCTTCTTCTTCCGAAAGGCCGGTTTCTTTTGCTATGGCAGGTACGTCTTCTTTTATCTCTTTATAAAAGATCCCTTCTTTTTCACAGATCTTTCTGACAAATAAGGAATCTTCATCCGCCTCGGTTCCGCGGATCATGTGATTTATATGTATAACCCGGATATGACTCACGGGCAGTATTTTTTTCATCAAAAATAAAAGGCAGATAGAATCTGCCCCGCCGGATACTCCTATGACAAGGCGGACAGGTCCGCCTGCCATTAATTCATCCATATATTCTTTACAGACGATTTCGGCTTTGGTCAACACTAATTATCCTCAAGTCGGAATACTATTTCACCCTCATTGACAAGTCCGAGCTTCTCGTGAGCCTGTTCCTCGGCATAAGCCTTGGTCTGAACATACTTCTCAAGTTCGTTCAGCTCCTCCGCTCTTTCCAGTTCGGATGCGATCTGCTCATCAAGCGCCTGATCCTGTTCCTCATATACACTGAGTCTGGATTTGACATCCTTGATCTGGATCATGACAACAACAGTGATCATCAGGATGATGATCGCTGCGGTAATATATCCGTAGGCGCCGGATCTTCTGCGGCGCTTCTCCATTGCGGTCTGTTTTTTCTTCCTAGCTCTGTTTAAGGCAGTTGCCATTATATCTCCTCATACATCGCGTCGGCCTCTTCTTTCCTGACCGTTTCGCGAACGTCTGTAACTTTTACCTTAAGTTCACGGTTACCGAATGATACGCATATAACGTCTCCGACTTTGACATCGGAAGATGCCTTGGCAGGTCTGTCATTGATCGTAACCCTTCCGGCATCACAGGCGGAATTGGCCACGGTTCTTCTTTTGATCAGCCTGGAAACCTTCAGATATTTATCGAGTCTCATGTCATTCCTCTGATACAAAAGTGCACCCGCCTGACAAGTCAAACGGGTGCGCTGTTATACATCTAAAACAATTAGTTAAGAGCGTCCTTAAGAGCCTTGCCAGCTTTGAACTTAGGAGCCTTTGAAGCTTTGATCTTCATAGCCTTACCGGTCTGAGGATTTCTTCCCTCTCTTGCTGCTCTCTTAACAACTTCGAAAGTTCCGAATCCAACAAGCTGAACCTTCTCGCCCTTCTTGAGTGCCTTGGTAATTACGTCGGTGAATGCCTTAACAGCCTTCTCAGCGTCCTTCTTTGTAAGATCAGCGGAATCTGCAACAGCTGCAACCAATTCGGTCTTGTTCATGATGTAACTCCTCCTGTTATTTTTGAAAGTTGAACGATTTTAATCAAAAAACCGCTAAATAAATTATATAAACAGAAAATACCCGTTTGTCAAGAAAAACAGGGGGTTTTAGGTGGTCCGCTCAAGGTCCGTAAAGGAAAAAGTCATGTCCGATGCTCCGCTGTCGACGGTTATTGTATAGCTCTTTGTATTGTATCCGGACATACTCAGCGTAACCACATGAGAACCTTCTGTCTTGGGGAAATAGCAGGGAACCACGCCCACATAATTACCGTCCACATAACACTCGGCACCTACCGGTGCATTGATGTAGACTCTGTTATTTGCGGTGGTGGTGGTCTGAGCGGTCTGGGCATCCGTGCCGGAAGTCTCCGACGAGCCGTTTCCGCTTACATCCTCGGGTTCTTTCTCCATGGTGATGCTGATACCGGCATTTGCTTCGCCCACACTTAAATATCTGGTCAGGGTCTGGTAACCGTCACAGGTGCACATAAGCTGATGTAATCCGTATGTAAGTGAGATTGCGGATGAAGTATCTGCTTTTTCACCGTCAATATAAAGGGTTGCCTCCGCGGGAGTGATGGAAAACAGAACAAGACCTTCCTTGGGAGTTTCGGGAACCACATCGGAAAGATCCATTACCGTCTCAAGTCCCCTTTTGATGGTAACGCTTCTGTCCACGTTCATTCCGCTTCCGGAAACAACGATATTATATGTACCTTCCGGTACAGTAAGAAGCATGTCTTCCGTGATCTTCTGAATGTTCTTGGTCCCGATCTCTATCCATCCGCCGACAAAATACTCATGCCCGGACAGTCTCAGATAGCCGTGTCCCTTATCCACATTGACACTGAGAACCGTGGTACCTATCCCCCTGAAAGTAAGGATGTCCGCACTGTTTAATTCTCTGTGGTCCAGTTCTTCTTTGCCGGAATAACAGAACAAGTCATCAGAAAGCTTATATATATCACTTCCGAGGGTAACCTCGTTTTTTATGTCATTAAAAATATACTGATCCGTGGACTCCTTGATCCATGCCGAAGAAGATAATGACGCCATGGTGAGATGTCTCTTTTCCTTGACGAATCTCAGATCCACAATATCTCCGACGGAAAGCTGCGTAAGTGAGATAAGCTGTCCGTAACGGTCGTAAAAGCCTGTCGTTCCGTCATAGCCCAGAGTATATCTCTTCCCGAGATCCGGATTAAGAAATGTCAGGGTAGCCCCTTCAGTATCCTTATTTACCAGAACGGCCGTGTCCGACGAATCATAATCATATGTACCGTACAGTACAAATCCCGTATCGGCGGAAGGAGTCAGCGAAGTCTGAACCGGCGCAGGTCCGGACGAACCACAGCCGCAGACGCTTACGAGTAGCCCCGCACCTGCCAGGATAGCGGAAATCCCTGTCTTAAGTTTTCCGAGAAAAGAATTATATTTCATCTTTCATCCCATCTGCCATTTTCAAAAGGACAGCCTTTTCATTGAGAGAAGGATCTTCAATAACCTTATCAAGAAGAGCGTTCAAAGTCTTTCCGAGCGCGGGACCGGGACTAAATCCGAGTTCCACCAGATCTTTTCCGTTTACCGCAAGACTTTTCAGGTTGCAGCACTGATTTTCCCTGAGAATGATCTCGTATTCTTTGGAATATTCAGCCAGAGTTTCGAGCTTTTCTTCCCTCATATAAGTGCTTTGTGCAAGGATATCGGCTCTTTCAACTTCCAGTAAAAGAGGGAAGTCCTCTTCCATCAGCCTTATGCCCTTTCTTACGGCTCTCGGGCTACAGGGCACTCCCTTTCCCAGGTCATGATACTTTATAAGCCTGCATACACGCCTTATGGTATCATTATCCAGCTTCCATCTGCGAAGGATCTCTTCAGCCATTTCGGCTCCCAGTGTCGCATGTCCGTGAAAATGCGTGATACCGTCATCATCGATCGTAAGAGTATCGGGCTTGGCAATATCATGAAGGAGCATGGTCAGTCTGATAATACGGTCATTCGATGAGATCCTTACAGACTCAACGATATGATCACCCACATTATACATATGATGAGGGTGATTCTGCTCCGTTTCCATGGCCTTATCGAATTCCGGGAAAAAGACAGCGGTCAGCCCGGTTTCATATGCGATCTTTATCATCTCCGGATGATCGGACGTAAGGAGTTTTATCAGCTCCGTTGTAATCCTCTCAGCGGATACCACAGAAAGCGTGGAGGCTCTGTTTTTGATGGAGTCGTATACGTCCTTATCCAGTGTGTATCCGAGTTTTGCCGCAAATCTTACGGCTCTGAGCATCCTGAGGGCATCCTCCGAAAACCTCTCCTCGGCATTACCCACACATCTTATGATTCCGTCTTTCAGATCCTGCATTCCGCCGAACAGATCGATCAGCCCGGCCCTGTCATTATATGCCATGGCGTTGATCGTAAAATCTCTTCTTTTCAGATCCTCTTCAAGACTCGGTACAAAGGTCACCTTATCCGGATGTCTTCCGTCACTGTATGTCCCATCCGTGCGATAGGTCGTTACTTCGTAACCTTCATTGCCCCTCATTACCGTTATGGTCCCATGCTGAAGACCGGTATCCACGGTTCTTCTGAAAAGTGCCTTAACCTCCAGGGGAAGTGCGTTTGTGGTAATGTCCCAGTCGTCGGGTTCCTTACCGAGAACGCTGTCTCTGACACAACCTCCTACGACGTAGGCGTCAAAACCGGCATCGAAAAGAGTTTGCAATATATAATTTACTTCTTTTGGAATATTTATGTTCATCAATCGTAAAAAATGCGACCGAAAGAAGAGTCTCTATCTCTGTCTTCCGGTCGCAGAAAGTTCATCCGTCGGATAAATTATTCACCTTCACCTTCGGGAGTATAAAGTTCTTGCATATCCTGAAGAAGCTGTGCAGCTGCTTCAACGGAAATGTACTCAAGGTTTCCTTTAGGATCATCTACCGTGAGTGACTCGGTGATACCTGCAAGATAATTATCCATCTCCTCCGACATCAAGATATTCTTAATAGTATAATACCACGAAGGCTTTCCTTCGCCCACATAATAAGCTACATAGGTGATCGAAGCATTTGCATCGTAATAAGAAGTGGTATCTCCGGCAGCGCGGGATGAATCGTTAGCCCATACACCGAGATCTCCGGGAAGAGCTCCTGCGGTAATGCCTTCGTAAAGTCCGCCTTCGGTAGCCTGATCCTGAGCATACTGATCATAAAGAGCTATAAATGCATCTTCGGTGCTTCCTGCTGCAGCATACTCGGAAAGAATCTGTGCTCCGTTATCTTCATAAGTAGAGATAATTCTGAGTGAAAGTGTAGGATCCTCATCCTTATATCTGGAAACAAATCCGACTACATAGTAGCTGTTTGTAACATCTGCTTCTACAACGGTGGTATCTCCTTCTTTTCTGGAAGGATCTACGATCCAGTTACGGATCAGATAATTTACTGCGGAAGCTTTCTCGCCTTCATGGTCCTCACCATTTTCAAAAATGGTAGACTCTGCTTCATTCGCAAGTTTCTCTGCTTCTGCCATGGCTGCTTCAATCTCCTTCTCGGAAGGAGTATAGGTTCCGTCTTCAGCAACTGCAGCGCCTTCATCTGCAAGATCGGTGGGTGCTTCGGGAAGCTCTGCATCAATCCTTACCATTTTATAATCGAAGACATCATAATCATCCGCATCTTCGGTATAACGTGCATCAATCTGCTCATCTGTGGGCTCGAAACCGTTCTGCTTGTAATCACTGAATTCAGCCACAAGAAGGGTTTCTTTTACAAGCTTTTCGATTCGCTTTTCGGTAGCAAACTCACCGAGGGACTGCTTGTAATAAGCATTAAGGCTCATTTCCGCTTCCTTGGCAGCATCTCTCATGGTCTGGGCATAATCCTCATACTGCCCGGTGATATCTGCGGTATAACCTTCTTTTTCAAGCTCAGCCTTAAGAGCCATGGTCTGCTTGATACGGTCTACGGCTTCCTTCTCGAAATACTGTCTGAAGGTAAGAGTCTCATCATACATCTGGTTCTCAAGATCATTTATATCCATTCCGTAATAGGAAAGAACCGAGCTGTAGTTATTGATATATGCGTTTTTGACCATATGGTAGTTATAGTCAAACTCAACGCGTCCTATGTTTCTGCCACCGATGGTGCAGACAGTTTCGTTCATCGCAAGGTACTTTCTGATAGGGAAAGAAGCGATAAGTGCAATGATCGCAATGAGGATCACGATTCCCGCGCACTTCCAAACAGCCTGTTCGCGCTTTTCACGCTTCTTGGCCTCCCTGCGCTTTTCCATTTTCATATCATAGTGCGTCTTTACGGTTTTTTCCGTATTCTCGGTGCTCTCCGTCTTAACGGCACTTTCGGTTTTCTCGGACATAAAAATCTCCTTTCATACCGGGCGATCTGGTCTATCCGCCCCGCGCATTGCATTATTCTATCCCATTTTATAGCTTTTGGGAAGATTTTTCACAAATATGACACATATACATCTCGGCTATATCAAGGTCTGTAAGACTGTACAGCATACGCGCTCCGGCGGCGTCTTCGACCTCATTTACTATCCATTTCCCGTGATCTCTTATCAGATCGACACCGATGTAATCGGAAAGCAGATAATCGGACAGTTTAAGAGCCATCCTGACTGCTTCTTCGGGAGGCTCAATAAGACTTGCTTCCCCGCCGAGGCTGAAATTACTCCGGAAATCATTTTTTGAAGTGCGCAGAACGGAAGCTACGATCTTGCCTCCAAGCACATAAATGCGCATATCCTGTCCGGGAGTATCGCACATCTTCTGGATTATCCATTCCGAAGAGTTGAGCCCCCTTATGATCTCCCTTACTTCTTCATATTTTCTGGCTTTGAAAACCCTGTTTCCTCCGTGGCCTCTGCGGTGTTTTACAATATATGGCGCAGAAAACGGGATCTCGTCTTCGGGAGTGTCCCCGGGAACCGTTTCCATAACGGGTAATCCCAGCTCCTGAAACAGGTAATACTCTTCAAGCTTGTCATTACCGATACGCACGGTCTCCGAATTGTTAAAACTCTTGATACCGAGCCCTTCGAAATATCTGGATAATTCTTCGTCCCTCGACCTGTTTATTACAAAGGCCGCTTCAGTTTCATCAAAAGCCTGCCAGGGAGTTACAAGATCAAGACGGATACCCCTTTCGGAAGCTTTCTCCGTAAGCCGGTCTATGAACCATCTGTTTTTTTCAATATCCGCTTCAAAATATACTAGAAGCGCTCTGTTATCTTTCATCCATGTACTCTTTTATATAACTTATTATGTGTTCGGCCATGTTTATGCCGGTGCATTCGAGAGTAGTTTTAAAATGAGGATTTGAATTGACCTCACAGATAATGGGGCCCTCTTTTCCGAACAACACATCCACTCCGGCAAAATCCAGTCCCAGTGCCTTGCATGCGGCGATCGCCAATTCTTCCTGTTCTTTGGTGGCGGTGAAACTCTTCATACTTCCACCGTTTGTGATATTAGAACGGAAATCATTGTCATTATATCTGTACATCGAAGCCACTACCCTGTCTCCGACCACATTTATCCTGACATCCCTTCCTGCGGATTCTTCAATATATTCCTGCATTATAAAAGGATGTTCCTTAAATGAAGCGATAAGTCTTTCCGCCTCATACGAATTTTTGACCAAATGAACCTGCTGTCCGAATGAACCGCGGTTTTCCTTGATGATCATGGGATAACCCAGTTCATTTTCCGCCATTCTCAGGAAAGTCATGTCGGTACACCCGAAGGCAGGGTATGCCTTGGGAGACAAAAAGGTTTTCGGAGTCCTGATCCCGCCCTCAACAAGAGCGATGGCTGTCTGTCCCTTATCATCGCAAGCCTCGATACTGGCAGATGAATTAAAAAGCCTGAGTCCCATCTTCTCAAGGCGCGAAGCAAGGAGAATATCCTTGTCCCAGAATATTCCGAAATCTGGAAGTTCATATTCCGAAAACCTGCTCTGAACGCTGCAATGAATATCGGAAGATGTCTTCAGCTCCAGCTCCACTCCCACCTTTTTACCGGCTTCAAGGAGCAATTTGTAAATCTCGCTGAACTTATCCCATTTAACAAATGAATTTACTATTAACCAGCCTTTCAATGCCTTATCCCTTCCTGCGAAAGATACAGCCGCATGAACAGCATTTTATCATAAGCCAAAAATATTGTCCTTATTATTATCTTCAGCGAATGATCTCGTCTATGGTGAAAACCTCTTCGATAGGGACATCGAACACCTTAGCAACCTTCCAGGCCAGTACCAGACTGGGGTTGTATCGTCCATTCTCGAGATTTCCTATGGTTTCACGGCGTACACCCACCTTAAAAGCAAGCTCTTCCTGGTTGATACCAAGCTTTGCACGAAATTCTTTGATCCTGTTTTTGATCATAGCATCTCCTTTCGAATAAAAAGAGGTAAATAAATAACTTTTTGTTATATATTTGGTTCATTTTGTTTAGCATTACGCTTATACCGTTATATGTATTGCACTTATTGTTATAAATATACCTCTTTTTGCAAATTTGTCAACCCGCCTCTTTTCCCCGGTGCCAAAAAGAATCCTCCCCCGACAATAAAACGCCCCTCGGACTGCCCGGTCCGAAGGGCGTATAATACGCTGAAAACCGCTCTGTTACTGCTTTCTGAACTGTACAGGGGTTACTCCGTAAGTCTTCTTGAACATTCTGTTGAAATGTTCTACATTTTCATAACCGACCTCAAGGGCGATATTCTCGATGGTCTTGTTAGTGTCTTTAAGAAGAGTTTTTGCTCTCTTAAGCTTTTCTATGCGGAGGACGTCCTGGAAAGTCTCTCCGGTCTTTTCCTTAATGTATTTTGAAAGATAAGGTCTGGAAAGGTGGAACTCTTCTGCCATTGAATCCAGGGATACATCCTGGTAATTTCTCTGGATGTAGGTAAGGATCTCTACAAGCCTCTCTTCACGGGCCCTGTTTATATGCTGGTCGGAAGCCACCTTATTTACACAGCTTACAAGTGCGGCGTTGGAAGCCTTGATGATATCCTCATCGACTCCTACACCCCAATATATCTTGCCTTCTGATACTACGCTTACATATGAAGCCGCCTTGGAGGAACTGGTCTTGGAGATGGCGTGCTCCTCGTATCCGGTGAGTTCGTAATCAACCCCAAGATAGAGCTTGATCGCATTACTTACGGAGTCGAGTCTTCCGTTTCCTACGGTAACAACCTTCTGCTCACCGCTCTTATCCTTAAAGCTTACGGTAGCTTCTATTCCGCCGTTTCCGAGCTGCTTATAGTGGATCTCGGTGGCATCGAAAACAGGTCTGGAGGTTACATACACATCCTCAAATACCGAGAACATCTCATCGGGTTTGAGCTCTTTATGCTTTCTGTCGGATACGCCCTTCATAAGGTAGCCGACTTCTTCCTTCATGGCTGCGGGAAGGCTGAAACCGAACTGCTGCTTAAGAACAAATGCAACTCCGCCCTTTCCGGAAGTGGAATTTATACGAATGACATCCGACTCGTACTCTCTTCCGATATCCGAAGGATCGATGGGAATATAGGGAATATCCCATCTTACCCCTGTCTTGCCCTCTGCACGGTAATTCATTCCCTTGCTGATGGCATCCTGGTGGGAACCTGAGAAAGCTGTAAATACAAGGTCTCCGCCGTAAGGGGTTCTCTCATGGACCTTCATATTTGTAAATCTCTCATAATCCTCGCGGATCTTCATGATATTGGAGAAATCAAGTCCGCTGTCCACGCCGTGTGTGACCATGTTCATGGCTACGGTTACAAGGTCTACATTACCGGTTCTCTCACCGTTTCCGAAAAGAGTACCCTCAACACGGTCCGCACCTGCAAGAACACCAAGCTCAGCATCCGCAACTCCGGTTCCTCTGTCATTGTGAGGATGAACGGACAGAACTACACCGTCACGATATTTCATGTTGTCGGACATATATTCGATCTGATCGGCAAAAACATGGGGCATAGCGACCTGTACGGTGGAGGGAAGGTTGATTATCGCCTTCTTCTCGGGAGTGGGCTGCCATACATCAAGTACCGCATTACATACTTCAAGAGCAAATTCGGGCTCGGTCTGAGAAAAGCTCTCGGGGCTGTACTCGAACATGAAGTTTCCGTCCGTCTCATCGGCGAGCTCTTTCAATAACTTAGCTCCGTCAACGGCGATCTTAAGTATCTCGGGCTTTTCTTTCCTGAACACCTGCTCTCTTTGTTCTACGGAGGTGGAATTATACAGATGCACGATAGCCTTGGGACATCCCTTTACAGCATCGAAAGTCTTACGGATAATATGTTCCCTTGCCTGGGTAAGAACCTGAATGGTTACGTCATCGGGAATCATATTTCTGTCGATCAGGGCTCTGATGAATTCAAACTCGGTATCGGATGAAGCGGGAAACCCTACTTCGATCTCTTTAAATCCCACCTCAACGAGAACTTTGAAAAACTCCAATTTTGTCTCCAGACTCATGGGATCGATAAGAGCCTGATTTCCGTCACGAAGGTCAACACTGCACCAAATGGGAGGTGCGGTAATCCTGTCTTTTTTTACCCAATTATGGTTCAGTACGGGAGGCATATAATATGTAGGCCTGTACTTCTCACTGATATTGATCTTACTCATATTTACTCCTTCTTCAGATATTTATAGATATCTGCTTTGAACAATTATGAAATAAAGATACTACTACTCTCTTTGAAAAGCAAGAGGGATTTTAATCTATTTTATTGATATTTTTTAATGCAGATTTTAGCAAACCGCCGAGTCTAAGGCATTTTAGCAAAATAATAAGCCAATTTTCTCCGCTCGGAAAATTGACTTATTTTAATATTTTATATTGATTTATTCTAAAACAGTTCCTTTAAAATCAAAACAGTAATACCCTGATTATCTCCCGGAATAATACGTTTTACTTTCTTGTTATATCTGAAAGAGTCGTAGATCATATCCCTGAGATTTGTACCTCTGTTAAATCCATGGATAAGGCGTATCTGATATGTTCCGTCACCGGCACCCGAAAGAACTTTTTCTATTCTTTTTTCCGCTTCATCGCATCTCATTCCATGCAGATCCACGGTGATGAACGGTTCGTCCATATATGCTCCTTTCCGTTTCGGAATATCCCGATACACGATCATTCTACCATACATAAGTTTCTCGATATAACAAAAACTGCGCATGTTTTTAGCAAGAAAACGGTATCAGGTTTCCTGCAAATGATGTATTATATGAAAAGACACTAACCGGGTGTCCGGGGTATTTTATTTATATAGTAGGAGGTTTTACTATGGAGTTGATCTCAGTTCACAGCAAAGAATTCGAAAAGTATGGAAAGGTTTTAACCGGATATGATGTATCCGCATTGCTCGATGCGATGAATAAGATAGATCTTCCCGCAGAGGGAGTAGCTTACGAGCCCGGAATCGACAGCCTCGAGGCTTGTACCGATCTTTACAAGGATTTCACTGACCGTGCTTACGGCGGAATGCCCATCCAGGTAGGTATGTGCTGGGGAAGAAACACCAAGCTCAATTGCCTTGAGTATCACAGAGGAAGCGAGCTCAACATCGGAACCACATCTTTCGTTCTTCTTCTTGCCAAGGCAGAGGATATTCACGACGGAAAGCTTGATACCAAGGATGTTGTAGCATTCAAGGCAGATAAGGGTGACGTTGTTCTCGTTTACGAAGACAGCCTTCACTATGCACCCTGCCAGTGCGACGGAAATGACGGATTCCGCGTTGCCGTTGTTCTTCCCAAGGGAACCAACACCGACAAGCCCGCTCTTAAGGAAGGAAATGATGAGGACAAGCTCCTTTGGGCCCGCAACAAGTGGCTCATCGCTCATCCCGAGAGCAGCGAAGCATCTTCCGGCGCTTATGTAGGACTTACCGGCAAGAACATCGACATTGCAGTTGACTGATATATGCAAAAATATAAGGAGCAGATCTTAACGGATCTGCTCCTTTTTTATTCCGATCGTTTACTCAGCGGTCTCGGTTCCTGAAACAGGTTCCTTCTCAGCTGCTGTTTCTTCAGTCTGCTCTGCTTCCGCACCTACAATCTTACCGCTGTCGAGAAGAATGGTTCTGCTTCCGTATGAAGCGCACTTCTCGGAGTGGGTTACCTGAAGGATGGTAAGTCCCTTTTCTTTGTTGAGTCTTGAGAAGAGATCCATGATCTCTGCGGTTGATTTGGAATCAAGGTTACCGGTGGGCTCGTCCGCAAGAATTATGGAAGGATTGCCGAGGATTGCTCTTGCGATGGCGACTCTCTGCTGCTGTCCTCCCGAAAGAGTTGCGGGCATTGCTTTTCTTTTCTCGGTAAGGCCTGTGATCTCAAGGATCTCGTCCAGTTCCTTCTTAAGCTCACTCTTTTTCTTACCGTTTACGGTCATGGGAAGGAGGATGTTATCCTCTACATTTAAGTTCATGACCAGATTATAGAACTGAAATACAAATCCGATACTTGCAAGTCTGAGTTTGGAAAGTTTGTTGTCTTTAAGTGATCCGATGTCCTCTCCGCAAAGAGAGATCTTTCCTTCGAATTCTCTGTCAAGTCCGCCGATAAGATACAGAAGGGTTGATTTTCCGGATCCGGATGCGCCCATGAGGGAAACAAACTCTCCCTCGTTTACATATAAACTGCAATTATCGAGAACTTTATTAAGATTGGTTCCTTTACCGAAAGTCTTGCTCACACCGGTTACTTCTATTGTTTTCTTCATTATCGTTTCTCCCTGAATATATTTACATGAAAGCGCTGTTAATTACTCGTATTTGAGCTGTTCCGAAAGTTTCATCTTCTTCAGATTCTTGATAGGGAACAGGGTTGTCAGTGTGAACACCACTATCATGACTGCATAAAACAAAACTACCGTTAAGGGATTGAAATTAAAGTACATCAAAACGGATTCCGAATTTTCGACAGCTCTCTTTATGACTGTTATGAGCAGCAGACCGATAATGGTTCCCGAAGTAACTGCAGTGACGGATGTAATGAGCATCTCTCTGATCAGGATTCCCGAAAGAGTACGCTTACTCATGGATGTAGATACCATTACCGCACACTCCTTCTTTCTTCCCTCGAAACCGATAAGCTGATTGGTGACCATTCCGATGCAGGTCATGCCCAAGGCAACAGCGATGACGATAAAGAGAACTCTTTCCGATGATGCGTTATCTTTCTCATTTTCCTCTATCATTTCCGCTTTGGTCTGAACCTTGGAAACAGAACCTACGGCATATTTATCGATAATGTCTCTTACACCTTCGGGATCATCGCTTTTGATAAGAATATATCCCGGCATGTCATGATATATACTCTTGTATTCCGCTTCGGAAACTACGAAATTATTTTTTACTGATTCATAGTCATCCATCTTAAAGAATGAAACGACTTCGTATTCTTTTTCGATGGGGAAAACACCTGAAGAATTGAATGTAAGCTTAATGGTATCTCCCACGGATACGCCGTTTCTTCCGGCCCAGACTTTCTCAACACATACGGTACCTTCTTCAAGTGATTCGGGCACTCCGTCAAGTGCATGATAGAATCTGAAACCGCCTTCGGGAAGACCGATGATCTGACAGGTTTTTTCCGTTTTATCATCGCCTATGGTAACGTAGTCCAATGAGTAATATACATACTCAAGATCATTAACGCCGTCCAGATATTGAATGAAAGAAAGCTGCTTCATCTTTCCGGAACATGTAACGATTGTATCGCAATCATAAACATCCGAATTAAACAATCCCGACATTGCCATTGCGATAACATAGATAAGAATGCACATGGCTGCGGATGTGGCACACAATACTCCGCTTCCTACCGTACTCTTTCTTGACATGGCCTCACCGGAAGCAAGATACATTTTTCCGTTTTCTCTCTTCTCGGAAATCTTTGTGATCAATCCTGTAACAAATTTAAGGATTCTCGGGAACAAAAGTGCAAGAGCGATAACCGAAGTGATGAGACATATTCCCGCACCGAATAAAGATTTACCGAAAATGCATGAAAGAAGTGCTATGACACACATGATTATTCCGACTACGGTACCGCTTTTACTGAATTTGTATTCCGTATCTCTGTTATCAAAGATGATGTCTCTGATGGATGTATTAAGCGCTTTAAGAACTGCCTTGAGAGGTATGAGACACTCGATCAGAACAGCGGATAATATAACTGTCGCAATAAGTGCGATCGATACTTCGGGAATATCAAAATGTACTTCAAGACCCGCAGATGATACATCGAAAAGTGTTTCCATCATGGGACCTCTTAATAACAGATAGAGCCATACTCCGGGAATACTTCCCAAAAGTGCATACATGACATTTTCCATCAAAAGAACTACTGCCGTCTGTGCAGAACTCAGTCCCAGGCTTCGAAGAGTACCGATGAAAGACATTCTCTCACCGACGATCCTTTCACAGATGGAGAAGGTTATGAATACAACAAGCAGGAAAGTGACGGCAAAGAGAATAAACAAAATACCGTAAAGCTCATTCATCATAGCCTCGATCTCTTCGGTCATGGCATATCTCTGAACATCGTCCGACTTGAATTCCTCTTTGAGAATGCTTTCCGCTTCATCGATCTTCGTATTATCGATGATGTCTATCATCATGGTTCCGGATACGGGTTTTCCGCATGTAAGAATGTCTGCGGTCTCATCATTTACTACAGCGTTATAATCCTGGAAAAGGAGATTTTTAAGATCGGCCTTAACAATTTTGATGATCTTAAATTCATGAACATCTCCTGCAAGATCGTGGATATTAGCCATATCTCCTTCACTGTATCCGCAGGCTTCCGCAACCTTATCGGTTATGATGATCTCGCCTGTCTTTAAATCCGCATCATCAAGATAACCCATGGCAACAGCCACTTCAGGATCGACGCCGTATATATACATATCTTCCATCTTTACAAAAGCATACTCACCTTCAATGTCGGTATAGATGGAATCGTTAACGCCCCTCAGTCTGAAGGCATTATACTCGGGAAGATTTTCCGGCAGCTTGGATACGTCACAAATTCTCATGTTTACACCAAGATCTGCTTCTCCGGTCATGGAACTTAAAAGATCATTTATCAGATTTTTTTCTGTCTTTGCAAGATCAAAGCAGAACATTGCGGAAAGTGCGCAGAAAAAGATCGAGAAAATTACAAGCAGCGATCTTAAGGGCTTTCCGAATGTATTCTTTATAACTGTTTTTAAAATAATTCTCATTCTTTCATTCCTCCCTTAATGCCATCTTGAGATTCTGTCCTCGGGAGCGATATACATACCGTCTCCTTCGGTAACGTCATATGTCTCATAGAAAACATCAAGAGTAGACAAAATCGCATTTACTCTGATGATCGCAGGACTGTGTTCATCGGAATCTATTTGATCGATGAGTGCGGAATCAACTCTCTTCTCAGACCATATCTTTGCAAAATTGGTAAAAAGAGCTTTCCTATCTTCATCAGTTGTTGCAAGCGATGAGATACATTCCATGGCTCCCAGATCCGCATAGTTTTCTCCGAGAGTCTGTTCGCCGTCAACATGGTATACTCCGAAAATAGTGAAATTATCTTCAAAATATCTTATTGCCGCTTCATTTCGTGATAACAGCTTTTCATAATCCTCAGCCGCGATCCATGAAGGGTCATACATTCCGTCAGCATTAAAAAGAATACAGTTACTGTCAAAAGCATGTCCCATCTCATGAGCGATTACCATTCCGAGTCCTCCGAGATTCGTATAGTAATCGGCATTTATATCAAAGAAAGGATCCAGCATGATCGCAACGGTTATGTTGATGTTGTTGTATGAGGGGTTATAGCATGCATTTAAAATCTGCATCTGCATCATGACAGACTCTCTGTCAAATTCCTCATCAAGCTGATCGATCATTTCCCTGATGCCCTGTCTGGTGTAGCTTAAATAGAATTCATAATAGTCCTTACCGGTTATATTTTTATATACGGAATTGTCATGTCTTACTACATCGGCTCCCGTTACATAAACAATATTTTCAAGCTTTTCCAAAAGACCCGCTCTTGTTTCTTCACTCAGCCAGTCCGCATCACCGATAAGATGTCTGTAACCCTCCTTTATGTCATCACACATAGCGATAAGGGCATCATCCATCTCCTGTGTATAATACTTTTCTACATATATGGGATCGGTTTCCCCGGAAAATACACCCGAGATCTCATCAAGTATCCTGTCTTCATCTGAGGAATAATCAATGGTGGTATATTTTTCCAACGCATCATACCCGTATACGATAAATCTGCGATATTTATTGATGAGATTTACCATATCCCAGGCTTTGAGAGCATCAAGTCTTTCTTCGGTAAGAATTTCACCGAGATAGCGGAGCTGCTCAGGATCGTATATACCGAACTTATCCAGATGTTTTTTGTCTACTCCCATCTTGGTAAGATAATCTTCTATATCTATACCGGGGAGAAGTTCTTTTATCTGGTCCGAAGAATAAACATTGAAGTAAGTAAAAGGCATTGCGGCTTTCGCAATTTCCATATCGGTCTTGTTAAACAGATCCAGTGCGATATATCCGAAAGCGGTTCCCGCATTATCGGAATACTCCACATCATGTCCCATGGCCTGCATTGCGGCGCTGCCGTAGTTTTTAAGAGAATTGAGGCTTGCATAAGAATCTTCCAATTCTTCAAAAACCACATCTACCACGCCCGTATACTGACAAAAAGTAAGGATCTTCTCTCCCGAAGCCAGGTAATTATCATCGACGGCTATATTAAATACATTACCTACTCCGTACTCTCTCTGAAGTTTTGCATCCACCTCGAGAAATTCTTCAACGGTTCCAACTTCATCGATCTCATGAAGAAGCGCATCCAGTTCTGCAGGAACGGGAGTGTTCTCAAAATCGTAAGCAGAATATTTATCATATGCGGCCTTAATGATGGCTTCCTCCGAACCGGGTTCATATCCGCTTCCTGCAGCCACTTCGCGTATGATATCTTTGATCCGGTCTTCCGTAAGTTCGCTGTCAAAGCTTCCTCCGGCTGCCATTGCTCCATATTCAAATTCCGCATCAGCCAGAGTTTCCTCGTTGATAAAACGATAGAAATCATCCTGTGCCCTAGCAGGAGGAAGATCTATAACTTCACTTTCCTGCTCTTCGGGAATTTCCATATTTACTCCGCATCCCGACAGCATACCTATTGCCATACTGATGCAAAGCATTATCCCGATCTTTTTTCTCATAATCATCCTCCGTAATATACATTGTCTTCGGTCATTTTTTCTTCCGAAGCAGTTATATCTCCTATAATTCCGAATCTTCCCATGGCTACTACGATCAAAACTCCCGCGGCCAGATTAAAGGGAAGTGTGACAATGCTGATTGCCTGCGACACAGCGGAAAGTGCAACAAGACTTTCCTCTCCCTGACGGGCTGCAAGCACAGAGCCTGCCATGGTTAAAAAATAATTACCTATACTCGGGAGACAATACGCGATAAGCATTATGATCCCGATCACCCGGTTATGTTTTCCTTTACAGGAATTCATGATGAAATAAAAAGCGATATAAAGCGCGAGTGTGATCAAACTGCCGATTATCGTAATCGGAAAAACTCTGCCGTCATATTCAATGGTAGAAAAGATGTTTACTATCATCGGGGTATTCAGTGCACATAAAACACTTAAAAGTATTGATATGCCGTACACGATAATTCCGGCCATCATAGGAACGCGTACTCTCTTATCTAGCATAAATGCCTCCTTTTTTTAACATGGCTCTCTCCGGAGTTTCCAAAAGTCACAAACTTTTTTTATAATAACGTATATATGGGATTTTGCAATACGTTTATAGATACCTTTATTGTTTCTTTATGGTATCTTTACAATTTGCAAAAAAATCCCCCCGAAGGATCATCCTTACGGGGGGTGTAGTTAATCATTTGAAATCGGGAAACATCATATCGTTTAATGTGTCCTGATCAAGGGGTTCCGGTTTCTGAACATTTTCTTCCTGATATGGATTTCCGTTCTCCGCATTAAATCCGGCAAGCAGATATTTATCGGGAATATATTTGTGTACATCAAGATCAAGGAAATAATTGCAGAACCATATGGAGACATAAGTGATCTGTGTATTACCTGTGACACCTTCCGGTATCATCGCATATGTAAATCCGTGGTACTCATCACTGTTCATGGACACGATGTCATAACCTTCGGGCTCTCCTGTTACAGTGTAGATTCCCAGATATTCCTCGCTTTCCAGAACAGACAGCCTTTCTATTTCCGAATCATATGCATCCGGATCATATTCTGCGGTCATATAGATCACATACTGGGGATCCCAGGGATTGTAGTAGGTATATTGAAACTCCGTTACGTTCATATCCGAAGTGATATGCTCCGGCCAAATATCAAACATCTCACCGTTTGTTGTTGCATATCCGTTTTTCCAAATTTCTTCCTGCGTCTGTTCTATATGAATATATTTGTTGTAATCGGCAATGTCCGTATCCGTTTCCGGCTTGTGAAACACCGAATCGATGAACAGTATTCCGAAAAAAATAAACAGAAAAATGAAAGTTCTCAAAAAATATAATATGGAAAGTATCAGCAAAACTATCGCCGATATCTTTATCGCCTTCATCGCCTTTTTGCTTTTGGTTACTTTCTCCAGCCTTCCGGTAACATAAAGCGTAAGCACCGACATTAATATAAGTGTGGTGATCAGTGTGATCATGGTCAGAGTATTTTTCAGCCCCGGTTCATAACCTATGGTCATAAGAACTATGGCTGTAATGGATGCAATTTCTCCGACTATGGCCATAATCTGTACCGATCTGAGGGTTTTACTTTTTTCGTTGCCTGCATAAGCCGCCATTTTATCTGCGACTTCCCTTGTTTCTTCATTCATCATCTCGTTTTTCCTTTCTCCGTCAATGATCTCCCTAACATCAACTTCGTAAAAGTCCGCTATTTCCACAAGAAGAGAAATATCCGGAAGGTTAGTTCCGTTTTCCCATCTGGATACAGATCTGGAACTGACATTGAATTCCTGAGCAAGCTGTTCCTGGGTCATCTTCTTCTCATTTCTAAGCGATCTCAAAAATTGTCCCGTTTTTTTCTGATCCAACTTGTATCCTCCTTTCACGAATTATTCTGGGAAATCTTTCCGGAAAAAACCACGACACAAAGCGAGAGATGCCGATTTTTTACGGGCAGACATGGTGTGTCAGGTCCTGAAAATGCAGTAATATCAAGGGTTTCGCGGCTCGGACCTTAAAACACACTATAGCATAAGAAAAACTTTTAGACAAAAAAATCCGGCCGGCTATTCGCCGACCGGATTTTACTAAAGGAGTTTATGAACTGTTAAAACTGTTTTATCTGAATTAATTATTTGTGCTCCCACTTCCATCCGGCTACTTCGGGAAGATCTTCGCCGTACTGGTGGATGTACTGGGTGTGCTCAACAAGCTTGTCGCTCATCTTCTGGTAGAGGTAAGCACCTCTATTTCCGAGCTGAGGAAGATTCTTAAGTGCAAGCTGTACAAGGTGGAAACGATCCACATGGTTCTGAACACGTACATCGAAAGGAGTAGTGATGGTACCTTCTTCTTTGTATCCGCGTACATGCATGAGACGATTGTTGTGACGTCTGTAAGTAAGCTCATGTACAAGGGATGCATATCCGTGGAAAGCAAATACAACAGGCTTATCCTGGGTGAAGAGCATATCGTACTCGGCATCCTGAAGTCCGTGAGGATGCTCGTTTGCAGGCTGGAGCTTGAAGAGGTCAACTACGTTGATGAAACGGATCTTGATCTCGGGAATCTCGCTCTTAAGGATTGATACTGCTGCAAGAGCCTCAAGAGTAGGAGTCTCACCTGCGCATGCAAATACGATATCGGGATCCTGTCCCTGATCGTTGGAAGCCCACTCCCAGATTCCGATACCCTGAGTGCAGTGCTTAACTGCTTCGGGCATGGAGAGCCACTGAGGTCTGGGATGCTTGGATGCGACGATTACGTTTACATAGTTACGTGAACGGATGCAGTGATCGAAGCATGAAAGCAGGCAGTTAGCATCGGGGGGAAGATAGAGTCTTACGACGTCTGCCTTCTTATTAGCGATGTGATCCATAAATCCGGGATCCTGATGAGTGAATCCGTTGTGGTCCTGCTGCCATACGGTTGATGCCATGATAAGGTTGAGAGATGCGATCTCCTCTCTCCAAGGAAGCTGGTTGCTTACCTTGAGCCACTTAGCATGCTGTGCAGCCATTGAGTCGATGATACGTGCGAATGCTTCGTAAGTTGCGAAGAATCCATGACGTCCGGTGAGGAGATATCCCTCGAGCCATCCTTCGCACATATGCTCGGAAAGCATGGAGTCCATTACTCTTCCGTCTGCTGCAAGGTGATCGTCGTCATCGTAACGCTCTGCGTTCCAATCACGGTTCTCTGCCTCGAATACGGCATTGAGTCTGTTGGAGTTGGTCTCATCGGGTCCGAAAATTCTGAAGTTCTTAGCTTCTTTGTTAAGCTTGAAGATATCTCTTACGAACTTGCCGAGCTCGATCATATCCTGACCGTCGCGCTCGCCGTGTCCCTGAGTATCAAATGCATAATCTCTGAAATCAGGAAGTCTGAGGTCTCTGAGAAGAAGTCCGCCGTTTCCGTGAGGGTTAGCACCGATTCTTGCATTTCCTACGGGAGCAAGAGATCTGATATCCTCGAATGCTCTTCCGTTCTCGTCGAAGAGCTCTTCGGGCTTGTATGAACGGAGCCAATCCTCAAGGATCTTAAGATGCTCTTCGGGCTTCTCCATGGAGATGGGTACCTGGTGAGCAAGGAAGTTTCCTTCAATCTTCTTGCCGTCAACTACCTTAGGACCGGTCCATCCCTTGGGAGTACGGAGTACGATCATAGGCCATACGGGACGAGTGGTGTCACCGGTGGTACGAGCGTGCTCCTGAATAGCCTTGATCTTCTCGATAACGGTATCAAGAGTCTCAGCCATGAGCTTGTGCATGGTCATAGGATCGTCGCCTTCTACGAAGTAAGGCTCCCAGCCGTTGCCGTGGAAGAAATCAACGATTTCCTGATGGCTCATTCTTGCGAATACGGTGGGGTTAGCGATCTTGTATCCGTTGAGGTGCATGATGGGAAGGACTGCACCGTCGGTTATGGGATTAAGGAATTTATTTGACTGCCATGAAGTAGCGAGAGGTCCGGTCTCAGCCTCACCGTCTCCTACAGTTACTGCAGCGATAAGATCGGGGTTATCAAAAACTGCACCGAATGCGTGAGCGATACCGTATCCGAGCTCACCACCCTCGTTGATGGAACCGGGAGTTTCGGGTGCACAGTGTGAAGGCATTCCTCCGGGGAATGAGAACTGCTTGAACAGTTTCTGCATACCGGATTCATCCTCTGAAATATTGGGATAAACCTCGGAATATGTTCCGTCAAGGTAGTCATTTGCGATATAGAAGTTTCCGCCGTGTCCGGGACCTGAAAGAAGAATAAGGTCGAGATCATATCTCTTGATGGCACGGTTTAAGTGTACGAAGACAAAGTTCTGTCCGGGTACGGTTCCCCAGTGTCCTACGATCTTCTTTTTAACCTGATCGATAGTAAGGGGTTTTCTGAGAAGGGGATTCTCAAGCAGGTAAAGCTGTCCTGCTGCGAGATAGTTGGCTGCGCGGAACCATCTGTCCATACGGCCGAGAAGCTCATCGGTGATCGGTCCCTTTTCGGGGATCATGACATCTGATGTTTCGTTCATGGAATAACTCCTTTCTTTTACGTCTTAGAAATCCATACGAATCTGCCATTATAATACTTTATAAATATTCATTTGTATCTCAGCCTATTGGTAATTATTGGGCAATTTTTGCTAAATATTATACTTTCTTTTTATAAGCATTTACCTAAATGAAAAAATAATTACCAAATAAATGGTGCTGAATTAGTATTCTTTTTGCATAAAATGTCCACAAATCGTACGGAAAATTCTAACGTAAAGGCAATTATCAACAACAATTAACGTTTTTTCAGAGAGTTTTTTATCTCTTATTTCCACTAATAACATATTTGAGTAAAAATAAAAAGGAAGTCTTCAAAAAGACTTCCTTTTTAACGTTCCCGGGCGGATTCGAACCGCCGGCCTTTCGCTTAGGAGGCGAACGCTCTATCCTGCTGAGCTACGGAAACACTATTCTATGGGAGCGTCAGGATCATCGGGATAATTAATGCTTCCCTGAAGCCAGACGATACCTTTGAATCTTCTGCCCGGAACGGGTTCACCGAGCAAATCCATTATATTGATGGCAACATCAAATGTCAAATCATTAACAAGGAGCGTAAGGATATATACTTCTTCTTTTGAGATGTTGTTGAGTATCCTGCGAACCTTTACGATCTCACCGAGAATATTGTACTGATCGCACTCCACACCGTAAGGCATGATGCTTGTATAAACTATGCTGTAAATATCCTCATGTCCAACTCTTCTGGATACTTCGCTGTACAGATCCATATCCTGCATGGTGAGCTCTTCGATAGCTTCTTCGTTTCCGGTTCTTGCATTCTTCAAAAGTCTGTATCTTTCGACTTTCTGAAGTTTGTTTTTGACTTCATCCTCTTCGGATTCTTTTCCCGCAGGGAGAAGGATCGTGCCTTTGATGGAGAGTCCTGCAAGAGTCAGGGTCGTACCCTTGATGGGAAGACGTCCGGAAACCTGGGCACTGATATAAGGAATCTTATTTTGTATGAAAAAAATAAGGGACATGCCGAGTCTGACGTCATCGCATATACCGGCATAAGAATCTCTGGCCGCATGTCTTTCCACGGATACGTCTTCCGTTGAAGTGATTCCCGTACCTTTGAGATAGGGGAAATAATAATCTGTGTGAAAAAGATCGTCCTCGCTGAAGGTTCCGGCAGCGGTTATTCCGATGCCTTCGCCCACGTCCCTAGAGAACTCGGCAAGCATAACGTCATCCAAGGACATGGTGTAGCCCCTCTTGTCATTTTTCTTGACGCTTTGGAGCACCAGGTCCTTGATGTCTTCTCTTTTGATTTTACTGAAGCCGATGGCTCTGAGAAATTTATGCATTTACTACCGCGTTCAATTCTTGGGTTCGATCTTGGTCTTTCCGCCCATGTAAGGCTGAAGAGCTTTGGGGATGTTGATGCTTCCGTCTTCGTTAACATTGTTCTCGAGGAAAGCGATAAGTCCTCTGGGAGTAGCAAGTACGGTATTGTTAAGGGTATGTACCAGGTAAGTTCCGTTCTCGCCCTTGGTTCTGATGCCGAGTCTTCTTGCCTGAGCATCTCCGAGAGTTGAGCAGGATCCGACCTCAAAATATTTCTGCTGTCTGGGGCTCCATGCTTCAACGTCGCAGGACTTAACCTTGAGATCTGCAAGGTCTCCGCTGCAGCACTCGAGGGTTCTTACGGGAATATCGAGACTTCTGAAGAAGTCTACGGTGTACTGCCACATCTTGTTATACCAGTCCATGGATTCTTCGGGCTTGCAGAGGACAACCATCTCCTGCTTCTCGAACTGGTGAACTCTGTAAACACCTCTCTCCTCGATTCCGTGAGATCCGACTTCTTTTCTGAAGCAGGGAGAATATGAGGTAAGGCACTGAGGAAGTTTGTTTTCTTCAATGAGCTGTCCCTGGAATCTTCCGATCATGGAGTGCTCACTGGTTCCGATGAGGTAAAGATCCTCGCCTTCGATCTTATACATCATGGCTTCCATTTCCTTGAAGCTCATAACACCGGTAACTACATTACTTCTGATCATGAAAGGAGGGATGCAATAAGTAAATCCCTTATCGATCATGAAGTCTCTTGCATAGCTGAGCATTGCGGAGTGGATTCTCGCAGCATCACCGATAAGATAATAGAATCCGTTTCCGCTGGTACGTCCTGCAGAATCCTTATCAAGTCCGCCGATTCTCTCAAGGATATCTGCATGATAAGGTACTTCAAAAGAAGGAACAACCGGATCTCCGAATTTCTCGATCTCAACATTTTCGCTGTCATCCTTACCGATAGGTACGGAATCATCAATAAGATTGGGGATGACCATCATGATCTTGGTGATCTTCTCACCGAGCTCTTCTTCAATCTTCTCGAGTTCTTCGAGTCTCTTTGCTCCGGCTTCGACTTCTGCTTTCTTGGCATCAACTTCAGCTTTAAGCTTTTCTGCTTCCGCGGTATCTCCTGAGCTCTCCGCTTTCTTCATCCTGCCCATAAGTCCGCCGATCTCTTTGGAGATGGCGTTTCTCTTGTTTCTTAAACTGTCGCCTTCCTGCTTGGCCTTACGTACCTGATCGTCAAGATCCGCTACTTCATCAACAAGTGCAAGCTTCTCATCCTGAAATTTCTTTTTGATGTTTTCTTTTACAAGATCGGGATTTTCTCTTATGAGCTTAATGTCTATCATTTTATTATCCTCACTTAATGGATTTTATTTTTTTAACGCTATATTCAGTGCTTCCTGTTCTTCTTTTCCGAGTTCGTGTTCACACTTTCCTTTTTCTATTACTCTGGTGTAAACATATCCGCCCTCGGGAGAATATACATTATTGATTAGTACTCCGTTGTTTTCCTCATCGAGTATTACCACCACGGCACTCATGTCTCCACCGAGTTCCTGATAAGCATCATATCTTACGATGCCCATTTTCTGGTAAACGCCTTTGAGTCTTTCGAAGATCTTCCTGATGTCTTCGGAATTTTTGGAGGAATCTTTGAGAAGTTTCTTATTATCCTCGATTATCTGATCGAGTTCTTCTTCAAGACTTTTTCCCCCCTCACCGGAAGTCAGATCATCTATCCTTTCCGAAAGGATCTGTATCTGTTTTTTATTTTTTGAATTAAGTACGATTAAAACAATTATCGCAATAAAGCATACACAAAGGACTATCACCCATATTCCGGGATCAAGACCTCCCAGCCCCAGGGTACTTAATATACTGCTTTGCAATGCGGCACCTCCAAATATGACACTAATGTCAGCTTCTTAATTTTGCAGCAATACGATCGAGATCTTCATTGTTATAAAATTCGATCGTTACGGTGCCTGCTCCGTTTCCTTTTCCTGAAATGGATACCTTGGTTCCGACTGCCATCTTCAGGTTCTCTTCCATATCATGATAGAAGACCTTAAGTGCTTCATCGGTAACCGGCTTGGGTTTAGCGGGTTTCTTTAAAGAATTGACCAGCTTTTCTACATCACGTACATTTAGTCTTTCATCGACAATTCTCTGTGCAACTTCTTCCTGCTTCTCGGGATCTTCGATTGCAAGTAGTGCTCTTCCGTGTCCTGCGGAGATCAGATCCTCTACGAGCATTTCCTGTACTTTATCGGAAAGCTTAAGAAGTCTTATGGAGTTGGTAATGGCGGATCTGCTCTTGGAAAGAGTTTCGGCAATTTCATCCTGAGTAAGATCATACTCATCTACAAGTCTCTTAAAACCCTGAGCTTCTTCAATGGGATTGAGATCTTTTCTCTGCATATTCTCTATAAGAGATATTTCGAGAATTTCTTTCTCACTGTAATTGCCTATGATAACAGGAACTTCTTTTAATCCGGCAAGCTTTGATGCTCTCCATCTTCTCTCACCGGCGATTATCTCATAATGATCTCCCCTGTCCTGTACAAGGATGGGGCTGATGAGTCCGTGGATCTTGATTGAATCGGACAACTCCTGAAGAGCATCCTCATCGAATTTTCTTCTGGGCTGCTTTCTGTTGGGTTCAACTTTATTGATGTTTACCATGGTACGGGAATCATCGGTTTCACTTTTTGATTTTTCCCTCGCGGCCTTGGTATTTTCTTCAGCCGTATCATTCTTCACCACATTCGGTATCAGTGCATCAAGTCCCTTGCCAAGTCCCTTCTTTGCCATTTTTCCCTCCAAAACATTTAATATATCGCTCGTAATTTATTAGTCTGCAAGCATTGAATCTACTTCTTTAGCAAGATTCATATAAGCAACGGCTCCACTGCATTTAGGATCATATACTGTAATGGGCTGTTCAAATGAAGGTGCCTCAGATAATCTTATATTTCTGGGAATCTTTGCTTCAAATGTATGATACTTTACGGTATTTCTAACGCTGTCTACAACATCATTGGACAGAACCGTTCTTCCGTCATACATAGTGAAAAGAATACCGGTAAGATCAAGTGTAGGATTCATACGGCTTCTTACAAGATTAATGGTTTCGATAACCTGACCGAGACCTTCCAGAGCAAGATACTCACACTGAACCGGAACAATAACTCCGGTAGCAGCTGCCATGGAGTTTACCGTGGTAAGACTAATGGCCGGAGGACAGTCAATGAATATGTAATCGTATTCGTCTTTTACAAAATCAAGTTCTCTTCTGAGAATAAGATTTGCTTTATCCTTACCGGCCATCTCGATCTCTACTGCTCCGAGATTTACATTGGCAGGAACCAATGATACATTCTTGGCTACATCTTTGATGATTGCCTCGGATAAAGTACACTCTTCCAACATTACCTCATAGATGGTATTTTCAACTTCATTCTTATTTACACCGAAGCTGCTGGATGAATTTCCCTGAGGGTCCATATCGATAAGAAGCACTTTCTTACCAAGTTCACCCAAGGATGCTGACAGATTTACTGCCGTACAGGTCTTGCCGACCCCGCCTTTTTGATTGGCTATTGCTAAAATTCTATTCATAATTACCCCTTTTCGTAATGCGGACAGTGGTTATTATATCACGAAATGTTCCACGTGAAAAACTATTCGGACTATTTTTCGTTTATTATTCGGAATGAAACCACGTACTTTTTCTTTTTATACATTGTTTCTATGGTTATCTTTCCATCATTAAATGGTATAAATCTTGCTTCTGAGTCATTCTGAAAATCATCATATAAAAGGCAGAAGCCTTTTTCCTTAAAATGAACTACAGCATAACCTATGTTTTCCCGATTAAGATACAGGAGTTCATTCATTTTCAGAGGAAGTTCCATTCTCCAATCCTCTGTCTCTATAATCAGATTCTTTCCTTCTGCGAGTTCTTCATTTGAATATATTCTGTATCCTTCGAGGAGCTCGTTCATTTTTTGATTTCTTTCATAATATCCGATCATTCCAAACATAGATTGCTCCTTTGCGAATACATCCTATGATTCAAAACAATATGTATGCCAATAACATTAATGCAAGAAAGAATATTAACCATGAGACCGCCTGTACAAATATTGATTTACTCGCCTGTACTAATAATCCAAGCCGGGGATTATCTATTGATTTCTTTATTATTTCTCCGGTTTTCTTTGACGAGTTGGGTTTAGGAATCCTGCTTTCGTCTCCAATCCAGGTTCCACAATATGGGCATGCCCTATCTTACTTTTTTATTTTGCAATATGGACACTTCATAGTAAATAAGAACAGTCTGAAGCTTATTAATTCCGAATTATCTCTAATATCTATATATAGTGGTTAATAATTCGGGTGTTGTGAAACTATTTTTCAAAACCACTAAAGATTGTTTCACGTGAAACATTCAAACCCTAAATCTAGAAAATGTTTCACGTGAAACATGAAATTTTAGTATATCTGTATTAGGAAGAAAACTTGATAATCAAGATATGGTGTATTGATCAGATACTATCACAAGGGTTTTTTAGAAGGTGTGCCCGGCTTTCTGGGATATGTCTTGGGACACGATCCATCCTTTGAAATAAGAATAAGATTCCTGATCATATCGCTGTCCGGTAAAGTAAACTCATCCTCTTTGATTATTGAAGAATTTAATACGGATAAAGCATGAGATGCTGCTTCCGCTTCCGAGGATCCCTTATCGGATTTATAAGAAACAAATGTACCACCTGTTTTAACAAATGGAAGACAAAGTTCACATAGAACAGGAAGATTTGCCACGGCACGGGAAACACAAAGATCATATTGCTCCCTCATGGAAGAAATATGTCCTGCTTCTTCGGCACGACCATGGTATGTAGATATACCCTTCAGATTAAGAGTAGATATTACATCATCCAAAAATCTCAATCTTTTCTGAAGAGAATCGAAAAGAGTAATATTCAGGTCGGGGAAAATAATCTTTAAAACCATACCGGGAAAACCTGCACCCGTACCAACATCTATAACCGATTTATTACCGGTCATATCAATATTCCTTACAATAGTAACGGAATCAATATAATGTTTGATAAGTACATCATCGAATTCGGTGATGGCAGTAAGATTAAGAGACTTATTGGTCTCTATCATCATCTCATAATATGTATCAAGTTTCTGTATCTGATCGTCAGATACAGAAACACCATACTGAGATAAATATGAAATTAATATAGAATAATCATGCATAGAATTATGACACACGTGTCATTTAATCATTTTTCAAATTTTTTCTGTTTAATTTTTCAAGGTAAACCAACAGTACGGAAATATCCGCGGGAGATACACCTGATATACGTGATGCCTGTCCTACGGAAACAGGTCTGAAATCTTTCAAATGCTGTCTTGCTTCCAAACGAAGTGAAGATACATCATCATAATCAATATCTTCGGGAATAAGTTTAACTTCAAGTCTCTCCTGTTCCCTTACCTGTTTTTCCTGACGCTTTATATAACCTTCGTATCTGATCTCAATCTGGACCTGCTCTATAACATCCTTAGGAAGATCAGGTCTTTCGGGATCCAAAGGTTTTAATTTCTCATAATCAAGTTCCGGTCTGCACAGAAGTGAAGCAAGTGAAGTTGCGGTTGAAAGAGGTGATGAACCCATTGATTCCAGATAAGAACATACATCCTTACCTGCACCGAGCATTATCTCTTTAAGCCTGTCAATCTCGGTATTTATCATCTCCTGCTTTTTCAAAACTCCGGAATAAATTTCATCGGAAACAAGACCAACCTTATGTCCGTACTTCCTGAGTCTTAAATCAGCATTGTCCTGTCTGAGAAGTAGTCTGTACTCGGCTCTGGATGTCATCATTCTGTAAGGCTCACGATTATCTTTTGTTACAAGATCATCGATAAGTACTCCGATATAACTTTCACTTCTCTTAAGAACAAGGAATTCTTTTCCGAGAATTTCCATTGCTGCATTTACACCTGCAACAAAACCCTGGGCAGCTGCTTCTTCATAACCGCTGCTTCCGTTGAATTGTCCGCCGGCAAAAAGACCTTTGATCATCTTGAATTCAAGATGAGGATAAAGATCTTTGGCATTAATGCAATCATATTCGATAGCATATGCATTTCTGACTATCTTACAATTCTCGAGACCGGGAACTGTTCTGTACATTGCAAGCTGTACATCTTCGGGAAGTGATGAACTCATTCCGTCGACATACATCTCATCGGTATATAATCCTTCAGGTTCAATAAATACCTGGTGTGATTCTTTCTCGGCAAATTTTACAACCTTATCTTCAATGGAAGGACAATACCTGGGACCAGTACCTTCAATAATTCCCGCATAGATCGGTGACCTGTCCAGATTGGCTCTGATGATATCATGTGTTTTCTTGTTGGTATGTGTAAGCCAGCATGACACCTGTTCTTTTTGAATGGAATCCGGATCCGTTGAAAAAGAAAACGGAACTATCCTCTCGTCACCCTTCTGCTCTTCCATCTTGGAAAAATCAATTGTTTTTCCATCCATTCGTGCAGGAGTTCCTGTTTTAAATCTGCGCAAATTAATTCCTGCAGCTCTTAATGAATCGGATAAATGAGTTGCAGCCTGTAATCCGTTGGGTCCGGTATAAACTATGGACTCTCCGGTCAGACATCTGGAATTAAGATAAACTCCGGTACAAAGGACAACAGCCTTTGCATGATAAACCGCTCCGGTCTGTGTTTTAACACCGGTAACTCTTTTTTCAAAAGTTCCTTCTTTGGAATCGGAAGGAATCTCTTCCCACAAAAGCTCACATACTTCAGCCTGTTTGATAGTAAGATGTTCCTGTGATTCGAGAACTTTTCTCATCTCTACGGAATAATCTTTTTTATCTGCCTGAGCTCTCAGTGAATGAACGGCAGGACCTTTGGATGTATTGAGCATCTTACTCTGGATAAAAGTCTTATCTATATTTTTACCCATCTCTCCGCCCATTGCATCAAGTTCTCTGACAAGATGACCTTTGGATGATCCTCCGATATTGGGATTACAAGGCATAAGTGCGATGCTGTCTACACTTACGGTAAATACAACAGTCTCAAGTCCGAGTCTGCTGCAGGCAAGAGCGGCTTCACATCCCGCATGACCTGCGCCGACTACGGCAACATCCATATCAAATTCTACACCGTTACATTTAAGATCCATTTTATTTGCCCATACAGAATTTGGAGAAAATCTCATTTGCAAGATCGTCTCCGATTTCTTCTCCGATTATAAGTCCCAGTGATCTGTATGCATCATACAGGTCCACCGTGTAAATATCCGTTTCCATCCCCGATGAAATGCACTCCAGTACATTACTGAGTGATTCATCAGCCTGCATAAGAAGTTCTTTATGTCTGAGTCCGGTGATGACAACTTCGGATGAAGAATTAATCCGGCCGGACATAAAAAGTTTCTTTATACATCTCTTGAGATCATCAAGACCCTGTCCGCCCGAAGCAGACATAATGATGCAAGGGTATCTGTCAAAAAACTCTTCCTCTGATAATTCCTGAAGTGAAGCATCCGCAGAATATCTGAAGTGTTCATAGATATCCTTGGGTTTTATCTTAAGAGTTTTATCTGCTTTGTTTAATATGATAATACATTTTCCGGTATATACGGATGAAAAGATTTCCATATCATCCGTAGTAAGAAGATCGGATGCATCTATCATAAAAAGAATAAGATCTGCTCCGGATGCAGCGTCCATTGCTTTCCTGGTACCGATACTTTCAATGGGATCATCGGTTTTTCTGATACCTGCAGTATCCGTAAGTTTAAGTAAGATCTCGTCAAGTCTTACATACTCTTCTATGGTATCTCTTGTTGTTCCGGGAATATCAGAAACAATCGCCCTGTCCTGACCGGTCAGCAGATTTAACAAAGATGATTTTCCGGAATTGGGACGACCTGCTATACAGGTATCTATTCCTTCTCTTACAAACCTTCCCGAATCATAGGAACCGATAAGATTTTTTATCACACCGGAAACATCTTTGACTACTTCTTCAATATGATTGTCATATCCTGTCAGATCATAATGCTCGGGATCGTCTATCGCCGATTCTATATAAGCTGTCTCATATAAGAGTTTTGCCCTGAGATCTTTGATCACATCCGAAACTCTTCCTGACATCTGATCTCTTGATGCTCTTAAAGCCGCTTCGGATCTGGATGAAATAAGATCCATAACTGCTTCCGCCTGAGCAAGATCCATTTTTCCGTTTAAAAAAGCTCTTCTTGTAAATTCACCAGGCATGGCATGAACCGCACCGTTTTTTATAACAAGATCAAGAACTTTTTTAAGCAGAAAAATTCCGCCGTGACACTGAATTTCTACAATGTCTTCACCTGTATATGAATGAGGTGCTCTATACAATAAAACGATACATTCATCTACAGACTCTTCCCCATCCCTAACATATAAATGCCTGAACGTAGAAGCATCCATGGAATCAAGAACCTTATTTCCCTTTGCATCAAATAATATATTTGAACATACGGAAACAGCATCAGGTCCGCTGACTCTGATGATACCTATTCCCGATTCGGACAATGCCGTGGATATTGCTGCAATTGTAGATGAATTAACTTCAGACATATTTTTTAAAAAAGGGCCAAGGCAGATGCCATGGCCCTGTATTGTTAAATCTTACGGATCAATATCTTCTGCCTCTGCGTCCGTTATAACGTCCGCGATCTCCGGTAGGCTTAACACCTTCTTTGAGAGCGACAACAATGTGTCTGTTAGAACCTTCTCCCTCACTGTAGGTATATACATAATCATTATCCTGAAGTGCGGAATGAATTATTCTTCTCTCATAAGGATTCATTGACTCAAGCTCGTAAGGACGGCCTGTTCTCTTAACCTTGGAAGATACATTCTTTGCAAGATTTTCAAGAGTTGCTCTTCTTCTTTCTCTGTAATCTTCGGTATCAACTTTTACTCTGATATACTGCTCGCTGTCCTTATTTACTACAAGGCTTACGAGATACTGAAGAGAATCAAGAGTTGCTCCTCTTTTTCCGATAAGGATTCCCATGTCATTTCCGAGAAGTTCGATATCAAGTGCATTTTCGGAAAGTTCAAAAGAAGTCTTGATCTGAGCTTCAAGTTCCATTGCCTTGAAAACATCTTCAAGGAATTTAACTGCAGCTGCTTCATACTTAGCGGGATCGGATACGGGAATGATCTTCTCCGATTCACTCTTTTTAACAGGAACTTCTTCGGTCTTTACTTCGGAAACGGTCTCTTCGGCTTTTACTTCCTCTGCAGGAACTTCGTCCGATTTAATGCGGGCTTTGATAACCGCATTCTTGGAACCGAGTCCGAGGAAACCTGAAGAACCTTCCGAAACTACTACGTAATCAAGTCTGTCACTGGTAACTCCAAGATCCTGACAGGCATCAGTGATCAGATCATTAACCGACTTACCTGTGTATTCTTTATAATCCATCTATATGTGACCTCACTTACTGTTTCTCTTATTGAATTCATTGACCATATTTGCCTTGGCAGCCAATGATCCGGGAGCATAATTTGTAGGCTTATTTACTTCCTCAATATCTTTATCATCGGAAGCTGCAGTATTTACATAAGAAGCCTTTTTCTGAATGCTGCGGGTATTCATAGCGGCATAAGCCTGCATTCTTTCCTGATTTGCCTGAATCTGTTCAAGCTTTTTCTTACTCTTCTCCGCATTCTTCTCAATAAGCTCATTGATATCGATCTTATCGATACGCTTATTCATGAAGATCTGAAGAACGATACGAACAACGGCATTTGCTGTCCAGTAGATACCCATACCTGCGGGAAATGTAAAAGCAAACCATACAGACATAAGAGGCATCATGACGTTCATGGTCTTCATGGACTGAGCCATTGAATCTGCCGTAGAATTGTCGCCGGCAGCCTGAGGCTGACTGGGAGAAAGCTTAATGGAAAGCCACTGGGAAAAACCTGATAAAAGAGGGATCAGGATAGCCATGATCATCAGAAGATAAGCATGACTTGCGAAACTCTCCTTAATGATATTTATGGGAGAATTTACGATATTAAGTCCGAGGAAATTGTTATAAGTATCAAGAAGTCCCTTGGTAACTACTTTTCCGGATGCATCAAGAGTGGAAAGAATCTGCTGTCCGTTAATGGTACAATCTGCAAGACCATAGTGCTCACTGATCTGAGCCATATCGGATGTCGATACTCTGTTAAGAACATCGATGATACCGTTAGTAAGATTGCCTTCTTTTGCAAGGTTCTTGGAATACATTGAAATAGCGGATTTAACACTTGCAAGTTCAGCAGTATTTTCGGTAATGAATGCACCATTATCGGTAGCTACAATCTGATTGGCAAGTACTCTGAAAGTATCACCAATCTTGGTTACATAAGCGGGAACCTGATAGATAACTCTGTACAGAGCAATAAGAATAGGGAACTGAATGAGCAAAGTAACACAGCTTCCGGCCTGGGAAACACCGTACTTTGCATAAACAGCCTGAGTCTCAGCCTGCATCTTCATCATGGAATCCTGATCTTTTTTGCCGTTATATTTCTTCTGAATGGCTTTGATCTCAGGATTCATCTTAAGCGAAAGCTTGGAGAACTTCTGCTGCTTATAGGTAAGAGGAATCAGGCATACATTTACGAAAATAGTAAAAAGTATGATTGCTATACCTATATTCGGGATTCCTATCTTATCAAGAACAAAGAACAATCCCTCCATTATCTTACCGAGTATCCAAACGATATACTTGAAGATAGGAGTGGAATTAGGTGTTAATAAAGTAAAATACATTAAAATCTCCCTGAATATTTCTTCCTCATCTTGGGAACGGGATCATATCCTCCGTGTGAGAAAGGATTACATCTTAAAATCCTCCACAAAGCAAGTAAAGATCCAACAAAAGCACCATGTACCTCTATCGCTTCCTTTCCGTATGCCGAACAGGTAGGATAATAGGGACATTTAAATCTCTTAAGAGGTGAGAAATATTTCTGATAAATTGAGATCAACCAAATGAGAAATCTCTTCATAATATATATATGATCAATTGCCCGCTTTTTGCAGGATGTGATGGGAAGCTGCAAGACCCATCAGAGATTTCACGGTCTCATCATACGACATTGATGCAGCATTACTTCTGGCAACAAATACTATGTCCAAACCACTATTGAACATATGCTCGGAATTACGAAAAGCTTCCTTAACTAATCGTTTTATCCGGTGTCTTACGACACTGTTTCCTACTTTTTTACTGATACTTACGCCTACTCGGTTAAAGGATTCACCGTTATTTCTGACATACATGATCAAATACTTGTCTGCGAAGGAGTTGTGTGTACGGTAAACTTCCGAAAATTGCGCGTTCTTTCTTAATCTTTCCATTTTAAATATTCGGAAAAACAAAGGTCACATTAAATGTGACCTTTACTTTTAAGCCGATAATTTCTTTCTGCCCTTTGCTCTTCTGCTCTGAAGAACCTTACGTCCACCGGCTGAAGACATTCTTGCTCTGAAACCGTGAACCTTGGCATGAGACTTTTTCTTAGGCTGAAATGTCATCTTCATAAGGAAACACCTCCTTTTAATCAATCTCTTCGCATAGTGATATTCAAATGAATATCAACGGGATCTCACTACCTGAGATCAGTCAGAAACGACACAAAACAGATTTTAATTAATTAAAGAAAGAGTGTCAAGCAAAAATAGCGGTTTTTATTTAATTTTAGGGAAAAATCAGTATTTTAAACTTTCAAAAAAATGTTAATAAATTTTCTTTTCCACCGAGTTATCCACTTTAAATATCACCTAAAATCTTATCCCCATTTAGTGTAAAAGTTGTGGATATGTGTTCCAAATTATAAACTATTTTATGTCAAACAGTTAAAAAATCCAGTAAATATCAATATTTCTTCACTTTATAATTTAGATACCTGTTTTCCACATAATTTACATTAATTTCTCCAAAAAAACTGACTTAACCGTTTTCAGTACTTAATCCACAATTGTGGAAAACCCGCAAACGCACAAAAGGGAATAACCCGATTTGAATTAAAAATCCATCCATTATAAAATGGTACGGCAGTCGATTTTTCTGGCCTTTTTGGCTGCATTTATAAACTATCAGGAGAAATTTTCAAACAGCCTATGAACGCAGAAAAGTTTACCAACGAAGAATACTGGGAAGAAATCAAGAGAAAGATACAAAGGGAAGCAGCAGTATCGGATATAACCTATCATCTCTGGTTCGAAAACCTTGAATTCTGCGAAGTTTCCGGAAATACCGTATATATCAGATCCGAAAAAGAGGACGAAAGAGCCTTAGGCTACTTAAATAATAAGTTCAAGCTCTATTTTGAGACTGTTATTGGTGAAGAGCTCGGACAGATAATCTCCGTAAAATTCATACTTAATAATGCAAATACCGTTATAGAACCCGAAGAAACCAAGGTTGATAACGATACTCTTAATCCTGACTACACTTTCGAGTCATTTGTCGTAGGAAATAACAATAAAATGGCTCATCAGGTATCCGTTGCCGTAGCTGAAGATCCCGGTAAAACCTGGAATCCTCTCTATATATACGGAGGTCCCGGACTGGGTAAGACCCATCTTATGCAATCCATAGGTCACTTTATATTAAAGAAAGATCCCTCAAAAAAGGTCATTTATGTTACCAGTGAACAGTTCACAAATGACGTTATTGAGTCTCTCAGAAGCGGTAACAGTGCCGATTCCATGAGCAAACTCCGTGATAAATACCGTACCGTTGATGTACTTATGATCGACGATATTCAGTTTATTATAGGAAAAGAAGCAACTCAGGAAGAGTTTTTCCACACTTTTAATACCCTTCATGATGCCGGAAAACAGATAATTCTTTCTTCCGATAAGAATTTTAAGGAATTTAAGTCACTTGATGACAGATATATATCAAGATTTGCATGGGGAATGACCGTAGATATCACTCCTCCCGATTATGAAACCAGATCCGCCATTCTTAAAAATGATGCGGAAAAGTACAATATCAAGATAAGCGAAGAAATAATCGATTATATTGCTTCAAATATTAAGTCAAACATAAGAGAACTTGAGGGAGCCCTCAATAAGATAATAGCTTTCTCAAAACTCAATAATAACAGCGAACCTGACATGGATTTTGCCAAAGAAGCCCTTAAAGACTTCATTTATCCTTCAGAATCCAACATGATCACCTTCGATCGTATAGTTGATGTGGTCTGCCAGGAGTGTAATGCAAGCAAAGACGCAATAATGTCCAATAAACGAAACGCTGATATCGTTTATCCCAGACATATAATCATGTATCTGGCCTATGATATGCTCGGAATCACTTATCAGCAGATAGCCCACAATCTTCACAGAAGTGACCATACAACCGTAATAAGCGGATGTAAGAAGATTGAAGCTGATATTAATTCAAATAAAAGTGGAAAAAACACCCGGGAGAAAGTGGATAGAATAAAAAAGATACTTTCAGGGTCATAAATCAATGATTTACATAATTTTACGAGTGTGAATCAAGGTTTGTAACTTATTTAATAACCGGTACTATTTCACATACTTATTCATTCCATTTTAGCCTTGAAAATAGTATAATAAATAAGGTTATGCACATAGTTCACAACCCCTATTACTTATTATACTGATAAAGATTTATATATAACATAAAAAGGCACCTCATTCACCAAAAGGAGTTTTTCACAATGAAGATATCCTCTTCCAAATCATCATTACTTGCGGGTATTCAGACAGTACTCAGAGCTCTTCCCGCAAAAAGTACCATGTCTATCATGGAGTGTATTCTTTTTAACACTACCGGAGGAAAGATTACTCTTACAGTTAATAACCTCGACCTTGGAATTGAGACAGTTATAGACGGAAATATAGAAGAAGCAGGTGTCGTTGCTCTTGATGCAAAGCATATTTTCGAGATAATCAGAAAAATGCCCGATTCAGCATCCGATATCGAGATAATTACCGATTCCAATTACCAGACAGTAGTAAAATGCGAACAGGTTGTCCACAACATGTCAGGAAGAAGTGATGATGAATTCACATATCTTCCCGATCTTGATAAGAATGACAATATAGTAATGAGCCAGCTTTCTCTCAGAGAGCTTATCAGAAAGACTATTTTCTCAATCGCAGAGATAAGTGAGGATACTCCCGGTCAGCAGACCATGAGGGGTGAACTCATGGAGATCAAAGATAATAAAGTCAGAATGTGCAGCCTTGACGGACATCGTATCTCAATGTGCACGATGGAACTCAGGGAAAATTATTCAGACAAGAAAGTAATTATTCCCGGAAAGAGCCTTAAGGAACTTTCAAGAATAATAAACGGCGGAGCTGAAGATGATATAGATATTATCTTTAATCCCAACCATATCAGTTTTGAGTTCGGATCCACCAAAGTAGTATCCAGGATCATCGAAGGAAATTTCTTTGATGTAAACAAGATGCTTGTCGGTGATTATGAGACAAAAGTTAAGATCAACAAGAAGAGACTTACCGAATGTCTCGACAGATCAACCATTTATGTAAAAGAAGGCGATAAAAAACCTATCGTTCTTGATATCAAAGATGACAGCATCTCAATCAAGATAAATTCCGCAACCGGTAACATGAATGAAAATGTTCCCGCATCAAAGTCCGGAAAAGATATGATAATAGGTTTTAATCCCAGATTTGTTATTGATGCACTCAATGTTATAGACGATGAAGAAATCGAGCTTGATTTTGTAAATTCAAAAGCTCCCTGCTTTATCAAAAAGGATGATATGTCCTATGTCTATGTAGTGCTTCCCGTAACTATAAGTGCGGTGTGATGATGAAAGAATTTTATCTTAAAGACGAATTTATAAAATTAGGTCAGCTCCTTAAAGCAGCCGGATTATGTGCTTCGGGAGTTGATGCAAAATATGACATTGTTAACGGTGAAGTTAAGTTAAACGGCAATACCGAAATTCAAAGAGGCAAGAAGATAGTTGCCGGAGATGTCATAGAGTACAAGGGAAACAGTCTGATCGTAAAGAAAAAGGAAAACTGATGTGATCATAAAATCATTGGAACTTACGGATTACCGTAACTATGACAGACTGAACATAGAATTTGATAAAGGTACCAATATCTTCTACGGGGATAATGCCCAGGGTAAGACAAATATCCTCGAAGCTTTATATATAGCGGCCACAACCAAGTCTCACAAAGGAAGCCGCGACAGTGAGATTGTAAAGTTCGGCAAAGAAGAATCTCACATCAGGACAGTTGTTGAGAATGACGGAATACCCACAAGAGTGGATATGCATCTGAGAAGTTCCAAGTCAAAAGGAATTGCGATTGACGGAAACAGGATTAAAAAAGCTGCAGACCTTATGGGTATCTGTAAAGTAGTCTTTTTTTCTCCGGAAGATCTCAACATTGTAAAAAACGGACCTACATACAGACGTAGATTCATAGATATGGAACTGTGTCAGTTAGATCAGTTTTATCTCTACAATCTGAATAATTACAATAAAGTTTTAAACAGAAGAAATCAGGTTCTCAAAGATATATATTTTGACAGGTCTCTGGAAGAATCACTGAATATCTGGGATGATCAGCTTATATCTTACGGAACCAAGATAGTTGAAAGAAGAAATAAATTTGCGTCCGAACTCGAAGATGAGATAAAGGAAGTACATTACAAACTTTCCGGAGGACGCGAAGAAATAAGCATCATCTATGAACCCAGTACCACTGTCGAAGATTTTGAGAGCAGTCTCAAAGCATCAAGAGCAAGAGACCTGAAATCAAAAATGACATCCATCGGTCCTCACAGAGATGATTTTGCATTCATGGCCGGTGATATAGATATCAGGAAATTCGGTTCACAGGGACAGCAAAGAACCGCTGCTTTATCTCTCAAATTATCAGAGATAGACATGATGAAAAAAATATCAGGCGAAAGTCCCGTACTAATGCTTGATGATGTCTTATCCGAACTGGACAGAAAAAGACAGGGATTTTTGCTGGACAGCATAGGTGATATACAAACATTTATAACATGTACCGGAATTGATGACTTTGTTAATGACAGATTTGTCATGAACAGAGTGTTTTATGTTGAAAACGGAAACGTAAGACAGATGTCTTAAATATAAACCTTTGGCTTATAAGAGAAAGAGGTAACATGGAAGGCAGCTTGGAAAATACCAAAGTTACACAGGAATACGGCGGAGACCAGATTCAGATCCTTGAAGGACTTGAAGCTGTAAGAAAGCGTCCCGGTATGTATATCGGTACCACCGCAAGCAGAGGACTTCATCATCTTGTTTACGAAATAGTAGATAACTCGGTAGATGAAGCACTCGCAGGTTACTGTACCCGTATAGAAGTAACGATAAATGAGGATAATTCCGTAACGGTCAAAGATAACGGAAGAGGAATCCCCGTAGGTATAAACCATAAATCAGGACTTCCCGCAGCAGAAGTTGTATTTACCATTCTTCATGCCGGCGGTAAGTTTGGCGGTGGAGGATACAAAGTATCCGGTGGTCTTCACGGTGTAGGTGCTTCTGTTGTTAATGCTCTTTCCGAGTGGCTTGTTGCCGATATCCGACAGGAAGGTCACATCTACAGACAGAAATTCGAAAGAGGACATGTTGTAGAAAAGCTCCATATCATCGGTGACTGTGAAAAAGATGATACCGGAACGACGGTAACATTCCTTCCCGATAAAGAAATCTTTACCGAGACTACAATTTATGATTTCAACATCTTAAAGCTCAGACTTCGTGAGATGGCATTCCTTACCAAGGGTCTCAGGATCATTCTTAAGGATGACAGATCCGCAGAAGCTGCAGCTGCAATCCTTACCGACAGCCAGATTGAAGAAGCTAAAGAAGCTGCAGAGGGTAAAGAAGATTCCGAAGAGCAGATCAATGAGCTTTTAAACAGAGCTAAGAAGGATGCGGAAGAAAGAGGAGAGGATGCTAATTTTGACACTACGGTCAAAAAGGAATCCCATCCCGAAAAAGAATCCCAGATCAAGAGTACCGCAGGAAAGGTTCTTGAATTCTACTACGAAGGCGGTATCAAAGAATATGTTCAGCATCTGAACAAGAGTAAGACTCCCATCTATGAAGACATTCTCTATTTTGAGGGTGAGAAGAACGGAGTCTATGTTGAGGTTGCGTTCCAGCACAATGATTCATATAACGAATCTGTATTTGCATTTGTAAACAACATCAACACTCCCGAAGGCGGTACACATCTTCAGGGATTCAGAAATGCAATAACCAAGACGTTTAACGATTATGCAAGAAATAAAAAGATGCTCAAAGATTCCGAGCCCAATCTTTCGGGTGAAGATATCAGAGAGGGTCTTACCGCAATCGTAAGTGTTAAGATAGCGGATCCTCAGTTTGAAGGACAGACCAAGCAGAAGCTCGGAAATTCCGAAGCAAGAGGTGCCGTTGATAATATCGTAAGTGAGAAGCTTACCATTTATCTCGAGCAGAATCCCGATGTAGGCAGAGCAATCTGCGATAAATCCATACTTGCTCAGCGTGCAAGAGAAGCTGCGAGAAAAGCAAGAGATCTTACCAGAAGAAAGACTGCTCTTGAAGGAATGGCTCTTCCCGGAAAGCTTGCAGACTGCTCCGATAAGGATCCTTCACATTGCGAAATCTATATCGTAGAGGGAGACTCCGCAGGAGGAAGTGCAAAGGAAGCCCGTAACAGAGCAACCCAGGCTATCCTTCCCCTTAGAGGAAAGATCCTGAACGTAGAAAAAGCAAGACTCGACAAGATATATGCAAATGCTGAGATCAAAGCGATGATCACGGCATTCGGAACAGGTATCCATGATGACTTTGATATTTCAAAGCTTCGCTATGACAAGATCATCATCATGACCGATGCCGACGTCGACGGTGCTCATATAGCTACACTAATGCTTACCTTCATTTACAGATTCATGCCCGAGCTTATAAAGACCGGACATGTATATCTGGCTAAGCCTCCTCTTTATAAGTTGGAGAAGAATAAAAAAGAATGGTATGCATATTCCGATGAGGAACTTAATAAGATCCTGGATGAAGTTGGAAGAGATCAGAGCAATAAGATCCAGCGTTACAAGGGTCTCGGAGAAATGGATGCCGAGCAGCTTTGGGAGACAACAATGGATCCCGAGAGAAGAATCCTTCTCAGAGTCGGATTTGATGAAGAGATGACAAGTGAGATTGATCTTACTTTCACAACTCTTATGGGAGATAAAGTAGAACCCAGAAGAGAATTCATCGAAGAGAATGCAAGATTTGTTCAGAATCTCGATATCTGATAATTGTTAAAGACTTTCGTTCGAAAGAGGAATTATGGAAGATACTATTTTTGACAAAATACAGGAAGTAGATCTCAAAGAAAAAATGGAGACCTTCTACATCGATTATGCAATGAGCGTAATCGCGGCAAGAGCTCTTCCCGATGTAAGGGATGGACTCAAGCCTGTACAGAGAAGAGTTCTCTATTCCATGGTAGAACTCAATAACGGACCTGATAAGCCTCACAGAAAGAGCGCACGTATCGTCGGTGATACGATGGGTAAATACCATCCTCACGGCGACAGCTCCATTTACGGATCGCTTGTATTTATGGCTCAGCCCTGGTCCATGAGATATCCTCTTGTAGACGGTCACGGAAACTTCGGTTCCATGGACGGTGACGGCGCTGCGGCAATGAGATATACCGAGGCAAGACTTTCTAAAATCAGTATGGAACTTCTTGCGGATATCAATAAGAACACCGTAGACTTCATTCCCAACTTCGACGGAACAGAGTCTGAGCCTATGGTTCTTCCCAGCCGTTATCCTAATCTCCTCGTAAACGGAGCAACCGGAATTGCGGTCGGTATGGCGACCAACATTCCTCCCCACAATTTAAGAGAAGCGGTCGGCGGTGTTATCAAGATCATTGACGATCGTATCGAAGGAAAAGAAACCACTATCGAGGACGTAATGGAGATCATCCAGGGTCCCGATTTTCCTACCGGCGGACTTATCCTCGGACACCGCGGTGTCGAGGAAGCATACAGAACCGGACGCGGTAAGATCAGAGTAAGGGCCGTAACCGAGATTGAACAGCTTCCAAACGGAAAGAGCCAGATCATCGTTACCGAGCTTCCTTACATGGTCAACAAGGCAAATCTTCAGATCAAGATTGCCGAACTTGTAAAGCTCAAGAAGATAGACGGTATTACAGACATCAGAGATGAGAGTAACAGAGAAGGTGTAAGAGTTGTAATCGAGCTTCGTAAAGATGCAAATGCAAATGTCATCTTAAACCAGCTCTACAAGCACACACAGCTTCAGGACACTTTCGGTGTCATCATGCTTGCGCTTGTTAACAACGAGCCCAAGGTATTAACTCTTCTTGAAGTACTTCAGCAGTATCTGAAGCATCAGGAAGAAGTAGTTACAAGACGTACAAAATTCGATCTTGGAAAAGCGGAAGAAAGAGATCATATTCTCCAGGGACTTCTTAAAGCTCTTGATTTCATCGATGAAGTCATTAGCATTATCAGAGGATCCGCAACTCCCGCGGAAGCAAAAGAGAAACTCATTGCAAGATTCGGACTTGATGATGTTCAGGCTCAGGCTATTGTAGACATGAGACTGAGAGCTCTCACCGGACTTGAAAGAGACAGACTTCTTGCGGAGCATAATGAGCTCCTTGCAAAGATCGAAGAACTCAGAGCAATACTTGCCGATGAGAAACTTCTTCTCGGAGTCATCAAAAAGGAAATCTCCGAGACCGCAGATAAATACGGCGACGAGAGACATACTCATTTCAGCAATGACATATTCGATATTCCCGATGAGGATATGATCCCTCACGAGAATACCGTTATCGCAATGACCAGACTCGGTTATATCAAGAGAATGAGTGTTGATAACTTCAAAGCTCAGAATCGTGGCGGTAAAGGAATCAAGGGTATGGCTACCATCGAGGACGATTATGTCGAAGATCTCCTCATGACCACAACCCATCATTCACTTAACTTCTTCACCACTGCGGGAAGAGTTTACAGAATGAAAGCTTACGATATCCCCGAGTGTTCACGTACATCAAGGGGTGTTGCGATAGTAAATCTCCTTCAGCTTGAACCCGGAGAAAAGGTAAGTGCGATCATTCCCATCTGGGGATTTGAAGAAGGAAAGAATCTCTTCATCGCAACCAAGAACGGCACAGTCAAGAAGATGAAGATGGACGAGCTTATGAATGTCAGAAAGAGCGGACTCAGAGCAATCACTCTTGTAGACGGAAATGAGCTTATCGATGTTAAGATAACGGATGCCGATTCTGAGATCCTTCTTGCTACCAAGCAGGGTATGTGCATCAGATTCAGAGAAGAAGAAGTACGTACAACAGGAAGAGGAAGTATCGGTGTTATCGGAATGAATCTTGCCGGCGGTGATGAAGTTGTTGCAATGCAGCTTGCTTCCCAGGGTAAGTACATGACCTTCATTTCCGAAAAGGGAATGGGTAAGCGTACCGACATTGATGAATTCAACGGACAGCACAGAGCAGGTAAGGGTGTTAAGTGTTACAAGATCACCGATAAGACCGGTGACCTCCTTGCCGCAAAAGCAGTCAACGGCGACGAGGAACTTATCATGATCACCGACGGCGGTCAGATGATAAGAATCAGAATTGATGATATAAGCGTTCTTTCCAGAATCACTTCCGGAGTAAAACTTATGAATCTTTCCGGCGGTGAGAAGATAGCCAATGTTGCAAAGGTACGCGACAGACTTTCCAACGGTGAAAAAGAATTCGCATCACTTGAAGAAGGCGAAGAGGCTATGGATAAAGAAAGCGAAAATATGGCCGGTTCCTTTGAAGAGGATGATGATGAAGTGATCATTCCCGTTCAGGACGACAGTGAAGAGGATGGTTGATAAAAATGGATTATACAATATTAAGAGATCTTGCAATCATTATTGTATTTGCTAAAGTTTTCGGACTTCTTGCAAGAAGGGTAAAGGCGCCGCAGGTAGTAGGTGAGATCATTGCAGGTCTTTTGATCGGTCCCAGCGTTCTTCACTTTGTTGATCAAAGCGATTTTATAACAGAGATGGCGGAGATAGGAGTTATCCTCCTTATGTTCTCCGCAGGACTTGAGACTAATCTTAAGGATCTGCTTAAGACAGGATTCAAAGCATTTCTTATTGCTGTTTCCGGAGTAACGGTTCCACTGATCGGCGGAACAATCCTGTACATGTGTTTCTACGGATTCTCGGAAGTCGGATCGGCGGAATTTTACACAGCGGTTTTTGTAGGAGTAATCCTGACTGCAACGAGTGTAAGTATCACTGTTTCTACTCTTCGTGAGATGGGTAAACTTAAGGGTGAGATCGGACAGACGATCATGAGTGCTGCGATCATCGATGATGTCATCGGAATCATAGTTCTCACATTCGTTATTGGATTTAAGAATCCCGATTCAAATCCCGGTAAGGTAATCATCAATACCGCATTGTTCTTTGTTGCGGCACTCGGTATAGGATGGATCATCTACAAGATATTTAAACTTGCGGATATGAAATATCCTCATACCAGAAGAATTCCCATTATGGGACTTGCTCTCTGCTTCTGCCTAGCATATGTTGCAGAGACATATTTCGGAATTGCGGACATCACCGGTGCATATGTTGCGGGAGTAGTTCTTTGTTCCATCAAAGATTCAAGTTACATCGCAGAGAAGATGGATACAAATTCCTATATGCTCTTCGGTCCCGTGTTCTTCGCATCAATCGGACTTAAGACTAATCTGACTGCAATAGACGGAAGCCTGATACTGTTCTGTATCTGCTTCGTACTGGTAGGTCTTATCTGTAAGATAATAGGATGCGGACTTTTAGCACGACTTTGCAGATTCTCCTGGCACGATTCACTTAAGATTGGTGTCGGTATGATGACAAGAGGTGAGGTTGCGCTGATCGTTTCACAAAAGGGACTCAGTGTAGGAATGATCGGATCCGAATATTTCACCGCAGTAATCCTGCTGATAGTTGTATCAAGTATTTCAACTCCTATCTTACTTAAAGCTTTATATGCAGCGGATGACAAACATCCGAGACAGGTACATGCGAAATAAAAAAGTAAAAGTACAAGAGACAGTAAACGCTCCCACTTCCGTAACCAAGGAAATGCGGGAGCGTTTTCATAATGCTCTCATAAGTGTTACATCGGACAGAGAAAGACCAACCATAGGAACTCTGTCCGAAAAAACAATTCATGCGGTCATAAAAAATTATATTGAATCGGATGAAGATAAACAAGAGATTCCCATAGGTACTCATGTCGCCGATGTATATACCGGTGATCATATATATGAGATACAGACACGTAATCTGAAAAAGTTATGTGATAAGCTTTCTGATTTTCTTCCCATGTACAAAGTAACGGTAGTACATCCCGTCATCAGAAAAAGAAAGATATATTGGATTGACCCTGATACGGGAGAGATGAGCAATCCCAGACGTACTTCTCCGAAAATCGGAACCATTGAATCTGCCATAAGAGAAGTATACGGAATAAGAGAATATATAAATGATCCTAATCTGAGCGTACGTTTAGTAATGATAGATGCGGATGAATTCAGGATAAAAAACGGATACGGTAAAGATAATAAGAAATACGGAACATGGCTTGATAAAGTTCCGACGGATATAATAGACGATATCACATTTGAATGTGCGGAAGATTATCTGCAGCTTCTTCCTTCGGAGATACCGGAAGAGTTTACCGTAAATGATGCGGCTGAACTGGGTATGAAAAGAGATGAGGCAAGTCTCATCATGGCGTTTTTATATAAAGTAGGAGTAATAGAAAAGATAGGAAACAGAGGAAGATCTTATCTGTATAGGTTAAAGTATTAGGTGACAGTGGGAACGCTTCTATTTTGTCATCTGATGACAAAATAGAAGCGTTCCCACTGTCACCTTAAATCTCATCAGGATCCGACGGCTGAAGTGAGAAGATGAATTCACTTCCTTCACCGGGAGTAGAGATTACATTAATATTTTCACTGTGTGCATTAAGTATTTCTTTTACGATGGAAAGACCAAGGCCCGTTCCTTTTTTATCCTTTCCTCTTGAGGCATCGGATTTATAGAAACGGTTGAATATCATTGAGATATCTTCGGGAGGAATTCCGATACCGTTGTCTTTAACAGAAACATAGATCTTGTTTTTCTTTTCTGTTGTTTCGATCTTTATTACGGAATCATGGTTGGAAAATTTAACCGCATTATCCGTAAGATTATAAATGATCTGTTCTATTCTGCCCTTATCGGCATGTACGTATAATTCTTCACCGGTAAGAACGAGTTCGATGGCAATGGATTTTTTTCTGCAGGTTCCTTCGAATGTTTCAGCAACTTTTCTGACAGTATCATTAATATCGAAATCCGTGATATCAAGATGCATGCCTTTGGTGTTCAGATTGTTGAGTGCAAGAAGTCCGTTGGTAAGTTTGGTAAGTCGTTCGGTTTCATTCAATACGATACCCAGGTATTTTTCATGCATCTCCGGAGGAATTGTTCCATCCAGCATCGCTTCCAGATATCCTTTTATGGATGTAAGAGGAGAACGGAAGTCGTGTGATACATTTGCAATGAACTTCTTCTGATCATCTTCGGAATCCGCGATCTTACCAGACATGTAGTTAAGTGCCGCAGCCAGATATCCCATTTCATCACGGCTGTCCACATTTACTTCATAATGATAATTACCGTCCGCAAAACTTTCCGCACCCTTTGTGATCTTACGAAGAGGGATATATACAAGGATGGTAAAGAATATCAATATGATCAGAGACAGAAGGAACATTATGATGAGGGTTATATAGGAAATGTTCAGAAGAGAATTACACTGAGCTTCTATCTCACCCATTGAGATATGAATGGTGACATAACCCTTGGTTCTGTACTTGGTGATAATGGGGCAGATAACGGAGAGAACTTCTTCATCGAATGAACCGAAGAAATTACCGACCAGATAATAAGAGCTTCCTCCCGATGAAGGATCGAAATTCGGAATAACCACAGCGGTATCAGGATCGGAACTTGCGGTATCAAGAATAATTATTCCATCGGGAGATATGATGCGGATATCCGCATCCATATATACGCTGAGAGAATCTAACTGGAGTGTTACGGTTTCAAGAGAAGTACGTGAAGAGTACAAACCTTTTGCATAAGTATCTGCGATAAGAGAAGCTTCCGAATAAAGGCTCTGAGCTCTTTGATTAATAACGTATTCTCTGGTGATACGAGGCACGAAAAGAGAAACGGCCAGGAATGAAAACAGACCGAATATCACATATCCGATGATAAATTTCAGATAGAGTGTGTGTCTCATACGGTTTCGAACTTATATCCTTTACCCCATATTGTGGAGATGCGCCAGGAATCTCCTTCACCTATCTTCTCACGTATTCTTTTGATATGAACATCAACGGTTCTGGTATCACCGCTGTATTCGTAACCCCAGATACGATCCAGGAGCTGCTCTCTGGTAAATACTCGATTGGGTGATGAAGCAAGGAAATATAAAAGCTCCAGTTCCTTGGGAGGCATATCGATGGTGTTTCCCTTGTAGGTAACCGAATAATTTGTGAGATTTATAAGAAGATCGGGATATGCAACCGCATCTATATCGGAGTCGAGAGTCTCTTTGACTTCAGCTGTCTTAGATACGCTTCTTCTGAGCACAGCCTTTACTCTTGCTACCATCTCTTTGGAATCAAAAGGTTTTTCGATGTAATCATCCGCACCGAGCTGAAGACCCAGGACTTTATCAAAAGTCTCACCTTTAGCAGAGAGCATGATAATGGGCAGTTCCGAAGTGGTTCGTACTCTTCTGCATACTTCATATCCGTCGATACCGGGAAGCATGATGTCAAGAAGCATCAGATCGGGTTTGAATTCGGGTATCTTATCAAGAGCGGATTCTCCGTCATTAACGATCAGAGTATCATAACATTCCTTAACGAGATAAAGAGAAATAAGTTCGGCAATGTTGTTATCATCGTCGACGATCAGTATTTTCTGTTTGTCTGCCATAATAATCTCCCCCTATTTGAATTTAACGATAGTGACTCCGGCGTCACCCTCACCGTATTCGCCGAGTCTGAATTCTGCAATATTCTTCTGTTTTCTCAGATATGAATGAACCGCATTTCTGAGAGCTCCCGTTCCTTTGCCGTGTACGATGCGTACGGGAGACATGTGGGCTACATAAGCATCATCGAGATACTTGGAAACTGCAGATACAGCTTCATCGGTAGTCATTCCGAGAAGGTTGATCTCTGCAGAGATACTCAGGGATTTCTCCATCTTAAGGGAGCCTGAGAATGTTCCGGATGTACCGGGCTTTTCTTCAGGCACGGCATTGTAATCAATCTTGAGATCTTTTACATTAACTGCCATTCTCATGGAACCGCACATTACAAAGAGATCTCCCTTTGCATCGGGTTCACTCTGTACAATACCCTTCATTCCCAAAGAATGCACGATGACGTGGGTATCTTTGGTGAGTTTGGAAGGGTCGGTAACCGCAGCTTTCTTAGCGGAAGATTTTTTGGGAGCGTCTTCTTTTTCATTCAGCTCTTTGATCTTCTCTCTGAGAGCGGTTCTTTCTTTTTCCAGATCTGCCATTCCGGATGTTATACCGGCTTTCTGCATATCACGGATGGTTTTATCCGCAATTTCTTTGGCCTCTTCCAGAATCTTGATCGCTTCATCATTGGCACGTCTCATAATACCTGCTTTTTGTTCATCAATCTTGACGTTCTTATTGTGAAGCTGATCCTGAAGGGTACGGATCTTGGCTTTATATTCGGCGATCTCTTTACGATCGTTTTCGGATTCGATACGTGCCTGCTGAAGATTCTGAATAACATCTTCGAAGGATTCGGCATCAGCATCTATATGCTTCTTGGCATCGTTGATAATATCCTCGGGAAGTCCAAGCTTCTGAGATATGGCAAAAGCATTACTCTTACCGGGAACACCGATGAGAAGTCTGTAGGTGGGACTTAGTGTTTCGACATTGAATTCACAGCTTCCGTTTTCAACGCCCTCTGTTTTAAGCGCGTAGATCTTGATCTCGGTATAGTGCGTAGTTGCTATGGTTCTGATGCCGAGGTTGTGCATATGCTCAAGTATGGAAACCGCAAGGGCAGCACCTTCGGAAGGATCTGTTCCTGCACCAAGTTCATCAAAAAGACACAGAGAATGTCTGTCTGCCTTCTTCAAAATGTCGACAATGTTTACCATATGGGACGAGAACGTGGATAAAGACTGCTCTATGCTTTGCTCGTCACCGATATCCGCAAAGATATCATTAAATACACAAAGTTCGGAATGAGAAGCTGCGGGGACATGGAGTCCGGACTGTCCCATAAGACATAATAATCCTACAGTCTTGATGGAAACGGTCTTACCGCCGGTATTCGGTCCTGTGATAACAAGCAGGTCAAAATCTCTTCCGAGAGAAATATCTATGGGAACCACTTTCTTCTTATCTATAAGCGGATGTCTTGCCTTCTTGAGGACAAGATAATGCTTTCTGTTATATGCGGGTCTTGTGGCATCCATGTTAAGAGCCAGTCTTCCTCTTGCAAAGATCACATCAAGAGTAGTCTGGGTCTTCTGATTAAGAGAGATCTCTTCAGTGTGAAGTCCGCACTTGGCACTTAAGTCAGCCAGGATTCTTTCGATCTCTTTTTCCTCTTCGCGCATGAGTGTCCGGATCTCGTTGTTGAGATTAACGACGGATGCGGGCTCTATGAAATAGGTAGAACCGGTGGAGGACTGATCGTGGATCATACCCGGAACCTGAGATTTATACTCTGATTTAACGGGTACGCAGTATCTGCCGTCCCTCATGGTAATTACGGCGTCCTGAAGATATGTTCTCATGGATCCGTTAATCATGGAGGTCAGGGAAGAATGGATCTTATCTCCGGTTTGAAGGAGCTGCCTTCTTATTTTCTTAAGCTCGGGAGAAGCGTCGTCTGCGATCTCTTCTTCGGAAACGATACATTTTCTGATTTCACCCGAAATAAGGGGAAGAGGTGAAAGAGAAGCAAACAGGTCCGAGAGCGAGTCCGTAAAATCAGAATCATCTTCTCTTTCGGCTTTAGCGCCTTCTTCCTGATCTACCGAGTGTCTGGTACCTGTATTGAGTGCAGAAAGAGCGGAGGCAATTCCGCCTCCGGATTCTTCTCCGTATTTAACAAGCCTTGCGGCATTCTCCAGCTGACCTGCTATCTGTAACAACTCCGATGCGGAAAGTGAGGAGCCGGATTCAAGGGATTTAACAATGTATCTGAGATCCGCATTACCTCCAAAGCTGGTTCTTCCGCTTTTTATGAGTCTGGAGAGGGCATCAGCTGTCTGTGTCTGCCATTCGTCGATCTGCTTTAAGTCACATACGGGAGTAAGTGTCTTTATTTGTTCTTTACCGGGAGCCGAATCGGCTTCTTCCGATAAAAGAGATAGTATTTTGTCGTATTCTAATGTCTTTAAAACTCTGCTGTTCATAGTACTTTAAGTATATCACAGGAAATGCCTTATTTCTTTACTTTTTTGGAGGGTAAAGATATACTGAAATAACCATGGGAGATGTAAAAAACACGGAAAAATCGAATAAGCCGAAGGCAGATAAACCGGGTTCTTTTCAGCAGAGCATTATCTCGGAACAGATCAAAAAAAGACCGATCAATAAATACCGTCTGCTGAGAAAAACCACTATAACGGCGCTTCTTGCCATACTGTTCGGTATCGTGGCATCCATCACAATATGGCTTTTGGAACCGGTCCTGAGTAAATGGGTTTCCAAGCCCGAGCCGGCTCCCGTCAGGGACGAAGTACATTTCATAGATACCGGAGACGAAGTTACTCCTCAGGAAGTTCTGGTCGATTACATGGATCAGGAGGCATTTCTGGGAAACGAGACTGCGGATGATACTTCTCTTGCCGAGATTCCTCTTACGGATGAACAGATCCAGGCATTGTTTTCCAAAATGGTCCTCGATCAGAAAGATTACAGACTCCTGTATCAGTCTATGGCTATATATGCCATGGAAATGAACAAGTCCGTGGTAACCATCACCGCAATCTCCTCGGATACGGATTGGACCGGAATGATAGAGCAGCGTAGCAACCAGTCTTCGGGACTTATTGTTGCAACCGGAACCCTTGATCTGTATATCCTCGCAGATTACACACCTCTTGCCGAGGCGGATTCCTTCAAGGTCAGATTCAGCAATAACTATACCACCGAATGCAAACTCAGAGCGGTTGACGCCGCAACGGGTCTTGCCATGTTCTCGGTTAAGTTTGCAAATTTGAGTGCCGATCTGGCTGCAGATCCTCATGTTGCCAGTCTGGGAAGCACATATGCTACAATCGGAACCCCTGTGGTAGCACTCGGAAGCCCCATGGGAACAGTCGGATCCATCGGATACGGAATGATCAGTGCGTCCAGAAGCACCATTGAATATGCGGATACCGCGGACACCATGCTCCAGACCGATATATACGGAGCTCACAATGCGGGTGGTTTTCTTTTTAATTTCACAGGTCAGGTGATCGGAGTCATCGCACCGGATCAGGACAAGAGCGATGTGGACGGACTTATCTGGGCATACGGAATAAGCGAACTTAAGAGCCGTATAGCTGCCATGGCCAACGGCGAACCTACCATATATCTGGGAATAGTCGGAACATACGTAACGAGCGAAGCCAATTCCGAATTGGGCGTTCCTTACGGTGCATATGTACTCAGAACCGATATGGATTCTCCAGCGATGCTTGCAGGTATCAGAACAGGTGATGTAATAGTAAGACTCGGCGACACTCAGATCACGAATTTCTCCGACTACATCACAGCTCTTCAGACATACAATGTGGGTGATAAAGTAACTGCAGTGGTTATGAGAAAATCACAGCAGGAATACGTTGAGCTGGAATATATCATGACAGCACGTTCATCCGGCACAATATATGAATAAACTAAAGCAGTTTTGAAAGGATAGAAATGAAACATATCTCTGATTTTAATGAAGGTGATCATATAAGAGAGGTATTCTTGTGTAAAGGAATCTCTCACGCCGTTACCAAGAACGGAAAAGAATACCTCAATGTCCAGCTCATGGACAGAACGGGATCCGTGGACGGTAAGATCTGGGATCCCGGCGATCCCGGAATTGATGACTTCGATAAGTATGATTACGTTGAAGTAAATGCGGATGTTAATGTGTGGAACAATGCAAAGCAGCTTAACATCAAAAGAATCCGCATAGCAGGTGAAGGCGAATACGATCCTGCGGAATATCTTCCCGTAAGCTCACGTAACAACGATGAAATGTACAAAGAGCTTCTGTCCGTTATAGACAGTATCGAAGATAAGCACTACAACGCTCTACTTAAAAAGTTCTTTGTTGAAGATGCCGAGCTTGTTAAGAGATTCAGAACGTGCTCTGCAGCAAAGACGGTTCATCACGGATTTGTCGGCGGACTTATGCAGCACACTTTGGGAGTTGCTTCCGTTTGCGATTTCCTCAGCAAGTCCTATCCCGTTCTTAACAGAGACCTGCTTGTAACCGCTGCTCTTTGCCATGATATTGCCAAGACCAAAGAACTTACTCCTTTTCCTGAGAACGATTACTCCGACGAAGGTCAGTTGCTCGGACATATCGTTATGGGATCTGAAATGGTCGGCGCTGCCGCTAAAGAAATCGAAGGATTTCCCAATATAAAACTCACTCAGCTTCAGCACTGCATACTTGCTCACCACGGAAAGTATGAATTCGGTTCCCCCAAGCTTCCGGAGCTCGTTGAAGCAATGGCTCTTAATCTTGCCGATGAGTGTGATTCAAAGATCGAGATCTACACCGAACTCTTTGAAGCTAATGCAGAGAAAAAAGGACAGTGGCTCGGCCCAAGAAAATTCCTGAATGACTCTAACGTAAGGTCAACCATAACAACGGAATAAGAAAATGAAAGAATACTCTTTTAAGAAAAATGATGAAATCATTCTGACCATTGACGATATTTCGGACGACGGATCCGGGATAGGAAGGAGTGACGGATTCATTTTTTTTGTAAAAAACACATTACCCGGAGACCGAATTAAAGCAAAAGTAATGAAGGTCACAAAAAGCTACGGCTTTGCAAGATGCATGGAGATCATCGATTCTTCAAATGGCAGATGCAAGGCTCGTTGCAGTGCTTTTGAAAAGTGCGGAGGCTGTTCCCTTCAGAATTACAGATATGAAAAGCAGCTTGAGTACAAATATAATAAAGTAAAAAATGATCTTATAAGGATCGGAGGAATATCCGCAGATGAAGTTGAAGAAAAACTTCTTCCCATAGTCGGTATGGATGATCCTTACAGATATCGTAATAAGGCTCAGTACCCCGTGCGTATGGGTAAGGACGGTAAACCTCATGCCGGATTTTTCGCAGGCCATACTCACTCTGTTATTGAGACGGATGATTGTCTGATTGAGCCGGAGATTAATTCAAAACTTCTTGATGCGGTTCTTAACTGGATGAATAAGAATCATGTCAAAGCATATGATGAAGAGACCGGAAAAGGTCTGGTAAGACACGTGCTTATCAGACATGGTTTTACATCGGGGGAGTGTCAGGTAAATCTTGTGATCAACGGAAGTAAGATTCCTGATGAAGCAGGACTTATTAAGATGCTTACGGATATTATGCCGGATGATCTGAAGTCAATCACGGTCTGTCCCAATACAAGAAGAGACAATGTCATTCTTGGTGATTCATACAGAACGATTTTCGGTGAGGGTTATATAACCGACACACTTGTCGGAATCACATTTAAGATTTCACCGCTTTCTTTCTATCAGGTTAACCCTATTCAGACGGAAAAACTCTATGGCCTTGCAAGAGATTATGCTTGTCTGTCCGGTGAAGAGGAGGTACTCGATCTATACTGCGGAATCGGAACTATCTCTCTTATGCTTTCTAAAAAAGCAGGACATGTTACAGGAGTCGAGATCGTAGACAGAGCAATTAAAGATGCTAAGGAAAATGCCAGGATAAACGCTATCGGAAATTCCGAGTTTATAACCGGTGCTGCTGAAGATGTTATACAGACAATGCTTCCGGGGGAGGGTAACAGAAAAACTCCCGATGTAGTTGTTGTGGATCCTCCCAGAAAAGGATGTGCGAGAAGCTGTATCGATGCGATACTTACGCTTTCACCTGAGAGAGTCGTATACGTAAGCTGCGACCCCGCAACTCTTGCCCGTGATATCAAGATCTTCCGCGAAGGGGGATATGAACTTCTCAAAGCAACACCTGTAGATATGTTCCCTCATTCCAGTCATGTTGAGACTGTGGTGCAACTTTCCAAGGGAGATATCGACAGGGGAAGTTCTGAAAGAAGTGACGCTGTAAAAGCCGGTGATTTTGGAATGATCAGCGGTTACAGTAAAGGAAACAAGGCGCCTGAGACAACAAACGTAAAAATAGATTTCTCCTTGGAGAACCTTGATATGTCTGAACTCGGGGGCAAAGCGACATATGAGCAGATAAAGGATTATGTAAGGGAGCAGACGGGTTTTCGAGTGTCTACATTATACATTTCTCAGGTGAAGAGAAAATGTGGTCTAGAGGTTGGGGAAAGCTACAACAAGCCCAAGTCAGAAGATGCCAAACAGCCGCAGTGCACACCGGAGAAAGAAGCGGCAATCATGCAGGCACTTAGACATTATGGAGTAATATAAATTTTTGTATGCTTGAAGGAATATTGAGGATATAATTTGGATTTTTGAATCTACAGAATGCTGTGATGGAATGTAAAAAAATAATTCCTGGCACCGAGAACAGTGATGTGGTTTCAATTATCAAGGTAGGGAAAATATGCTTGTAGATGAAATATGGGATTTTAAGAGTCTTAATATGGGGCGTGAATTGGAAATAGCCGGTGAGTTCATTTATGATTCAGTAAAAGAGGCAATGTCCATCAAGGGATTGAATAATACATATGAGATTAACATCATATTATATACAGGTGCTGTGGGAATAGAAAGGTTGCAAAAAATTTACCTTTGCCTGGTGGCGCCGGATCCAACAGATGTTAGTTCCATGCCAAAGTGCTTAGGGAAGCATAATCATATAGATTTACAGCATGAGGTTAATAAGTTTTCGAAAGATAATTTGACAAAAAATGCTATGAGCCTGCTGGGCGTTTTTGCGGATTATTATAATAATTTCAGATATGCAAATTATTATCCGGGACAACCTGAAAAAAATTTACGAAAGTTGTTCATTGGTTTTTTGAAGAGATTAAATGGAAAATTTAATTTTGATGAGCCATGTGCTGCAGTGCAGTTTGAAGAATTTAAGAGGTTTTACATAAATGAGCTGGGAAAACTGGCAGTACACTATTACTCGCTGATACATGAAAAGGCTAGAGAATTGAATACATATACCTATGAAATAGATTCTTTTTCAAGAGCAGCACGAGTATTCTGGTCTGTACGAAGAAGAGCTTTGTATGAACAAATGATTTTAGAGCAGAATGCAACAAAAGAACTGCTTCTATATATCTACAAGAAAAATCGTGGAACTGGTGTTTTTAGGTTGCTTGATGAAATGGAAGCTTTGGATTTCGACGATGGTTCAGTAAACGAGTATCTGGAAGATCTTTGCGCGGGGAAGGTTAATGATTTATTGATTGATTATGTGGATGATTCTCATGAAGATATCGAGGATATAGCAAAAAGAAAAGAGCGGAAAGACTTACTGTCATTGATAGGTAATAGTTCAGTCATGTTTGATCTTGATGAAGAGGATGAAAACGAAGAATAATGATTCTTAGAAGCAAGAAACTAACAACTGATGTGAGGTTTTTGGATGGTACGAGAAGTCGTAAAATAGGATTTGGATTCATTGCTTGAACTGTATCTGTTTTTACATGAAGACAGTATTCCAGAGCATGATAAGCACTTAGAGGAAACATGGGAACAGATTCTTGCAGATCCTAATCATCATCTGATCGTGAATGAGATTGATGGTCGGATCATATCCTCCTGTGTATGTGTGATCATACCGAATCTTACAAGGAACGTAAGGCCGTATGCCTTTATTGAGAATGTAGAAACGCATGCTGATCACAGAGGAAAAGGTTACGCAGGAGAATGTCTGGCTTGCGCAAAGCAGATCGCGGAGCAGGAGAATTGCTATAAAATGATGCTTCTTACCGGATCAAAGAAGCTGGAGACTCTGCATTTCTATGAAAAGGCTGGGTATAACAACAGTGACAAGACAGCTTTCATACAATGGATAGGGATGGATAAGTAATTTATGGGATCGATACTACAGACGACACTAAATACAAGAGCGCTTCCCACCGGGAATTTCAGATATGTTCGCAGTGATTATCCGGGTAAGCTTACGGATGATGAAGTGAGATGGCTTTATCAAAATGATATTACTACGATCGTTGATCTTAGAGAAGAAAAAGAGTATGTATCCAGACCATGTCGGCTTGAAAAGGAAGAAGGATTTTCTTATTATCATCTGCCTGTAACCGGCGGTGGGGATACTCCGAAGTCACCTGAAGCGGTGGCTGAAACTTATCTTGGAATGATAGACGAGCAGATGGATAAGATCATCAGCACCATAATGAATGCAGAGAGTAATGTCATGTATTTTTGCGGTGCCGGGAAAGATCGGACAGGTGTTGTTTCGGCAATCATTTTAAAAAAGCTGGGATACAGTGACCGGGTGATTATAGATGACTATATGGAAACAAAAGAAAATTTGATGGACTTCCTTGTTGCATATGTTAGGGAACATCCGCAGGTGGATATAAATATCATTATTCCGAATGAAGAAAATATCACGAGGGTGTTGGAGGCTATTCCTGTACTTTGATAATCCGTAATTTATGGATTCTTAGTACAGGAAAAAATATATACAAAACAGGACATATAGCTGTCTTGTTTGCTTTGGTAAGATAAGCAGGAAGGTGAGCATATGAAGATTGACAGGTTAATTGGAATATTGTCGATACTGCTGCAAAAAGAAATGACAACGGCACCTGAGCTTGCGGAGCATTTTGAGGTATCAAGAAGAACGATAGGCAGGGATATAGAAGCTCTTTGTAAAGCCGGAATACCGATTCGAACTATGCAGGGAACCGGAGGCGGTATATCCATTATGAATGGATACCGCATGGACCGGACTATTTTGACATCCCGGGATATGCAGATGATCCTTGCCGGACTTCGGAGCCTGGATAGTGTGAGTGGAAGCAGGTATTACGGTCGATTGATGGAAAAGATCCAGGCCGGATCATCAGAACTTATCAGTGGAAGAGATTCTATTTTGATCGATCTGTCTTCCTGGTACAAGACATCGCTTGCGCCTAAGATAGCTACCATACAGGATGCGATAGAGAATAGGCATATTCTTGAATTTGACTATTATGCACCATCCGGAGAGAGCAAGCGCTCCATAGAACCATATTATGTTGTTTTTAAATGGACCAGCTGGTATGTGTATGGATGGTGCCTGAAACGTAAAGATTACAGGCTGTTTAAGCTGAATCGCATGGACAAGGTAAAGGAAACAGAACAAGGATTTATATGCAGAAATGCGCCGGTTCCTGACCTTACATCCGAAGTAGCATTCCCAAGAAATATAGTACTCAAAGCATTATTTGAGCCGGATATGAAATGGAGACTGGTTGAGGAATTCGGGCCTGATTGCTATGAGGTTCAGAAAGATGGAAGGCTTCTTCTGGTCCGGGATTACAGCGATATGGAGAATCTGACCATGTGGATGCTCACCTTTGGGGATAAGGTGGAGGTACTTGAGCCTGTGGAAGTAAGAGAAAAGCTGCAAAATATGGCAGAATCAATGATCAGAAAGTATGGAGGAAAGAAAAGTGGGAGAAATTGAGAGATACGATGTAAGCGAAGAATGGGCTCATTCAGGAATCATTAAGGCAGGCAATCTTTGCTTTTTAGGATACTGTGTTGGAAATGTCGGAGGAACTATAGAAGAGCAGATAAATGGAGCTTTTGACAACATGGAGGAAAGGCTTGCTCTAGTCGGACTTACTCTGGAATCCGTGGTTCAAATGGATTGTCTGTTCAGGGACGTTTGGAATATCCCTGTCATGGAGAAGATCATAAAGGAAAGATTTGGCGGAAAGTATCCTGTGCGAAAGTCTATCCAGACCGAGTTTGCACATGTAGGTGGCAAAGAGGGCCTACAATTCCAAGTGGATGCTGTTGCGTACTGCGGATAAGGATTTTTGATGGAGAAAGGGACTATATGAAATACGAATGGATTGATGAATACATACTGAAAATGCCGGGCGTTACCAAAGATCTGCAGAAGGATTGGAACTGGATCCGCTATCAGATCGGTGGGAAGATGTTCGCCGCAGTATGCCTTGATGATAATGACAAGCCTTATTACATAACTCTAAAATTGGAGCCTCTGGAAGGGGACTTTTGGCGCAAGCAGTATGAGGACATAATTCCCGGCTATTACATGATGAAGAACTTATTTCACGCATCATTTCCAGGAATCGTGAAAACAGGGCATTCTCGGCTATTCACCATTATTGCGATATCATTCATCTTCGAGGATTCGAAAAAGAATTACTATTACAGAGACCTTCCCGAATGGAGAAATGAAAAAGATGGCTATCAGTATTATGGATGGATATCGGATGGACAGGACGATCCTTACATAAAAGGATATGCAGATGATCTTTGCAGGCCTAAGGAGGAGGGACATACGCAGCAGTACATCCGTCAGAAACCCAGTAAAATCAGTAAGTATCGGGCAATACAGCAACCTACCATGACCTATCGATATCGTGTCGGCGGGTCTTTTTTTGTATGATGCTGATATGGGCTGAACAAGCATGATCACTATCCGGTGTGATATTTTAGATGACTCCTATTAAGGACATCTGATAGATATATGCTACCAAAAAAAACGTTCGATGAATTATTCGAATAATTTGTTGACTGATTCCTGCGGATACGCTATAATAAAGACAATTCAAACCAATCTTGTTTAAGCGAGGAGGGATTGATATGCCGATGATAGCACCAGTATCCGAACTGAGAAATTATGGACAGGTACTTGAAAAAGTAAAACCAAACGCTCCTGTTTATTTGACTAAAAATGGTCACGGTCAATTTAGCGTTCACAGCATAGAGGATGATGAGGAATTTGAAAAGGCAAGGGCGATGGTACGACTCCTGACCGAGTTAAACAAGGGTATACAGTCTGGGGAAGAACAAGGTTGGCTTTCCGATGAAGATCTTGATAAACATTTCATTGAGAGGCGTAAGCAGAAGGAAAAGATGCTGATGGAACAGAAAACGGAGGGTTAAATATGATTTACCAACTTAGATACTCTCCGATTGCTGAAGATGATCTGGATCGTGTGTGGGATGAAGTCTGGGAGGCGTCACAAAATTTTGATATAGCGGACAAATATGTGGAAGATCTTCGTAATGTTTTGAAACAAAAGAAGAAGTATCCAAAGACAGGTAGTCCGCTTACATACATGGGGGAGTTTACGGGACTGTATTATGTGACGTTCAAGGAGTATATTGCATTTTACAGAATCCACGGTGATGTAATCGAGGTAGCAAGAGTGCTATTCTCCCGAAGCGATTATATGAAAGTATTATTCGGGAGAAGCGAGTATTTTCTTGAAGACGACGAGGATTGAGAGGTGTCAGTAAATAACTGAGTGTCCATCTGATAAGTATAATATGGATGAATAGTGTAGCTTGATATAAAATATCCAACAGTTTTTCTGACTTGAAGAGTTGGATTTCTGTGGGTTTATTTTTTTGTTGACAAATTTCGTTGTTTGGAATACGATTATAATCGTATTTCTGTATACATTCTGGGAAATACTGGTACCCGTTGAGAAAATGTAAGTGAAAGATGAAAGATAGATGATTGAAGGGTATGTAACGATTAAAGAAATAGCCGAAAAGTGGGGCGTGACCAGAAGAAGAGTTCAAACGCTGTGTTCCGAGGGAAGAATACCAGGGGCTACAAGATTTGGACATGAATGGGCTATCCCGGCAGATACGGAGAGACCGACGGACGGACGTGTTACCACTGGCGAATACAGAAATTGGAGAAAAAAGGAAGAAAAAAATTAGAGTGACATATTATGTCCATCTCGTTTGCTATTATGAGTTCATAACATAGGAGGCGGCATGAGGGAAGATGTAAAAGGCGACCAGATAGGTCGGGTATTGAAGATCTATTCTAAGCTTTCTGAAGGCTATGTTGTGAACAAGGCAGAAGAAGCGGAACTGTATGGTGTTAATGAGCGGAGTATCCAGCGTGACATCAATCATATCAGGAATTTTCTTGATGAAGATTCCGAACGCACGGGAATCGTTAATACGATTGTTTATGATCGTCTGGCAAAGGGATACAAGCTGGAAACGCTGTATCAGATAAGGCTTCAGAACAGTGAGGTTTTGGCACTCTGCAAGATTTTACTTGATAGCAGAGCATTTACCAAGACGGAAATGGTGGAGATGCTGGATAAGCTCATCACCTGTTGCGTTCCTCAGGTCAATCAGAAGCGAGTGAAGGATCTGATCAGAAATGAAGAGTTCCATTACGTGGAGCCGAGGCATAAGACAAAGTTCATCGAGCTTATGTGGGATATCGGACAGGCTGTTTCTGAGTCCAGGTACATAGAAGTGAACTATTATCGGACAAAGGACAAGAAGACAGTTCATAGAAAGCTTCAGCCGGTGGCGATTATGTTCTCGGAGTATTACTTCTATCTGACGGCATTTATTGAGGATGAAGAGGTAAGGAAGGATTTTGACGTACTGAATGACTCTTTCCCGACAATATACCGGATTGACCGTATTAGAAGCCTTAAGGTATTGGACGAAAGATTCAATATTCCGTACAGCAGCCGTTTTGAGGAAGGCGAGTTTAGGAAAAGGATCCAGTTCATGTATGGCGGCAAACTTCAAAAAGTGAAGTTCAAGTATTCAGGAACTGATATAGATGCTATCCTTGACCGTTTGCCAACGGCTCAGATATTGGACGAAGATGATGGAGTTTATACTGTGAGTGCTGAGGTGTTCGGAACAGGTATAAATATGTGGTTACGCAGTCAGGAACCTTATGTCGAGGTGATCGATTGAAAGGAGTGATTGTATGCTTACCATCATATTTTTTTTGACACTGGCTTGGGTGGCGTGGAAAATGCTCGTATGGGGCATTAAGGCAGCGTGGGGCATAGCAAAGATTCTCTGTACAGTTTTGCTTTTGCCGTTATTCCTTTTTGGGCTGGTGTGCGTAGGCCTGATCTATTTGGCTATTCCTATTCTGATTATTGCGGGGGTATGTGCTTTGATCGGAGGGCTGGCAGAAGCCGGATGATGACTAATGTGGTTGTATCATCAAAAATCCTTCCGGGTTAGGGAGGAGAAAGGTAATCGAGTATATGGGTGTAAAAAAACTCTCAAAAAGGCTTATATCATTTACGCTTGCATTGATAATGTTGGTGAACCTTGCCGGATGCTCTTTCAAGAATGATGGAGCTTCTGATTCGGGTGTGGTTCCGGCTGATAATGATACTATCGTCGTGAATGATGTAGCAATAAATGATTCATTTGTGACTTTGGAAATAAAGGGGCTGGAAGAAGCAGGAATAACTGTCGATGACATCGATATCGACGAAATACTGGTTCATTGCATAGAAGTTAAGGGAATTGACAGTATAGAGGTTGAAGTTACATCCATAAATGATGAATTTGTCTATCTGGCTTATAAGAACTTTGTATCTTACTACGGCGATGATTTTGACTTAAAAGATTTTCTGATTGATGCTGGTATTGGCTGTGGCTGTATTTTGATATGCGTTACGTTATCTGTTGCTGGTGGACCGGTAGGCACCTTCTTTGGTGCTGTTATCACATCGCAGTTTACCACATCAGCTATTGTAATCGGTGCTGCGATTGATGCTGCGGTTTCAGCATATCAGGCATATGAAGAGGGTGGCGATGCTTCATATATCATCGGACATATGCTCAATGGTGTAGCTGATGGATTCAAATGGAGCGCTATGCTTGCACCATTGACCGGAGCTGTAGATGGCATCAAGGCTCTTCGTGCAGTCAGTGCGTTACGAAAGGTTCCTGGATTTGAAGATGTTACTGACAAAGAGGCGCGTAAAATATTTGAAACACTTGCAGATATAGTTAGTAGATCAGGGCAATCCGCAGATAACCTTACGGACGATGCTCTTAGGGAACTGTATAAGTCATTACCAAAAGAAGTTACAGAAGAGATTTCAGAAGATTTTTTAAGGAACATTTTAACCAACAGGGCATTGATAACGGATATTGTAAGGAAATTCAATCCGTTTAATGTTTCTAAGGAAGTCCTTCAGGCGATGCAAGATAATTTCCTGCGAAGGGCTGGATTGGCTGATGATGCTGGAAAAGAACTGATAAAGCAGATAAAAAATGGAACCATCAAGAATCTTGATGAAATCGCAGATCCTGCGGTACGTGAGTTCATTGAGAAGAATATGTATGAATTTGTAGAGTGCTTTGGTAGTTCTCTGTCAAAAGATTTTATTGATGGCTGCTTAAAGTCTTCGTTGGGAGATGATGCGTTTAATCTTATCAAGAATTCAATCACATCAGATAATCTTTACCTTGATTTGGTAAAGACAGTTGGAAGAGATACTGCTGATGATGTGCTTTCAGATACCAATACACTCATTCTTCTCCAACTTCGATATGGAAGCAAGAATGTAAACAAACTGATAAATGTTCATGTGCTTTATGAACAGATGCTTCGCAACAATAACATCCCGGACGAGCAACTGGAAAAGGTAATCGCCGGGATCATGGACGGAAGCCTTAAGAGCTTAGATGATATTTCTGATATAAGTGCTCAAATAGCAAAGAATCTGACCAGTTCAAGAGAGGTTACTGCTCAGGTTATAAAGAATCTTGGAAATGGCAATGCACTTTCAGGATTGCTGGATGATCTGGCAAAAGCCGGAATGGAAAGCATCGGAGTTCCAGCGGATTGTGCGGCAGACATTATTTCTAATTCGCTGACAAAGACGGAAATAATCTCCAAGTATGGGGATGATGTCTACCGAACACTTTTGTCGGATTATAACTTTAACCTTACATTAAACTGTTTGGCAGCACAAAATACGGTTAATAGTTCTCTTGTAAGAGAAATGACTACTGATGCACTTAGTAGTAGAGGACTTACTGATGATATCATTGAAAATATTCTGAGCGGCAGGGGCATTACCGAGTGGGGTATAGCTGATGATGAGATTATGGCGATAAGTAATGTAGTTGCAGATTATTATCGCATGACCGATTCTACGATTTATGCAAACTATGTTATGGAAATAAGCGAAAAACGTGGAGAGGTAATAGCTGATTTCCTTGTTGATTATAAAAATGCCGGAAACACAATAACAAACATAAACTATGCCGGAAGCATAATGGAACCGCACGCAAATTCTAATCCGGCTTATATAAAGTCCAAATATGGCAACATATATATGAGTTCTCAGGGATTCCCGGTGTTCGATGATTATGCTATTGCAAGAATAGAGTTACCGGATCTTGTCGGAGATGATGGGGTTGATATTGCAAGAGCGAACCTTATACATCATGGTACTCAATCATCAATACCCGGATATACTTGGCATCACTTGGAAGACGGAAAAACACTGATTCTTATTCCATCTGATTTACATGAAGCGTACAGACATACCGGCGGCGCGTCTCTGATTAGAGAAGGTTTGTAGGAGGAAGTTTATGGATTACATTTTGAGCTTTGATGATTTGATGAAAATCAAGAGAAACGGGGAATACGAGTTAAAAAACGATATTGATTGTGAAAACAAGAAAGTGTCGTGTATACTGAGCTATTTCACTGGGAAATTATATGGTTGTGGATTTAAGATAAAAAATTTGATAATTGGTGATGAGATATGGGGAGATGAACAAACTTTAGCATTGTTCAGTAGTATGAACCGTGCTGAGATAAAGGATATTACATTTGAGAATATTACAATGGAATATTCGAGAGGAAGTTACAAGCCACGGATAGGTGCTTTAGCTGGTGCCTGCACGGATTGCAAGATCACCAATGTTATTATGTCTGTTTTAAACAGTTCAAATAATGAGACACCACTGGTATATGAGGCAAGTAATTGTGAGATGCAGAATAATAAAATAGTTTGTAACGGGAAAGAGGCTCCCGTTGCCAAATACAACTAAAAAAGGAGACTATTATGAAAAACGCTATGAGAAAAATTGTATCTGTTGTTTTGGTGCTGACCATGATATGTTCGCTGACGGCTTGTAGCACCACTGTTACCCCATCGGTGAATTTTGGCTTTAAGGTTATTGATGGCGCAGGGGCTTATGATGAGTCTATAACCAGCTTTGAAGTTGGAAAGAAGTTCTATACCTGTATCACAATAAAGCTGATTACTGATAAGAAAAAGGCTCAGGATTATAGCGTGGTGGTTGAGATTCCTAAGACAAAGGAAGTCGAGGTCAAGGGAATGGGCGGCCTTGAACCTGATTCTAATGAGTGGGATGAAGGTCAGGAACTGACAAGGCTGACATTTACTATGCAGGGATATAAAGAAGCAACGGATGAGAAGATTCTGTTCTACGGAACACCTACTGATGAGGGCGAAGCAAAGATGACCGTTCATATCTATGATAAGGACGGAAATGAAATCAATACAGGTTATTCCAGAACGATCTTCTTCGAGTACACGCTTCAGGAGTAGGAGGGTCTCATGAAAAAGTATGAGAACACTAATTTCAGAGTATCGGCTCCTGAAATTATTGGAATAATAGTGTTTGCCTGCCTACTGGCAGCTACAGTCTTCTTTTACAAATCATACAGCGATGTAAAAGATCTCTTTAACATCGAAAAAACAGAGGTTGATTTTATCATCCAGGCACCTAGCATGGAGCAGGTTGTTGAGATCAACAATTTACCGCATATTGATAAGATTGTGCCGTATTATTACAGATCTGTCGATGTGTCATTAGGCAAGGGAAAAGTTTCATCGCATTTATTTATCGTTGAGAGTGCAGAGGATATTCCATACACGACGCTTTCAGATTCACTTTTGCTGAAAAAAGGTTCCGGTAATGGAGGGAATGCCATATATGTTACCGATGATTTTGCAAAAAGTGCAGGAATTAAGGTGGGAGATACCATTAAGATTTCGATTGATGGTACAGAAGTGACTTTTAGGATCGAAGGTGTCTACAAGTCAGATCATCGCCATGTTGGTGGAACGCTTATTGCCGTGAAGACTGCTGACATTGAAAATGCTATGAAAAGCGCACGGTACGGCGGTGCATTTATTACAAGTAATAATCCATCTGAATCTGGAAGCTATTTTGCAAATGAGTATAAGCCGCAGGGCGATATTCGTTCAAGAGATGAGTTTGAGACGGATGATGCGTATCAAACTTATCTGGAAACAAGAGATCAGAGCGATACTACAAAAGAAGCATTTGTTACTGCTGATTATGCAAAAGAGCTTTCGAGAAGAAACAGCGGAAAACTCTTACGAAATATGATTTTGGTCATCGTATTGGCGGTTGTGGCTTATATTATTCTTGCGCTTATAATGCTTGTAAGAACAAATAATTACACAAATACAAATGTGCTGAGAGATATAAAGGATAATTTTACAATCGATCAAGAGACGAGGATGTACAAGAAGTATTTTACGACCTTGTGCCTGCTTATGCTTATAATCAACATTGCTGTTGCGGCAGTTTCATATTTTATTGGATGGATGGAAATAGCCTCTGTCGTGAACATTGCGGAGATATGTGCCACGGTAGTCGTCACTCTTATTCTTGGGAGTGGTGCTACAAAGAAACTTAAAGAAAGATTCTTGATTGAAAATAAGAAGTACGAAGAGGAAAAAAGAAAGGCGCAAGAGGCAGCCGGTCAAAAACAATGATTATGCCGCTTGTTGATGGATGACGATAAGCGTATGGTCGATGAGTACAAAAGTCATTTCAAGGCTATGATTCCATCACTGGCATGGTTATTCTGCGTGCTGATGATGGGTTTTGTCTTGTGGGATATTGCTTTTTCGGAGATTGTTTATCCACTTCAGAGAGAAAAGGATTATATAAACCAATCCAGATATTCATATGTTGTTGAAAGCAGTAATGATTATGGGAATTATTCACGCCTGAAAAAGCTAGATAATATTATAACCTTTACAAATGATCAGGGAAAAAGATTAAATGTAAACACCTATATTCCAGTAGAGACAGCAGTGCTTGGGGAATGGAATTTGCAAGAAAATGAAATAGCTGTTTCGCAAAAATTGGCAGATAAACTAGGGCTTTCGGTTGGATCGATGATATCAGCTGATTATCCGGTATATGATCTGCCAATGGAATATGAGGTAAAGGTAATCCTGCCGTATGCGTCAGATTTATATAATTCGATGGATAGCCAGGATTTTTCCTATGCTGTAGTCGGGGATGACGGGGTATTGCTAAATCAAGCAAAGGGTATATGGACATATTTCCTTAACACGCAGGAATATGAAGAATATTATGAGAGAAACAATTCTTATATAAACCGCTTTGATCTGACAGAAGAAAAAGAAAATCTTTCTATTAAGATTATGGTTCGGTATGTGGCTCTGGTTGTGATTATGCTGGCACTTGTGATCACAGTAGCCGTGCTTATGCATAAAGAAATAAACAGAGAGGTGTTGAAATATTATTACGACGGGTATGGAATTCACCATGTGAAGAGGATTGATCGTAAAGACCACTTTTTCTTTTATGGTATTCCTTGTGTAGTTCAAATAATATGGGTGGCATTTCTCATAAGAAAAGCAGAGTATCCGATTGCCTTCTTTTTATGTGTGTTTGTAATACTCGTTAGTATGCTTTTCATAACCATGTTTGTGGGAGGAAGAAAGTATGGGAAGGCAAATTGAACTAAAGGATTTAACCGTTCGTTTGAATGAACGGGTGTTATATGACAAGGTGAATCTTACTGTTGCTGAAGGGGATCGCTTTGTTTTTCTTGGACCTAACGGGATCGGAAAGTCTCTGTTATTGGAATTGATATGCTTGGGAAATAGTCGTGAACTGGCATCGAGGTATAAAGGGCTTTCGGTTTCCGGAACCATTCTTGATTCTGACGGTAACGATTTGCTTAATCCCGCTGTAAGTAGGAAAATAGCCTATGTATCCCAAAATGAAGACTTTTATAAAAACAAAACAGTCAGGGAAGTGTGCCAAACATCATGTAATGGAATCGGAATAGACTTGAACGAGGATAAACTGGATTATCTTCTTCGGGCATTCGGTATTTTTGACAAGAAGAATCAAAAAATAAAGAACAATGTTAGCTTTGGAGAGGGTAAGATTGTTCATATAATAAGTCGTATCCTAAAGTTAGAAGCATCCAATCTTTTTATTCTGGATGAGCCGTTGAATCATCTATCTTTTAAGAATTCAAAGGTATTTAACGATTTGATTCTTGAAGAGATACAGCGAAATCCTAAATTAAGTATAATCATGGTATCTCATTGCAGGGCAATGAACTTTGCAGAGAAGGCAATGGTATATACTACAGAGAATAGGGGCATAGTGTTTAGAAAGTATTATTCTTATGATTGCTTTTCTAATAGCGAATATGCGGAGTGTTTTTAATAATGGAGACATTAGAATGATGACAAGTACGGCTGAAATTATGGATTTAGGTATGAATTGTCTGCTGGAAAAGCTTGGGACAGTTGAAACGGAGCATTTTATATCTGTCATATTAAGAGAGAAGTCTGATTATACAAAATGGCGTCAGAAATATTTTGATAATGTAAGCTCCGATGATTTTCAAGCAGCTGCCGTGGATTATGCAAGAAATAATCCTCTTGTAAAAGTGTTTCGATGTTAATTGGGCAGTTTGGGTAGTAAATGGAACTACCCAAACTACCCAATCGACCATCCGATTTACTCAATGAGAGATGCGATGGTGCTATAAATCATATAATTTTGAGGACTGGACAAGAATCCAGTCCTCAAATTCTTTTGAGGAGGACTGCCCTTTCTTAACAGCAGTTTTCTTTTTTAGAGCCTCAGCCTTAAAATCTTCAAAGGTTGATTTCATTTTTGAAAGTTGTTCCGGAGAGGTGTCTTCGGATTTTTCTGCCCTGTGAATGATATTGCGCCACCTCTGGCATTCATTTTTATATGTCCGGTCATAACTGTTCTCGACAGCCCGGGCATCAAATTCCCGCTTCTTAATCTTGCCTTGCTCTTTGCGGCACTTTTCGCTGCATAGTTCATATTTCAGGCTTTCAGCCAGGAAATCCTTCCCGCAGACTTTACATTTTCGGATATTCAGTCCGGCAGATAGCAGACGGCTGTGGTAAAAATTGATCACAGGCAGGATGGAATCATGGGCTATGACACATTCCGGTTCCGGGGTGCCGGTAGGATACCACAGGTCTATTTTGATCGCTTTTTTTGAAAGGGTGCTACCTTCATAGAACTTCTTCGGAGTTTTTAT
>JAGAYR010000015.1 GCA_017940415.1 Lachnospiraceae bacterium
GAGGGGGGCTAATAATTTCCTCAGAAACTTCGAAATATTAGCCTATTCCAAGCTTTGACGTCTATATAGCAACTGAGGAGGCTAATAATCCCCTCAGAACCTTCAATTTATTAGCCTTTCCGAGATATCTGAGGGAAGAATCACAATAAGTAACTGCAGTTATCTAAAATTATTATAAATCACATATTTCATTGTAAAAACCCCATAAAAACAGTAAAATGTACTGAGTTATACCCTTAAGGGTAAGTCTGTTTTGATATGGGGTTTTGAAATGGATAATTCTAAGCAGCAAGATGTTCCGCTCTATAGTGCGCTTGAGAAGTTCAGACGTCTCAGAGTGGTACCTTTCGATGTTCCCGGACACAAGAGGGGACGCGGAAATAAAGGTTTGGTTGATTTTCTCGGACAGCAGTGTGTCGAGATAGATGTTAATTCAATGAAACCGCTTGATAATCTGTGCCATCCGGTATCTGTTATCAAGGAAGCAGAAGAGCTTGCGGCCGATGCCTTTGGTGCGGCACATGCTTTCTTTATGGTGGGTGGAACCACCGGAGCTGTTCAGAGTATGGTCTTTACCGCCTGCAAAAGGGGCGACAAGATCATCATGCCCAGAAATGTTCATAAGAGTGCCATCAATGCCCTCGTGCTTTGCGGCGCTGTTCCCGTATATATAGATCCGAAGGTCGATACCGCTCTTGGAATCCCTCTCGGAATGGAAATAGAGGATGTCAGAAAGGCTGTTAAGGATAATCCCGACGCCAAGGCCATCCTTATTAATAACCCTTCTTATTACGGCATTTGTTCCGATCTTCAGTCAATCGTAAATCTTGCCCATGAAAACGGCATGCTTGCTCTGGTTGATGAAGCTCACGGAACCCATCTTTATTTTGGTGACAACCTGCCTCTTAACGGAATGGCAGCAGGCGCCGATATGTCAGCCGTATCCATGCACAAATCAGGCGGATCACTCACTCAGAGTTCGCTTCTCCTTATAGGTGAAGGCGTAAATGAGGGATATGTCAGCAACATCATCAATCTTACACAGACAACAAGCGCATCTTACCTGCTTCTCGGAAGTCTTGATATAAGCCGCAGAAATCTTGCCCTTCACGGAAAAGAAAGCTTTGCAAAGGTTTGTGAGATGGCTTCTTATGCCAGAAACGAGATCAATGAAATAGACGGCTATTACGCATTCGGATCGGAGCTTATAAACGGCGGAAGCGTATTTGATTTCGATGAGACCAAGCTGGTAATCAATACAAGAGGAATCGGACTTACGGGAATCGAGGTTTATGATCTGCTCCGAGAAGAGTATGACATTCAGATGGAGTTCGGAGATCTGTCCAATGTGCTTGCATATATTTCCATAGGAGACAGGCTTCAAGACATAGAAAGACTTGCCGGAGCACTTGATGATATAGCAAGACTTTATTCCAAGCCTCAGGAGAACTTCTTCTCCGCAGAGTATGTAACTCCCATAGTAAAGGCAACTCCCCAGGAAGCTTTTTATGCAGAGAAAATAAAACTTCCTTTGGATCAGACCGTAGGCAGGATCTGCGCCGAGTCGGTTATGTGTTATCCTCCCGGAATTCCCATCCTTGCACCGGGTGAGGAGATTACGGGTGAGATTCTTGAATATATCAAAGCTGCCAAAGAAAAGGGCTGCTCAATGCAGGGACCCGAAAGTGAAGATATATCGGAGCTTTGTGTACTCAAATAATTTGTGCTCAGAAAGGTACAGACTATGGCTAAAAATCAGATGGAATACTGGTTTGAAGAGATGCACACTTCCAACGTGAAGATGTCTATCCGCGTTGATCAGCACCTCTACAGCGGAACCAGTGAATTTCGCAGAATAGATGTTTTTGATTCACCCGAGTTCGGAAAGTTTCTTACATCCAACGGTAACGTTATCTTTTCCGAGCAGGAAGAATTTACATATGATGAGATGATCGTGCACGTTCCCATGGCTGTTCATCCCGATGTGAAAAGAGTACTGGTCATCGGAGGAGGAGACGGCGGCGTAGCAAGAGAGCTGTCTCATTACAAAGAGATTGAAGTAATAGATATCGCAGAGCCCGACAAGATGTTCGTGGATGTATGCCGCAAGTATTTCCCCGACAATGCCATCGGACTTGAGGATGTAAGAGTAAGGATCTATTACGAAGACGGTCTCAAATTCCTCAGAAAATGCAAGGATAAATATGACCTTATCATCAACGATGCTACGGATCCTCTGGGACACGAAGCGGGTCTTTTTACGAAGGAGTTTTACGGCAACTGCTACAAGGCTCTTCACGAAGACGGAATCATGGTTTACCAGCACGGCAGCCCGTTTTTTGATGAGGACGAGGAAAACTGCAGAGCAATGCACAGGAAGGTATTTAAGTCCTTCCCCATCACAAGAGTTTATCAGGCACACATTCCCACTTGCCCCGTGGGATACTGGCTCTTCGGATTTGCTTCCAAGAAGTATCATCCTCTGAAGGATTTTGATCCTGACCGCTGGGAAAAGAGAAATATCAAGACCTGGTACTACACAACGCATTTACACAGAGGAGCGTTCATGCTCCCCAAGTATGTTGAAGATATCATGAAGGAAGAAGAGTAAGGAGATCAGATATGAGCAGATTATTGGTTATAGGTTGCGGAGGAGTTGCACAGGTTGCAATCCAGAAGTGTTGTCAGAACAGTGAGACATTCACTGAGCTTATGATCGCAAGCAGAACCGAGAGCAAGTGTATTGAACTCAAAGAGAAAATAGAGAAAGCAGGAACCACCGTTAAGCTTTCTACCGCTACAGTTAATGCGGATTCCAAGGATGAGCTTGTTAAGCTTATTAATTCTTATAAGCCCGATGTAGTTCTTAACGTTGCACTTCCTTATCAGGATCTTACCATCATGGATGCCTGCCTTGAGTGCAAAGTAGATTATATCGATACCGCCAACTATGAGCCCGAAGATACCGACGATCCCGAGTGGAGAGCTATCTACGATAAGCGCTGCAAGGAGAAGGGCTTCACCGCATATTTCGATTACAGCTGGCAGTGGGCATACGAAGAGCGTTTCAAGGAGGCAGGACTTACTGCACTTCTCGGAACAGGATTCGATCCCGGTGTAACAAGCGTATTTACCGCATATGCAGCAAAGCATTATTTTGACGAGATCGATACCATCGACATTCTCGACTGCAGCGGCGGAGATCACGGATATCCTTTTGCAACAAACTTCAATCCCGAGATCAACCTTCGTGAAGTATCCGCAAACGGAAGCTACATGGAGAACGGTAAGTGGGTTGAGACCAAGCCCATGGAGATCAAGAGAGTATATAACTTCGATCAGGTAGGAGAAAAGGATATGTATCTTCTTCACCACGAGGAGATCGAAGCACTCGGAAGAAACTTCCCTAATGTTAAGAGAATCAGATTCTTCATGACATTCGGACAAAGCTACTTAACACATATGAAGTGTCTTGAGAATGTAGGAATGCTCTCAACAAGCCCCATCAATTTCGAAGGACATGAGATCGTACCCATTCAGTTCCTGAAAGCACTTCTTCCCGATCCTGCAAGTCTTGGTCCCAGAACCGTAGGTAAGACCAACATCGGATGTATCTTCACCGGACGCAAGGACGGCAAAGAGCGTAAGATCTACATCTACAATGTATGTGATCATCAGGAATGCTATAAGGAACTCGGCAGCCAGGCTATCAGCTACACAACCGGCGTACCCGCTATGATCGGTACCGCTCTTGTAGCTAAGGGAATTTGGAAGAAGCCCGGCGTATTTACCACCGATCAGTTCGATCCCGATCCTTACATGGAAATGCTTAATGAATACGGACTGCCCTGGGTAGTAGATGAAAATCCCGTACTCGTGGAGTAATAAATGAATAGAAACGAACTCAGAACCCCTTCCTACATCGTGCAGGAAGGGGCTCTTAAGCACAATCTGGAAATATTGAAAAAAGTCCGCGAAGAATCGGGCTGTAAGATCCTTCTTGCACAGAAGGCTTTTTCGATGTACCGTACTTATCCTCTTATCGCAGAGTATCTTGACGGAACAACGGCTTCCGGAATATTTGAAGCAAAGCTGGCTGATGAAGAGTTTAAGCCTTCATGTGAAAATGACAATACCGGAAAAGAAAATTCAGGCACCTGCGAAAAGCGTGAGAATCACGTATTCGAACCTGCTTTTCACGTTGATGAGATGAAGGAGTTATGTGAGATCTGTTCTCACATTTATTTCAATTCCATTTCCCAGCTTGAGCTTCACAGGCCTGTTTGGGAGCCTTATCAGAAGGCAGGCAAGGTAAAGATCGCACTTCGCATCAATCCCGAATTCTCTACTCAGGAAGGACATGAGATCTACGATCCTTGCAGCAGAGGTTCGCGTCTCGGTATCAGAAAAGCTAACCTTCCCGAGAAACTTCCCGAAGGTGTAACCGGTCTTCATTTCCATACAATGTGCGAACAGAACGTTCAGCCTCTTATCGAAACCTTTCGTCATGTCGAAGAAAACTTCCCGAAGTATCTTAAGCAGATCTCATGGATCAACATGGGCGGCGGTCATCACATCACAAGGGATGATTATGAAGTCGATAAGCTGGTTTCTTTTTTGAAGGATGTAAAAGAGCGTTACGGTTTTGATATTTATCTTGAGCCCGGAGAAGCAATAGCTCTCAACGCGGGAACTCTTATCACCATCGTAATGGATATCGTGGATTCAGACGATATCCCCACACTTATCTTGGATGCTTCCGCGTCTTGTCACATGCCCGATGTTATCGAGATGCCCTATACCCCTCCTCTTGAAGGAGCGATAGAGTCTAAACTCGGCTGTGAGCCCTTTGAAGGCGGCGATGGCATATGGGTTCGCCTTGCATCGAGAACATGCCTTGCAGGGGATATTATAGGCATTTACAGGGTGCCTGAGATGCCCGAGGTGGGTGATGTGCTTACCTTTACGGACATGGCTATCTACAGCATGGTCAAAAACAATACATTCAACGGAATGCCTCTTCCCGATATCGTACTTGAGAAGGATGAGAATTCCGAAGACAGATATGAACTCGTTAAACGTTTCGGTTACGAAGATTTCAAGGAGAGACTTTAATGAGCGGTAAAGTCAGATTTCCCGGAGAGTACGAGCCCCATCTCGGAACTCTTATGATATGGCCCGAAAGACCCGGAAGCTGGGGGAAGGATAATTCGGGTGCGGAGAAGGCTTTTGCGGATGTTATCGCAAATATCCTGAAAGCCGAGAACATGTATCTGATCGTATCTCCCGGTAAAAAAGAATACGTGCTTGATAAGATCTCTGCTGTATCTAAAGATACTGACAGACTTTATATCATTGAAGCTGAAACGGATGATTCATGGGCAAGGGATACCGGTCCTACTTTTACAGTAGATGATGCGGGAAAACGAATTGCCGTTAACTGGACTTTCAATGCATGGGGCGGCGAATATGACGGCCTCTATGCCGAGTGGGACAAGGATAACGCGGTAGCTAAGATGTTTGCATCTTACCTGGGTGATGAGGTGCGTGACGCAGAGCCATTCGTACTTGAGGGCGGAAGCATTCATACAGACGGAGAAGGAACTTTGATGGTGACTGAAAGCTGTCTTCTTTCTCCCGGAAGAAATCCGCAGATGTCCAAAGAAGAGATCGAGAATACTCTTAAAAAGTTTCTCGGTATCGAAAAGGTTTTATGGCTTCCCCGCGGTATCTATATGGATGAAACCAATGAGCATGTAGATAATGTATGTGCATTTATAAGGCCCGGAGAAGTTGTTCTTGCGTGGACGGATAATGAGGAAGATCCCCAGTATGAACTTTCAAAAGCGGATCTTGATTATCTTGAAAGCGTAACTGATGCCAAGGGAAGAAAACTCAAAGTACATAAGCTTCCCATTCCCGATGTACCTGTATGTTGCACTCAGGAAGATATAGATAATTACATTTTCGAACCCGGTGAGGATGAAAGAGAAGCGGGGGAAAGGCTTGCCGCAAGCTATGTGAATTTTTATTTTGCAAACGGAAGAGCACTGGTTCCTCAGTTTGGCGGCGTAAATAAGGCAAGTGATGAAAGAGCCGTAATTATCTTAAAAGAACTGCTGCCTGATAAAGAAGTGGTTCCCATAGATGCAAGAGCTATCCTGCTGGGCGGCGGAAATATTCACTGCATAACACAGCAGATTCCCATTGTTAAATGAGAGGTGAAAAATGTCAGAGATTAAAGTTGCTGCTATCCAGATGAGCATGACGAGAGTTGTCTCGGAGAATGTTGAAAAAGCAGAGCGCCTTGTAAGAAAGGCAGCAGGCGAAGGGGCACAGATAATTCTTCTTCCCGAGCTGTTCGAAAGACAGTATTTTTGCCAGGAGAGGCGTTATGACTATTATGAGTTTGCCAAGCCTGTAGAGGACAATGATGCGGTCAAGGCCCTTACAAAAGTTTCCGAAGAGCTTTCAGTAGTGATCCCTGTCAGCATTTATGAGAGAGCGGGTACAGTTCTGTATAACAGCGTTGTAATGCTTGACTGCGGAAAGAATCTCGGAACTTACAGAAAGACTCATATTCCCGACGATCATTACTATCAGGAGAAGTTTTATTTTACCCCCGGTAATACGGGCTTTAAGGTATTTGAAACCACCTACGGCAAAGTGGGAGTGGGCATATGCTGGGATCAGTGGTTCCCGGAGACCGCAAGAAGTCTGGCGCTTTTGGGTGCGGATATCATCCTGTATCCTACCGCTATCGGAAGTGAGCCGATCCTTGGTGGGGACAGTTCAGGTCACTGGATGAGAACCATGCAGGGACATTCCGCTGCAAATATCATTCCCGTTGTAGCTGCTAACCGTTATGGACTTGAGGAAGTTGAACCTACTGAGGAAAACGGCGGACAGAAGAGCAGCCTTAACTTCTACGGAACCAGCTTCATGACCGAAGAGACCGGAGACATTATCAAGAAAGCGGGAAGGGATACGGAAGAAATCCTGATCTCGGGATATGACTTTGAAATGCTTCGCTCAAAGAGACTGGAGTGGGGAATATTCAGAGACAGAAGACCTGAGATGTACGGAAAGCTGATGTGAACCGTCCCCGATGGTCTTATAGAAAAAGAGGATGACAAATGTCATCCTCTTTTTTAGGTTCTTGTCTTACTGAATATATTTATCTATATTCAAACGGTTTATTACTTCTGGACAGTAACGTTAACTGCGCGCTCTTTGCCCTTAGCCTCGTCAACCTCGATATCGAAGGTAACGGTAGCTCCCTCGTCAAGAGTCTTGTATCCATCAGAGTTGATGCCGGAGAAGTGTACGAATACGTCCTTTCCTGATGCCTCGTCGGTGATGAATCCATAACCCTTAGATGCGTTAAACCACTTGACAGTTCCTTTGTTCATTTAGTGCCTCCTTGAAAGACAGGGGACTTTCCCCTCTAAAATTGGGCCTTATGACCTGTTAATGATACGAGTATGAGAGAAATAAAAAAAATCTCACATACTTTTGTAAATCATCACAGCAGAGCAGAAGTGATTTACAAAAACATGTGAGATCACACCCGGTACCAGAATCCTTAACAAATATATCACCCTTGTAGTGCAAAGTCAACGAAAATGCCGATAAATTCTACGTTTTCATTGATTAGAATGACATATAATAAACGTTATAAACTTTACGATAAGTATCTTATCGTACAAAGTTCATTTCTTCAAGTGTATTACCAAAACTGTCATTTGTCAGATGGTAGATGTCGGTTCCGATCCATCCGTTTCCTGTGACGTTATAAGGGTTGATAACGTAATATACGGATGCTTTTGTGAGGAGAGCAGAGGATGAATTTTCCGCAACATCGGCAATATAGTAAATGCCGGGAAAGCCGCTTGCAGAGCCGTTTCTGAGGGCTTTGATACATGCAGAGTACTTCACGTTACCCATGTTGTAAATAGGAGTTGAAGTGGGTACGATTCCCGCAGCCTGATATCTGATATCGAATCCGTTATATGCATTTCCGACAAAGTATGTATCATCCATTGCGGTTGCATAGCAATAAGTTGTGACATTCTGGAAAGTGACATCTATCCGGTTGGTATAATTGATGGATTTTGCACTCAATACATAGGCGTATCCGTAGTTTTCCCAGACATTATCTTTGAAAGTAAGATGCATATCTGTTCCCGCGTAGAAGAAGGTATCGGGATCATGGACATAGAGAATTCCCGCTACACCGACGGAACGTATGTAGCAGTTATTGAAGGTGGCGCTGAAATGATCACGCATTCCAAGGCCTATGCAGTTATTATTTTCCGAGATGATGTTGCAGTTATTGAAGATGATGGAACGGCCGTATTCATAGTCGCTGTCGATATGGATTACGTAGCCTGAATAGTGTTCATCCAGATTATCGGGAGTGATAAGTACGTCCTGAGGACCTGTTACCACCACTGCATTCTTGGGTCTGTATCCGTAGAATGTAAGATTGCAAAAGAGACCGGCGGCACCGTTAAGTACGGGTGTGGAATAAACCGAGGTGTCGTATTTGATAATGCAGCTGTCTTTGTCGAGACCGAGGAGAATGATGTCTTTATTTCTGATATCCAGGGTTTCCTCGTATTCTCCCGGGAAGATCACTATCATATCCCCGTCCAGAGAATTATTTACCGCATCTGTTATAGAAGAGTAGGAACCGGGGCGGTTATCCTTGCTTACAACCAGGAGATTACTGCCCGAAACCGATGTCATGGTTCTTAGGGGAGTAAGTATTTCGGCTTCGGCCGCCTTTACTTTTATTCCGAAAATAAAAAGAGACCCCAAAAACAAGGTCAGTGTAATAAGGGTTTGTACTATATTGTGTATGTAATTCCGTCTTTTCATAACATGTATTTTAATGTAAAAGTCCGCTTCGGACAAGGGGATTCTTTAAGATAGCTTAATCAAGACTTAAATTAATTTCATGTATGATATCGGGATAATATATGCTATAATACTCCACGGTTGGCATTTAGAAAGGCCATATCACCAGAAATTTCATTTTCAGGAGGAAAACAAATGAAAACTTGTCCTAAGTGTGGAGCTCAGGTAGCAGATGATGCAGGATTCTGCACAGTTTGCGGATTCAACTTCAACGCAGCAGGCGCAGCAGCAGGAGCTGCTCAGGGCGCACCTCAGGGAGCACCCCAGCCTCAGTATCAGCAGCCTCAGTATCAGCAGGCACCCGTAGCACCTAATTTTGATCATACCGCTGAGTTTGATGCCAAGGATATTTCCGATAACAAGGTAGTAGCAATGGTTGTTTATCTTCTCGGAACCCTCGGTGTTATCATCGCAGCAATCCTTGCAGGCGATTCCAAGTATGCAGGATTCCACGTAAGACAGAGCCTTAAGCTTACCGTATGTAACCTTCTAGTTTACATCATCGGCGCTCTTCTTTGCTGGACCATCATCGTTCCCATCGCAGCAGCTGTATGCTTCGTTATCCTCTTCGTTGTAAGAATTATCTGCTTCTTCAACGTTTGCAGTGGCAAGGCAATTGAGCCCGCTATCGTAAGAGGACTCGGATTCCTTAAATAATTCAAAGCAAATTAAAAGACTTTCGACCGAAAGGCCGAAAGTCTTTTTTTGTTTAATCTAATGTAGGAACCCTCTCGATTTTTACTTTACGGAAGCTACATATTTACCGTCCTGTACGTCTATAAGGATGGTCTCGCCTTCCTGTACCTTATCTTCAAGCAGGAATCTTGCCGCCAGGGTCTCAACATACTTCTGGAGGTAACGCTTCAGAGGTCTTGCACCGTAGACGGGATCGTATGCGGCATCTATGATCTGCTGCATTGCGGAATCGGTGAGTTCAAGGCTGATGTCACGGTCAGCAAGTCTGTTATCGATATCTTTGACAAGAAGTCTTATGATTCCGCTCAGATTATCCTTGGTAAGAGGCTTGAACATGATGATCTCGTCAAGTCTGTTGAGGAATTCGGGGCGGAAGTGAGCTCTTAGTTCCTCCATTACCATGTTCTCGGCATCTGATTCTATATTTCCGTCATCATCGATTCCGTCCAGCAGGAACCTTGCTCCGATATTGGAAGTCATGATAATGATGGTGTTCTTGAAGTCAACGGTCTTACCGTGAGAGTCGGTTATACGTCCGTCATCAAGTACCTGAAGCAGGACATTGAATACATCGGGAGCAGCTTTTTCGACTTCGTCAAAGAGAACGACGCAGTAAGGCTTTCTGCGAACCGCCTCTGTCAGCTGACCGCCTTCATCATATCCCACATATCCGGGAGGAGCTCCGATGAGTCTTGATACGGAGTGTTTCTCCATGTATTCGGACATATCGATACGTACCATATTGCTCTCGTCGTCAAAGAGTGCAGCGGCAAGGGATTTTGCAAGTTCTGTTTTACCGACGCCGGTAGGTCCGAGGAAGAGGAATGAGCCGATGGGCTTATCGGGATCCTTGATACCTGCCTTGGATCTGATGATAGCTTCCGTGACTTTGGTGACTGCTTCATCCTGACCGCATACTCTCTTGTGGAGTTCTTCGTCCAGGTGGAGGGTCTTGGTTCTTTCACCCTCGGTAAGCTTGGCAACGGGAATGCCGGTCCATTTGGATACGATACGTGCAATTTCTTCGTCTGATACTTTTTCACGAACAAGCTTGTTATCCTCGGTCTGAGTACCTTCAGCTTCTTCGAGCTCTTTCTTTAGAGCGGGGAGAGTGCCGTATGAAAGCTCTGCAGCCTTCTCGAGGTCACCCTTTGTCTGTGCGATTACTATCTGGGAATTGACCGCATCTATTTCTTCACGTAATTTGCTCAGACGTCCTGCGGCGTTCTTCTCATTATCCCACTGGGCTTTCTGAGTCTCGAAGTTTTCTTTTAACTCAGCGAGTTCCTTCTGAAGATCTTCCAGACGCTCCTTGGAAAGATTGTCTTCCTCTTTCTTGAGAGCTGTTTCCTCAATCTGGAGCTGGAGTATCTTACGGTTCATCTCATCAAGCTCTGCGGGGAGTGAATCCATTTCGGTCTTGATCAGTGCGCAGGCTTCGTCTACCAGGTCGATGGCCTTGTCGGGAAGGAATCTGTCGCTGATGTAACGGTTGGAGAGTACCGCCGCTGATACTAGTGCGTTATCCATGATCTTAACACCATGATAAACCTCGTAACGCTCTTTCAGACCTCTGAGTATTGAGATGGTGTCTTCAACTGTGGGTTCCTCTACCATGACGGGCTGGAAACGTCTCTCGAGTGCCGCATCGGTTTCGATATACTGACGGTATTCGTCGAGAGTGGTGGCACCTATGCAGTGAAGCTCGCCTCTTGCAAGCATGGGCTTTAACATGTTGCCGGCATCAAGGGCTCCGTCTGTTTTGCCTGCTCCTACGATGGTATGAAGCTCATCTATGAAAAGAATGATCTGTCCGTCGGATGCTTTTACTTCATCGAGAACGGCTTTGAGTCTTTCCTCGAATTCACCTCTGTATTTTGCACCTGCGATGAGTGCGCCCATATCGAGAGCGAAGATCTTCTTATCCTTAAGATTATCGGGAACATCGCCCCTTACGATACGCTGGGCAAGGCCTTCTACGACTGCGGTTTTACCTACACCGGGTTCACCGATGAGGACGGGGTTATTCTTTGTTTTACGGGAAAGGATACGGACAACGTTTCTGATCTCGGAATCTCTGCCTATAACGGGATCGAGCTTCTGGTCACGGGCCTTTTCAACGAGATCCTGACCGTATTTTTCAAGAGTGTCATAGGTAGCTTCCGGATTATCAGAAGTAACTCTCTGATTGCCTCTTACCTGGGAGAGTGCCATGAGGAAGCGCTCTCTTGTGATGCCGTATTCTTTGAACATTTCCTTCATGGTGCGGGAAGGATATTTGATCATGGCAAGGAAGAGGTGCTCGACGGATACGTATTCGTCACCCATTGCCTTGGCTTCGTCTTCCGCAAAAGTAAGGACCTTGTTAAGATCCTGGCTTATATGCATCTGGCCCGCACCGCTTCCGGAAACCTTGACGCATTTTGCAAGGTAATCCTCTGCAGTCTCCACGAAGTGCTCTTTATTGATCTCCATCTTCTCGATGAGTTTCAGGATAAGGCTGTCATCAAGCTGAAGCAGGCTCACCAGAAGGTGCTCCTGACCCAGTTCCTGATTGCCGTATTCGGTACCGAGCTTTTCAATACCGTTAATCGCTTCGAGCGATTTTTGTGTAAATTTCTGTATATTCATATCTGCCTCCTTTTCAGGATGGAATTTCAATTGTTTGAACTGTTCTATTAGGAATATAACACAGACGGAAAAGAATTCAATATCCTAATTATAAAATTTCAGGAAAATTCAATGCGTTCATGTATATGTCGTTAAAATAAGGATCTTCCGCCAGGTTGATGACTTCGGCATTTAATGCCACTTTCCTGCCTTCGGAATAATGAAGAGCTCCTTTAAGAGCGGTGTTTCCGCCTGATGTGCACTTAGCAGAAAGTTCCTCAGGAATAAGCCCGATGGCTGAAGCATCCGATGGACTAAGGAAATATCCGAATCCTCCCGCAAGTATCACTTCATCTATATCTTTATAAGAAACGCCTGCACGTTTGCAGATTGTTTCGATTCCTGCGTATATCGCTCCTTTTGCAAGCTGAAGAGCCCTAACGGATTCCTCTGTAATATGTACGCTTCCGATATTAATCCCTTCGTCAAAATAAGGATCTTTCAGAAGTCCTGTTTCATCCATGCATCCTTCCTTAAGCATTACGGAAGAGAGATGTATCATATCCGCACCCCATATGCCTTTGCAGGGGCCGCCTTCGAATGCGGGGCCTGCTGCGGTTGCCGTGACATAGAGGTGATCTTTGTTACCCAGTGCGATCTCGCCGTTTGTTCCCAGGTCGCACAGAAGCTTGTATTTGTCTGATGAACAAAGATCGGAAGCAAGAATACCGGCGTAGATATCACTGCCCACGAAGGCTGAAAAGCCGGGCAGGATACGGGCGGTATATTCCTTATCTTTTGACGGAACTGTAATTGTATCTTCGGAGATATGCTCTGCGACAAAGGGTGCTTTTCCCAAGGATTCGGGATCAAGTCCCCTTAAGAGATAGGTCATTGTGGTGTTGGCTGATATGAAGATCTCACAGCCTTTGGAATCCGGATGGGCAGAGAATTTATCAAGTCCCTTCGAAATCTCGTTCAAAACAAGACTTTGCATGTCTTTAAGAACAGCAGGATCTTTGGATGCCGCGATTCTTGAGAGCACATCAGCTCCGTATTTTCCCTGGGGATTCAGCACTGAGTAAGAATCGATAACGGAACCGTCTTCAGACACAAGCACCATGGCTATTGTGGTGGTTCCGATATCTGCCGTGATAACGGGAGCGGAGAGGGTGATACTTTCTTTACCTGTATCCGAAAAAGAGAGAATTATCGCGTCTCTCTTTACTTCGCCGAAACATCTGCCGCAGCCCGTGCAAATTGTACATCTGGTACCTTTATTCATACCCGTTTATAATATCACAATCCGGTGACAGTGGGGACGCTACAGTTTTGTCATCGAATTCTGATGACAAAACTGTAGCGTCCCC
>JAGAYR010000016.1 GCA_017940415.1 Lachnospiraceae bacterium
CTAATCTCTATGTTGGACTACTACACCGAAAGATGTGTCACTTGTTAAATTGATTGAACCGCCGTGTACCGAACGGTACGCACGGTGGTGTGAGAGGTCGGAATTTCTCAAATATGAGAAATTCCTCCTACTCGATTATTATCATTACATCATTCAATTACAGGATGGGATAAATCTTTAAATCCGCCTTTTGTATTGATGACAACAGTTTTTTCCGAAGAGATATATTCATCCGCATTTATCTCATTGGAAAGATACCCATCCATAGTCGAAACAAACATACCGGATATATCGTCTGCAAGTTCCAATTCAATAGTCTGTCCGTTCATTATCCTGGTTCCGATGCGATCAAGTTCCTCAACATCAAGCCTTGCGATGGGGAACCCGGCTTCCGACATATTGCATGCATCTCCTTCAAGTCCGAATTCAGACATAAACTCAGCCTTAGTTTTTTGATAGACAATCCAATACGGCATCATTGCACCGGCGAATTTCTTTTTTCTTGTTATTACAATCTTTTTCATACTCGTATTACTGATAAATTAAAAGTTCTCTATAATGTATTTTACTCCTAATGCTTTAAGTTCATCTCGCTTCTTCCGTACCTTAGCATCCGGGAATCTACTGCCTATGCAGTTTTCTATCATTACAACTTTTGCGCCGGTTTTTACTGCACCTTTTGCAGTTGCTCCAACGCAGCCGCATTCATCAATTCCGCAAATCGCGATTTCATTGTAACTCTGATTTTTCATATACTCCCGAAATGCTTTTGCGGTATATGCATCGGAACGATTCTTTTCGAACAATAAATCGGACACAATATCCAAGCCTTCATACAGTTCCGCGCCTTCGGTTCCTTTGATTGAAAATCCTACGCCCCACAGTAATTTCGGCAAAATATGTTTGATGTATATTACATCATACTCTTTTTCCTTATAAGAAACTATAAGTCGATTTACATCTCCGACAAGCTTATCGGTATCATACGTAAACATCTTTTTTCTTTTATCCCACAGGTAATCTTTCTGCAAATCGATCACCAGCAATGCTTTTGTGTTTGTCATGTATACCACCTAATTTATAAAAATGTTTTCTGTTTCTATATCGCCTTGGCAAGGAGGGGAATCAGTTCATCCGATACAATCATCAATCACAGGTAATACAGTTTTCTCAATAAAATCAACTCTGTCAAAAATTCTCGGCTTGAATGTGCCTGTTATTCCCACGGAAACATCTTTCTCCATATTAACATAGATGATATTCCCGCTGTCACCAATCGCTGCGTACACCTCTTTATCATCATAGGGCTTGTACCATAAATACCCATAGTTCATGAAACCGAATTTTTCTCCCAGTTTCAGATGCGGTGCCAGCATTTCTTTCAGGTATTCTTCTGATATGATTTTTTTTCCATTATACAAGCCACCGCTCAGCACCATCGCACCTATCACAGCCATATCTCTCGCAGACATACATAATCCCCATCCGGCAGTAACGCTGCCCTGAGGGTCTGAATACCACTCATATTTCCTGGGATTTTTGTTCATAAAGAAGTCAAACTGATCTTCTTTGGAACTGTCTTCGTGTATAATTCGCGTTGGGAGTCCCAGAGGCTCAAACAAATTCTTATTGGCAAAATCAATACATTTTTCTCCCGTAGCCCTCTCAATTATTCCTGCGAGAATCTGAATACCAAGGGTCGCGTACCTGAATTCTCCGGTAATTCCTTTTCGTCCACCGAGATAATCGAGTGTTGTAAGTGTCCAATCCTGCGATGTGCACACCTTTTTCCATGGTTCCGACTTACCTTTATATGGAGCCGTCATTGTAAGAAGATGTCTGATCGTAACATCGTATATCGTCTTCTCGCCACGTTTTACAGTGTAATCAGGGAAAAAATCCATCACCTTCTGATCAAGATTCTTGATGTAACCCTTATCCAGAGCGATTCCGGCAAGCAGTCCCACTATGCCTTTGGTCACGGAATTGACATTCATTGCATCACCGGTCTTAAATCCGTGCCAGCATTCGTCATAGACTGTCTCATCACCCTTGATCGCGTAAATCTGGCAGATGTTTGACTCATTGCCCGTACTGTTTTCAATGTACTTGTGAAGTTGTTCTTTGTTCAAAAAAATAGCCTCCTCTTAGGTAAGATTCGGACGTCCTAAGAAAAGGCTAATGTAATTAAAAATTATTTTCAAGAAAAATCTTAAATTCTTTTATATTCCGAGATAAACCACTATTACATCTCATTTCTGTTCATACGAGATGACCAAATTGAAACCGGCACTCATGCTCGTAGATACCAACTCAATAGATTGCCCAACACATTTATATCCCAACGCCTCGTAAAAATCTAGAATATTATACAGATTACGATTTTTATTTCTGTGTTTCATCCGGATAATCCCAGAACCCGCCGGTATGGAAGTTTTCATTTCCGAGAGGCTTTGCTGTCAATTTAAAGATTACGCAGCCATCCGGGCATACAACAGTTTTAGTATACTTTCCATCCCCGCCAACCTTGGTAAGATCACCGCCGCTTCTGACAGCTTCCATCAGGGGATACAGCATCATCATAGTCTTTGAACAGATACCATATCCGTCCTGATTAATCGGGCATCCATAGGTGCACTTGTAGACATCACCTACCTCTTCACCGTTACGGCAATACCTTTCTGTATGGTCTCCATGCAAATAACCTGCTACTTCTATCGTAAATTCGTATTCTTCGTCATACCACTTTTTCAATGTTTTTCCCCCTGCTTATCTGGCCCAATCAACGTCTTCAGCTTCATCTGTGATCTCTATGCTGACAAGGCTGTATCCGTAGGTATTATCTGCTTCTTCTATAGTTACCTCTGCCGTCCATAGCCACTCAAAACCAAATACATCATAAGTAAGAACATATCTGCTGCCTTCTTGGGATATAGCCTCAAGGTTCCATTCAATGATGTCACCGATTGCTCCCTGTTCGAGATATATGTAATCATCATCCGGGCTATAATATACGGCTAACTCACCTTGGAATTTATCATCCAGATTTGCAAAGAGATTATCGGAATCCTCCTCCATGAAAACCTCTTCAATCAGATATACCCATTCATCATAGGGCATTCTTCGGAGGGAGGTTGGAAGAGTTTCAGGCTCATAATCAGGTCCGTAAGACACTTCCTCTTCAGCCAAATCAGTTCCATAGAAAATACCGCTTACTTTGTACAGCATTTCCTTTACATAGTAGAAATCCATCGAGCTTAAGTAATCACCGGAAGATGTTTCACCGGGGAGCAGTTCCTCGGCACAATATCCAAACATGCTGATAGTCTTATAACTCAATCCCTGTTTAAGCATGTCGACATCTTCTATAAATATGGGATAGCCTGATGATATGACAACGGTTCCTGTGACATCCGGTTCCTCGTTGTTAAAATCTATTCTCCTGACCAGAAGGATTCCGTCTTCGATATCTTCTATTACATAATCATAGGTCCCGCGATGAGATAGCGTATATCCACGATGCTTTTCCATATCGTATATAACGATCATACGGGTTACTATTCCGCTGCCGGTAAAGAAAGTGGCACAGATATCTTCATAACCGTCCTCGGTTACATCAGCCATGCAGACATTTATCGGCATGGTTCCCATAAGCTGTGTACGACTTCCGACATACTTCAGTAATTCTACCCAGGCATCTTCCGGAACATCATTAAATTCACTCGGATAGCAATAATCCATGGAATTTACCGAATTCACATGAAGTGAGACATCATGAGCGGGCATTATGAAGGTTATGACGTAGCCTTTTTTCTCATCATATTTCTGCTTTAGTTCTACATCCTCACTGTCAGTGTAGAATGAATAATCCGTATCGGTTGCGAAGATATTGTAATGCACCTCTACCTTATCTCCTTCGGCATAAGAGGTTTCATCAGATACAAATCCATAATCCAAAATCAGTTGATATTTGACAAGTGTGTCAGAATCAGCAGTTTCATCTTTTTCGTCTTCATCTTCACCTGCATCATCGATTACAGGAGTCGGATTATCAGGCTCTTTATTTCCGCATCCCGTAAATACCAGTATCAGCGATAACATGATAAGACTAAGAATTTTTCTCACAGCCACCTCCTCATGCCATACGAATCAGTCACAAATATAAAAATCAAGCAGAACATATTCCCCGTCCTTGCAAATCAATCTGCAGTCAGACCATAAATATCCGCTCCTTGCATAAAATCCGTCCGCGTTAACCTTATAATATTCATCAGCTTCTTCGACAGCACTTAAAAATGAATCCGCAAGATCAGGTCTTATACGATAGTCATTGCAGACAGCTTTTATATCAGAGCAGGGTTCCTCTGCCATCTCAAGGAAGACTTTATCTTCTTCTCCGATGACCTTTTCCTCCAGCAAAGCCTTCTTTAGATTTGCCGTATCTTCCAAAGTCATTTCCACTTTTCTAGAAGCAAAATAGAAACCAACCTGGTCTTCGGTATATTCATTTTCTTTTACTGCATCTTCGATTGCTTTGATTTTTGAATATATATCTTCCAAGATAAAATTTCCCTTCGGATCATCTGTGTATGTAAAGTCTTGTAGGTTCAGGTTCTCCGTCACCCTGTGCCATACAGAAGAATTCCCATCCGTATCTTTCATAAAATCCTGTATGGTCTGTAACAAGATAGACGGGAGTTATCCCTTTTGATCTCATATCCTCCACTGCCATATTTAACAGGCTTCCTGCAATACCCTGGCGCCTACATTCTTCTTCCGTATAAACGGCACAGACATTTGGGGATAAATCTTTTCTGTCATGAAAATCATTTTCAATGACACCCAGTCCGCCTACGATCCTGTCTCCGTCCATACACAGATACCAGCCGTACTCAGTGGTGCCGGCAAGGTATGCATCCATGCATTCGAGATACGCTTCAGTGGGCACTCCCCATTTCTCATGAAACCAGTTTGCAGCGGTTTCCTTAAGTTCCTTCTTTTCTCTTAAGTTAATGTATGTATATTCACTCATATTATATCATCCTTTCTATTTAATTGATTCTTCAGCTTCTGCAGTTACTCAAGGCCGTTCTCGGTTAATGTATACGTCTTCGTACAGACTTCTTCTATATATTTTCTGTCATGGGATACGCTGATCACAGCTCCGGGGAATGAGGATATAACCTTCCTGATAACAGGTCCCGAAAGCGGAGAAAAATTTCTCGTAGGCTCATCCAATATAAGAACATTTGCATCAGACAAACTCATTTTCAAAAGAAGAACCTTTGCTTTCTGACCGCCTGATAATTCTCTTATGGGATGGCTCATTTCATCCGTAGTGTATTTCAGGGCTCCCAGAGCCATCCTGATATGAGTGCGCACCGCTTTATCTCCGGTATCATCCAGAAATTCCACAGGCGTAACATCAAGATCAAGGAGTTCCTCATAATTTTGAGGCATGTACTGAGCTTTAATACCATTTCTTAAAAGCAGTTCATCCGCTATTTTCTTGAGAAGAGTTGTTTTACCTGCTCCGTTAGTGCCTATAATGCAGATTTTTTCAGGGCCTCTGACTCTTAAGAATATATCCCTAGCAAGAATTTTGTTATCATCAGGCGTTCTCAATTCATCAAGCGTGTATTCAACAACTGTTTTACCCGCGGGCATCTTTGAGTTCTTGCTACCCAGATTAAAAAAGATAGCTTCCTCCTGCTCGGGCATTTCGGTCATGTTTTCATCTTCTCTTTCAAAGCGCTTACCCATGGCTTTTACAGTATGCATTTTGTCCTTAAGATTTCTGGCAGCCTGCATTCTGTCGGCACAGTCGCCGATTCCAGCACTTCCGATTGTCTTCTGTGCACGGTTTACACTTTCTAATACTTTTTATATTTCTCATCCCTGATTTTCTTTTCCCTTCGATCATTAAGTGCCTGTTGTTCCTGCCTCTCGTAATCCCTTGCTCTTCTCTCAATATAATTCTTATAATTATCCCTTACTATCGTATACCTGCTCTTTGTCTTCCGAATGATCTGTTCCAAATGTATGATCACATTGGCTGTGTTCTCTATCAGCACTTCATCGTGAGATATGAACAGGACTATCTGTTTCCACTCATTAATAACTTTCTCAAGAAGTTCAAGCGTACTTATATCAATATCATTGGACGGCTCATCCAGCAAAAGTACCGTAGGATTGTCCATAAGAATTCTCATAAGCTGAGCCTTAACTTTCTCTCCGCCCGACAGGCTTCCCATATTCTGATCACTGTAAAAGAAATCCTTAGGGACACTGAATTCAATTGCCATCTCCGATAACTCTTTGGGATTCTTATCAAAGAAAAACGAGGACTCCGAGAAATATTCATATAGTGTTTTTGCCTTGTCTGCTTCGGGCAGTTCCTGTGGAAGATAACCCATAACCTCACCGGTTATGATCCTCTCTCCTTCACATTCCGTGTACTCTTCCGCAAGCTCGGGATCGTATATCCATTTCATCAGAGTCGATTTTCCGTTACCTTCTTCTCCGATAATTACAGCTTTATCTCCGGCATTCAGCACCATGTTAAATTTTTCCAATATGATACGCAGGTCTTTGCGATGTGTTATAGTCAAATCTTTTATCTGAAGCATATATAACCCTCCGGGACAGCTGCAGGAATAACAAAAAAGTCCGTTTCGCGTACGCAAAACAGACTCACACAAACAGACCTTCCACGACAGTCAGGTTGCAAATGCATGATAATCCGGTTTAAGCGTACACAAAGAAGCTACATAAGCAGCTGCCATTAAAATCGTGTTCACTCAAGCTGAATTATCTGTTATACATTTCCTCACCCAAACGCCAAGCGTTCTTTCTTTTAAATTTAAAACCTAATTCATACTAACATTGATACAGACCGGTTGCAATATTTTTATTTGTTTATACCGGCCATGATCCTGTCCGCAATTTCCTGTGCCTCGATCAAAGAATTGAATCCTGTGATAACGCACTGTCCTTCCGATATAGGTGAATTAACAACAGGAGCAACCACCAATTCTTCATCCAGATAGATCGGAAGTGTAGCTCTGTCTTCCATAGCCTGCTTTGTTACCTCATATAATTTCTGACTTCCGTCTTCGGTAAAAGTAACAAGTACAACATACTCGGTGACCACTGAGGTATAAGTCTGAGCTTCCGCAGATTCAACATCATCTCCATCTATAAGAATATCTCCCGCTTCATTTCTGATAGTGAACTTTGCAGGTTCAATATCTTCATATGATGCATCGTCATTTTCATCAGAGACTTCTGTCATGTCGGTTACAGGAATCATGCCGGGAAGTTTTTGAAAAACAAACCTGCTGATTATTACCGATAGCACCGTTACACCAACAAGTATCAGTGCAGGAGTAATCTCTGTTTTCTTTTTTGCAAGACAAAAAATTCCCAAAGCAAGTGCAGGGATCATAATCAGATATATAGTCATCCCGGTAAGGTATTCAAGTCTCGAGCCTGCCATCATCCGCAGAAAATCCCCTGATGAAATATCGGCAGAAAATTCTCTGTAATAGGCCGTACGGATAAAGGCAATTATTACTGCCAAAAATACTGCTGCCAATGCAAGGCCGATCACATGGCTTTTTTTCATCGTGCATCCGAGTATCAATGCAATGATCAGAATGGTGACAAAAGGAATCAATACATCTGCAATAGATAACAACCAAAGATTCGCAGAAGACAGATAAAAGTCAGCGATATAATTGCCTGCGCTCATGATAACGGACAAGATCACCGAACCCGCAATACGCACGCCGGAAAGCTTATCTCCCGACTTGTTCACCTTTACAAGAATGATAAATGCGATATACAGAATCAAATACACAATATAGCTATACATCATTGTTCTCCTTTAATTACTCGAGATCTATAACCACGATTTCGGGATGGTTGAAATATCTGGGTGCGGGAGTACTCTCTCTCGCCAGGCCTCTGCTGACCACCATGACGCTTCCGTTACTCAGTTCATATGTTCCGCTTACATATTCGGCCATATAGCCCTGATTCGGGGCAAACACTCCTCTGTTTATAAAAGGAATCCTAAACTGTCCCGCATGAGCATGACCCGCTACGATCAGATCATAATCGTACTTCTCATATACAGAAACCTCTTCGGGACGGTGGGTCACAAGGATGCGGATATGATCTTCATCCGTCTGCTCATAAGCTGTATCCAGCTGTTCAAGCCAGGTACGCAGAAATAATCTTGTGGGATCATCTACTCCGCAAATGTCGATCGTTGCACCGTTTATCTCCACGGTCTCACATTCTCCCTCAAGCACGCTCACGCCGATACTTTCAAGATAAGCCTTCATCTCATCGACCCGTTCGCTCCAGTATTCGTGGTTACCGGTAACATAATAACAGGGATACTTTGTGACAAGATCTTCCAGCAGAAGTTTGGCATTATCATCGCTAAGTTTATCGTCAAATATATCTCCGCCGAGCAAGACGATATCCGGCTTTTCCTTATCTATCATGGAGATAAGCCGGTGCTGTCCCTTACCGTAAAAACAGGAATGAAGATCCGTTACAAGAACGATCCTCACTCCTTCACCTGTTTCTTTCGGCAGATCCATCGTAAACCTCTCTGTAACCGCATGCCAGGACCATATTGTCCATATGATCCACAAGACAAAAAGGATACGGACTGCCAAACTCAATTTTCTCTTTTTTTTCTTACTGATCTTTTTCAAAATATTACTGACTGTCAAAATACATTTTTCCGGCATCGGGCTTAAAATACTCCAATATATACCCTTCTTCGGAAACTTTTACAAATTCGCCGGTACTTTCAATGAAATAAACCTCATAACCGTTATCGGCTTTTTCTTTATGAAGTGCACCGTAATCATTGATCACGGAAACGGCGGCAAGCTCATATTCTTTCGCGGAAGAAAATCCCATCGCCTTTCCGTAGTCTTCGTAATTTTCCTTAAGCAGCTGATCGGACGCAAAGTGATACTCGTCCGGTTTGGTCTCAGGCTTGATCTCGGATTCGCTTTCGGATTCGTTTCTGAGTTCGTCCCCGGATCCCTCAGATGACTGAGCCTGCTCCATGTTTCTTCTCATTTCTTTTGACGCAGAATAAAACGTTGCGGTAAAAGAAAGAAAACCAATTAAAACCGCCAGAAGAACCGTGGTGAATATCCACATCTTCTTGCTCATCATATTAATCCGCTTCATCGAGTTCCTCGTCCAGCGGCTTTCTTACGTTTCTTACAAATCTTTGTTCACAAGCGCCGTATTTCTTATAGTTTTCTCTTGCTTCAAGCAGGCAGACATCATTTGCTCCGCCTTTGAACGTCTCATCCTCGAGCTGTACCGGATCATCTTCCCAGAAGCATACCGGGCAAATGGAAAAATCGCCGGTAGGCTTATTGTCGTAGGTGTAGCAACCACAGCAGGGACACTGATACTTGATCTTGCCATAGCTCATCATTTTGAATTCACTGCTCATACCATTTCCTTCCGATATCATGCATTCTCATTAACATCAGTTACTGTCAGGTCCGCAGATCTGACCGGTACGACTTTCCGTAAACTCTCGAGGGGTAATTCAACCTGATAGCCGATCTTACCGGCCGAAAAGATGATCCTGTCGAAGCTCTCCGCACTCTCATGTATGAAGGTCTTGAAAAGCTTCTTCATTCCGATGGGTGAACAACCTCCGTGCACATATCCCGTAAGAGGCAACAGCTCTTTCTGAGATATCATGTCTATGGATTTCTCACCGGATGCTTTGGCAGCTTTCTTAAGATCCAGTTCCTCCGCAACAGGTACCATAAACACATAGTGTTCACCGGTTTTACCGACTGTTACAAGGGTCTTGAAAACCTTGGCTTCATCTTCTCCCAGAAGCCTTGCTATCTCCACACCGTTGGTTGACGGAGTGTCAGCATAGCTGTGATAGACATACTCTATCTTCTTCTGGTCCAGAAGGCGCTGGACATTGGTTTTATCTTCAGTACTCTTTTTCATCAGATAATAAAGTTCTCCCCCGAATTTCAAGCTATTAAAGCTCTATATAACATTTTAACACCCCTTAAAAGCTGTGACAATTGAGCATTTTTACAAAAATCGACCATTAGTCGAAAAATATCTTGACATACGAAAAGCCAGATCATATACTAAAATCGACCGATGGTCGAAAATGCATTTCCCGGGAAAGGAATTCATATGAAAAAAGGCGAAAAAAGAAAACTGGAACTCCTTGAGATCGCATACAAGATGTTCATATCAAAGGGATATGAGAACACCAGTGTAGATGACATCATCGCTAAGGCAGGAATCGCAAAAGGAACATATTATTACTATTTCGAGAGCAAAGAGCAGACTCTTGAGGAAGTTATAGAAATGATGATCGATCATGAGATGGAAGCAGCCGCATCAGTATTGGAAGCGCCCATTCCCATCCCACAGAAGATCGTAGGCATCATAGCCTCTCTCAGACCCGCTCCCGAAGAGCACTCCATAGAAGGCGCTCTCATGCAGCCCGAAAACATCGTAATGCACCAGAAGATCAAGCGCAGACTTGTCGAGAAGGTGATTCCTCTCTTGTCGAAGGTAATTGAGGAAGGAATTGAACAGGGAATCTTTTCCTGCGATAACATTCCGGAACGCGTCAAGATGATGCTGGTATTAAGCGGTGAGATATTCGATGAAGAAGATTTCACTTCCCAAGACATTGATGTCTTTATAGATATCACAGAAAAACTTCTGGGAGCTGAGGAGAATTCCATGGGATTTATCAGACAACTGATAAACTCCCCGAAAACGCCTGCTGATAAAAAAGGAAAAACGAAATGAATCAAAAAGGAAACTTCAAAAAATTCCTGCTCCTCTGGTCCGGTGAATTCATCTCATCCATAGGAGGCGGACTTACAAGCTTCGGATTGGGAGTTTATGTCTTCGATAAAACAGGAAGTGCTGCAAGTATGGCGCTTGTCACACTGCTGGGATTTCTCCCCACTCTTCTTCTTTCAATCCCTGCCGGAGCACTTGCGGACAGATTCGACAGAAGATTGCTTATGATGATCGGTGACGGATGTTCAGCGCTTGGAATCATATTTATCCTGATCTGCATGATGAACGGTGGCGCAACACTTGCTCAAATATGCATCGGTGTTTCTGTCAGCGCCATCTTCTCCGCACTGCTTGAGCCTTCATATAAGGCAACCATCACGGATCTCCTTACATCGGAAGAATATTCAAAAGCGAGTGGATTGGTGTCGCTTGCAGGATCCGCAAGATATCTGTTTTCACCGGTCATAGCAGGACTGCTTCTGTCCGTAAGCGATATAAAACTGCTGCTTATGATCGATATCTGCACTTTCTTCCTGACGGTTATCAGTGCAGCTGTTGTAAGGCGAGGTATAGGCGCATCCGTAATTGAAAACAAGGAGCCGTTCCTGATCAGTGTTAAAACAGGATGGCAGGTTCTGTGTAAAAAACGCGGAGTCATCATACTAATTATCATATCCTCTGTGATCACACTGTTTATGGGCATGTTCCAGATCCTTGCGGAACCACTGATCCTTTCATTCAAAGATGCCAAAACCCTCGGTATAGCGGAAACAATCTGTGCATGCGGAATGCTGACAACCGGTCTGATCATCGGAGTAAAAGGAATCAAGAGCGGTTATGCGAAGATACTCAGTGTTTCCCTTTTTATATCCGGACTTTTTATGACAGGATTCGGCCTTTTTGAAAACATCATTGCAATATGTATCTTCGGATTTTTGTTCTTTGCAGCTCTTCCCTTTGCAAACAACTGTCTCGATTATCTGGTCAGAACAAATATACCCGCAGATGCGCAGGGGCGTGCTTGGGGAATAATCGGATTCATATCGCAGATGGGATATGTTATCGCTTATGTGATTTCGGGCACTGCAGCAGATGTACTGGGAAAAATCTCGGGACGCGGAGTCGGAAGAGGCTCGGCAATGGTGGTGATCATAGCCGGTTTATTACTGGCAGCCACATCAACGCTTATCTTAATGTCGCGTAATATAAGAGAACTTGAAAACAAGGAGGATTAACGGATGAATATAAATAACAGTTCAAAAGAAAACAAGCCTTACAAATACAGGCCCGTACTGTTTTTCGCAATGGCATATTTTTTCACATGGATATTCTGGATACCCGCTACTTTCCTGGAAGGAAATGCCGCAGCTGCACTTATGCTCATAGGTCTTCTGGCACCTGCAGCGGTTTCAACGGTGTTTGTAATGGTGTCGGGAAATGATCTTCTGAAGAAAGATCTGAAGATAAAGCTCATCGGATTATACAAAGTAAAATGGGGAAACGTTCTGATAGCAATAGTTCAGTTTGCGGGAATCATTGTCGCAACCATCCTGCTCTCCCTTGCATTTGGTCAGCCCCTCAGTCAGTTTTCTTTTACGGAAGATTTCTCCTTTACCGGAATCGGAATTGCGGGAGCATTCCTTACCGTTACCGTAGCATCCATCATAGAAGAAGTGGGTTGGAAGGGATATTGCGAAGACTCCATCGGAGCATATATGAACTGGTTCTGGGAATCAATGATCTTCGGAGCACTTTGGTCATGCTGGCATCTTCCCCTTATCTTCATCAAGGGAACATATCAGGCTGGACTTATGGTCAATCCTTTATATGTAGTTAACTTCTTCATCAGCGGAATACCTCTTGGATTCATCATCACCTGGGTATACCTTGCAAGCGACAGATCAATTCTTGCTTGCATGATCTATCATCTCTTCGTCAATTTCATGCAGGAAAAGATTGCCATGACTCCCGAGACAAAATGTGTAGAAACAATCGTAGTAATCGCAGTTGCCGCATGGATTGTTGTCAGAAACAAAGAAATGTTCTTTGGAACAAAGCATGTCGGAAGACTGCTGGAAACAAGATATTCAATTGATCATGAGAAAAGCACAAAGTCCTCCGCGCTGACCGCGAGATCCTCTGTGTGAGTGAAGCACATCGCTGTTGCAGCATGTGCAAAGATCCGGCACAGATATGTGCTCAGGACGAATTCCCGCTTTTTCCATATTTATGACATTAGCCCGGGTAAGATCAAGCTGATACTTACCCGGGATATTTTCTTTGTGAGGAAGAACTACCGTAGCGGAATCTTCACCGTAAGTTTCCTTGAATACATCCGCAACATCACTTCCGACTTCATAACAATCCGCACATATAGAAGGACCTATGCATGCGATTATATCTCCCGGTTTGCTTCCGTACAGACGATTCATTTCATTAACGGTGTTTTGACAAATATTTCCTACCGTCCCTCTCCATCCTGAATGCGATGCCGCAATGGCTTTGTTTACCGGATCTACGAAATAAAGAGGAACGCAATCTGCATAAGAAGTAACCAGGCATACTCCGGGTTCATTTGTCATGATACCGTCTATGTCCGAAAAATCTCTGTCGCGAAGGATTCCCATACCGTGATGTTTAGAAGTAACTTCCATTACATTGGTGGTATGCTGCTGATCCGAGTAAACCATCTGCTCTATGCTTACTCCGATACTTTCTCCGAAGAGTCTGAAATTCTCTCTTACTTTATCCGGATCATCACCTCTGGTAAAAGTAAGATTCATGCTCGAATACATCCCGGTGCTTACCCCGCCTTCTCTTGTAGAGAAGGCGTTGATAAGCCAGGGATATTTTTCAAGAGCGGAATAACTTATTCTCGGAACACCTTTTTCAGTTACAAGGTGTGTTGTTTCATCGCAGTTTCTCTTCTTAAGACAGATCACCTGTAAAAATCCTCCCAGATCAGGTTGCCGTTTAAATCGTATATCCTGGTATATTCGTAATCATAGGGATAATTCACTTCCTCAAACACCATCATCTGCTGCTCTACGATCTTAAATCCGGACTTGGTGACTATTTCAAAGCGCATCGTAAGATCGTGATTCACTTCAAGTCCTTTATCAACATAGATTGTTTCGCAGTTAATTGCCTCCGTAGTAATATCTATGGTCTTGAGATCTTCTCCGTTACTTACATATGTAACCTGCATAGATTCAATATCATCTGTATTACCCATGAGCAGGGTATAGTTACCTTCAACTTCCATCTTACCAAGCCTGTTGCCGGATGAAAAGTTGCAATTGAAGTTGGGCATAGGTAAGTAATCGTAGTACAGGCTGGAAGGATAATCCACGTATTCAGTGAAATTTCTGCCGGGTTCCTTTATAACAACCTGTGCATCATAGTCATCATCAAACAGATCACGCTCAATACTTAACGTATAAATACCGTTTCCTTCGTAATTCATGTCATAGGTCTTGCCACCGACCACAAAGGATACAATAGTATCATCGGTATACTCTTTAAGCATAAGCTCGGAATCAATCGGAACTTTGCATGTATCAAGATTCACATCTCCCATAGTATATGTGAAGTTCTCGATATGGGATGACTGTTTTTTAAGATCCTCCTGCATCTGATACATCTGGGTGTACAGATTTCTCATATCACTTTCAAGATTGTTCATGCTCGACTGCATGGAAGTGACAATTCCGCTTACGGTACTCACCCCGATGAATGTCATAATGACTATCACCATAAGTACGACTTTATAGCTGACACCTGCGGTAGTTCTGGGTTCAGGTATTGAAGAATGAGTATCGTGAACTTCTCCCTTGGTAACCTTATCGAGATGTCTGTTGTATCTGTATATGCTGACCAGGATAATAACTGCCGCAATTACCAGCAGTATAAGTATATATATCAGTAATGAAGCCATTGTATCGCCTCCTTATATATTGAAAAAATTTCTGAAATTAGTGTAGTAACTTCTGGTAACATCAACCAGTTCGCCGTTTGTCATCGTAAGAATATATTTCATGGAAAAAGTAGGCCTTATCTTCTTCACATGTTTTCTCGAGATGATTACCGATTTGCTTACACGGATGAATTCTTTGGGATCCAGCTGTGATTCCAATTGGTACATTCTGTCCTGCGAACTGAATGTTCCTTCATCCGTATGGATCTCTATATCCTTACCGAATGCTTCGATATATATGATCTCATCCGTCTTCAGACGAACTCGTTCTTTTTTCTCATTTCGAACAGGGATAAAATCCGTATGTCCGGGGGCTTCGGTGATGATATATTCGGCATCGTCGCTGATCTCAATTCCGCGTCCGGAAAGGAATTCTTTGACAGATTCGAAATTATCTTCCGAAACCGATATTCGGAACTTCATATATACGCCTCCTTTTCTTAACTGTTAAATCGATAATAACAGATAGGAAAATTTTGAAAACACTTTGGAAATAAGTTGCACAATAACACGGTATAACTTACACAAAACCATGAAACAGGGGGACGGTTCTGCTGTTCCAGTGATTCTTTGGAACATCAAAACCGTCCCCCTGTTTCTTATCACCATCTGCCGGTGATCATAATCTCTTGATCCAAGCCCATGCAAGGTCACTCCAGAGTCCCACATCTTCCTGAAGACTCATGTCGATTCCCTGCGATTCCCATTCATTTCCGGGAGCAAACTGGGCGATCAGTTCTTCTTTTCTCTTATCGGATACGTTAACACCCTTGCCTTCCCTTACGGCGCCGACTGCGCGGAATACCTGTTCCATGGTGTACTCCCATCCGCCGGACCAGCCTTTAAAGTACTCATCATTTGCTATTGATAATCCGTGGAATCCGTTGGGGAATACATAATGTGCAAAAGGAACTTTATTCTTACGAAGCGCTTCAGCCATCAGGTAGCTGTTTTCAACGGGAACAAGTCCGTCTTCAGCAGTCTGCCATATAAAGCAGGGTACGGTATTTTCATCTGCCTGTTTTTCGAGAGAGAAATACTCAAGTTCTTCTGCGGAAGGATTATTTCCCAGCAGTGCTCTTATGGAATCCGCATGAGTAAATTCTCCGGTTGTGATAACGGGATATGAAAGTATTGCCCCGTCAGGCTTATTGGAGATCTTATCGTATTCGGGATTTACATCCTTAACATCAGAATAATGAACCGCAAGGCTTCCGCATACATGTGCGCCCGCAGAGAATCCGCAAATAAAGAACTTTTTTCCCTCCACATTGAATTCTGCAGCATTCTTTCTGATGTATCTGACCGCTCTTGAAATATCTTCAAGAGGTTGTTTCTTTAGAGGAACAGACATGGTGATATCTGTGGTGTACGTAAGTACGAATACATTCATTCCTCTGTTAAAGAATTCCATTGCAGGAAGTTCTCCCTCGTGGGAAACCACCATGCAATATCCGCCGCCGGGAACAACAAGCATGCAGTCATGCTTTTCGTCGTCATTATGAACATATGCGAAGATATTGGGAGTAAAGCCGTAAGCAGCTTCGTATGTATACTCTCCTTCTTCCCATATATTCCTTCGGAAGGATTTAACCGGCATCTTAGGAAGGTCCACAGGTTTATACTCTTCGTCCGAATAATCCGGTTCCCATTTATCGATTTCCTCTTTGGAAACCGCGGTCTCAAGAACAGAATAGTATGCCTGCTTAGCCTCGCATTTCTTCCAAAACAGGAGTGGATAACTGGTCTCTCTCCTGAAGCCGGAAAGCCAGCTGTTTTCATCAAGAAGATTCCAGAAAGTTACGCTTGTGATATTTGCTTTTCCGTTCTTTTTGGCATCCACATACACTTTGAAAAACTCCGCATATCTGTCTGCAAGTGCCTTCATGGATTCTTCGGAAGGATCGGCATTATGTATATCAAGTTCGGTAACCTGAATCTGAAGTCCCAATTCTCCGTACATCTCAAGAGCTGTGCGGTAATTATCGTAATCCGGGTGATCCATCAAAAGATGCGACTGAAGCCCCATTCCGTCAACAAGTCCCTTATCAATAAGAGGCTTAAGGACATTTGCAATGATATAATCGCGCTTCCATTCCTGTGAAGTCTCATAATCATTGTAGAAAAGAGCCACTTCAGGATCGGCATATTTCCTGGCATATTCGAATGCTTTGATAAAGAAATCTTCTCCTACGGTCTTGGTCCAGACAGACTTTCTGAATGCCCCGTCATCAACAATCTCATTTACAACATCCCAGGCATAGATGATTCCCGGATAGTTGGTCTGTACAAAATCCAGAACGCCATGAATATAGCCCTCAAGCCTTGCGAGGATTGTCTCGCGGTCCGCATAAGGAAAATTCTCGTTGTATCTTTCGTGGAAGAACCACTTGGGAGTCTGATTATGCCATACAAGGGTATGTCCGCGCATGGCAATACCGTTTGCCTTGGCAAATTCCAGATAAGGGATCGCTCTGTCGAATTTCAGGGCGGGAGAAAGATTATACTTTTCCGGATTGTTCTTATTGGCATCCTTGTCCAGATAGAACATGGGCTTCATGTCATTTTCACATGTGAAGCTGTTAAACTGAGACGTAAGAAGCTTCATATGTGCAGGTACATGAAGATTATAGTTAGAGATTGCTGCGCCGACTTTGAAATACGGCTCGAAAGCAGTTTTAAGATTCATTTTATTTACCCCTACGAATCAAGGCGAAAACCGCCTCAAATATTTGGAAACCCTAGCAACTATTATAATACTCACATTGCCCCGTTACAATAAATAAGCGAAACGCCCCGGGGTTAGCCGGGGCGTTTCTAGGCTTAGTCTACCGGATCAGGGGTTGATTTCTCCGGTATTATCCAAAACTCTGGGGAAGAGTAGGATCACTTTGAAAAGATCGCCGTCAACAACAAGATTTAACCTGCCGTTCATAAGTTCCATGAGGCTCTGGGCGATCGAAAGGCCAAGGCCGTTTCCTTCGGAACCTCTGGATGAGTCTCCTCTCGTGAATCTCTCAAGCAGTTCATCGCTGGTCATATTAAGCATTTCACGGGAGGTGTTTTTAATTTCAATCACAGCATTTTCGGAACCGCCACTTAAGTTTATATAAACCCTGGTTCCGGGCTGAGCGTATTTTGATACATTTACTAACAGATTATCCAAAACTCTCTGGAGGTGTTTGGTGTCTGCCATTATATTCACAGGTTCTTCGGGAACATGGATCTTAAGTATCAGTTCCGAAGCCGCAAGTCTTTCTTCATACTCACCGATCACCTGATGGAGAACCATATTTACGTTACAGGGAGAAAGTTCAGCCTTCAGGTTTCCGGTCTGAGCCTTGGAAGCTTCGATAAGGTCTTCAAGAAGCTTTTTAAGCTTGATGGCCTGTCGTTCCAGCGTTCCAAGATACTCGCGGTTTGCAGGTTCATCCTCAGGCTGTTCTCTCAAAAGTTCTACATAACTGATAATGGAAGTAAGAGGTGTTTTAATATCATGAGAGACATTTGAGATCAGTTCTGTCTTGAATCTCTCGCTCTTCATACGCTCATCAAGAGCTTTTTCAAGTCCTACGCTTGCGGAATTGATTCCGTTACCTATCTTCTTGAAATCGTAGAACATACGCCTGGTATCCACCGGTGTATGAAGTTTTCCGTCTGCAAGTCTCGCAGCACCCTTTGCAATCTTATTGAGCTGCAAGACCGCTATTATGAAAAGAGGTATAAGTACGAGGGTCTGTACGAGCCATCCGGCTACTATAAGTCCTTCACTCGATTCATTAAAGGCAATAGCAAGAACAAAAGCTTCCGCAGAAGTACACAGAACACAAATACCTATCGCGCGCCATAAAAGTCCAACATTCTCTCGCCATTGATACTTGATAAATCTGCAGCCTTTTCTCATAAAGGCTAAGAATCTTACCATGAAGAATCCGAAACAGATTATCGCAATAATACCGAATATCACGGACGTGACAATAGGGAGATATCTCCAGTCACAGATAAGTTCTATCCAGGGATCTGCTCTGACAAAAAGATCGTCTTTGCTGTAATCCAGAGGATATGCAACACACGCTATAAGATAGCAATCCTTACCGGTAACTATATCCTGAGGGGTCTTTTCCGTAGTAACGGTCCACTCGATATAATCTATGATCCAGCTGTCAAATTCGGATTTTGTGCCCGAAGTATAGTTATTCAGTTCTTCGGATTTGCACACCTCGATATCCGTAGGGATAATATCAATTCCATATCCCATGTCATCGAGTATATACATATTACATAATTTGATGATCTCATCGGACCATCCTGTTCTGTCCTCATTGAACATCTCCACATTCTCGCCTCTGTGGATAGCGAAAACTTCGGACATATCTATTGAGAGATAAACCGGGAAATAATAACCGTCTTCGGTTATCAGATATGCCATATCCGTATTCCAGGCATATATGAATTTCTCTATTGAATGCTCTTCTGTTACGGCATCCCCGTTATCATAATTGGAATAATTGGTTATATAGGCATAAGCACCCGGAAGAGAGTTGATATCATATTGAAAGATAGAATATTCTCCGAGTGTGGCACTGTATTTAAACAGTAATGTTTTATCTGCTTTTAAAATCTCATCGGGAAGAGTACATACTTCATAAGATGAAGCATCTGTCAGATCTACGCTCGTAGGATCGTCGGTGCAATATACACCGTACTGAAAGTTGGTTTTTTCCAGCTGATCGAGCCTGAAATCGTTGTCATAATCGGAAAGAGCATAAACGGCGTAATTTTTTAATAATCTTTCATTAACATTATTGCGGAATCTGACAGTGCTGTCATAGATTCCATAATCACCCAAATATACACATGTAACGACACTGATCAGGGTTATAACACCGGTGATCACGGTGAGTATAAACCAAAATATCGCTCCGTGTTTGCGACGCTCCTTTTTTTCGTCATCTTTACCAGTCATTCTTATCCTCACATATCACACATTGGACTTATCAATGTAGTATCCTCTGCCCCATATCATCTTGAGATATCTGGGATCAGAAGGATCTATTTCAATCTTTTCACGAATGTGCCTTATGTGAACCGCAACTATACTCTCCGTTCCCATACAGTTGTCTTTCCACACCTCCTTATAGATCTCGGTAGGTGAGTAAACATTTCCGGGATTTTCCATCAAAAACTTGAGTATGTCGTATTCGGTACGTGTAAGGCGAACAGGCTCTCCGTCAAGCCATACTTCCTTGGTACGGTCTACTACTCTTATGCCTCCGCATACAAGCTCCTCTTCACCGGCGCCGGTTGCAGTATTTCCACCGAGCTGCATATATCTGCGAAGCCCCGAGCGAACTCTGGCCATAAGTTCTACGGGATTAAACGGTTTTGTAACATAATCGTCCGCACCCAGGTTCAGACCTAAAATCTTGTCGGTATCCTCACTTTTGGCAGTGAGCATAATGACAGGAACATTGCTGAATTCACGAATCTTGGAAAGAGCCGTAACGCCGTCCATAACGGGCATCATAATGTCTAATAAAACAAGATGAATTTCTTCGCTTTCAAGGATTTCTATGGCTTCTTTTCCGTTCGATGCAGTTTTGACGTCATAGCCTTCGGACTTAAGGAAGAGACTTATCGCATTTGCGATATCCTTTTCATCGTCGCATACAAGTACGGTCTCTTTAGCGTTGTCTTTCATATGTCCTGTCATGTTCCCTCCGGTTGTGATCACAGTATGTATTGTGACACTATTAAGTTTAAGATTCTATTAGCCAGTGCTTTAAGATTTGTTTAAGAGTTTACAAATAATTATAACAAACAGGTCTATTCCTGCATTTCCAATATCTCCAGGATGCTCCTTGTTATCTTCTCGGCATTTTCGATAATGCTTTGGATCGACTCCTTATCATCCGCATTATCCGCAGATTCCAGTAAAAGATCCGCATTTCCCCTGATAATGGTAAGTGGTGTTTTAAGATCATGGGCGATCTGAGCCATATCGGCTTTGGTCTTCTGCTCATCTCTCCACTTGGATTCAAGTGAATCGGACAGGGACTTTTTCAGATCATCCATAGCAAGAGCGATCTCATCCATCTCCCTGATACCGGTTCTGAAGCCCTCTCCCGACAGATCGTGGGATTTAAGTTTTTCTGCGTGTTCTTCCGCCTTTCCCACGGCCTTTTTTACCACATGAATCAGGATAACGGTGGGCACCGCAACCTCAAGGATAAGAAGCAGAATAACCCCTGCAAGGATCAGATATTCATTGCCAACTCCCATATTATAGTGAATATAAGCCGATGTCCCGTCAATCGTCAGTTTGAGGTATACGTCCTGCCCCTGTAAAACCTTGGATTCAGGGTAGCTTTCGCACTGTTTTATGAAGTTACGGAAATTTTTTTCATCCGATCCGTCAAGTGCGGTATACACTTCATTTCCGTCTTCGTCTGTCATTATACATCCGGCATTCTCCGGAAAAGAAGACATATCAAATTCTCCGGAAGTTTTGGTCTGATCCACCCAATTTTCGACTTCTCTTTCGATCTCACCGGGTTCCACATAAGAATCCGAATTCATCCATGTTGCAACGGATATAAGCGTTATCAGCACGGTTATTCCTATCAAACACATAATGGAGATCACATAGATCCCCACCATACGTCCGAAACTTATTCCTCTTTTTTCCATTTGTACCCTATTCCCCATACGGTTTCTATCGGTTCATATCCCTTTGCGGACAGTTTTTTTCTAAGGTTTTTGACGTGCTCGGTTATAGCCGATTCATCGCCTGATTTCTCAAATCCGTATACCTTCTCGTAGATCTGCTCTTTGGAAAAAGCCTGACCCTTGTTTCTGATGAGGAGAAGCATGATGTCAAATTCACTCTTGGTTAAGGATACCTCATCCTCACCGGCTTTCACCTTTCTGGACGTGGGATAAAGCGCGATTTCTCCTGACCTTATGCAGGATTCATTCTCTCTTTTATCCCTTCTGATATGAGCCGAGATTCTTGCTCTTAGTTCTGCTACCGAGAAGGGTTTTCTGATGTAATCATCCGCACCAAGTGCAAGTCCGTATACCACATCCTCCTCAAGTGCCTTGGCACTCAGAAACAGTATGGGACATGTTGCATCTTCACGAATCCTTTGCAGGATCTCATAGCCGTCCTCTCCGGGCATCATTACATCCAGAATTATCAGATCCATATCCCCAAATGTCCGAGGGAGAGACTCTGAGGGCCTGCAAACAGTTACTACTTCGTACTCTTTTTCCAGAGCTTTTCTGATGACCCTTAATATGCCGGGTTCATCATCTACTGCGAGAATTTTCATCTAACCACCGTAAATACTAGTATCGATAATGCATACAGCACATATACATGTGCGGGGTAGAAGAAGTAGAAGAATTTCGAGCTTCCTTTGCCCCGCTCCCCATTATAGCAGAGCATGAAAGGAACTGCGAATATACTCATCCATTCATATGCTTCGAAAAACAAAGCATTAAGAGAAAGCCCTCCCATCATAAGTCCAACCAGAACAAAGCCTGCGAAAAGCTCGAATACAAGGTAAGCATAAATGCGGATCTTCTTATTCTTGGCAAATGAGAATCCGAAGAGGATCATGCCCTCGATCAAAGTCATGGTTCCGCCATCAACAATGTTGGTATGAAGGGGCAGAACAGTGTAATTGACCAGATTAGCGAAAAACAGACCGATACCGTTATTTGATGCCATAAGAGGCATATACACTGCCAGATTAAAGATAAAGGGAAGAATGATGGGAATCAGGGTAAGAGCAATTCCCTTTAAAATCTTTTTGTGAGCGATCATATCCATGCCCTGCATAACAACCATCAGGATCACGAAGCTCTGAAGCATGGCATTTGCAGGGATAAAGCCGTCGCCTCTGACAAATCCGCTGAGTAAGTTATAGAATCCGAACTGGATCAGTCCCATTATCACGGAGATGACATATACCTTGAGGAAATACTTAACCCTGTCGTGAGTATGAATGAATCCCTCTACGAGGCAAAAAAGAAAGAGAGGTGCCGCAATTCTTCCAACCCACGAAAACCAGATGGGAATACGTCCCGTAAATTCAAAGAAATAGTGAATGTGATCCAGAACCATAGAGATAAGTGCGATGTACTTGAGGCCGAAGCCCGATAAACCTTTAGTATTCTTAATGTTTTCCATAAAAAATATCCTCCTGTTGAAAAGAGGATATTTTAAAAGTATAAGGAAATTATAAGGTTATTAAAAAAATATCAACCTAAGCCGGGAAACTGTCCGGTAGCTGCCATATATGCACCGAGAGCTCCGTTAACAACAGATAAAATAAGTCCTATGGAACTTGTTACGATTCCTGCAATAGCCATTCCTCTCTTCTCGCTCTTAACGGATTTGATGCCGAGAACAAGTCCAACGATAGAGATGGGAAGTCCGAAAAGGGGAATAAACCATGCAATAAGTGAAATAATTCCAAGTACAAGTGATGCTACAGCCATTTCATAATCCTCCATAATCATATTTAAAAAACAACGCTTGTATTTTAACAAAAAAATGGCAAAAACACAAACCAAGATATTCCTTATAAATCTTTCTCAAATACTTTCGCTAATTCGTCAATGCTATCGACAATATGATCATGCTTGGCACAGCCCGCTTCCACTACAACTTATCTCATTGATCTTTCCCAATTTTGAGAACGTATACGTCGGATTCAAATGTAACGCTTCCGTCATTCTTGGAATATGATGAGCTATGATCATAAACCATTCCGAGTTTTTGCAACACTTTCGCGCTGCCCACATTTTCTTTTGCACACTCGCCCTCAAAAGTATGTGCCCCATAAACCTTAACTGCATGGTCCATGAAAGCTTTCATGCCTTCCGTAGTGTAACCCTTTCCCCAGTCATCAAACCGGTTCACATAGGATAAGGTCCATACATCTCTGTCAACCACATGATTTAACGCATACGTACCGACAGCATGTCCGTCATTCTTATCCATTACCAGCATCAAGATGTTGATCTTGGATGTGGGATCCTTCTTGGGAAGCCAGACAAGAGTATCTTCGGGAGCCTTGCAAGGAGAACTCATTAAATATTTATATACTCTCTCATCCATATCCCATGCGGTCATTGCAAGATAATCGTCAGGTCTTAAACGCCTCATTATAAGTCTTTCTGTTTCTATGACTTCCTCACCAGGATTATAAAGATTATTTTTGTTCATTGCATATACCCGTCTATATCATGAAAACAATTTATCCAGTTCACAAAGAAGTTTTGATTTCATTTCTTCAAGAGTTTCAGAGTCAGGTATGTTGATGTCGGAATACATTCCATTCAAGACAACCGCATACGCATTAACACTGTACCTTGATTGTTCTCAAGTTCTTCAAATCCCATTTTCCTATACAAAGCATATCCTATGCTCATCACTTCGGGTTTTGTGGTAAATCGAACTTCTTTATATTCTAATTCCCGACACTTATCAAGCATTGCGCCAAGCATATACCTGGCGTATCCGTTCCCTCTAAAATCAGGATCTATATATAGTCTCTTAGCCTCAGCTGTGTTATCATCAATCTTCCTGATAGCAATGGTTGCTATCGGCTTGGTGTCTTCATAACCAAGCAGCAGTGCTCCGCCCTCATAAAAGCCCTTCAGATCAGACAACTCTTTATCAAGTGAAACAAAGCATGCTTCTGCGCCTTTTATCTTGGAATAATCCAGAATAAGTTTTTTTGCCGCTTCATAATCATCACATTCTTTTATATTGATCATCTTTACACCTTCTTTTGAAACCACATCAGATCGTACCATCTATCGAATTTCTTACCGACAGATTTCATATGTGCCACTTCAGAATATCCTTCCTTTAGATGAAACTTATAACTATCATGTGAAAGATACTCATCTTCTTCATCAATATAAGCAACACCTGCGAGAAGATTTATAATGCCCTGTTTCTTGAGTTCTTCCTCCAAGGCTTTATAAAGCATAGAGCCTACTCCACATCTGCGATAATCTTTATCAATGTAGATAGATGTGCTAACAGTCCAGGAATATGCTTCCCTGCTGCTATATGCCCCCGCATATACATAACCGATTATCCGATTGTCTTTAAGACATACCAGATAGGGATATTTTTCTTTTGTTTTGAGAATTCGATTTTGAAATTCTTCAACACTTGGCGCATCATACTCAAAAGACACCGCTGTGTTTAAAACATAATATGAATATATCTCAACAAGTCTTTGAGCATCATCCACCTGTGCATCACGTATCACTAAATTATTCATTTTCCCATAATCCAACATAACAAGTTTCTTTCCGTTAGGCAGAGGATATTCCTCTGTTTTCAATAATGTGTATCCGATCTCATTCATTACCTTTGTAAGAGATGTCTCATCCATCTGATGATGTACAGCATCTAAGCCGTCAAAAGCATGAAGATATGGAGAATCAGAAACCCAGGTTTTATCATCAGTGTTTAACTGAATGATGCAGGATACATATTTAGCTTCGGATTTTAATACAGCTTTAGCGAATGTGTCATATCCAACATATTCAATAAACAGATTTGCTATAACCAAATCCGCCTGTGGCAGTTTATCTATTTCTGCCATAAGATCGATTCTGTGGCATTCAAGTATATCCTGTAATTTAGAATAGCGTTCTTTTACCGCAGCCAAATATTCTTCGTTAATATCAATCCCGCATATTCTAATATACTTTTCACGCTTCACATGTTCAAGACCGTTTCCGCCGGCAATTCCAAATATCATAGCCGTGTTAACAGGGTACTCTTCAAGCTGTTTTTTCATCATTTCATTCATCGCCTGAAGCTGTTTTACAGAGTCAAGGCTCATGTGATTCTCATAATCAGACAGACTGATTTCTTCCCATGGATTCATAATCAATCCCTACCAGTTGTGTTAATCGGTGAATCAACAAAACTTCTATATGCTTCAACATACTCTCGGATAATTCCCTTTGTGTCCGAATCGTTTTCAAGCTTATCAAGTACTGTGTTTATAATTGTTCTGAAATATTCAAGCCAGTCTTGATGAGACATCCAAAAATCATCATCAATCCGGGTGACATCATATAGAACCTCTCCTTTTGAGAATAAACCCGGAATCAAAGGATCATCATCAAGTTTTTCGGAAACATATGGCAAACATTGTTCCAATAATACTTTTTCTTTCAGACAAATCAGCCACTCTGCCCAGGTGTATTCCGATAATGTTCTTTTCAAAACACGTATGTGAACAGCAGATCTGGCATTCTTAAAATTCTCTGCGATTTCCTCAGGGAGCAAATCTTGTCCTGTTTTGAGCATTATATCCGCTGTAATTTCAGATTTTATTGCCATTATCTTTCGCTTTCTTCAATCCCCGGACCATGAACACAATCCATGCCCCAATCGTTGCACCGAGCGTATTCAGAAACAAGTCATCAACATCCGTATGTCTTCCAAGACAGAAAAGCTGTGTCAATTCTATAAACAGAGTAAAACCTGCACCTGCTAAAACAGTCTTTTTAAAACTATCAAGTTTTCTGAAACATATCGGCCAAACAATCCCTACAGGAATAAACATTGCGATGTTTCCGATGATATTCATCTGCCAGCCATCGTACCTGTCAGCCAAAAAGAAAAACGGAATAAGACTGATCATATCATGAATATCATCTCCAAAGCCCAACTTCAGTGTCGGTAGTTTACCATTCTCAAGATGGAATTCAAAATAAACGAATCTGAAAATCACAACAATACAAACATAAACCAGGAGAAGTTGTATTTCCCGTTTTGCCGAAGCTTTCTTTTCCTTAATCGCAACCGCAAAACGGGTGATAATCCATAGTATCGTTGTAATAAACCATAGTTGTAAAAATGTAATTTCGATCATTTCGTTGCTTCTATCACTTTGAATACTAGTTTGCATCCACCCATAGGTGATATTTACTACAGTGAATACATTGAAACAGATATCCGGACATATCTCCGTCCTTATACATATACTCTTCTACATCTTCAAGAGGATATGCATCATCTCGATCGGCATATTCTTGCAGCACCTCGTCCTTTATTCCAAGATCATTTAATTCATCTATTCCGACTCTTCCGAGATACCGGCAGTAGTCATCACAACATGCAAGCCAATATTCATCCTGCCATCCGAGGTATCCGGGCGTTCTATGAAAAAGTTCATCTGTCTTTTCAGGATCACTGACAGATTCTGCACACGAAACAAATTCCGCATCAAACTTTTGAGCCGCTGCCCCATCGCTTACACATTGCAAACAGATGCAATCGACATCCTCTGACGAATAAACATGTTCAATATACTCGCTTATTTGATTACCACAGCACTGACACACACCGTTCTTATGAACAAGAATATCGTCTTCATATATATTGGGATGGTATTTGAATCTGATTTGCTCCATATTCTATTACCCTTCTTTTTCAATGATCCAATCCACAGCTGTCGGTAGATGCATCATATAGTCCAAAACAAAAGCCTCTATGGTCTTCTCATCTCTTCCGGATGTCTCCGCGGGATGCACCATTGCATGTAATTCTAATGTAAGCTCTCGAATTGTCAATAAATCATCACCTTCGAGAGCAGTTTTTAATTCTTAAAAATTCGAATTGATTGCTGAGATTACCTTTTCTTTATCCATATTGTCTCCTTTATTCCTGCCCCATTATCAGCCATTGATCCATTCCGGGGTCGGCATCATCGTTAGGGCGTACTCTGAACCCGAATTTCTCGTAAAAGGGCTCTTTTCCTTTCGCCGAGTTTAAAGTCAGTTTTACTTTATATCCGGGCTTCATCCCACCATTTTACGTAAATCCATATATTCCTCAGGTGTAATGAAGTCTCCGTATGTAATCATGTCATTTGTTCCATTTCAGATAATCACTAATATATTCAAAATCACAGCCTGCATTTTGAGCTGTTCTGTAATCTTTATCCTCATCGCCGACATACAATATATCTGTACTCTCGACACCATAGCATTCGGATATATATGAAATCCCTTTGGGGTTAGGTTTCCTATAACCACATGACTGTGACGATACATATAAGTCTATACGTGAGAGAATCTCCGAAATTGATTCTTTAAACATTTCATCCGGCATTCCGTTAGGCAGATCCGTGAGAGCAGCTACCTTACATCCATTTTGATGTGCGGAATCAATAACTTCATTGGTATATGAAAAAAGCAAGGCTTTCAAGTCCAAACCGTAAAAAAAGTCATGAATCACTGTCTCAATACATGGTTTGCTGTTCCAATGAGAAATTGCCTGCTCAAATATGACCTCAGGAGCAATTTCATTTTCTCTTCCGCTAAACCTTGGATTGAATGATTTCAATATTTCCGATGATTCTGATATTTCATCAAGGTTCCGCCCAGATCAAATACTATGACTTTGTATTTTGATAAATAATCTGTCATTTCATGTTATCCCGAGGCAGCATTAAGATTCCTGAGCAAAATGTAACTTTTTCAAATTTTAATTGAGGAAACTCAGTTCGTAATTCATTGGCTACGCAATAGATTTCCTCATCATCCCATTCGTTACCGCTTTGTTCTTTACATTTTTCTAATTCTATGCGACTCTCAAAAGCCACATCGCCTATTAATATCTTGCCATCATCCTTCAAACGATCAATTAATTCTCTCAAGATAATAATCTTTTGTTCATCATCCAAGTGGTGTATGGAATAAGTTGCAACAATAAAATCATATGACTTTTGTTTCAGCGGTACTACCAATCCCTGTGCAAAATCCCCCTGATAAAGGTGAGCTTCCGGCATTTTATCAGAAGCAATCTTAATCATTTCGGAGGAAAAATCCTGACCGTAAACCCCGCATCCGTTCTCATACAGTTTAGTAGTCAGTGTGGCTGTACCAAAACCTATATCAAGCACTTCTGCATTGGGTTTATCCATTATCAATTCATATATTTTTCCCAAAATCTTTTTGTAACCGGCAAACGGGTAGGTATTATCTTCATCTGATAATCCGACCGCTTTATCATATTCGTCTGCCCATAAATCAAAGCCTTTATTATCTAACATGTATACCTCTGCAAATATGATTTTTCCGCAGCAATCTATTTTCAGATAACCGAATATCCTTCAATCGAAAGCACGGATAATGCTTTTTCAAAATTCTCCTCTTTCACCAGGATATAGTCCGTATTGAAAGTGGATACGGCAAAAATTCCAATTTTATTATCAGCAAGAATTCCTGATATTTTTGCGAGGATACCGATAAGTGAAAAATCCAATACTCCTTCTATCCGAAATCCTCGCCACCCATCGTCACGCTCCAACGTGTTTTCGGGTGTATCTTGTGTCTTACACACAAGAGAAATCTCTTCGTCCGTCTTACCTATGAAATAGAACTCCCTGTTCACATCGATATCAGCAACTGACTTCACCTTACATACAGTTAATTGATGTTCCAATCTTTTAAGTTCCATCAGATCATTTCTCCGTCAAAATCTTTCTCATAATCACAACACCGGCTTGTTCAGCAATCTCGGAAAATCCCGCTTTTTCATAAAGCCTGACAGGACCGGTAAAATCATAATCATTACGAACTTCGGTTTTCTTGGCATAGCCTTCTACCGCAACATATCCGTCCGCTTTTGCATCAGCACATATTCGTTCAATAAAAGCCGAGGCAATTCCCATCCCTCTATAACCCGGGGCTATTTCAAAACATACAATCGATACGGTTTTACCACATTTGTTTTCCCTGGCAAATTCAGGTACAAATCCTTCGTAGCTGTCAATATCCGCAGCATTACACCAACCTATGGATATATCACCATCGTATGCCAGATAGCCTGAGATCTTGTCTTTATCAAGCATATCCACTGCATATTTTCTGATGGTTTCTTTTACACCATATGACATAAATTCACTAACCATTTGCTTAATGGTATCTTCATCCTGATTTGGTGAAGTGCAATAACATGGTCCGTTGGGATTACCATCGGAGAACGCCCGATTATCAAAAAAATCAAGATAATCATCATTTAATTCATGTGTTAATTTCTTAATAACAATGTCTTTCATAACAACTCCATATCTATTTATGCCAAGCTATAATGGCTTAACAAAGACGCTTAGCCCATCCTTGATACCTATATAGTCAAATCCAGCATGAAGTGCGATTGTCTTTGTGATTTCCTGCTTAGGATCACACTCAATCACCGCTTGTTTACCAAGAGCCGTAGCTTTATGCAGAAGTTTTCTCGTCAGTTCTGTCGCATATCCTTTTCCCCAGTATTTCTTTTTGATAAGCCATCCTATCTCCATACTGTCGGAATCATATTCATGAAATATCACATAGCCGACAAACTCTGCTTCATCATTTTCCGCAGCATATACATTGGGCGGTTCACACAAACCGAAGCTATTAATGAACTGTTTTGTCTGTTCCATGGAATACGGAGGCTCTATATATTTCATCACCTCAGGATCTGAAAGAACCTCGTAGAGATCCGTCGCATCCGATTCTGTAAATCTTCTGATTCTCATACTATCCTTTATCTACATGTGCCAGCTCTATCAGTTCGATCAAATCATTGTCATTGAATCGCAGCTCTACGATGTATGGCATCCAATTAACAATACGGAGAAAGTCTTTTACTCCAAAGTCATTAGTATAATGATGCAATATTGAGCTCAAGGCTGTTCCGTGAGTTCCGATAACTATGGTTTTTCCTTTATACTTGTCGAGAATATCTGCCAAAGCTTCAATGTTACGTTTCTGAACAGAATCCAGGCACTCTCCGCCCTCTTCAGCAAATGAAAAGTCCTGCCATCTTTTTTCAAGAAGTCCCTCTTCATAGCTGCCCGCTTTGCGCTCTCTCAGCCTTTCATCCGTAATGATATCCATTCCAAAATGCTCTGAAGCAGGCTTAATAGTATCCATGCTTCTTTTATAAGGGCTGGACAAAAATGCATCTATTTTTTTGTCCTTTAAGGTATCTAATATTATTTCTCTGTCTTTTAGTCCCGCCTCACTCAAAGGTCTGTTTCTGTCATCTTCTCCATAAACAGACTGGGCATGGCGGACAAATATAATATTTGTAGTCATAAGATCAATCGAGTAGTGCTGCTTAAGCACGCCATCCTCCATATATTCATTTATTAATATACCACCACAGTTTATAGCAGTCTTGGCAGAAGCTTCGTTGCTTTTGTCGCAGGCTATTATCACTTGATCAAGTTCTATACTCTTGGCATATTCAAGACACAGAGCCAACTGACGAGTACCATACCCTTTTTTTCTTTCCGAAGGTCTTACTCCGTAGGCAATATGACCTCCGCTTTGCAATTGCTCCGTTAATGAGTGGTGTATCTTAATGCATCCGATCAACTTACCGTCGCTGATTCGCCTTGTAAAGAAAACACTTGTGTCAGCACTGATCTCATTAATGTGTTTTAGCCATTCATCAAAATCATCAAAATAAGCAAGCCCACCGCTTCCGTGCACTTGCATATCTCCAAATCGGAAATGTTCCTCTTTGTACTGAACGATTTTCTCTTTCAGTTCTATTGACGGTACTATAAGTTCTAAATGATCCATATTCGAAAGCGCTTAACAAATATCTGTCTGCGAAATTTCAGTGATAATGAAATCATTATATTATATGTTCTGCTCATTGTGGATATTACACACATAAAAAAACGTCTTTGTGTCAAATCAACACAAAGACGTTTTTTTACTCTGAAATAACACTCAAAAGAGCTTCCGCCAGTCTTTCATGGCCTTCTTCACTCAGGTGCTCGTCATCAACTTCGCTTGCCTTGGCATAATCTGATGCGGCTACGAACTTATTTCCGTGACGGGCCGCGATCTCTTTGTAGACTTCCTTAAGGCCTTTACAGACTTCAATGGATTTTCTGTCAAACTCAGGATCTTTCTCCGGTCTCCATACGTCATCCCCCAGGAGGATAGGGGAGACGAGGATGACATTTTCCGGAGCAATATATTTTTCAATCTCGGTAAGACATCTTTCGACGCCTTTACCGATGGTGTAGGGCGATGCGTTATAGTAGGTCTTACAGTCATTGGTTCCCAGCATGAGTATCACACCGTCAACGGGATAATGACTTTCGAGAAGAACGGGAAGGAGATCCACTCCTCTTCTGTCAGGTCTGAGTTCATCCTCAAAAACTGTGGTTCTGCCACAAAGGCCTTCCTCATATACCCTGACATCTTTAAGCTTATCTTCGAGTATTCCCGTCCATCTCTTATTTCTGGGATATCTGTTCTTTAAGTTTTTACCGGGTACAAGTCCCCATGTATTGGAATCGCCGTATGCAAGAAGTTCTCTCATATCCTGCCTCCGTTAAATATCTTTTCTTTACAAGTATGAGATTACCAGACTATCTGCATCTGCGCTAATACCTGATACTTATATTCTGCTATAGCCTGAGTCTATATAGAAAAACACTCATCTTGCGATGAGTGTTTTGATGCCTGCTTTATCGAGTGCTGCTCCAAGTATGTAGAAGACCGCCGCACTGCCTAGTCCCTGAATTGAATTGGATGTTACTGATACAAGGAAGGCTGTTTCCTTTCCGTAAAGTATGAGCTCCGCAAAATAGTATCCGGTTATTGTAATGAGCATTGCTATCACGGGAGCTAAGAGATTTCTTTTTGCAAGCAGCTTATTATGCTTTGAAGTAAAAGGAATTACGATCAGGATCTTGATGATGACCGTTGCGGGTGCCCACATGGGTGCTGTCAGGAGATCCGCAAGTCCTCCTCCGATGGCGCCTGCTGCCATTGCATAAGGTGCGGGAAGAAGTGCCGCCGCCAGATATATGAGTGCATCTCCCAGATGTATGTAGCCGTTGGGACCCGCGGGGATATGCAGTATATAGGCGGTGAACAGTGCAATAAGAGCTGCAAACAGACCCGCAAGTGTTATATATCTTAATTTAATGTCCGATTTCATATAGATCACTTCCAAACTGTAAATAAATGCTAACAGTACAATATACGTTAGGGACTCCTATGTCAATTATATAAATCTTTTAGCCGGCTACAGGCTGAGGCTATAACAAAAGACCTCCGCTTTTCAGCGGAGGTCTTAGTATGTCTGTTATCAGATCATTGATGCTTCCCAGCACTCGGGAGCCTTGAGGTTAAGGATAGAAGCTACGGTAGCTGCAACGTTTGCAAGTCCGTACTCTCCGTCCTTAATGGTGTAGGTGTTCTTCTTATCATAGATGATGAAAGGAACGGGATTGAGAGAGTGAGCGGTACGAACCTGAAGCTCACCCTTCTTGTTCTTCTCAAGCATCTCGTCTGCATTACCGTGGTCTGCGGTTACGAGAAGAGTTACGTTATACTCGTCACAAACCTTGATAAGTCTTGCAAGTCCAAGATCAACTGCCTCAACACCGGTAACGGTTGCATCGAAGTTTCCGGTATGACCTACCATGTCTCCGTTGGGGAAGTTGCATCTGATGAAATCATACTTCTCGGACTTGATAGCCTCGATAACATCATCGGTGATCTCTGCGGACTTCATCCAAGGGCGCTCATCGAATGAGACGTTGTCTGAAGGGATCTCTTTGAAGGTCTCAAGCTCTTCGCTGAACTTGGAGCTTCTGTTTCCGTTCCAGAAATAGGTAACGTGTCCATACTTCTGAGTCTCGGAAACCGCATACTGGCTGAGTCCCGCATTAACAAGAAGCTCTGAAAGAGTATTCTTGATCTCGGGGGGATTTACGAGGTAGTGAGTAGGGATGTGAAGATCTCCGTCATACTCAAGCATTCCTGCGTAGTAGCATCCGAGCTTGGGTCCTCTGTTGAAGTAATTGAAGTCCTCATAGTCAAATGCCATAGAGATCTCAAGAGCACGGTCTCCGCGGAAGTTGAAGAGGATAACGCTGTCCTCTTTTGCAATAGGGCCTACTGCCTTTCCGTCCTTAGCGATGACGAAAGCGGGAAGATCCTGGTCGATTACATCGAGTTCTTTTCTGTAAGCTTCGATAGCTTCGGTAGCATTCTCAAACTGACGGCCTTCGCCCTTTACGTGGGTGTTCCATCCGAGCTCTACCATGCCCCAGTTAGCCTGATATCTGTCCATAGTAACCTTCATTCTTCCGCCGCCGGAAGCGATGATTGCATGGAAGCTGTCATCAGAAAGCTCAGTGAGGCAATCCTCAAGCTGCTTTACATACTGAAGAGCGCTGGTTGCGGGAACGTCACGTCCGTCGAGAAGGATGTGAACGCGAACTTCCTTAGCTCCGTCCTCTTTAGCCTTCTTAAGCATTGTAAGAAGGTGAGAGATATTTGAATGTACGTTTCCGTCGGATAAAAGTCCGAGGAAGTGAAGTACTGAAGAATTGTTCTTAACGTTTGCAAGAGCCTCTTTCCATGAATCGGACTCGAACATCTTGCCGCTTTCGATGGACTCGTTAACGAGCTTTGCACCCTGTGAATAGATCTGACCGCATCCGAGTGCGTTGTGTCCTACCTCGGAGTTACCCATATCGTCATCCGAAGGAAGTCCTACTGCGGTTCCGTGAGCCTTAAGTCTGGTGTTGGGGCAGGACTTAAGCATCTCGTTGAGAACGGGAGTGTTAGCGGTGGTAACCGCATCACCGAGGCCGGTCTTGCTGAAGCCGACGCCGTCCATAACTACCAAAACAACCTGTTTTCTGTTTGTCATTTTTTTACCTTCCTTAAATTCATTCTCTGAATTTATACAATTCAACCCAATTAACTATTTTCGCTCATTCAGGGCTATTTTGCAACACGAAAACCGCTTATGCAGAGTATTTTTCGGCGAATTCCTCGGCCGAAATAGGCTTGGAATAGTGATATCCCTGGAGGAGGTCACAGCCTATATCCGTCATGGTGCTGACCATGCCCTCATCTTCTATGCCCTCTGCGGTTATTCTGAAGCCCATGTGTTTAAATGCCTGGATCATGTTGGGGAGGATGGCATCGGGCTCCTTACAGAAGTCCCAGACTATGCTCATATCCAGCTTTACATTGATAAACGGGCATTTCTTGAGTCTGGCCAGGTTCGAATAGCCCGTGCCGTAATCATCAAGTACGAATTTGAAGCCTTTTTCTCCCATGGCCGCAATCTGTTTCTGAAGGAAATTATCGTCTATCATGGAGCCTTCCGTTATCTCCAAATGTACCTTGCCCGGATCTATGCCGTATTTTTGGGCAATATCCGAATACCGCTCGGCCAGATCGGTTCTGACAAACTGTGAGGGGGACAGATTGACGTTTATCCACTCTATGCCCATGCTTTCCAGGCCTTTATCCGCAATAAACTTGCATGTTCTGTCGAAAACTATCTCTCCCAGCTTATTGATACGGCCATTGGCTTCCGCAACAGGGATAAAGAGTCCGGGAGGTATTATTTTGCCTTCACCGTCTTTGATCCTTGAAAGGGCCTCTGCTCCTGTAATTTTACCGGAAACCGCATCCACTATAGGCTGAAGGTACAGTTCAAATCCATCTCCGTCGATGGCATTTTCTATGCTCTGTCTGATGTATTTTTCCTTGCCGGTCTTCTGAAGGTCGGTTTCAACAACCACGATGGGCTCATCGGTTTCTGTCGTCCCGGCCTCATCCAGAGCATTTATCATTGTGGTGGTAAGTATCTCTGTGGCATATGTGCCTTCAGGCATAGCGTAATTTACGAATCCCGCAGTAAGGTACAGTTCGGCTATGCTTGATTTCCAGGGAAGTTTGAATCTCTCAATGATTTCTTTTCTCTTGCTGTCAAAATCCGTGGTCGGAAGATCCAGAATTATAAAGCGTCCGTTCCTGCAATAAAAAACGATTCCCTTGGGGAAAAGCTGCTTTAAATATCTACCTATCAGAGCCATCCCTTCTTCCATCTGTGTGAAGCCGTAAATATCGCGCATTTCACGATAGTTATTGATTGACATGCCGAAGGGGACAAGCTTGAAATGACCAAGATTCTCCTCCAAATGTTCGCTCAAGGCAACACTGTTAAAGGCGCTGGCCTTAAGATCCAGGAAGTACTCCGGGTTGATAAATGCAAGGTAAACAACCAGTATCGACATGAAAATAATGGTATCCATGATCAGATACTGGGGGAGTGCAAATCTGACAAAGAGGGACGTAAAGATCAGGAAATTGTACAGAACCATCGAGTACTTCTCTCGTCTTCTGCCGAGACTGTTTCTGTACATATAGGAACAGATAAATGACATGAAAATATAGAAAAATCCCACCGCATACAGGAGATAATATCTGGATCCTGAGTGATACCCTTCTGCATCAACATAATAGAGGAAATATCCGCGGGTTTTTGAAACAAAGACCATGGAATGAAATGACATAAGGAGCCCGAGATACATGGGCACTCTGATAAGACGCCTGATGATCATTCGCTTCTCAATATCTATCTTAAGAACGCTGATGACGAATTTGTACAGCACATAAGCCCTTACGAAAAAGGCTGAAAAATACAGCATATTCAGAAGATTTACCAGGAAGATGGGATAAGACTTGTAGTTCATATCCGCGATGGTTGCGGATAAGTCTAAAATGATGGTCAGAGTCTCGATCATGATCATCTGCAGAAATACGCAGTTTCTCCTGAGCGGAAGCCTCGGACGCGAAAAATAGAACATCAGAATGATGCACAGGATCATTAATATCGGAACTTCGAAACTATAACTCCACATGGCTGCCTCCCCTCAGATGCAAACCCGGCGTAATATCTTCTACAAGTTCTGGTCTCTAATGAGTGGATATTAATTATATCATGCGTTATAAGCCTATTAAAAGTGGTTTTTCTCTTTTATCAGTGAACCTCTTCTATATAATGAACCGCATCAACCTTTCCCAGTGACTCGATGATCTGGGCATGATTGATCCTCTTATGCGTATCTATCTCCACAAGAAGGGTTATGTCATTGTCATTGAGAGCGTTTTTCTGCTGTTTATCTATGGACGTGATCCTGAATTCGTTCTCCTGAACATAACCATAAAGAGTCTCTATTCCGGATTCCTTGCTGACTTCAAGGTACAAGTGGATATAGGGAGTATATGCATCTGCTTTTCTTCCGATACCGGATAAAACCGTCATTATCAGGAAAACAAAGAGAAGGGCGATGAGTCCGGCGGCGATATATCCCGAACCGAAGGCAATACCGAGGCAGGCGGTAGTCCAAAGGCTGGCTGCGGTGGTAAGGCCCTTTACATAATTTCTTCCGGTGATTATAATCGTGCCTACGCCTAAGAATCCCACTCCGCTTATTACCTGGGCTCTGAGTCTTGCAACATCTCCCGAAGGGTATGTATCCATCAGGAATTCATTGGTGACCATGACAAGGGATGCTCCGAGGCACACCAGGGAGAAGGTCTTAACTCCCGCACTCTTTCCATGAACGCGGCGTTCAAGGCCTATGAGAGCTCCCGCAAAAGTAGAGAGCATTAATCTTACGATCACAGATACAATATTGAATTCCTCGATATAAGCAATTATTCGCATATTCATATCTCCTTATTTTTGTAAGGGAGCTACGTTTTCTTTTTATATTATACGACAAAACACCCCGGAACCGTTAGTCCGGGCATTCAACCCGTAACCGGAATATTCTAAAAAATTTTTAGTATGTTCTTAATGAAAGTATAAAGAATCCTTTATCCGATTCTGTTATAGAATTTGCCTGACCGTAAACAAAACGGAGGTATATAGAAATGAGTTTACTTGAACCTTGAGTGAAAACTTTAATTCTGGTCAAACACCCATTTTTTTAATCGAACTGGAATTTAGTCTTGCACACAACTTATTGGTTAAGTCATGATGTCGATGATTACCTGTCTGCCGGAAAGAAGAATTTATGGCAAAAAACAAGAAACCACGACGTCATCTTACTCTTTCTGACAGAGTTTTTATTGAACAGGAACTGGTCAGAGGCTCTTCCTTCACTGAGATAGGCAAGGCCCTCGGTAAGGACCCGTCTACAATTGCAAAAGAGGTCAAACTTCATTACGAAGTCATTAAAGCAACCTATGTCGTCTATACATGCCGGCTATGTTCGTATTATTCAGACTGCAAGCTTACTCTTCTATGTGGAAGAAAGCATTGTGGCAGAAAATGCAAGGAATGCTACAGCTTTAACAGAGACCATGATTGTCCATATGGTGACATAAAGAAATGCTCTGTTCCACTTAAGCCTCCATATGTATGCAATGCTTGCGAATCCCGTTTCAGCTGTCACATGGAAAAACATGTGTATCACGCAAAAAGGGCTCAGGCAGAATATGAAGAAACTCTTGTAAAATCCAGAGTCGGCATAAATATGACTCCGGAAGAACTCACTAGGCTTGATGAAGTGATTTCACCACTTATAAAAAAGGGGCAGCCTCTCAGCCATATCTTTGCTGTTCATGCAGACGACATACCTGTATGCAGAAGAACTCTTTACAATTACCTAGATCAAAGGGTTTTTGAAGCAAGAAATATCGATTTGCACAGACGAGTCCGTTACAAAAAGCGCCGCCCCAGGAACGCTCCTAAAGACAGAAATCAGCAACAGGCTTACAGAAACAAGCGCACTTACAAGGATTTTGAATTCTACATGGAACATCACCCCGATGCATCTGTAGTTGAGTTGGATACTGTCAAAGGAACCAGAGATGCAGGAAAATGCCTTTTGACTCTCCTGTTCAGAAGTTGCAACTTTATGCTGATCATACTGCTCCCAAGATGTTCACAGGAATGTGTGATCAATGCCATCAACAGCCTTACCGACACTATTTCACTTCGTTTGTTCAGAAAATACTTTGAAGTGATACTTACTGATAATGGCCCTGAATTCAAGAACCCATGGGACATTGAGAAAGACCGGGATGGCAGGCACCGATGCTATGTTTTCTACTGTGATCCTTATGCCTCTAATCAAAAAGGGAAACTTGAGAAGAATCATGAATACATAAGATATGTGATTCCCAAGGGAAAGAGCATGCAGAATTACACCCAGGAAGACATCAACAAACTTGCAAGCCACATCAATTCGACAGCAAGAGACAGTCTTAACGGAGCAACCCCGTTTGCCTTGGCAAAACTGCTTATAGACAGACGAATTCCGATTCTAACAGGACAATTCGAAGTCTCCCCAGACAACGTCATGTTAAAACCGGAACTCTTAAAAAAATAAAATATTAATGAGCAGACAGGTAATCACTTCGACTCATAAATTTCTATGTGACGAGTGGAATTAACTTTTGCTCAATATTTTCCAGTAGTTTGTTTGCTATGCAACCATCCGAAACCGATATGACGATTTTATCACGTTTTTCCCACTCGTCAAACGTGTATTCCACGTCAAAAATCGTAAAAAATCGAAATCTGCCCTTTTTTAAGGGATAAACAGGAATTTAGTTTTTCAACTAAGCCTCCGTATTGAGCCATCTCTTTTTTCATTATTACAGCTTCATTACGCAGCGCTTCTATGTCGGAAGGTATGATGGAATTTTCTGATATTCCATGTGTTATAACAGTATTTAGAGTGCTGGCCGCCTGATGAATATCTACCATCATATCCATTTTTTCAGCTATTCGTCTTGTACTATTTACCTTCAAAAAAACATCTCCTCATATGAGTATTTCACTTGATACTAATGAAAATCGAAAAACTTTCGCCTCAATATCTATTCCATATTAGAACTGACATCGATTCCCTGAGAACAATTTAACTTCTGGTTTATCTTCCAAACGCAAACTTCATTTTATTGAGAAAATTCTCATCTGCATACTTTATCGTCGGAATATGAATAAAGACAGCTCTTCCGTCAAATCTAGTAAGCCCATACCAATATGCTTTATTACACAGGCTATTTTGAGGATCATCCGATATCTCTGCCTCTACTCCGGCATCCATTAGTGATTTAGCAAGCTTAGATATATTAAGATTTGAATAAACTCTTGTATTGTCCTTAGCTGCAGACTCCTCGATTCTTACTGTGGATGTCAAATACTTGTCCACGCCAAACATCACTATATATTCATAGTCATTAGTAATTGAATAGATATCCTTTTGTAGCCCGCCAAAAGAATTAGTCAAGAGTAAATGTTCATGCGAAATCAATTCTACCAATTTGCCTGAAGCATTATTTTTCCCTTTAAATCCAACAAAAAGAACTCTCTCCATATCCATGTATAGTGCATCATGCTGAAATATAATCGCTCTAATAATAGACTGATCACTTTAAGGCACTTAAATCTGAGCGTTCATAACGATTATGACCAGGAAGACTCTTTTTATACTTCCAACAGATTATAGCTTCTCTTAAAGAACGATCCTTATTATCCTCAAAAAAGTCTCTAATATATGTATTATATTCAAACTGCTTATCTATCTTGGATTTACCCTTTTTCTTTTCCTCTATAATCTCATAATATGCATTTATAGCATCTCCATATGTCTTTCCGGCATTGGATTTCAGCCATTTTTGAAACAAAACATTAAACGAAAAGCTCTTTCCAATCCTTTCAACAAAAAATGCTCTGTGCTTTTCGGAACACACAATATTCTCTTCGATAATAGTGTCCTCTGTAATCATTCCAACCATGATATTCTTTTTCTTTGTTGAAGATGTCTCAACAATTTCTCCGGTATCAAGAAAATGTGCAATCCTATTAGTAAGTTCTATTTTCCCGCCCGTCACCGGAAGATTATATTCTCTGCAAAAAGCAACCAGTTCATCTTTTAGATAATAGAAATCCCTAAAAGTCTGTCCATCTAATTTATTATTTAATTTTGGTCTTTCATCTTTTTTCATTTTTTCGTTGTACGTTATCCTGGATGTTATTATATTTCTTTCAGATCCCATAAGCCACAACACCAACAAGTGCAGATACACAGATAAGCATTATCGGTGATATCCCCTTTTTAATAATTTTTTTTGAACCAAAATAAACTGCTGCAAGAACACAGGAAAGGCCGATGGTTAGTACATCCGGTTTTGCCTTTAAGGAGATATTACAGTTCCTGATCATCATCAAAATGCCAGTCGACAGGATTATACCGATAACACACGGTTTCAAGCCTCCAAGTGCTGCTTTAACGTACTTATTCTGCAAAGCCTTTTTTAGCAGGACCATGATCAGCAGGATTATAAGAAATGCAGGCAAGACTACCGCTGTCGTGGCTATCATCGCCCCAGGAATTCCTCCCTTTACGCTTCCAACATATGTTGCCATATTTACCATGATCGGTCCCGGTGTGCTTTCGCTTATCGCAATCATATAGGCAACCATTTCATCATCCATCCAGCCGTGAGCCAGTACCACATCCCTTATCAGCGGGATTGCTGCATATGCACCGCCAAAGGAGAAGAAACCTACTTCTAGGAATCCAATTAGTAAATCAAGATAGATCATCCCCTTTTCTCCCCCTTATTAGCATGTGATCCTATAATGAACACGACTATCCCGATGAAGGCCGAGGCGATCATAAGCACCATGGATGAAATGTTTACGGAAAAGATACTGATAAGTATCATAGCTACCGCTGAACAAACTACCATGATCATTGGCATTGGCTTTTTCTTCATTTTGATCAGCATTTTTACGGCTGCATCCACTATCAGTATACCAACAGCTATCTTGATTCCACGGAATGCATTTGCTACCCATGTTATTTCAAGGAACCTGTCAAAAACCTTTGATATCAAGAAGATTATGATGAATGAAGGAAGAACTACCCCGAGCGTAGCTATTATTGCACCGGGAAGTCTCCCTTTTTTGTATCCAACATAGGTGGCACAATTGATTGCGATGGGACCGGGCGTTGATTCTGCGATTACGGTCACATCCATCATTTCATCGTGTGTTATCCATTTTTTCTTTTCTACGCAATCATTCTCTATAAGAGAGATCATCGCATATCCCCCGCCAAATGTGAACAATCCGATCTTGGCGAAAGTCAGAAATAAATCTATGAGTTCCGACAATTCTCTATACCTCTTTGTACATTAAACTGAAAAGATATTATCTCTTAACGGCAAAATTCATTATCCCATTGATAGTATGAATCACAAAAAATGGAACCGCCGTCCAGACTAACAGGTAATTGCTCTGCCAAAGTCCAAAGAACAAATAGTACTACGGCACAACGGCAAACTGACTGATTATAATCAGCCATCCATACTGATAACCCATATAGTACAGTGTCCATCCAATAAAGTTGATCGAGATCATCAGAATCATCAGAAAAAGGAATGTCTTTTCTTTTGTTGTTTCTCTCGGAATGAGTTTAACATCATCCATTACGATTAACATCAGCAGAATCATTGACAGAATGCCGATTATTCCTTGTACTGTCTCAATCCACTTAATCTCATTCTGCATATTCATAATCGGATTTGAGGCGGGTTTTATCAGTGGCATAACAATATACGGAATTTCTTGTATCACAAATGCTGCTATACCTATAAACGATATTCCCAAATAGTAATTCTTAAACAAATGTATAAACTTCATTATATTACCCTTAGGGGTTGATGAGGAAAATCGGAACTTAATGTACTCTTCTCGTCCTGTCCACTTCATATGCCACATACTCATGAGCAAACTCATATCCAAGCTTTTCAGCCAAGCGGACGGAATTCATATTTTGAGCATCCCAGCTAGGATACAGATTTTCTTTCAGACATCTGAGAATAAGCGCTGAGCAAGCAATGGTTGCAAGACGATTCCCTGCCCAGTTCGAGATACTGCTTCTTATCGGCAAATGATGAAACAAAATCTTCAGTCACAGGATCAGTAACATAAATCCTTCCCATAACCTTTTGAATACAGGAGTAAATCAGGGTTTCCTGCCAGCCCTCAAACAACTCTTTTACTTTCGAAGTATCTTTTAGTTCTACAACTATTTCTCATCACCTATAAACTTTACAGTTCTTTTGCCAACAACCAAAAGCCTTCGTCCTGCTTAGTTTTCATATCATCATCCATCGCACTTCTATCCTGATGAGCGACTCCGTTACAGCGTTCCACTTCGATGAATTCTATCGAAAGCTTTGGTAGCTATATTATTCTTCAGAAATTATACTTTTTATAGCCCGTTACGGCAATTTGAACCTTACAGAGATGCATGTGGACTATAAACACCCACTGAAATTCGCCTTCTTATAGCCCTTTTAAAGATTTGCGCATTGTTAAAGACCGAAAAAACTATAAAATCACTTTGAAACCCTCATCATTATAGCCCCTTTGAAGAATTACCCTTCGCTGAATGCAGAAAAGGCTATAATCCCATCTCAGAAATCCCTAATTTATAGCCCCATCCCTTTTTCAGTTTTCGAAACAAGCAAAAAAGACTCGGTACATATGTACCGAGTCTTCTGTAATCTGCCGTAGCAGATAATTATCTTTTTGTGAACTGCCGAGGCGTTTAGAAAACGTGTCACCGACACGTTTTTAGCCGAGGGCTTCGAGGCTATGCCGAGAAGCGACTTCAGTTCTCGGAGATAATAAAAATGCCTTGCAGTTTCCTGCAAGGCATTTGATATTATCTCTTTGAGAACTGAGGTGCACGACGTGCTTTCTTGAGACCGTACTTCTTTCTCTCCTTCATACGAGGATCTCTGGTAAGGAATCCTTCCTTCTTGAGAGCGGGTCTGTACTCAGCGTCAGCCTGAAGAAGTGCTCTTGAAATTCCGTGGCGAACTGCGCCTGCCTGACCTGTAGTTCCGCCGCCCTTAACGGTAACGTTGATATCGAACTTTCCTTCGGTATCGGTTACAGCGAGAGGCTGACGAACGATGGTCTTAAGGATATCGGTTCCGAAATACTCATCGATTGATCTTCCGTTGATGGTGATCTCACCTTTTCCTGCGGTAAGATAAACTCTTGCTACAGAAGACTTTCTTCTGCCGGTTCCGTAATATTTTACATCTGACTTTTTAGCCATTTCTTATCTCCCTTCTTAGAATTCGAGCACTTCGGGCTTCTGTGCAGCCTGGTTATGCTCTGCTCCTGCATATACATGAAGTTTGGTGAACATCTCTCTTCCGAGAGGTCCCTTGGGAAGCATTCCTCTGACTGCTTCTTCAACCACTTCACAGGGAGAATTTGCAAGTCTTGATCTGAGAGTCTCTTCCTTCATTCCACCTACGTAATCGGAGTGATCATGATAGATCTTCTGATCAAGCTTCTTTCCGGTAACCTTAACCTTAGAAGCGTTTACGATGATTACATAATCGCCGGTGTCAAGGTTGGGAGTGAAGATAGGCTTATTCTTTCCTCTGAGGACATTTGCTACTTCTGAAGCAAGACGTCCGAGAGTCTTATCCGTTGCGTCAACGACATACCACTTTCTCTCAATGGCAGCCGCACTGGGCATATAAGTTTTCATTTTTTTCCTCCAAAAAAGTGCAAAACGAAAAATCGAAAAATATACTGCTGCAGACTTAAGCGTTTGGGAAGGCGCATACATCACGGGATAAATCCCCTTAGCACAAGTGGCGTGTATGTACATTCATGCGGATGTCCGGGCCGCAAGAAAACCTGCCACGAAATGACATTTTACAACAGGTGATACCTTAAGTCAACGAAAAATAAGGTTTTTTAGGGATTTTTCGGAAGGCTGTCCATATATAGTGGAAGCCTCACAAAGATACCCATATTCATGGGGACGGTTCTCATCGGGCAGCGACTCATTGCCCAATGAGAACCGTCCCCAAATGGATCACTTTTCATATTCGTATCCTACGAGGATAAGCCCGCATGCAGGGAGTGTAGGACCCGCCTGTCTGCGGTCGCGGGATTCTATTATAGAGGGGATATCATCGGCAGATTTCCTACCGAGTCCCACATCCAGGAGCGTTCCGGCTATTATGCGGACCATGTTATAGAGAAAACCGCTTCCGGTTACGCTTATGATAACCTCATCCCCGGTCTTTTTGACGTTACAGTCATAGATTGTCCTGGTGAAGGTCTGAGTCTGGGCGCCTGCTGCGCAAAACCCGCTGAAATCATGTTCTCCTACGAAGGCCTTTGCCGCTCTGTCCATCTCGGATTCATTTATCTCATTGTAGATATGATGGGCGTAAAGCCTTTTAACGGGAATTCTTACGGGTGAATTATATATATGGTATTCATATGTCTTACGGCAGTCCTGTTTTCTGGGATGCCAGTCTAAAGGAACCTCATCCGACGAAACCACGCTGATATCGTCAGGAAGGAGCTTATTTAAGACCATTGACATTTTATCCGGGGGTATGGGCGAATCGGTGTCAAATACGGCGATATTGCCCATAGAATGGACACCGGAATCGGTCCTGCTGGCACCGATAAGCTCGGTTTCTTTTCCGACAGCTTCACTTACCGCCTGTCTGAGAACTCCTTCCACGGTTGTCTGTCCATCCTGGATCTGCCATCCGTGATAGGCCGTTCCGTCATATGATATTTTCAATCTGACTCTTCGCATGAAAGCTCACTTCAGAATGTAGTTAACGTAGAGTGAATTGAAGAATTCGGTGATAATATGCCATCTTCCGAGGAAAATGCTTATTCCTGCAAAAGAAAACAGGACTAGGTAGCCAAAAGCATCCCTCTTTTTATAGATCAGAGGCTTCATTTTGGTCCTTCCGTCGCCTCCCCTGTAACATCTTGCCTCCATCGCCATAGCGAGGTCTCCTGCCCTTCTGAAGGCCGATACAAAGAGGGGGACCAAAACGGGCACCAGGGACTTGGCTTTTTTGATCAGATTTCCGCTTTCGAAATCCGCACCTCTGGCCAGCTGGGCTTTCATGATCCTGTCGGTCTCTTCCAGCAGGATGGGAATGAATCTCAGCGCTATGGACATCATCATTGCAACATCGCCTACGGGAACCTTAAATATCTTGAGGAATCCCAGTCCCTTCTCGAGTCCGTCCGTAAGGTTATTGGGCGTTGTAGTGAGAGTGACTATGCTTGAGCCCATAATGAGAAGCATCAGTCTGAGCATCATGCTGAATGCAGTTGCTATGCCCTCATATGTGATGGTTAGTTTTCCGAGAGTTATGGCTGTGTTTCCGGGGGTCAGGAACAGATTTATCAACACCGTCATGAGCATGATGATGAATATGCCCTTGAGACCCTTGGTAATGAATTTAACGGGTACATGCGAGAGCTTTATCACCGCAAACAAAAAGATAATACCCAGTGCATAACCCACGGGGTTCTTATAGTTAAACAGTGCAATGATAAACAGAAGTGTTCCGAGCAGTTTAACTCTCGGATCGAGTCTGTGTATAACACTCTCCGTCTGATAATATTGTCCGATGGTAATGTCGCGGATCATTTTGCTCTCATTAATGCTTCGTATATCGAATCTGCAGCCTCAGTGGCGGTAAGCACTCCGGGATCTGCATCTATTCCGAGTTCAATAAGTTTACGTGTGATCTTGGAAGGTTCGGGAATCGCAAGTCCCATCTCTTCAAGTTCTGCCGAATGTGAAAAGACTTCTCTGGGCGTATCATCGAAAGCAACTCTGCCGTGATCCATGACCAGTACTCTTTCGACATACATGGCAACGTCTTCCATGGAGTGAGATACCAGAATTATGGTAATGCCCGCCTCCTTGTGAAGTTTAGCGACCATATCAAGGATCTCGTATCTTCCCACGGGATCAAGGCCTGCGGTAGGCTCGTCCAGGATCAGGAAATCGGGCTTCATTGCAAGAACGCCTGCGATAGCCGCTCTTCTCTTCTGTCCTCCCGACAGTTCAAATACGGATGCGTAGTAAAGGTCTTCGGGAAAAGCAACCTTCCTTAAGGCATCAAACGCGGTAAGCTCGGTTTCTTTTTTACTCATGCCCATATTCCTGGGACCGAAGCAAACATCCGCAAATACGTCCGTTTCAAAGAGCTGGTGCTCGGGATATTGGAAAACAAGCCCCACATGTCTTCTCAGTTCTTTTTTATCAAAATCCTTATCGGATATATCCCGGCCATTGTAAAGGATCGTACCCGAAGTGGGCTTCATAAGGCCGTTTAAATGCTGCATAAGCGTAGATTTACCCGAACCGGTATGTCCGATGACACCGATGAACTGTCCCTCGGGAATGACCAGAGAAACGTCGTCCAGAGCCTTTACGGGATGCTCTGTGTCTGCATTATATATTTGGCATACGTGATCAAGTATCAGCGGCATTTTTGAATTTCTCTTATAAGTTCGTCACAGGTTAGTATTCCGTCGGGAAGAGGAAGGCCTTTCTTCTTCAGTTCCCATGCAATTCTTGTGGGGCCGGGTACGTCGAGTCTTAGTTTCGTAAGCGTGGGTACATCCGAAAAGATTTCTTTTGGAGTACCCTGCATCACAACCTTGCCCTTGTCCATTACGAAGATCCTGTCCGCATGAACAACTTCGTCCATGTAGTGAGTGATGAGTATTACCGTCATCTTCTCGACATCATTAAGGCCTCGTATAGCCCTTACCACTTCTTTTCTGCCGGAAGGATCCAGCATTGCAGTAGGCTCGTCCAGGATTATGCATTTGGGATGCATTGCAAGAACTCCTGCTATGGAGACTCTCTGTTTCTGACCACCGGAGAGTTTATTGGGAGACTTCTTGCGGAAGTCTATCATATCCACAGCTCTGAGGCTCTCCTCCACTCTCTCCCAGATTTCTTTGGTGGGGACACCTAAGTTCTCCGGTCCGAATCCTACATCCTCTTCAACAACCTGTCCTATTATCTGGTTATCGGGATTCTGGAAAACCATTCCTGCGCTTTTCCTTACATCCCAGAGTTTACTGTCATCCATGGTATCCATGTCATCGACATACACCTTACCCTCGGTAGGATAGAGGATGGCATTTAAATGCTTGGCGAAGGTGGATTTACCCGATCCGTTATGACCGAGTATTCCCACGAACTCACCCTGCTTAACATCAATGTTTACATGGTCAAGCGCAGTCGTGATATCAACGGGGTTACCCTCTTCGTCACGCCTGATATATTCAAATACCAATTTGTCTGTCTTTACGATATCCATAGAAATTTATTTTACCTTAATAGGTATGTGCATGCAAGCATACGCCTTTTCAAAACGCAGTATCAGTGGTAATCTTATACGCATGAAGCAATTATTCGATTCCGACAAATTTAAAAAGATGGTTTTCTTTATCCTGGCGGTGATCGTACTGATAAGTCTCCTGAGTCTGATGTCGAGAATAGGCAGTGAGACACTTACGGATTATGCGGAAAAGAATCCCGAGACTGCATATGCCGAAACAGACTCCAGTTGGAGAGATGCATATGACTCCACTGACGCACAAGGCAAATAAAAAAATCCGGTGGACATTTCCACCGGATTTTTAATTGATAGATTATACGAGCTCGATGATAACCTGCATAGCAGCGTCACCTTTTCTCTGTCCGAGCTTAACGATGCGGGTATATCCGCCGTTACGGTTAGCATACTTGGGAGCGATCTCATCGAAGAGCTTGTTGCTAAGGTCGATCTCCTTAACGGATTTCTTCTTGCCCTTGTTCTCGGTTGATACTTCGGTAACAGGGTAAAGAACCTTGAGCATCTGACGTCTTGCGTGAAGTTTTGAAGGCTTATCCTTCTTGATCTCCTTCTCTACTTCGTCATAAACGGTAACGGTAACACCGTTCTCGATCTTAAGAGCCTTGCCGTTCTCGTCTCTGGTCTTCTCGGAAAGAACCTTTCCGGACTCCTTATCAACGATCTGCTTTACTCTCTTTCCGTCCTTATCCTTACGAGCTACCTTAGCGGTAACCTTAACGGTCTCGAAGTTGTCCTTCTCTTTAACTGCAAGAGCGATAAGTCTCTCTGCGATTCTCTGAATCTCCTCAGCCTTAGCTTCGGTAGTGGTGATTCTTCCGTTATTGATAAGTGCGGTAACCTGGTTTCTGAGAAGAGCCTTTCTCTGAGAAGAGGTTCTTCCAAGCTTTCTGTAATGTACTGCCATTTTATTTTCCTTTCTGTAATACGGAGCCTGAGAAACGTGCCCTGTGGTCTTACCGTTTCGGAGACTTGATCCCGTACACCTGACGCGGGGACGAACTCATCGGCTTTACCGTCCCGACGTATATGTTAATTAGTTCTCTGAAGACTTGAATCCGAGCTTAAGCTCTTCGAGTTTGAGCTGAATCTCATCAAGTGATTTCTTACCGAGGTTTCTAACCTTCATCATATCGTCAACAGACATCTCGCAGAGCTCTGCAACGGTATTGATGCCGGCACGCTTGAGGCAATTGAAAGATCTGACTGAGAGCTCGAGTTCTTCGATGCTCATTCCGTCAACATGTCCCTGATCTGTGCTCTCTGAAGGCTTTACAAGGAACTCAGCGTCAATTGCTCTCTCGGACAGATCGATGAAGAGTCCGAGGTGCTCGGAAAGAACCTTTGCTGCCAGGCTGACAGCTTCTTCGGGAGTCATGGTTCCGTTGGTGTAAACGTCAAGGGTGAGCTTATCGTAATCGGTGCTCTGTCCTACACGGGTATTCTCAACGGTAGCATTTACTCTCTCGATAGGAGTGTAGATAGCATCTACAGCGATGGTTCCGATATTGTGATCACCGGGGCGAAGTCTGTCTGCTCCTACATATCCTCTTCCTGCGGTAACGGTAAGCTCCATGTAAAGCTTTGCGTTCTTTCCGCAGAGAGTAGCGATAACCTGGTCGGGATTAGCAATCTCGATATCAGAATCGTGTCTGATGTCGGATGCTCTTACAACACCCTCGCCGGTAGCATCAATGGTCATTACCTTAGGCTCGCCGCTGGTATCACTGTTGCTGATGGCAAGGTTCTTGATGTTGAGTACGATCTCGGTCATGTCTTCCTTAACACCGGGAATGGTGGTGAATTCATGCTGTACACCCTCAACATAGATCTCGCTTACTGCGAAACCGGGAAGTGAGGAAAGCATGATTCTGCGGAGTGAATTTCCGAGAGTGATGCCGTAGCCTCTCTCAAGAGGCATGATAACAAAACGGCCATATTTCTTATCATCGGACTTTTCAATCTTGATTGAAGGTCTTTCGAAATCTGTCACTTAAATACCCTCCTATAAATTTCCAAATACATTTATTTCGGTTACTGTCCGTTTTTATTACTTGGAATAAAGCTCGACGATAAGCATCTCGTCAACGGGGACATCGATCATCTCTCTGGTGGGAAGGTTCTTAACGGTTCCCTTGAAGTTCTCAAGGTTTCCATCAAGCCACTCAGGGACAAGTCTTCCTCCGGTAACTTCAGCGATTTCCTTATATCTGGTAAGAGACTTTGCCTTCTCGGTGAGTTCGATAACGTCTCCTGCCTTTACAAGGTATGAAGGAATATTTACCTTCTTTCCGTTTACAAGAACATGCTTGTGACCAACAACCTGTCTTGCCTCGCGGCGGGTTCTAGCAAGTCCGAGACGGAAAACAACATTATCAAGACGGCTCTCAAGCATGACCATAAGGTTTTCACCGGTCATTCCCTTCATACGGTCAGCCTTCTCATAGTAGTTACGGAAAGGCTTCTCAAGAACGCCGTAGATGAACTTAGCCTTCTGCTTCTCACGAAGCTGGGTGCCATATTCACTTACCTTCTTGCCAACGCGCTGATTCTGGCGATTGGACTTCTTGTCGTAGCCGAGAACAGCGGGCTCAAGTCCGAGTGCTCTGCATCTCTTAAGTACCGGTACACGATTTACTGCCATTTTAAAATTCCTTTCTAAATGTTGTTTACAACAACGCGCTATGCGATGCCTTCATCCAACGTGTTAACTGAAAACAAAAATACAATTATACGCGACGTCTCTTGGGAGGTCTGCATCCGTTGTGAGGAACGGGAGTTACGTCGGTGATGGAAAGGACATTAAGTCCTGATGCAGCAAGTGCTCTGATAGCTGCTTCTCTTCCGGTTCCGGGTCCCTTTACGAATACATCCACATCCTTAAGTCCGTGTACAAGAGCTGCCTTAGTAGCGGTCTCAGCAGCAACCTGTGCAGCATAAGGAGTAGATTTCCTTGAACCTCTGAAGCCCAGTCCGCCTGCGCTTGCCCAGCTCAGTGCATTTCCCTGCGCATCCGTAAGAGTAACGATAGTGTTATTGAAGGATGCCTGGATGTGTGCCTGGCCATGTTCAACGTTTTTCTTGACACGTTTCTTTGATCCTGATTTTGAATCTGCCATGATAAACTAACCTACTTTCTTAAGCTAAATGATTATTTCTTCTTATTTGCAACGGTACGCTTGGGTCCCTTACGGGTTCTAGCGTTGTTCTTGGTGTTCTGTCCACGAACGGGAAGTCCCTTTCTGTGACGTACACCACGGTAGCAGCCGATCTCCTGAAGAGTCTTGATGTTCATCGCAACTTCTCTTCTGAGATCACCTTCAACCATTACTCCCAGTTTGTTGATAGATTCGGTAATCTTCTTTACCTCATCATCGGTAATATCCCTTACTCTGGTATCGGGATTAACACCTGCGTCAGCAAGAATCTTGTTTGACGTGGTTCTTCCGATTCCGTAAATGTAGGTAAGACCGATCTCAATCCTTTTATCTCTGGGGAGATCTACACCTTCGATACGAGCCATTACTAATTCCTCCTAAATGTGATGCCTTATATGCAAAGCATCTGTTTCATGTATACTCCGCGTGGTCATTTTTTTACGCTTCATATACGGTTACCAATTGATTGGGGCTGGTGCCCAATCGGACACATCAGATCATCCGATCTTTCCGTTTCTTCTAAATATATTAGCTATGAAACGGTATCAAGAAGTAACAGGTGTATATCAACCCTGTACCTGCTTGTGCTTAGGATTCTCGCAGATTATCCTGATGCGTCCTTTTCTCTTGATGACTTTGCACTTTTCGCACATCGGTTTTACTGAACTTCTAACCTTCATCTCAAAGCCCTCCTTTCAAAAAAGACCATTTTCGAATATACCACAAGGAAAGTCCCGTGGCAAGAACTTTTTTATATAAGCGCCCGAAAGATATACATTAAGGGCGGCAAATATCAAATTTATATTGAAGAGATTATTTGTCTCTCCAGATGATACGTCCCTTGGTAAGATCGTAAGGAGACAGTTCCATGGTGACTTTATCACCGGGAAGTATACGAATAAAATTCTGGCGAAGTCTTCCGCTTATAGTAGCAAGAACCTGATGTCCGTTCTCAAGCTCCACCTTAAACATGGTATTGGGAAGCTTCTCGACTACAACGCCGCCAATCTCGATCACATCACTTTTAGACATTAATTACTCCTCTTTTTAAAACCGTCAGGGATCAGTTAAATCCCAGTTCCTTTTCTTTATCTCCCAGAGAAAGTATCTCGGGATCTCCATCCGTTATAAGGATGGTATTTTCATAATGTGCTGCCCAGGATCCGTCAGTGGTTACGACCGTCCAGTCGTCTTCGAGGATCACAATTTCCGGATTCCTCATTGAGATCATGGGTTCTATCGCAAGAGTATTGCCTGCCCTCAGTTTAGGGCCCCTGAATCTCTTATGATAGTTGGGGATCATCGGATTCTCGTGCATATCGCGTCCGATTCCGTGTCCCGTAAGTTCTCTGACTATTCCGTAATCCATACCGGTTTCATCTATATATGAAGCAACGGCATTTGATATATCATAAAGTCTGTTTCCCGCTTTTGCTGCTTTCATTGCTGCGAAGAAAGCGGATCTTGTGTTTTTGATGAGAAGTTCGCATTCGGGAGATATGTCTCCGACCCCTACGGTTCTCGCCGCATCGGAATGCCATCCGTTCAAAAGAATACCGGCATCGATGCTTATGATTTCTCCGTCTTTAAGGACTCTGTCCTTACTGGGGATACCATGAACAACTTCATCATTTACGGAAGTACATATGCTTGCGGGGAATCCTTCATAATTCAGGAAATTGGGTTTTCCGCCCAGCTTCTCGATCAGCTTTTCAGCCTGCTCGTTCAAATATGCCGTGGTGACTCCGGGTTTAATAAGATCCGTAAGTTCATCCAGCATGATTCCGAGCCTTCTGTTGGATTCCCGCATGCATTCTATTTCTTTTTCGTTACGAACGGGGATCATCATCCGAGAATTGCAATGATATCTGCAAAAACTTCCTTCATGTCCTTGGTTCCGTCAACAGTCTTAAGAACCTTTCTCTCGGTATAGAAATCGATGAGAGGCTGAGTCTGCTCATGATATACCTTAAGTCTGTTCTGTACGGTCTCGGGCTTGTCGTCATCACGAAGTACAAGTTCGGATCCGCAGGTATCGCAGATGCCTTCCTGCTTGGGAGGAATATGCTCGATATGATAGGTAGCGCCGCACTTAAGGCAAGCACGTCTTCCGCTCATACGACGAACGATATTCTCATCGGGAACATCTACATTTACTGCGAAATCAATCTTGTCACCAAGCTCGTTTAATGCATTCTCAAGAACTTCTGCCTGAGGAATGGTACGAGGGAAACCATCGAGTACATAACCGTTCTTGCAATCATCCTGAGCAACTCTGTCAAGAAGGATCTTAACTGTGAGTTCATCGGGAACGAGTTTGCCGGCATCCATGTACTCTTTTGCCTGCTTACCGAGTTCGGTTCCGTTCTTGATATTTGCACGGAAGATATCTCCGGTTGAAACATGGGGAATGCTGTACTTTTCAGCTATCATTTTAGCCTGGGTGCCTTTTCCGGCACCGGGTGCACCGAGCATGATTATCTTCATATGAACCTCGCTTTTTGTTTTTCGCTATTTAACCACTTAAGAGAGATCACACTTTTCCCTTACGGGAAAAATGCGGTCTCTCTGTTTGATAAAACTTTATGTCCTCAGTCGTTGAGGAATCCCTTATAGTTTCTGACAAGCATCATGGACTCTACCTGCTTAAGTGTCTCGAGGATAACGCTTACGATAATGATAAGGCTTGCACCTGAGGTCGAAACCTTAGCTCCGAAAACACCATTGAATATATAAGGCAGAACCGATACGATAACAAGTCCAACTGCACCTATAAAGATCAGGTAGTTAAGAACACTGTTGAGGTAGTCGGAAGTAGGTTTTCCCGGACGGATACCGGGTATGAAACCACCGGATCTCTTCAGGTTATCTGCAACCATAAGCGGATTAAAGGTTATGGATGTATAGAAATACGAGAAGAAGATCAGGAGTCCGATGTAAACCAGAAGACCAATGGAATACTTAAGCTGACCGGGTATACACCAGTTGTTTGAGCTGAGGCCTTTCATAACCTCTCCCCAGAATCCCGTAGGACTCTTCTGCATAAAGGAAACAATGATAACGGGGAACTCAAGCAGTGATGAAGCAAAGATGATGGGGATCATTCCCGAGGTATTAACCTTGAGGGGAATGTTGGATGTTGCTCCGCCCACCATTTTGTTACCTGCCATCTTTTTGGCATACTGAACGGGGATCCTTCTCTCACCGCCGTTTAAGAATACAACCATTACAATCATGCCAATCATAATGGCAATGATGATTATAGCTGACAAAACTGCGGTAGCAGGTGCTTTACCCTGAACAAACTGTTCGTAAAGCGAACTGAGATCCTGAGGTATTCTGGAAATGATATTGATAATGAGGACTATCGAAATACCGTTTCCGATACCGTGCTCTGTGATCTGCTCACCCAGCCACATAAGGAACGCTGAACCGGCTGTAAGAGCAACGATACAAGTAATTACGTTATACCAGGTGTAGTGAGTCAGAAGACCCTGTCTGCCGAATCCGATAGACATTGCCGTAGACTGAACGATTGCCAGAATAACGGTTACGTACCTGGTAATTGCGACCATCTTCTTACGTCCTGCTTCTCCGTCACGCTGCATTTCCTCAAGCTTGGGAATAGCGATGGTGAGGAGCTGGATGATAATGGATGACGTAATGTAGGGATTAATATTCAGTGCAAGGATCGACATTGACATGAACGATCCGCCTGTTACTGCGTCGAAGAAGCTGAACGCGCCGCTGGTCTGCTCTGCAAACCAATTCGCAAAATAGTTCCTGTCAACACCGGGCACAGGAAGCTGCGAACCGATACGGATGACTATCAGCATCAGGAAGGTGAAGATCACGCGCTGCCTGATCTCTTTTACCTTCAACGCATTTTTCAGTGTTGTGAGCATCCGATTACCTCGTTATTATTCAATCACTTCTGCAGTGCCGCCGGCCTTTTCAATCTTCTCTTTAGCTGATGCTGAGAAAGCATTAACCTTAACGTTGAGCTTCTTGGTGAGCTCGCCGTTTCCGAGAATCTTTACGCCGTCTGCAATCTTACTGATAACGCCCTCGTTCAGAAGAACTTCGGGAGTAACCTCGGTGCCGTTCTCGAATCTCTCAAGTGCACTTACATTAATAGCGATGATCTCAAGTGAATTGCGGTTGGTGAAGCCTCTCTTGGGAATACGTCTGTAGAGAGGCATCTGGCCTCCTTCGAAACCTATTCTGGGAGCTCCGGAACGAGCCTTCTGTCCCTTGTGGCCCTTGCCGGCAGTCTTGCCGTTTCCTGAACCGTGTCCGCGTCCTCTTCTGAAGTTATCGCTCTTTACTGAGCCTGCTGCAGGCTGTAAATTGGACATTTCCATATTACAAGACCCTCCTTATGCTTCTTCGACCTTGACCATGTGAGAGATCAGTCTTACCTGACCCTTGGTAGCGTCATTATCGGGAAGTACTACGGACTGTCCGATCTTACGCAGACCCATGGAGGTTGCTATATTTTTGTTCTTAGGTACCTGTCCGATAAGGGACTTTACCAGAGTTACTTTAACTTTCTTATCTGCCATTAGTCTCTCCTCCTTATGCCAGAACGTCAGCTACTGCCTTGCCGCGCTTTCTGGCAACTTCCTCAGGGCGCTTAAGCTCTGCGAGGCCTTCAATTGCTGCAAGAACGACATTCTGCTTGTTATGAGAACCGAGGCACTTGGTACGGATATTTCTAACGCCTGCGAGCTCACATACTATACGGACAGGACCACCTGCGATGATACCGGTTCCTTCGGGAGCCTTCTTAAGAAGAACGTTTGCGCTTCCGTACTGTCCGATAAAATCGTGAGGGATGGAATTGTTATCATCAAGGGGTACCTCGATGATGTGCTTAACAGCATCTTCCTTGCCCTTACGGATAGCTTCGGGAACTTCCTTAGCTTTGCCAAGTCCGACGCCTACGTGACCGTTCTTGTCACCTACAACTACAAGTGCAGTAAAGCGGGAATTGGAACCGCCCTTTACGACCTTGGTAACTCTCTTGATCGTAACGACCTTGTCCTCGAGCTCTAACTGGCTTGCATCTATGATAGTACGCTTCATATTCGTGATCATCCTTTCTTAGAATTCCAGGCCAGCTTCTCTGGCTGCCTCTGCTAATGCTGCGACCTTGCCCTGGTATATAAAGCCGCCTCTGTCGAATACGACTTCCTTGATACCCTTTTCAAGAGCACGCTTTGCGATCACAGTGCCGACATAGGCAGCTGCTTCTACGTTATCTGTCTGCTCAAGCTCTCCCTTGATTTCCTTCTCCATGGTGGATGCGGAAACAAGAGTCTTGCCTTCTACGTCATCGATAATTTGAGCAGACATGTGGCTGTTGCTTCTGAAAACTGCAAGGCGGGGACGCTCTGCGGTTCCTTTGAAGCGGTTACGAATTCTATCGTGCTTCTTAGCACGTACATCCTGTCTTGATACTTTGCTAACCATCTTCACACTCTCCTTATCGTGATTTACTTCTTACCGGTCTTACCAACCTTGCGGCGAATAGTCTCATCAGCGTACTTGATTCCCTTGCCCTTATAAGGCTCAGGTCTTCTCTTGTCGCGGATAACTGCTGCAAGCTGTCCGACCTTCTCTTTATCGATACCCTTAACGGTGATGATATTTCCTTCAACTACAGTCTCAACGCCTTCAGGATCTTCCATCTCTACGGGATGTGAATATCCGAGGTTGAGGGTAAGCTTCTTACCCTGCTTAGCTGCTCTGTAACCTACACCGTTGATCTCAAGCTTCTTCTCGAAACCGTCGGTAACACCAACGATCATGTTGTTGAGAAGAGTTCTTGAAAGACCGTGAAGGGATCTGTTCTTCTTAAGATCGTTAGGTCTGGAAACGGTGATCTCACCGTTCTCCTGCTCGATCTTCATCTCCGCGGGAAATACTCTCTCGAGAGTTCCCTTGGGGCCTTTAACAGTCACTTTATTATTTTCTGCTACCTCTACGGTTACTCCCGCAGGGACAGCGATTGGCATTTTACCGATTCGTGACATAATGCCCGTACCTCCTTGAAATATATGAATTAACGATTACCAAATGAAAGCAAGAACTTCGCCGCCGATCTTCTTCTCACGAGCCTGCTTGTCGGTAAGCACACCCTGATTGGTAGAGATGATTGCGGTGCCGAGTCCGCCGAGAACCTTGGGAAGCTCATCTCCGCCGGCATATACTCTGAGGCCGGGCTTGGAGATTCTCTTGATTCCGGAGATGACTCTCTCGTTCTTGTTGTTATTGTACTTCAGGAAGATACGGATATCTTTGAAAGAACCGTTGTCAACCATCTCGTACTTAGCGACATATCCCTCGTCAACGAGGATGTCTGCTATAGCCAGCTTCATGCGAGAGCTGGGGATATCTACTGTATCATGCTTTGCAGTGTTAGCGTTACGGATTCTTGTAAGCATATCTGCAATAGGATCACTCATTGTCATTGCGCTTTTCCTCCTTTACCAAGATGCCTTCTTGACTCCGGGAATCTCGCCCTTGTAAGCGAGCTCACGGAAGCAAACTCTGCAGATGCCATACTTCTTAAGTACGGAGTGAGGACGGCCGCAAATCTTGCAACGGGTGTAAGCCTGAGTAGAGAACTTAGGCTTGCGCTGCTGTTTGACCTTCATGGATAATTTAGCCATTTAAACTTTTCCTCCCTATTATTTAGCAAAAGGCATATTAAACAGGGTGAGAAGCTCTCTGGCCTCTTCGTCTGTCTTTGCCGTTGTTACGAAGATGATGTCCATTCCGCGAACCTTGTCGATCTTATCGAACTCGATCTCGGGGAAGATGAACTGCTCTTTGATGCCGAGTGCATAGTTGCCTCTGCCATCGAAGCTGTTGGGGTTGATTCCTCTGAAGTCACGGACACGAGGAAGAGCAAGATTTACAAGTCTGTCAAGGAACTCATACATCTTATCGCCACGAAGGGTAACCTTACATCCGATGTTCATACCCTCACGGATCTTGAAGTTTGCGATTGAGTTCTTAGCCTTGGTAAGAACTGCCTTCTGTCCGGTTATAGTCTCGAGATCTGCTACTGCGCTCTCAAGGGCCTTGGGATTCTCCTTAGCCTCTCCGACACCCATGTTGATGACGATCTTGTCGAGCTTGGGAACCTGCATTACGTTCTCATAGCCGAACTTCTTGGTGAGTGCGGGAACGATCTCTGCTTTATACTGATCCTTAAGTCTGCTCACTTAATGTTTCCTCCTTCCCGTTATTTGGTCTTATCGAATACTACATCGATAACTTTGCCGGTAGATTTTGCAACTCTGGACTTCTTTACAACTTTGCCCTGATCGTTAGTCTCTACCTGAAAACCAACACGGGTCTTCTTGCCGTCAACGACGAGCATGACGTTGGATATATCAATGGGAGCTTCCATTTCGCTGATGCCGCCATTGGGATTGCTCTGTGAAGGCTTAGCATGCTTGGTTACCATGTTGAGTCCTTCTACGATAACTCTGCCGTTCTTAACGTCGACAGATTTGATCTTGCCCTGCTGGCCCTTATCTTTGCCTGCGATGATCTCTACGGTATCACCCTTTTTAACTTTAAGCATTTATTAGGCCCTCCTTATAATACTTCGGGAGCAAGTGAAACAATCTTCATGAACTTCTTCTCACGAAGCTCTCTTGCTACCGGTCCGAAAATACGGGTTCCTGTGGGAGTCTTGTCGTCCTTGATGATTACGGCTGCGTTCTCATCAAACTTGATGTAGGATCCGTCCTTACGGCGAGCGCCCTTAACGGTACGAACTACAACTGCCTTAACTACATCACCCTTTTTAACAACGCCTCCGGGTGTTGCGTCCTTAACGGAAGCAACGATGATATCGCCGATGTTGGCATATCTTCTGGTAGAGCCGCCCATTACGCGGATGCAAAGAAGTTCCTTGGCACCGGTATTGTCAGCTACCTTAAGTCTTGTTTCCTGCTGTACCATAGCTTCCTCCTTACTTTGCTCTCTCTACGATCTCAACCAGTCTCCATCTCTTATCCTTGGAAAGGGGTCTGGTTTCCATAACGCGAACGGTATCTCCTACCTTGCACTCGTTGTTCTCGTCATGAGCCTTGAGCTTATATGTTCTCTTAACGACCTTGTTGTAAAGAGGATGATTAACGCGCTCCTCAATGGCAACTACGATCGTTTTGTCCATTTTGTCACTGGTAACCTTACCGGTTCTTACCTTGCGCAAATTTCTTTCTTCCACTGCCGTTGTCCTTTCATTAAGCATTAGCCTTAGCGGTAAGTGCGGTCTGAATACGTGCGATATTCTTTCTTACTTCCGTTATTCTGGCTGTGTTGTCAAGCTGGTTGGTTGCATTCTGGAATCTCAGGTTGAACAGTTCCTTTTTGGCATCCGTGAGCTCCTGCTTAAGGGCTTCAACGCTCTTTGCCTGAAGTTCTTCATTAAACTTTGCTGATTTCATTACTGCTCACCGCCTTCCTGCTCCTTGGTGACGATCTTGCACTTGCAAGGAAGCTTCTGAGATGCGAGTCTGAGAGCTTCTCTAGCTGCTGCCTCTGATACTCCGCCAATCTCGAACAATACTCTTCCGGGCTTAACAACTGCTACCCAATACTCAACGGTTCCTTTTCCTGAACCCATTCTGGTTTCAGCGGGCTTAGCCGTAACAGGCTTATCGGGGAAGATCTTGATCCAAACCTGTCCTTCACGCTTTGTATATCTGGTGAGAGCGACACGGGCTGCTTCGATCTGATTTGACTTTATCCAGCAAGGCTCGGTAGCTGCAAGTCCGAACTCACCGTATGCTACCTTGTTTCCTCTGGAAATCTTTCCTGCCATGCTACCGCGGAACTGCTTGCGGTGCTTGACTCTCTTAGGCATTAACATTATGCTTCGCTCCCTTCTGAGTTAGCGTTTCCCTTAACAGGAAGAACTTCACCCTTATAAATCCATACCTTTACACCTACTTTACCGTAAGTAGTATCGGCCTCTGCAAATCCATAGTCGATATCAGCTCTGAGAGTCTGAAGAGGAATAGTTCCCTCGCTGTAGAACTCGGTACGAGCGATATCTGCTCCGCCAAGTCTTCCTGCACAGGAAGCCTTGATTCCGAGAGCGCCTGCCTTCATGGTTCTGCCCATGCAGGACTTCATAGCGCGACGATAAGATACACGGTTCTCAAGCTGCTGAGCGATGTTCTCTGCTACAAGCTGAGCATCACGATCGGGGCGCTTGATCTCGGTGATATCCATCTTGACCTTCTTGCCGGTCATCTTCTCAATCTCAGCACGGGTCTTGTCGATCTCAGTGCCGCCCTTACCGATGATAACACCGGGCTTTGCGGTGAAAACGATGACTCTGATACGATCGGAAGCACGCTCGATCTCAATCTTGGAAACTCCTGCAGAAGCGAGCTTCTTCTTGAGATACTTACGAATATTGTAATCTTCGACGAGATAATCTGAGAAATCAGCATCGCTTGCATACCATCTTGAATCCCAGTCCTTTATAACGCCGACTCTAAGTCCATGAGGATTAACTTTCTGTCCCATTTTGCTTTATAAGCTCCTTTCCTTATTTCTTCTCGTCAAGCACGATTGTAATGTTGCTCATCCTCTTAAGGATTCTGTAAGCTCTGCCCTGTGCCCTGGGTCTTACTCTCTTCATGGTAGGTCCCTGGTTGGCATAGCACTCAGCAACATAGAGGTTCTCGGGATTGAGTCCCTGGTTGTTCTCTGCATTGGCGATTGCTGAAGCAAGAAGCTTTTTAATAATCTGTGAACCATATCTGGGGTTGTACTCCAGAATAGCCATAGCGGTCTGTACATCCTTTCCGCGGATCGCATCAAGCACGAAGCATGCCTTCTGTACTGAAATGCGAGCGTAAGAAAGCTTTGCTGAAGGTCTTAAATCCTTCTGCTCGTTTCTCTCTCTCTTAATTTGAGATCTATGTCCTTTAGCCATAGATGTTTACTCCTTTCAAAACAGTAAGCGGGGCTTATGATGCGGATGTTTTCTTAGCATCGCCCGCGTGGCCTCTGTATGTACGTGTTGCCACGAACTCGCCGAGCTTGTGTCCGACCATGTCCTCAGTGATATATACGGGAACATGCTTACGTCCGTCGTGTACGGCGATCGTATGTCCGACAAAAGAAGGGAAAATCGTGGATCTGCGGGACCAAGTCTTGATAACTGACTTGTTTCCCGACTCATTCATTGCGTCCACCTTCTTGAGCAGGCTTGCGTCTGCGAAAGGTCCTTTTTTTAATGATCTGCCCATTGTATCCTCCTACCTTACTTAAGTGTCTTGCCGTCACGTCTTCTGACGATCAACTTGCTGGAAGCCTTCTTCTTCTTTCTGGTCTTGAGACCAAGAGCAGGCTTACCCCAAGGGGTGCTGGGTCCGGGACGACCGATTCCGGTCTTACCTTCACCACCGCCGTGAGGATGATCGTTGGGGTTCATGACTGATCCTCTTACGGTAGGACGGATGCCCATGTGGCGCTTACGTCCGGCTTTTCCGAGTTTAACAAGATTGTGATCTACGTTTCCGATGATTCCGATAGTTGCTCTGCAATTGATGGGAACCATTCTCATCTCGCCTGAAGGAAGTCTTAAGGTTGCATACTTTCCTTCTTTTGCTACAAGCTGTGCTCCGGTTCCTGCTGAACGAACCATCTGTCCGCCCTTGCCGGGATAGAGCTCAATGTTGTGAACCATGGTACCTACGGGTACGAGCTCGAGAGGAAGGCAGTTACCTACTCTTACCTCGGCGTTAGCGCCGCTCATAACCTTCATTCCGTCTGTAAGTCCCTGAGGAGCAAGGATGTAAGCTTTCTCTCCGTCCTCATAGCAGATAAGCGCGATGTTTGCGGTTCTGTTGGGATCATACTCGATTCCGATTACTCTTGCAGGAATGTCATCCTTAAGTCTTCTGAAATCGATCTGTCTGTACTTTACTTTATTTCCGCCGCCCTTGTGACGAACGGTGATCTTACCCTGGCTGTTACGTCCTGCGTTCTTCTTCTTGTTGCTGATGAGACTCTTCTCGGGAGTCTTCTTGGTAACTTCAGCGAAGTCAGAACCTGTCATGTTTCTTCTGGACGCTGTATAGGGCTTGTAAGTCTTAATACCCATTTTTCAGTTCTCCTTTTTTCTAAACTATCCGGACCTTGGTCCGTTTGCACAGACTGCGTATATTCGTTTGGGTTATCACGCTGCCTGTATACTCTTCAAGGACGAATTATAATCCGCTGTAGATCTCAATGTCCTTGCTGTCATCGGTGAGCCATACGATTGCTTTCTTGGTCTTAGCGGTCTCACCAACGGTGCGGCCTCTTCTCTTGGTCTTTCCATCAAGGTTGATGGTGTTGACTCTCTTAACCTTAGCGCCATCGAACATCTTCTCGACAGCTTCCTTGATCTGGCTCTTGTTTGATTCGGGATGTACGAGGAATGTGTACTTCTTCTCAGCCATTCCGCTCATGCTCTTCTCGGTGATCACAGGCTTAAGGATCACGTCATAAAACTTAATGTCAGCCATTATGCGTACACCTCCTCAATTTTGCTAAGTGCATCTTTGGTAAGAACGAGCTTTCCTGCGGAAAGGATGTCGTAAACGTTGATTGCATTTACAACCTCGGTATTTACCTCAGCCATGTTTCTGGCGCTGAGCACTACATTCTGGTCATTGTCTGCGAGAACTACAAGTCCGTTCTCTACGTTGAGGTTCTTCATAACCTTTGCGAACTCTTTGGTAGCGATCTCGTCAAGCTTGAGCTCATCTACAACTACGAGTGCATCATTCTGAACCTTATCGGTAAGCACGCTCTTAAGAGCTGCCTGCTTCTCCTTCTTGTTAAGCTTGAAGGAATAATCTCTGGGAGTGGGAGCGAATACTACGCCGCCGCCGGTCCACTGAGGAGCTCTGATGGATCCCTGTCTTGCATGACCGGTTCCCTTCTGTCTCCAAGGCTTACGTCCGCCGCCTGATACTTCAGAACGGGTCTTAGCCTTCTGTGTTCCCTGTCTGTTATTGGCAAGCTGCTGAAGTACAGCCATGTGTACGAGATGCTCGTTAATCTCAACTCCGAAGATTGAATCGCTAAGCTCGGTGGTACCGACTTCCTTGCCTTCCATATTGTATACGGATACTTTTGCCATTTCTATCTGTCCTCCTTTCGCCGCGATCAAACTTCTGCGATGGTAGTCTCTTTGATGGTGACGAGAGCATTCTTAGCACCGGGTACTGCGCCCTTTACAAGAATGAGATTCTTCTCAGCATCAACTCTGACTATCTCGAGGTTCTGTACTGTTGCATTGACGCTTCCCATGTGTCCGGGCATTCCCTTTCCCTTGAATACTCTTGAAGGGGATGAACAAGCGCCGTTTGATCCCTGATGTCTGTGGAACTTGGAACCGTGCTTCATGGGTCCTCTGTGCTGGCCGAGTCTCTTGACTGCACCCTGGAAGCCTTTTCCCTTGGTGATCGCAGATGCGTCGATGTGATCTCCGTTAGCGAAGATGTCAGCCTTGATCTCATCGCCTACGTTGTACTCAGCGCTGTTCTCAAAACGGAACTCTCTGACGTATCTCTTGGAAGTGGTGCCGGCCTTCTTGAAATGTCCTGCTTCAGCCTTGGTTGCACCGTTTCTGTGTGCGATCTTCTTATCGCCCTTGCCGTCCTTCTCAACAACCTTGTCTTTCATATCGACAAAGCCGACCTGGACTGCTTCATAGCCGTCGTTCTCTGCGGTCTTAACCTGAGTTACTACGCAGGGACCTGCCTGAAGTACGGTAACGGGGATAAGCTCTCCGTTATCTGCAAAGATCTGAGTCATTCCGACCTTTGTTGTAAGTATTGCCTTTTTCATTTCCTTTTCCTCTCTTAATCAGTGCCCGGGCCTTATGGCACATAATTGTCTACATATTGGACCGCTTACGCGTTCGTGTATAGTAGAGATTGTTTTCGTTACTTGCCTTATTTGTTAAGCATCTTGAGATCGATGAAGACACCGGCAGGCATCTCAAGGCGCTGTAAGGACTCGATGGTACCGGGAGTAGGAGCGGAAATGTCGATAAGTCTCTTGTGGGTTCTCTGCTCGAACTGCTCTCTGGAATCCTTATACTTATGAGTTGCACGAAGAATGGTAACTACCTCTTTCTTGGTGGGAAGGGGCACAGGTCCCGAAACCTTAGAGCCGTTCTTCTTAGCAGTCTCGATGATCTTTGCTGCGGATGCATCAACGAGTTCATGCTCATAAGCCTTAAGTGTAATTCTCATTACTGATTTTGCCATAAAAAAAGTCGCCTCCTTTTCGCGATTTCGCAGGATCTCCTTTTATTAGAAGTTATCCCGCAATCTTGCGACAAGCGGTGACTGTACACTTGCCCGTGTGTTTCCTACCCGCTTACGCGGATGAAACCTTGGCCCCGGTTTCTTGCAGGCCACACGTCGTTTCTGCCTGAGGCAGACTGTAATGGTACAGTGACTTGTCGTCAGTTTTGTAACTTGACATTCGCTCCGCGGAAAAACCAGGTTCGGATCATTCCTTACCTGCAACCTCACGCTTCACAGCTATCACGTCACAGCATTTGATATCATACACACCTTTTATAATAAATGCAACAAAAATTTTTAATTTTTTTCAGTAAATTTTTTTTGCACCAAAAAGATGCTATATATAGTGGTCGCATACGCCTGCTGCCACAACCGCAGTCAGACCTCCCATCTTCCGCTGGCACCGCAGGGAAGATAAAGCCCCGTTCCCGATATGGGAAGTCCCACTTCGTCAGACTTACAGCTTCCTCCAAACTTCGGAGTGATGAGCTTGCCCATCATGTGATCCAAAACTCCTGCCTGAAGTCCGGTGGTGTAAGAATTTATTAGGAAGAAAAGCGGTCTGTCCGAAAGAAGCTGAACGCAGTTTTCCAGGAAAGGCCAGATGCTTTCTTCAATCTTCCAGATCTCGCCCTTGGGCCCTCTTCCGTATGAGGGAGGATCCATTATTATTCCGTCATATTTATTGCCGCGTCTGATCTCACGCTCTACGAACTTGCCGCAATCATCCACCAGCCATCTTACGGGTCTGTCCGAAAGTCCGCTTGATGCGGCATTTTCTTTGGCCCAGTTTACCATTCCTTTTGACGCATCCACATGGGCAACGCTTGCGCCCGCTGCCAGTGCAGCCATGGTAGCTCCGCCGGTATAAGCAAAAAGATTGAGCACCTTAACGGGATCACCCTCAGTTCTCTTTCCGGCTTCCTTCTTTATTATAGAAGAAGTCCATTCCCAGTTGGCCGCCTGCTCGGGAAAAACTCCCGTATGCTTGAAAGCAAAAGGCTTGAGATTAAAAGACAGCTTCTCATCAATGCTCTTAAGATCATAGGAAATGCTCCACTCGTTGGGGAGTCCTTTGAATTCCCACTCTCCTCCGCCCTTTGAAGATCTGTGGTAATGGCCGTCATTCTTTTTCCAGCCGGGATGTTTATGATCACACTTCCAGATGACCTGAGGATCGGGTCTTACGAGAATATAATCCCCCCATCTTTCCAGTTTCTCACCGTTCCCGGTATCAAGCACTTCATAATCTTTCCAGTTATCAGCTACGTACATAATTCTCCCAGGCTTCTTTCAAGCCTTCATTAATATCTGTGTATTCAAAACCCGTCTTTTCAAGTGCGCTTCCGTCGTACTTTTCGGATTCCGCCTTCATTATCGGATAAGGAAAAGGAACCTGCTGCATGAATGCTTCCTCAGGGGTCACCTTGATAACCTCAAAATCCTTTCCTGTCACTTCCCTAAAAATCCGGGTCAGATCTTCATATGTATATGTGAACGAAGGTGTCACATTAAATGCCCTTCCGGCAAAAGAAAACTCTCCGCAGGCCTTAAGTGCAGCCTTTGCCACGTCCGACACACTTACCATCTGGAAAAAGCCGTCGCTCGGTGCAGGTTCCAATATCTGCCCCGCCGCGCTAATCCATTTAAAATATATATTTTCCCTCGGAGCGTAATTTCCGGGACCATATATTATTGAAGGTCTCAGCACACAACGGTTTTCGATGCTTTCGATCTCTTTTTCAAGGGATACTTTTCCTAATATATATGCCCCCGCTTCTCCGCCAAAGTCTCTGGTCTCAAATTCCGCAGACTCATCAAGAAGCTCTCCGGTGCCTCTCCCATATACATCAACGGTACTGATAAAGACGTATCTGCCCGTCCTGTCACCAAGTGCATCCTTAACCCTTCGGATATCGCCTTTTACATAGGCACAGAAATCAACCGTCGCATCATATTCACCGGCTATCTTCGAAAGGTCTTCGGGTACCGATCTGTCACCTCTTGTCTCGGTGACTCCCTCCATATTAAGGGGTCTGGTTCCGCGATTAAAGACTGTGACCTTATGCCCTTCCGAAAGAGCAAGCTTCACAAACCTGTATCCGAGAAAATAACTTCCGCCCAGAACAAGGATATTCATCGCAATCACCGCTTTCTCATAATACGCATGTATTGTATAATAACAGAAGTAACTGCATTTTATCATATGAAAAGGAGACCGTAAAATGAAACTGTCGGATCTGCTCAAATTTGACAACATTGTCATACAGTGTCACGACAACCCCGATGCGGATGCCATCGGATCAGGTTTCGCTCTCTATTCCTTTTTTCAGGAAAAAGGAAAAAATGTCCGTTTCATTTATTCGGGTAAGAAAACAATCTCCAAATCCAATCTTGAATATCTCGTCGAGGCGCTCAAGATTCCCATTGAATATGAGCCTTCAAACATAGGCAATCCTGATCTTCTGATCACATGCGACTGCCAGTACGGTGAAAGCAACGTGACCATGTTTGATGCCAAAGAAATCGCCATCATCGATCACCACCAGGTTGCTCCCGGCAAAAAGCTCCCCAAGCTCTGCGAGATCAGATCCGGTATCGGATGCTGCTGCACCGTTATCTGGGACATGATGAGAAAAGAAAAATATCGTCCCGGTCCCGAAGTTTCCTCAGCAATGTACTACGGCCTCTTTACCGATACAAATTCCCTTTCAGAATTATTCCATCCTCTTGATAAGGATATGCTGGAAGAGATCTTCGTTGACCAGGCACTTCTTCGCAGGCTGAACGGAATGAACATTTCCCTTGAAGAAGCCAAGATTGCCGGTATCGCTCTCCTCGGCGTGGAGTATCATCAGGACCATAACTATGCGATCCTCGAAGCCCAGCCCTGTGACCCCAACATACTCGGACTTATCAGTGATTTCTTCCTCTCCGTAGATTCGGTCAATGTATGTCTGGTCTTCTCGGTGCTTGATTACGGCATAAAATATTCCGTTCGAAGCGACTATGCGGAAGTCCGTGCGGATGAACTTGCCGCATATATCTCCGAACACATCGGAAGCGGCGGAGGACACACCAACAAAGCCGGCGGATTTATCCAGAACGAGCTTCTCTCCCAGGAATATAAGAGATATGCCGAATCCTCGGAAAAAGAAAAAACCGCGGCCGTCACTTCGATCCTCAGGGAAAGAATGCACGATTACTTCTCCAGCGTCGATGTTATCTATGCCGGCAAGACCAAGGTTTCAACCCGCGGTATGAAAGAATATGTAAAGATGCCGATCAAACAGGGATATGCGATTCCCAAGGAATTCCTTCCCATCGGAACCAAGATCATGGTAAGAACCCTTGAGGGAGACCTGTATCTCACTGTTCAGGAAGATACCGTGATCATGATAGGAATAAGAGGCGAGGTATACCCTTCCACTCAGGCGGTATTTAAAAAGAACTACAAGAAACTAAAGGGAAAGTATGACCTTGATCTCGAATACAGTCCCACAGTCAGGATCACCTCAACCACGGAGGTTATAGACCTGGTACCCGTAGCACATATGTGCGTCTCAACGGGAGGCAATCACATTCTTGCGAAGCCCCTTAAGAGAAGAGCCAAGGTATTTACCAAGTGGCTCAAGAACGATTACTTAAACGGAGAGATCGGCGATTATATCGCCATGAAAGCATCGGATCCGGATGATGTTTATATCATCGGAAAAGACCTGTTCAAAGAAAGTTATGAGCTTGTATAAATAAATATATGACAGTGGGGGCGCTTCCATATAGAAGCGCCCCCACTGTCATATTAATATCAATCAAGTATCTTCTATTCCGTATCTCTTCTTCATATCGGCGCTCATGGCAGCATCACCGATAAATTCCATTCCCTCGGCAACAAGTTCCTCTATACTCTTGACCTTAAAATAACCGAGTGATCCGGCGCCACCTACATCACCGTAGACCCTGACATAAAACTTTTCGTTGTCTTTATCATATGCCAGCAGGCCGATTATAATAACTTTGACCTTAAATTCATCCAGATAGATCACTGAAGAATAATCTTTCCTTTTAATGATCAGGATATCATCAACTATCTCAAAAGATATATCCTCATGATTCACTATCGTTGTATCGATATTTCCGCGAAAAGCATCAAGGCTGTTAAGAATGTTCCCGTTCATATCATAAAGGCCCACCATGCCGTTATTCATAAGTACGACAAGTCCTTTTTCACATACAAAAACATCATTAACCGTCGTTTCTAAATCAGATATCTCCGCTATCTTAGGCCCATCCGCTTCATATATGCTTACCCTTTCTCCGTTTGATACCGCTACCCATTCCGAATCGGGACTCCAGCAAGCAAATGTCTCGCCGGTATAATCTAGAGCTATCATATTTCCGGATTCAAGGCTTGTAAGGTATGTGGTACCGTTGGTAGTAAACTGATCCAGCATTATGGCATGTTTTCCGTCAGGTGAAACACGCAATTTACATGTCGGGAAGTAGCCTTCTTCTTCCGGCTTCAGTTCGAACGTCTCACCGCTGCCGTCAGATGTATCATATTTATATATATAAGGAGCTTCGGAGTATCCTCCCGAGCAGCTGAAATAGATACAGCCGTCCACGTAATCGGTGTTATAAGTATTAATATCGGGAAGATCCGTGACTCTGGTAATGTTGCCGCCCGCAATATCTATCTTATACAGCTTGTCCCCATATTCACCGGAAATGTTATTTGAATTGTTCATATATACATTTCCGAACTCATCGGTTCCTATAAAGTTTACGGCGGTAAAGTATTCTCCTTCTACTTTGGCGGTCCATACAACATTAGCAGATGCCATATCCACGCAGTACAGATTCATATCACCGTCAAGTGCCAGAAGTCTTTTTCCGGACACGAAGGCAGTTTTTGCTCCGCCGCTTCCCGTTCCCTGAACGGCGTTATAGCTTCTGTCATAGAAAAACGAACTGTATTCAGCCAGATAATTGCTGTCGGAACATTTGATCAGATAATGATTCGCCCCATCGGCTCCGGTAAAGACCGCCGAATCGTCAATCATCTCTTCGAAATACATATATATTAATGTGCCGGTATCCGGTTCATCCAGCTTAACGATCGCATACTGTCCGTTTCTGAGGATCATATAAAGCCTTGTTTCCGAAGTATTCAGATACGCGTCAATATACTCCGATGCCAGTTCTCTTTCGGACAGAATTTCTCCGGTCTGAAGTTCTATGATCACACATTTGTTGGAAAAACCAACCGCTACCGCATCCGAAATATCATCTCCGGTTCCGTATTTAACAAACGTCATTCCGGAGTCATATCCGACCAGGGTGTGTGAAACTGCTGTGTTCCAAAGCAGTTTACCTGTTTCCGCATCATTACACTCGGTCACCCGGCTGCCTTCCTTGAGTATCTGAACGCCGAACCAGTCAAGACTGCCATCTTCAACATCTTCTTCGTGCTCAATGAGCAGTTTTTCCGAATCAGGCGTAAAAGCCAGATCGGAGACATACCCATAGCCTTCTCCTACAGTTTTCCACTCAAGGGTTTCTCTGTCGTATATGATTATGCCCCTCACATCGATACCGGATGTATAGAGCAGGGCGATCTTTGACCCATCCGGAGAAAAAACCGCTTTGTTTATAGCAATATCCCAAATGCTATCATCGGGATTCTCCACAATATCATTCAGATCATATTGAAGCTTTTCTTCTCCTGTAAAGAGATCCAGCACAACAAAAGCTCCGCGTGAAAAATACAAAAATTCAGAGCCGTCATACGAAATTCTGAAAGACTCAAAATTAGTATCGGCAGAGCTTTTATCCTCCCACGGCAAATTCCAAAGTTCGGTCTCCAGATCGCTGTCCATCACCCGGATCATATTCTTGTAGGCAAGTATAACCCTTCCTTCGGAATCAATGACAAAATTAGTCAGTTTCGAATCATCCGAAATAAACGTCCCAAGAAGCGTATGATCATTAAGACTCCATATATTCAGAGTTCCGAGGGTATCAAGAACGGCAACTCTCATATTCTTATAATCTACACGGAACTTATTAATATGATCGCCGGAACCGTAATTCCAGATAACTGCGGTATCCGTAACTCCCGGAGACAGATACAATCCGAGAGCGGTGGAAAGAGCATATTCCGCATCACTTGTTACAGGTCTGTCCTTCCCCTCGGAAGGAAGTGCCGCCAAAGCAAGCTGTACCGCACCGAGCCTGTCGCCGGCTTCAAGAAGTTCTTCCGATTCCGAAGCCAGATACGCGGACTGATTGCGGAGAGCATCCATATAATTTGCCTGAGCCTGTGCATAGTTCTCCTCGGCAAGGGCCAGATTACTCTGCGCAAGAGCATAATTGGACTCTGCCCTTTCGTAATTCATCCTTATCTGAAGCAGACTCCAGGTCAGATATCCGATAATTGTCGCTATGGCAACTGCTGCGCAGCCACCTATAATGGAATTTCTGCGCCTTATATACTGCTTTCTTCTCTGAACAAGTTCATCATATGAACATCCGATAATGGCAGCGGCAAGGCGGGGAAGCTCATACTTACGCGCCTTTTTAATATCCATTCTGTAATCGCAGCTCAAGGGCTCGATCATTACATCCTTTGTCTCAAGCTGTCCGCCCGGAAGGTAATTTACGGTTGTGTCATGCATCAGGATATCAGGAATGACCTCTTCGGGCTCTCCGTCTACAAGAACGGTAAATACATCCTTCTTATCATGATATTTCAGGAAGGTCTCGATCTCTTTTCTGACCCATATGGACTCACCTGTCCTTGTGGAACAGATAACTATCAGCTTATCGGAGTTGGCCAGTGCCATGTCTATATCTTCATTAAGGTCACTGGTAATAGGAAGTTCTTCCTTGTCGCGGAAGATCCTCTCAATTCGTTTAACTCCTGTTTTTTTAACAATGGCTTTGGGAATGCGGAATCTCTCAAGGCGTGTCTGCACCTCAGCTGCAATTTTGCTGTCCGCTTCGGAATGTCTGTAAGAAATAAAAGCATTATATTTGAGACCCATATACAGCTCCTTTTCTACAAAAAAGCATTATCTCCTAAATTATAACATATTCCTATTTTCCGTAATATTTCGAAAAATTTAATCATTTATGACAAAGGCTTATAGTAATCGTTATAAATCCTCCTTATCATCATTCATGTAACAATCAAACGCCTATAAGGCATGTCCGGAGAGGAGGAAAATATGAGCAATATCTGTCAGAAAGTTATGTCACAGGTCAATAAGGCCAAAAGCAACGCAGACATCACCGGGAAGATCATTGATTTCAAGGAATCCCAAACGATTAAAAAATCTCCAGCAGGATATGACATGGTAACCCGGGATTATCTGATCGAATTCGGCAATAAGCTTAAAGAGCTTCGAACGGACAAACTCGGTTGTACGCAGGATAAGTTGGGAGACATCATGAACCTCTCCCAATCGGAAGTCTCACGATTAGAGCACGGCCAGCGCAAAATAAATATCATTCATCTATTTACTCTCAAACGTCTCAACCCAAATCTGGATCTGAACAATCTCGTAGACATCTGCAATACTCTCGAATTACAAATGCCAAATAATACACGCAAGGAGGATTTATGAAAACCATCCCCGAAAGTGAAGACAAAAGCAATCCCGCCCTGTGGATAAACCGTGCCAAAAACGGATATCCCCGTGAAAAGAAAACGCTGATGATCACCGCAGCGTACAAACCACTGGAAAAAACATATTCCGGCGGCTATGTAACGGATAACCGCAATGGCATCACCCTTACACTCAGCAGACTGATATACGAGTCCGGAGAAAAACTGGCCGTTCCTGTAAGCAGGGAGGAAGCCATATCGTGGAACGTCCCCATTAAGATCATAATCGGTGAAGCTCTGGATAATACGCCTAAGCTTTTTCCCGTCTCCGTATTCGATGTCCGTAAAAACCGGTACATAGATATCCCGTTCCACTCCTACGTAGAATATGACTTTGATACAGATCCAATGTCTTCCGTAGCTGCAGAGAGCGGTGATTTCTACGATAGTGCCGAAAGCTCCGGACTGCGCTTCATCTTAAGCTGCGATAAGATCACAGGATGCGCGGTCATCTTCTATCCCGGTCTCATGCATGAAATTGCGCGAATGCTCGCCAAAAACCCGACAATCCTCATCTGTGAGCCGGGTAAAGTCTTCGTATTTGAATCAGGCAAAAGAAAAAAGAAGATCCGAGACTATATAGAAAGATACAGAAATTACATCGGTGATATGTCGTATGACCCGTATCTGTTCAGGTACATCAAAGAAAACAACGTTTTTCTGGAACTCGGGAAAGATGCGGAACTCAGGAGAAATCCCGTCTCAGAAGCACGCATCCCCCAAGGCAGTATAGCAAGTGCCTGGGGGGATGCGGATAGCAGACGCAAGCTGCTTGAATGGAAGCGAGGCATCAATCATTAAAGGAGGATTGAGTTAAGTAAATGCGCTCAGCTGCGATTCACACAGGCGCCTGTAGTTACCGTTTTCTATTTTCATGAGTTCTTCATGGGTGCCTCTTTCTTCGATCATGCCATGGTCGACATACATTATGCAGTCGGCATTTCTGATGGTTGAAAGTCTGTGGGCGATGATGAAACTCGTACGGCCTTTAAGCATCTCGGCGAGTCCCTTCTGAAGCAGTATCTCTGTTTCGGTATCGATTGCTGCGGTGGCTTCATCGAGAATGAGGATCTTGGGATCCGCAAGTACGGCTCTGGCAAAAGAGATCAGCTGGCGCTGTCCTGCGGACAACCTGGATCCTCTTTCGTTTACTTCCGTTTCATATCCGTTTTCAAGTGACATGATGAAATCGTGGGCGCATACGGTCTTGGCTGCTCTGATGACATCTTCATCCGTAGCATCCTTATTGCCGTAACGGATATTGTCCTTGATGGTTCCGGAGAATATGAATGAATCCTGCATCATGACACCCATCTGAGTACGAAGCGATTTGATGGTGACATCTTCTATATTTACTCCATCTATGAGAACCTTGCCGGATGTGACATTGTAAAATCTGCTTATCAGATTAACTATCGTTGTCTTACCCGCACCGGTAGGACCGACTATCGCATAGCTTTCTCCGGGTTTTACTTTGAAGGACACACCGTGAAGTATCTCCACTCCGTCCTCGTAAGCAAACTTAACATCTTTGTACTCTACTTCTCCGGTTATGGGAGGCATGACTCCTGCGCCTTCTTTATCCTTGACCAGTACCGGAGCATCGATGGTTTCAAATATTCTTTCAAGATATGACACAGCCGTCAGAAGTGAATTGTAGAAATTTGCAAGTGTCATGATGGGCTGCCAGAATCTGGATGCATATCCGATGAACGCTACCAGTAGTCCAACGGTTATATTTACATTTCCTCTCGAAAGCCAAGCTATTCCCAGAATGTAGATAACACAGTTCGAAAGAACGTTGATGTTATTGATCATGGGCCAGAGGATAAAATTGTATTTGACCGCCGTGAGCCAGGATTTACGTGCTTCCCCGTTCAAAACATTGAAATAATCGGTGTTGTATTCCTCTCTTACAAAGGACTGTGTGACCCTTATTCCGTTGACGGATTCAGCGATATAAGCATTCAGATTGGACTGCTTATTGGACTGGATCTGCCATGCTTTATGCTGCCTTGATTTGATGAAGACTATAACAAATGCCAGAATTGGCATTCCGCATAAAACAATGAGGGTAAACTTCACATTCAGATAGAGCATAAATACCACTATGAATATCATTGAGAATATATCCGTTATGGTATTGACGATACCGTTGGACAAAAGATCCGAAAGATTGTTTACATAGTTAACAACTCTTACCTGAATCTTGCCATGAGGCTTGTCATCAAAATATGAAAAGGGAAGTTCCTGAAGATGAATGAATAATTCCCTTCGCAGATTATAGATGACGCCCTGTCCCACTTGAGATGTAAGTTTGATCTTCTCTCTTGTAATGAGTGCACACACCACCGAGATAAGGAAAGTAAGCACAGCATACATCACTATCTTGCGGATAGCCTCACTCTGCGAGATGCTATCTCCGAAATTTGCCTCCGATATGACATCCATTACATTCTTCATAAAAATGGGAATGAGCATGGACAGAGCACTGGATATGATCATTATGAATACGGCTATCGAAAGCTTTTTCTTAAACGGACCAACATAGGATCCCAGTCTCTTGAGCTGTTCCAGGTCAAAAGACTCTTCCAGGTCTTCATCCTGATTTATCTTATTTCTAGCCATTAATTTACTCCTCGGATGACAACGGGGACGCTTCTGTTTTGTCATCCCCATTGTCATCATGCTGTTCTTGAATGCAGGTCTCCGAGCTGATGTTCATAAACGGTTCTGTAATATCCGTCCTGCTTTATCAGTTCCTCGTGAGTACCTTCCTGTACTATTTTTCCCTCTTCAACAACAAGGATCTTATCCGCGTCTCTGAGTGAAGAGATCCTCTGTGCTATTATGAATACCGTTTCATTTTCCAGAAGCTTAAGGTCTTTCTGAATCTGTGTTTCCGTTTCCATATCAACTGCGGAAGTTGTATCGTCGAGTATGACTATAGCGGGCTTTTTGAGTATTGCTCTTGCAAGGGCGATACGCTGCTTTTGTCCGCCGGAAAGTCCGATTCCTCTCTCACCGACAACCGTGTCATATCCGTCGGTCATCTCGTTAATGAAGCCGTCTGCATCAGCCATCTTCGCCGCCCACTTGACCTGATCCAGTGTACAATCCGGATCTCCGTAAGCAATATTGCCTTCTATCGTGTCCGAGAAAAGGAATACATCCTGCATGGCAAGTCCGATGCCGTCGCGAAGAGTATGAAGTTCCATTTCTCTTACATCGATACCGTCTACCAGAACCTGTCCGTCCGTTACATCATAGAATCTGCATATCAGGTTCATGATGGTGGTTTTACCGGATCCGGTAGCTCCAAGGATTCCCACTGTCTCACCCTGTTTTACTTTGAAAGAAACATGATCAAGTATGGGCTCCCCTTCAACGTTGTAGGAAACATCCTTAAACTCAACTTCTCCCCTGATCTTCTTTTCACTCTTGGGGTTAAGAGGAGTTGTAATAAGAGGCTTTTCCGATACGGTCGCGTATATCTTAACCACTGATGTGGTAAATCTCTGATAGTCATTGATAAGCCATCCGAACATTCGAAGAGGCATGTTCAGCATCCACAGATAGGAATTGATCATAACCATGTTGCCCAGAGACATCGCACCCTTTATACACATAATTCCGCCTACAAGCATCAGCAAAACCGTAAGGAGTGATGAGAGAACTTCGAATATGGGCACATACTTGGTCCAAACCTTGGCAGCATCCAGCTCTGCCTGCCTGTATGCCTCGTTCTCGACATCAAACTTCTCTATTTCGTAGTCTTCTTTGGTAAACGCCCTGACCACACGGTTTCCGCTGATGTTTTCCTGAGCGAAGGCATTGAGCGAAGAAAACCTGTCTCTTATTTTCATGAAACGAGGCTTGATGATCTTGGACTGACGATATGTGGCAAATGCACTCATGGGAAGAACAAGTATCATTGCAAGTCCTATTCTCCAGTCAACGGAGAAGATCATCACAAGTGCGATCACGAAGAGAAGAACGTTCTCATATATGGAATAGATTACGTAAGCCACGAAATGACGAATAGCCATCATATCGCCTGTCTGACGGCTCATCAGATCTCCGGTTCTGTTTCTGTTATAGAAGGCAAAATCCTTCTGAAGCAGGCTTCTGTAAACTCCGTCTCTCATGTCATAGAGCATATCCTGAGAGCAGGTCTCAAAAAACCACTGGGCCGAAAGACGGAAAACAGCACGGAGCAATGCCACGCCTATCATCATAAGAAGAGCCATGGGCAGAGCATCCATTCTGTCCGCAATACCGACTCCGTCCCCGATAATGTCGTCTACTATAAATCCCGCAACTTTGGGATTTACTATGGTAAGGATTGAAGTGAATGTAATAAGAACAAGCCCCACTCCAAGCTTCCACTTGTATTTTGTGAGGTATCTGTAGAACCACTTAAGGGCTCTTTTCCATTCCGGATCGTTTAATCTCTTTCTCATAATCAGAAACCTTTTGTGTTTTAGGAAATTTACTGTCTGCTTTGCTATACCTCAGATATTAAGCTAATAAGCGGATTTTACAATGTTTTTTTCTGTCAGATACTTGACTTTTTCTGCTTTTAACCCCAATAATTGTTATAAACGGGTCAATAATTGTTCGCAATTGATTATAAGGAGTCGGATATGATAGATGTCCCCTATGCCGGATATAATTACTACCATCAGGACGGATGGGAAATATACAGGCCGGACGGAATCAGACACTACAGCATCATCTTCATACGAAATCCCTTTTATTACGTTGTAAAAAACGTGGACAACCTGAGAACGATATATGTGGAAAGGCCATCATTTCTTTTCTACAGGCCTACGGACTATCAGCATTTTTATCTGAGAAATGCACCATATACCGATGATTGGATGCACTTCATTGATGATGACGGAGAATGTGAGAAACTGTTTGATGAACTCGGACTTCCGTTTTCAAAAGCCCTGACTCTTCACGACAGTTCCGAGCCTTCTTCCATAATGCAGATGATTGCCGCAGAAGCCAGGAAAAATTCCGATCATCACGGAATGATAATGGACTCACTTATCCGTATTCTGCTGTACAAAATAAGCGATCTGTACAGCAAAAGCGAAGATAATAAGATTGATTTTACTTCCGGTGCGATTGAAAGCTACAGAAGAAGATTCAACATCCTCAGAAACAGAATCTATCAGGGCGGAGAAGCCGCAAGAATCAAAGAAGTTTCGGAGCTGGCAGATGAGATGAACATGAGTATTTCTTACTTCCAGCATGTTTATAAAGCTCTGTACGGGGTACCCGTATCCAAAGATCTGATCATATCCAGAATAGAATATGCATCCTACCTTCTTCTGAACCAAAACACAGGCATAGCGCAGGCGGCTGCCATATGCGGTTACGACAGCGTGGAGCATTTCAACAGACAATTCAAGAAAATAAAAGGAAGTTCTCCGAGCGAATATAAAAAATCCCACGACCGTTAAGTCGTGGAATTTGACATATGTGTCAGATCAAATTACATTCTTGATTCCTTCGCATATTCTCTTGGCTGCCGCAGGATTGTTCATGGTGTAGATATGAACTCCGTCACATCCCGATGCCAGAAGATCGATTATCTGACTTATGGCATAATACAGTCCCGCATCGAATAGTGCCGCCTTATTGTCTTCGTATCTGTCGATTATCCTGGCAAATCTTTCCGGAAGCTTTGCCCCGCATGTGGTCACCATTCTCTTAATGGTCTTTGCTGAAAGGCATGGCATTATTCCGGGGGTGATGGGAACCGTTATTCCGGCGATTCTTGCATCTTCAACAAAATTATAGAAATCATTGTTGTCAAAAAACAGCTGGCTTAATAAAACTTCAGCACCTGCTTCAACCTTTTTACGAAGATTTGTCATCTCATCTACCCGGCTTTTTGAATCAGGATGGTTCTCGGGATAACATGCACCTGCAATACAGAAATTTGTATGAGGCTTGATGTAAGTAATCAGATCCGACGCGTGATTAAAGACGCCTTTGGATGGTGCATTTGGATTGACATCACCGCGAAGCGCAAGGATGTTTTCTATTCCGCTTGCTTCAAGCTGCTTACAGAATTCATCTATATCATTCTTGTCGTAGCAAAGACCGGTAAGATGTGCTACAGCTTCTGTATGATATTCTTCTCTTATCTTCTTACAGATTGCTATGGTTTTGTTATTGTTGGAGCTTCCGCCGGCGCCGAATGTTACGCTGATGTAGTCAGGCTTAAGAGCACAGAGGATTCCAAGAGTCTCATCTATGTTATCAAGTTCATCCTGAGCCTTGGGAGGAAATATCTCAAAAGAAACAACCTGTTCTTTGTTTTTATAAATGTCGGTAAGTTTCATTGTTTTCTCCGATTTCTTTATTGAAAATATACGAAGACATACGTCATATCCGATGTCAGTACATTTGATATGATACCGCGAAACCGCATAAACAGCAAGTTTGATGGCATTTGTTAAAACCTGATAAAAAAAATTTTAAAATTTTCTTGACAAAAAAAACACACTGTCATAATATACGCACATAAGATTTTTACATTTGATGGCAATGGCGTCACAGATTTCTTTCTGTGACGCCTTTTTTGTTTTCAAAAACCGTATGTAAAAATCGTATATGCAAGCAGGAAGCATTTTCGGCCGGAATGCATAGCTTGTGATCACAGGAGGAAAGATTATGGCACAAGAAATAATTAGTTTCGTCACAGACGAAGTGTACGGCGTATGGTTTTTGATTGGCGCCGCACTGGTATTTTGGATGCAGGCCGGATTTGCAATGTGTGAGGCCGGATTTACAAGAGCCAAAAACGCAGGCAACATTATCATGAAGAACCTGATGGACTTCTGTATAGGAACCGTAATGTGGTTCATCTGCGGTGCATCACTTATGCTCGGGGATAACATCCTCGGCGGTTTCGCAGGAGGCTTCAGCTTCGACGTATTTACAAGTTACGGAAATTTCGATTATTCCGCATTCGTATTCAACCTTGTATTCTGTGCTACTACAGCAACCATCGTTTCAGGATCCATGGCTGAAAGAACCAAATTCTCAAGCTACTGTATTTATTCAGCTGTTATCAGCGCAATTATCTATCCCATTGAAGCTCACTGGACATGGGGCGGCGGATTCCTCGCACAGTGGGGATTCCACGATTACGCAGGTTCCAACTGCATTCACATGGTCGGCGGTATCTGCGCATTCATCGGTGCATGGATGCTCGGACCCAGAATCGGTAAGTTCGAAAAAGATAAGAACGGTAAAGTTACCAAGGTAAATGCATTCCCCGGGCACAACCTTGTTATCGCAGCTCTCGGTGTATTTATCCTTTGGCTCGGCTGGTACGGATTCAACGGTGCGGCAGCTACCGATATCGCAACACTCGGATCCATCTTCCTTACCACCACTGTTGCTCCCGCAGTTGCAACTGTTGTATGCATGATCTTCACCTGGGTTAAGTACGGCAAGCCCGATGTTTCAATGTGTCTCAACGCTTCACTTGCAGGACTTGTAGCCATCACCGCACCTTGTGATGTAACCGATTGTGCAGGAGCAACAATCATCGGTGCAGTCGCAGGACTTCTCGTAGTATTCGGTGTATGGTTCAACGATAATGTTACTCATGTAGACGATCCCGTCGGTGCAGTTGCAGTTCACATGATGAACGGTATCTGGGGTACCATCGCAGTAGGTCTCTTTGCTACCTCTACCGCTCCCGGATTTGAAGGAGCAGGAATCACCGAAGGTCTCTTCTACGGTGGCGGATTCGCACAGCTCCGAAAACAGTTCGGCGGTATGTTCGTAACTATCGCATGGACAGTAGTAACAATTCTCATTGCATTCACTGTTATTAAGAAAACCATCGGTCTTCGTGTTACCGAGGAAGAAGAGATTCAGGGTCTCGATGTTAAGGAGCATGGTCTTCCTTCCGCATATGCAGGCTTCTCAATCATGGATACAACTACCATGACAATGGATATCAACGAGAACACCAACCTCGGATCCGATTCTTATGAGGAAGCTTCCGATGCAAAGAAAAACGCAGCTGTTCCCGTTGTCAAAGAGCCCGAACTTCCTTTCCCTGAAATGGCAACCGGCATTTATAAGGTAGTCATCATTGCAAAGCTCTCACGTTACGACAAACTTCGTAAGGCTATGAACGATCTCGGTGTAACCGGCATGACCGTCACCCAGGTAATGGGATGCGGTATCCAGAAGGGCGCAGGAGAAAGATATCGTGGTGTTGAGATCGATGCTACACTTTTACCTAAGGTTAAACTTGAAGTCGTCGTAAGTGCTATCCCCGTTGATAAGGTTGTAGAGACCGCCAAGAAAGCTCTTTACACCGGTCACATCGGAGACGGTAAGATCTTTGTTTACAACGTACAGAAGGTTGTTAAGATCAGAACAGGCGAAGAAGACTTCGACGCATTACAGGATGTTGAGTAATTTCTTATAGGATGATCTTTCCTACCTACATCATAAGGCCCGGCAGATAATTTAGTCTGCCGGGCCTTAATCATTGATGGATTATCTTTTTGCAAAATCTTTTCTGCGAATAGCCGCTCTGCTTATCTTACCGTTTGATGTTCGGGGAAGATCACTTACGAATTCGATCCTTCTCGGATATTTATATATTGCAGCTCTTTCTTTGACAAAATCCTGAAGTTCGGTTTTGAGTTTTGTATCTTCCTCAAAGCCTTCCTTTAATATAATGCTTGCCTTGACTATCTCTCCTCTGTTTCCGGAAGGATAACCCGTCACCGCACATTCAAAAACCGCGGGATGCTTCATGAGTATATCTTCCACCTCTGAAGGACCTATTCTGTATCCGCTGGATTTGATCACATCATCATTTCTTCCCAGGAAAAAGAAATTTCCGTCCGCATCCTTATAGGCCTTATCTCTGGTATGGTACACACCGCCTTCCCACACTTCATTATATAAAGAAGAAACTCCCAGATATCCTTTAAACACTCCGAGAGGAATACTGCCGTTATCGGGGACAATTACTATCTCTCCTTCTTCGCCGCAAGGCACGCTCTTACCGGTATCATCTATCAGATCAATATGATACAGGGGTGAAGCTTTTCCTATGGAGCCTTTTACCGATGTGCTTCCGACCGGAGTACATATCTGAAGAGCCGTCTCCGTTTGCCCGAATCCTTCTCTTATCTGTATTCCCACAGCCTCGGTGAATTTATCCGAAATTTCTCCCGGCATGGGTTCTCCTGCAGTGGTGACACATTTAAGCGCAGACAGATCGTAGGATTTCAGATCCTCCAGAAGAAAATATTTATATATGGTAGGCGGAGCGCAGAAAGTATTAACCTTCTCTTCCTCAAGAAGCTTAAGCATATCTGCGGCGTAGAAATTGTCATAGTCATAAACCATGATGGCTGCGCCCATGAACCACTGTCCGTAGAGTTTTCCCCACGCGGACTTGGCCCATCCGGAATCAGCTACCGTAAGATGAAGATCCCCGTCCTGCATTCCGTGCCAGTTCTTGGCTGTATATATATGTGCCAGAGGATACGAATGATCGTGGATGACCGCCTTAGGAGATCCGCTTGTCCCCGAGGTAAAATAGTACAGCATGTCGTCGGTAACAAATGTAGGAATCCTCTCAAATTCACTTGAAGCATTTTCCGTAAGTTCCCATATATCTATTGCTCCGGGATATTTGTCTCCGATGACAAGTTGCAGTGTATCCGATCCACTGACTGCATCTCTTACTTTGTCACAGATGTTTTCCGAATTAACACATATAACAGCCCGAGCTTTCGATACTTCGATTCTTTCCCTGATATCTTCCGAAGAAACCATATGGGAAGTCGGTATAGCAACCGCTCCGAGCTTATGAAGTGCAAGTATCAGTACCCAGTATTCGTATCTTCTTTTCAATAGAAGCATCACCGGGCTTCCTTTTCCGATGCCCAGATTCCTGAGAGCATTGGCCGCTTTATCGCTGAGCCTTTTCAATTCACCAAATGTAAGAACGGTTCTTACTCCGGATGTGCTTCTGTGAACAAGAGCCTTTTTGTCAGGTGATTCACCTGCTATGGCATCCACCACATCATAGGCGAAATTAAAATTCTTGTCATAGGATATATCCAACTTTGTGATATTTCCCGATGCATCTTTTATTTCCTTATAAAATCTTTCATATATATATGGCATATATCTTCCTTAATAAGATCTGTATCCCGCTCTTCTGAATTTAAGATATCTTTCTTCAAGAAGTTCTTCCGTCTTAAGCGTCCCCAAGTACTCAAATTCTTTCTTTAGTTCCTCAGACAGTTCTTTCATCTTATTCTTCCTGCAGATCTTATCTATAAGACCAAGCTTATATAATTTATCCGCAGTAAGATTTAAAGCTCCCGCCACTTCACCTGCTCTTCCGGGATCTTTCCATAAAATGTTGGCACAACTCTCCGGAGATACGACACTGAAATACGCATCCTCAATCATCCATATCCTGTCCGTATGACAAAGCGCCAATGCTCCTCCGCTCCCGCCTTCTCCGATTACAACCGAGATCATCGGTGTCTTCAGATCGGCCATCTCATAAAGATTCTCCGCGATGGCTCTGCCCTGTCCGCGTTCTTCCGCATCTATTCCACAAAAAGCACCTGCAGTATCCACAAGGCAAAGCACGGGGCGTCCGAATTTTTCCGCCTGCTTCATAAGTCTTAGTGCTTTTCTGTATCCCTCGGGATGAGCACTTCCGAAATTATGAAGAATCCTGCTCTCGGTATTTTTACCTTTTTCAATACCGATGACGGTAATAGGCATTTTGCCCAGGAAACCTATGCCTGCAACCACAGCTTTATCGTCTCCGAATAATCTGTCCCCGCTAAACTCGGTAAAATCAGTTATCATTGAATCTATGTAATCGGATGCTGTAAGCCTCTTATCCGATCTGGCTTCAAGAACGATTGCGTAATCATCAGTTGTATTTACAGTATTTTTAAACACCCGGTCCTCCGCATTTTAAGATCACATTCCGTGTATCTTAAGGAGCTTTGCTATATAAGTCTTCTGCTCACTTCGAGTAACTATCGCATCGATAAATCCGCATTCCAAAACCCTCTCTGCTTTTTGAAAATCTTTGGGAAGGGATCTGTTAAGACTCTTTTCAATGACTCTCGGCCCCGCAAACCCTATTCGTGCCCCGGGCTCTGCAAGGGTAATATCCCCGAGCATGGCAAAGCTTGCATCCACTCCTCCGGTTGTAGGATTGGTAAGAAGTGTTATATACAGATTTCCCGCATTGGAATGTCTTTTTACCGCGGCGGACACTTTGGACATTTGCATCAGGGATATCATTCCTTCCTGCATCCTTGCGCCGCCCGATACGGTAATGCCCAGAACGGGCAGATTACGAACAGTTGCATATTCGAATAAAGAAGTGATCTTTTCGCCGACCACTGCACCCATGGATCCCATCATAAAATTCGAATCCATGGAAAAAATACATATCTTATGACCGTCTACCTGTGCTTCGCCGCAGATAACGCCTTCATTTTCACGGCTTTTATCCATTGCACTGCGGAGCTTATCATCATATTCCGGAAATCCAAGTACATTGACGGATTTCATATCACGATTCATTTCGATAAATGAGCGCCTGTCGGTCAGCATCAGGATCCTTCGCCTTGCCCTTACCTGAAAATAATGACCGCAGTCCGGACAGACAAAATTATTGTTTCGGATCTTGGTAACGGTATTTTTCTTCTGGCATTTTCTGCAGGTAACCTTTCTGTCCTTGCCACCCTGCCCCGAATTTTCCAATTCGTTGTTAGCCTTCAGGAATAATCTTTTTAATTCCATTCTCACAGAACCTTTTCACATATATCGGCATCATAGTTTCCCACCAGGAACTTTCCGTCCTCGAGAAACTTCATATGCATTTCTCTGTTATTGTCGACACCCACAAGAACGAACTCGGACAACGCGCTTTTCATCTTGCGAATCGCACCGTCTCTTGTATCAGCGCACACAATAAGCTTACCCAGCATGGAATCATAAAACGGAGTGACAATGCAGTTTTGATATAAGGCCGAATCGAATCTTACATCCACACCTCCGGGAATATGAAGCATCTCAACCCTTCCGGCTGCAGGTGTAAAATCTTTGGAATTCTCAGCACATATCCTGCATTCTATGGCATGTCTTCCGCTACCGATATCCGACTGTTTAAATGGAAGTCCGATTCCCGCAGCGGTTCTTATCTGCCACTCCACTATATCTATTCCGCATACGGGTTCGGTGACAGAATGTTCAACCTGGAGTCTGGTGTTCATCTCCATAAAATAAAATTCTTCGCCCTTCACCAGAAATTCAACCGTTCCCACAGTCACATATCTGACTTCCAGCGAAAGCTTTCTTGCCGCGTCATACATCTTCTCTCTGACAATGTCTGAAAGCACGGGAGCGGGGCATTCCTCTATAAGCTTCTGATTTCTCCTCTGAACGCTACAATCCCTGTCACCGAGTATCAGTACATTGCCGGAATTATCGGCAAGTATCTGAACTTCAACATGCTTCACATGTTCCAGAAATTTTTCCATAAAGATGCCGCCATCACCGAAGGAATTAAGTGCCTCCTTGGTTACCTGCGAAAAACTGCTCTCCATGTCTTCGGGATTTCTGATTACTCTGATGCCTTTTCCGCCTCCGCCCGCTCTTGCTTTTAAGATAACCGGATATCCGATCTTCTCTGCATTTTCGAGAGCCTCTTTCGCATCTTTTAATATTTCCGTTCCGGGGACTACGGGCACGTCGCACTTGATCGCAATGCTTCTCGCAACTTCCTTCTGTCCCATTTGTTCCATGACTCTTGAACCGGGGCCGATAAATACAATCCCGTTTTCTTCGCACTTCCTTGCAAACTCCGGATTTTCGGAAAGCATTCCATATCCCGGATGAACAGCTTCGGATCCTGTCTTTTGAGCAACGGTTATGAGTGCATCTATATTGAGGTAGCTGTCTTTGACCAGAGGACCGCCGATGCAATACGACATGTCTGCCATTTCCACATGAAGTGCATCACTGTCCGCTTCGGAATAAACCGCAACGGTCTCTATTCCCATTTCTTTGCAGGCCCTGATAACCCTGACCGCAACTTCGCCTCTGTTGGCAATGAGAATCCTGGAAAACATGCTACTCTCCTTTCTTTTTATCTAATATGGCAAAAGAAAAATCTCCGCTCATGCATTTCTTTCCTTCGACGGATACGGTTCCGCTCAGCTGATAAAGCGGATGACATCCGCGAATGATCTTTACATCTATTTTGATAAGATCTCCGGGAACTATCTGTTTTCTGAATCTGACCTTATCAAGTCCTGTATATACGGGAAGTGCATTTCCCGAATTCATTCTGTCCTTAAACAGAATGCATGCAGACTGAGCCATCATCTCACACTGGATAACACCGGGCACGATGGGGTTCCCGGGAAAATGTCCCTGCAAAAAGAATTCGTCCCCGCGAACCTTATAATATCCGGTTGCACTTCCGTCTTCATTAAGTACCACTTCATCCACCAGAAGCATCGGATCCCTGTGGGGAAGTATCTCTTTTATCTCTTCTCTTTTCATAACCTGACCTTATTCGATAACAAAAAGCGTTTGATGATATTCAACCAGCGAACCGTTCTCCGCGAGTATTTTGATAACCTTACCGTCCGTACTCGATCTGACTTCATTCATCATCTTCATAGCCTCTATCGAACACAGAACATCTCCTTTTTTTACTATGTCTCCTTCTTTTACCGGAATTTCATTGGAATAGAACACTCCGAGAAGAGGTGCTTTTATCTCGGTACCGCTAACCGTATCGGATACTGATTTTTCTTCAGCTTCGGCAGTCGGACTGCTTACAACCGGTTTCTTTTCAGGCGGCACTTTCATAGAATCACGTTTCATGGTCAGTTTAAGACCTTCTTCTTCAACGCTCAGTTCCGACAGATCAAGTCTTTCAAATAAATTGGCATATTCCTGTAATGAACTCATATCGTTCCTCATTAACACTCTCAGATCTTCTTTAATGCGATAACAGCATTGTGCCCGCCGAATCCCAGTGAATTGCTGATGGCATATGATATATCTGCTTTAACCGCTTTGCCCGGTGTATAGTCCAGATCACATTCTTCATCACGTTCTTTGTAATTAATGGTAGGCGGGATCACTCCGTTTGAAAGAGCAAGTACGGATGCGATTGCTTCAACGGCACCTGTTGCTCCCATCATATGACCCGTCATGGATTTGGTTGAACTTACATGAAGGTCATACGCCTTATTACCGAATACCTTCTTAAGAGCCTTAGTCTCCATAGCATCGTTTAAATGAGTTCCCGTTCCGTGTGCATTGACATAGATCTCATCGCTTTCGGAGATACCTGCTTCTTTTACGACTGCCTTAATCGCTCTTACCGCACCGTCGCCTTCGGGATCCGGAGCAGTGATGTGATATGCATCGGAGGTATTGGCATATCCCACAACTTCCGCATAGATCTTGGCACCTCTTCCCTTAGCGTGTTCATATTCTTCAAGAAGAAGCACTCCTGCACCCTCTCCCATTACGAATCCGCCTCTTCTCTTATCAAAAGGAAGGCTTCCTTCTTCGGGAACATCGGAGAGATTAAGTGCCTGGCAGTTAATGAATCCCGCCATTGCAAGTTCATTTATGGACGCTTCACTTCCGCCCGCGATTATCGCATCCGCATACCCATGCTTTATGCATCTGTATGCTTCTCCCAAAGCGTGTGTTGATGTTGCACATGCCGTCACGACAGGAAGTGTGGGTCCCTTGGCTCCGAATTTTATGGATACCGCTCCCGTCGCCATATTACTGATCATCATAGGAACGAAGAAAGGAGAAACCATCTCCGGTCCTTTATCATCGAGTTTTCTTGTTTCTCTTAATGTGGAATTGATTCCGCCTATTCCGGATCCGATGTATACACCGAAGCGTTCCTTATCAAGGTCACTTTCCAGGATCTTACTGTCTGTGACAGCCTGTTTTGCTGCTGCCATGGCATACTGCATATACAGATCGGACTTTCTGATCTCCTGGACCGTATCGTAATAATCTTTAGGTTCAAAATCCTTAACCTCTGCATCAAGATTAACTTTCAAGCGTGAAGCATCAAATCTTTTGATATGATCTATACCGCAAACACCTTTTGTAATATTATTCCAAAAAGTATCAATATCATTTCCAACAGGTGTGATAACCCCCATTCCGGTTACTACAACTCTACACATACATTCCTCCGTCAACTTTGATCACCTCACCGGTTATATATTTCGATGCATTACCGGCCAGGAACAGAGCAAGCTGTGCCACATCCTCCGGCTCTCCCAATACTCCCAGAGGGAGAGACTCTGCTATCGCTTTTGTCATTTCCTCATTAAGTGCAGCGGTCATTTCCGTTGCGATATAACCGGGTGCTATGGCATTGCATCTGATATTTCTTTTACCATATTCCCTGGCCACTGTCTTGGTAAAACCAATGATACCGGCCTTGGATGCGGCATAATTTGCCTGTCCTTTATTACCCATAAGTCCAACTACGGAACTTATATTTATAACATTTCCGCTTCTGTGTTTTACAAAGCTTCGTATAAAAGCTCTGGTCACATACATGCAGCCTTTCAGATTAACATCTATCACATCGTCAATATCCGAATCCTTAAGCGCGGGAAGAATATTATCCCTTGTGATCCCGGCATTATTAACCAATATATCTATGCGTCCGTAATCTTTAAGGATCATTTCCGACATTCTTGTCACTTCCTCGGCATTTCTCACATCGCATACATAAAGCCTTGCATCGCTTCCGAGCTCCTTAAGCTGAGCCAGGGTCTCCCTTGCCGCATCGGACTCCGAGGTAGCTATTATCGCAACATCCGCACCGTTTTCCGCAAACTTAAGCGCGATGGCTTTTCCTATTCCTCTTGTTCCGCCGGTAATAACCGCATTTTTATCAGATAACATCTACTTAAGTTCCTCCAAAGTCTTCTTCAAAGACTCCCTGTCGCTTACGTTTAAGATCCTTACATCTTTAAGTGTTCTTTTCACAAATCCCGAAAGAGTATTTCCGGGACCGCACTCTATAAAAGTATCCACTCCGTCATCCGCCATCTTACGGATGATTTCTTCCCACCTGACGCTTCCGGAAACCTGACCGGATATATTACCTGTCACATCTTCTTTACGATCCGGATAAGGAGATGCGGTAAGATCCGAATACAGTATTCTTTCGGCTTTTGTAAATTCATATCCGCCTTCGGATAATTCCGATTTAAGTCCTGCGGATGCGGATTCCATATATGGAGTATGGAATGCACCGCCGACCGGAAGATTTATGAATCTTACTTTTCTATTCCCCAGTTCTTCGCAGAATGCATCCATCTTCTCTTCACTTCCGGATACCACTATCTGACCGGGACAATTGTAGTTAACGGGATATACACCCGCTTTCCTGCACAAATCTTCCAGCTCATCTTTATCCATTCGAAGGACAGCTGCCATCTTACCCTTAACCTTCTCCGCAGCCGTCTGCATAAGTCTGCCTCTTAAGGTTACAAGTCTGAATGCATCCTCCTTGGAAAGGATTCCACTCACCGCAAGTCCCGCTATCTCACCGAGAGAAAAGCCCGCAACCTCATCCGGCACGATTCCTTCTTCTTCAAGAGCGATCGCAGCCGCCATGTCAGTAAGAAACAGACAGGGCTGTGTATTGACTGTCTGTTTCAATTCATCTTCGCTTCCCTCAAACATCTGCTTAAGGGTTCCCGGGCGGAGCGCCTCAGCCGTGTCAAAAAACGACTTAACCTCCGGTATATCCTCATACAATTCTTTTCCCATTCCCGGATACTGGCTGCCTTGGCCTGCCATCAAAAATGAAATCTTGCTCATCACTTAACACCCATCAGTGAAAAAGCTTCACTGTAGATTCCTTTAATTATCTCTTCGCAGGTTCCTTCACTGTTAACAAGGCCCGCAATCTGTCCGCACATGCATGAACCGTTTTTGACATCTCCCTCGATGGCTGCTCTTCTGAGAGCTCCCGCTCCCATCTTCTCCAGATCTTCAGGCTTAGTCTGAGGATCCTGCTCCATCTTGTTAAATTCTCTGGTCATTCGGTTTTTGAGTGCTCTGACCGGATGACCCAGAGTTTTACCTGTTACTATGGTGTCCCTGTCACGTGCGGATAAAACTTTCTCTTTATAGTTCTCATGAACTCTGCATTCCTTGGCGGTCAGGAATCTGGTTCCCATTTGTACGGCGCAGGCTCCCAGCATGAAAGCCGCCGCCATTCCTCTTCCGTCTGCGATACCGCCTGCCGCGATGACAGGAATGTTAACCGCATCAACAACCTGAGGAACAAGCGCCATGGTAGTAGTCTCACCCACATGGCCTCCGGATTCACATCCTTCCGCAACAACTGCGCTCGCTCCCATTTCCTCTACCATTCTGGCAAGTGCAACACTTGCAACCACGCAGATGACTTTTACTCCGGCCGCCTTCAGTTTATCCATATACTTTGCAGGATTTCCGGCCCCCGTCGTAACCACCTTGATGTGCTCGTTGCATACTACATCAACAGCTTCATCAATATACGGACTCATGAGCATCAGGTTCACTCCGAAGATCTTATCCGTAAGTTCTTTTGCTTTTACGATCTGCTCACGGAGCTGCTCTCCGTTGGAATTCATTGCTGCGATAAGTCCGAGGCCGCCCGCTTCCGAAACAGCTGCCGCAAGGTATGCATCCGCAATCCAGGCCATTCCGCCCTGAATCACCGGATACTTGATCCCCAGCATTTCACAAATGGGATTCTTTTTCATGAGATCTTCTCTATTCATTACTGTTCCTCAATGAACTTAGCGAGTTTTTCGATGGAAGTTATCTCCTGAGAGAGCTCGATCTTGCAGTCAAGTTCTTCCTGAAGCTGCATTACAAGCTCCATGATGTCCAAAGAGTCAAGTCCGATCTCGGAAAAAGTATCGGTAGCCTGAATCTCCGAAGGATCCTTATCAAGATACTCTGCAATAACACGGATGATTGTTTCTGTTACGTCTTTCATTTTTGTTCTCCTTTTTTGAGTTATTTCTAAAGCTCTTAAAGGATATCCCCGGGGGTAACCCCCGGGTCAATAATTATTTCCGATGATAAAACAGCATGTTTTTATCCGAATTTTGGCCATTTGCGAATGGAATGAAGATTATAATACAAGAAACCTTGGTGTCAGCCCCAAGGTTTCTTTTGCTTTTAGCTCTCTTTTCATATAAAATAGCCGTGGATTATATTAATTCACATACGTTAAAGAATACGTTATTTCTATGAGCCGGAACATACATAACGAAAACAGCGAATACACTCTCCGTGTCTCCGAGTTTGCCTCTCTGTGCAACACAACCAGGGACACTCTAAGGTATTATTACGAGCAGAACATACTCGTTCCATGGAAAAATCCCAAAAACGGATATCACTATTATTCGTCTGCACAGATCGGTTCATTCTTTTTTATCACCACACTTCGCCAGACAGGCTGCTCAATATCGGAAATCGGCAAGATCATACATAACCTGTCGAGAGACGGAATCGAAGAACTGGCCAATACCAAGATCCGTGAAATGCAGCATGAAGCATATCTTATCACCAAGAAGATCTCCGCACTCCAGCTCGGTATGTGGATTCTTGGAAAATACACTTCACACAAACCCGGTGTTCCCTTTACGGATGTAATGCCACCCATGAGCGTCTTTTCAAGCCCCATCAGTGACAAAGATTCATCCTTCCACACAGGAGACATCGCATCCGACATTTCGGCACACATAACCAGAACTTCCAGAGACGATTCTCTTCCCATGTTTCCCGCGGGAGTAACGATAGACTACGAAGATCTGAAAGCAGGTAAATACGTTTACAACAAAATAATCAGCCTGTCGTTTCTGCCGGCCGATAATATAGGAACATTTCCGCTTCCGGGAAGCAAAGCTGTTTTGTGCTATCAGGACAATAACTCACCCGATATCGAGAAGACATATCGAAAAATGCTTTCCTTAATAAATAAAAATAATTACCGGGTCGTTTCGGATCTGTATTCCATAAGCCTTATAAATCTTTATGATGATGCGAGGAATCACACATATTTCAAGTATCTCTTCATATGCGTAGAATAAAATCTTTAGTCAGGTAAAATTATGTCCGAGAAAAAACTGCTGAATTTCAAAAAACACATCACCAGCCACAGAGTATTCAGATTCATGCTCGCTGTATTTGCAGGTGTTGCAATCCTTGTATTCATATTCATTGCAATATCATGGGCCCGGTTTGACGGAGAAGACACCATCATCAGATGGTCCGGAGTTTATGACCAGCCCTGGGAAAGAGTATTTCCCGACGGAACCCGTGTGGCACAGGATCTTCCGATTCTTGCCGAACAGGGCGAACTCGGAGTGTTTACTGTTGAATCCGTTCTTCCCGATGAGATAGAAGAAGGAACAATCTTCTGTATGTTTGCCTATAACGATTCCTTCATCTATGTAGACGGACAGCTCAGAGCATCTTTCACCAATGAAAACAACCCTCTTCCCGGCGAAAACCAAAAGCCTGTTTTTCTGCAGGTCAAGCTATATCCCACCGATGCCGGCAAAACCATCCGAATTGAAAAAATAAACAATGACACTTCCATGCAGGAAGGATTTGCAACCGTCTTTTACGGAGATTCCCTGGGAGTATTATCGGAAGTCCTTCGAATGGCAGGTCTTCAGTTTGTGCTGGCTTTTCTGCTGTTTTTCTTTTCCGCGGCCCTTGTTATATTCTCGCTCTTCCTCATCGGAAAATACGACGAATGGAAGCTCCTTCTTTCCATCGGTTTTGCGTTTGCACTTGTGACATTTTGGCTTCTTGTGGATAACATCATCCCCCAGTACATAACCGGACTCTATTACGTGGACGGCGTATGGGGTTATCTTCTGGTTATGATCATGATTGCTCCCTTCCTGTATTTCATGAACGAAACCCAGAAGCGGCGTTACGAAAAAGTATATATTGCCATATTGATGGGTCTCTTTGTTTCGTTTGCTGTGATCTCATATCTGCATGTTGCGGAAATATATGACTTCAGATATTCGACGGTGATCATCAACACCATCGTATCCGTGGCCATAGTATGCATGCTCACCACCATCGGAATAGATATAGCAAACGGTCAGGCCAAAGAATATTTCTACGTACTTATCGGTATGATAGGTCTGTCCGCAGGAACCCTTGTGGAGGCGGTCATGATGATTCTTATCGCTGACAGAATCGACGGCCTATACATTCTGATAGGTCTGTATTTCATGATACTTATGATGCTCTGCCAGACCATCCGACAGATGAGACTCAGCAGAGACCAGATCCTGGAAGCAGTAAGAGCCAATAAATATAAATCCGAGTTTCTGGCCAACATGAGCCATGAGATCAGAACGCCCATCAATGCTATCATGGGCATGAATGAGATCATTCTTCGCGAAGACATCTCCAAGGAAGTCAGGGAGTGTGCATCCAATATAAAAAGTGCAAGCGATTCACTCCTGTCACTCATCAATGACATTCTTGATTTCTCCAAGATAGAAGCGGGAAGAATGGAACTGGTAAACGGTGATTATTCTCTTTCCATGCTCACCATTGATGTTGTTAAGATGATCGAAGTAAAGGCATCTCAGAAACGCCTGAAGATGAATCTCTCGGTTTCGGAAGATCTGCCCGACGGATTATACGGTGATGAAAATAAGATCAGACAGATAATGATCAATCTCCTGAACAATGCTGTCAAATATACGGAAAAAGGAAGTGTATCACTTGATATCTCCGGAACGGTTAATGAAGATACCGTAAGTCTTGAGATCAAAGTAAGCGATACAGGTATCGGAATCAAAGAAGACGATCTTGGTAAGCTCTTTGAGAAATTCAGCAGGATTGATGAAAAACGGAATAAAGACATCGAAGGAACCGGACTCGGACTTGCCATCTGCGCGGGCATGGTCAAGTTCATGGGCGGAACCATTGAAGTTGACTCCACATACGGAAAAGGTTCCGTGTTTACCGTAAAGATCGATCAGACGATTAAAAATCCCGAACCTGTGGGAGACATCGAGGAGAAATACACCAAGGAACATTTGGTGATAGCGGATGATGACTTCACCTATACGGCTCCTCTTGCTTCGATCCTTGTAGTCGATGACAACAAGATGAATATAGAAGTCGTAAAGGGACTTCTCAAAGACACCCTCATTCATATCAAGGAAGCATTCAGCGGACGTGAGATGCTTGATATGATCACACATAATCATTACGACATTATCTTCCTGGATCATATGATGCCGGAGATGGACGGAATCGAGACTCTGGAGAAGAGCCGCGACCTTCCCGTAAACAAGTGCAGTGACACTCCGGTCGTAGCGCTTACCGCCAACGCAATAAAAGGTGCGAAAAAAGAATACATCGACGCAGGTTTTACGGATTACCTGAGCAAACCCATTAAAAGGGATGAGATGCTTGGCATGATCCTCCAATACCTTCCCGAGGGCATGGTAACAAAATCTCCCAAGGCAGGAAACAAACCCGTTATCCAGGAGCCCACCTACCTTAAGGCTGCAGATGTGCTGTCGATTGATTTTATTGATAAAAAGTCCGCAATGAAGTATTGCAATAACGATGACAGCTTCTACGACATGATCTGCGGAATCTTTGTCGAAGATCATGTCGATAATGTAGCCAAGATAAATGAACAATATGAAAAAGCAGACTGGAAAGAATACGGAGTTCTCTTACACGCACTGAAATCAAATTCCAGAAACATCGGTGCGGAAAACCTTTCGGAATTTGCCAAGCAGATGGAATATGCATCCAATGAAAGAAATGAAGATTTCATAAGAAAGCATCACGAAGAAGTACTTGAAGCGTACGAGAAAGTAGTTAACAAACTAAAAAAGTAATATAGTAAAAGAAGAGGCAGTAATAGCCGCCTCTTCTTTTTAATTTCCCGAGCTTTTGTAAAACTTTATGCTGTATCTCCAAAACGCATATGCGAGGATATACATCACGATTCCCAGAACGGGAGTGAGATACATAAAGATTCCGGGATATAATGACATGTCTTCTTTTCTCAATATAAACTGTGCGGGAAAATAATTAACAAATGCAAAAGGCACCACAAAGGTCATGCAAAACTGTATTGCCTTGTGGAATATGCTTATGGGATATCCCTCAAATTTTCTGGCGTTCCAGTAGAACACTTCCTTTAGGCTGTTTGTCTCCAGCAGATAAATATTAAGCGAAGCAAGGAATAAAAAAATGGCTCCCTGGATAAGAACTCCTCCGATTATGGAGAAGATATAATAAACGATTCTCCATGGTGTCCATACCACTCCTATCTTTGCCGCAGAGAGAAGAAAGAGCAGTATTCCGAGCCCACCGTGACCCACAGCCGCAAACCAGTCTGCATTGGCAAATATCAGCTGATACAAAAGTCCTCTGGGTCTGAGAATATACCTGTCAAAACTTCCGTTTTTTACAGTACTTCCGAAATCTCTGAGACCGGTAAAGAAGATTATCAGGATTCCGTATGTAACATATACAAGACTGAAGAGAAAGAGCATCTCATATATATTCCATCCGTTTAAGGAATCAAATTTCAAAAGAGTAAAATACACTACTATAATGCTTGTGGCTTCTCTCGCAAAAACCGCAAACGACCTGAGGATTGCATCAACCCTGTACTGAAACCACGAGCGGAATATCATTTTGGTATAAACAGCCGAAAGGTGTAATGTATCGGATTTCATATCAGCCTCCCTGTACAACTATCTTCTTCTGTCCCTTTTGCCATACCATGAAACCGAGAAGCAGCAAAGCAACTATCCAGATAATCTGCTTGGCAAATCCCAATATGATCTCACTGCCGGTGATCTTCCCAAGATAGATCTGAACCGGAGTAAAATATATGGACTCAAAGGGAGTAAAACCTATCAGCGTTCTCATAAAACCCGGCATAAACCAAAGAGGGATCATGGAACCGGATAAGACGTTGATGAACACATTCTTAATAGTCATAACCGCCCACACATTCATCAGCCAGAAAGAGAACATCTGAAACAGAAAAGAAATGCTCCATAAAACTCCGTATCCCAAAAGAGCGCTGAGAATAAACAGCCCGAACATTACCGGGCCTGCGGGAGCCTGTATTCCGATGAACAAACAAGCAACGATCATAGCCGGAACAAAATGAAATATGAGTTTGAACGCAGCTGTCCCCAGATTATCCGCAAGCATTCTGCCGTGGAAACTGACCGGCAAAAGCATTTCGGTTGCAATACTTCCGTCATACAGCCTTGATGACAGGTAATAATCATTTACCACAAAAAAGGATTCAAGTCCCAGGGACAAAATGAAATTGGTGGTCACCATACTCATGGTTATACCGTCCACAGTTTCTCGCCCACCGTAAAGAGCTCTGTAAATCTCCACATAGATCACAAGTCTTATCAGTGTGTTAAGAATCCCCATCCAGTGTTCCAGACGGTATGCGCTTTTTTGCAGAAAGCTCTTTTTGGCAAAAGCCATATAAGGAGAAATCTTCATACAAATGCCTCCCCGGTGTACATCTTCTGTATGATGCTCTCTATCTCGGGTTCCTTGACGGTGATATCTCTTACGCTGTACTTACCAAGAATCTCATGCATAAGTTTATTTACGTCGGTCACATTATTGTCAAAAGTAAAACTTACTCTTCTGTCTTCCTTGTCCTCAATGATCACATCGTTTATGGGCTGTACCCTGGTTTCTTCATTAAATTCCGCTATCAGTTCTCTTGAGGTACCGTATTTATTTCTGATCTCATGAAGAGAGCCGTCATACATGATGGAACCTTTGTCGATGATTATCAGCCTGTTACATGTCTGCTCGATATCCTGCATATCGTGGGTTGTAAAGATCATGGTGACTTTGTCTTTTTCATTCAGCTCTTTTATAAAGCTTCTTATGGTTTCTTTTCCGATGATATCCACTCCTATGGTAGGTTCATCGAAAAACACTATCTCGGGAGAATGAAGAAGAGATGCCACTATGTCGGAACGCATCCTCTGTCCCAGAGAAAGCTGTCTTACAGGCTGATTGATGAATCCGTTCATATCAAGCATATCCGTATAACGATCCAGATTCTTCTTATACTTATCCTCAGGGATACGATAGATTGCTTTCAGAAGTTCAAAGCTGTCTATTACCGGAAGATCCCACTGAAGCTGTGACTTCTGTCCGAACACCACACCGATATCAGCAACATATTCCTTCCTCTGCTTATAAGGAATATATCCGCCGACGCTTATCTTACCCTCATCCGGGCACAGTATTCCCGAAAGCATCTTGATGGTTGTGGACTTACCTGCACCGTTCGGTCCGATAAATCCTACCATCTCTCCTTTTTCTATATTAAAGCTGATCTTCTTTACAGCTTCCTTATATTCAAACTTGGGAGCAAACATATTGGCGATCATCCCGGGAATTCCAGCTTTTCTCTTGTTAACCTTAAATGTCTTGGATATATCCTGTACTTCAATAAAGTTCATCCTTACTTCCTCCCTGCTTCTGCGGTTTTTATGATCTCACCGAGTCCGGTTCTTCTTACATTAATGCTCTCTACCGTAGTCGTTTCGCATATCCTCTCAAGGACTTCTCCCGATGATACATGATTGGAGTTATACCAGATTTTCATCACGTTTTTTTCGATGGTAAGTTTTTCGATTTCTATATCAGAGATATCAGGGCATCTTCCCGAATACTCAACTGTGCAGACTTCCATCGGAATAAGTCTCTTATGAAGTTCTTCCACGGATCCGTAAAAGAAAACCTTCCCTTCGTCCAGCACAAGTATCCTGTCCGCAATACCTGCTATTTCTTCCATGTCATGAGAACTCACAAGGAGCGTTGCCCCTTCCTCCTTTTTCTCATAAACAAGCTTCTTAAAAGCTTCTTTTCCATTTTGATCGAGCCCGATGCAGGGTTCATCGAATATATAAAGAGATACATTTCTCAAAAAAGCCATACCAAGTTCCGCTCTTCTCTTCTGGCCAAGTGAGAGAGTCTTGGGTTTCGATCCGTACATTGATCTGAAGGAAAGCATCTCGGATACATGCTCAAGATTCTTATCAAATTCCTCATCGCTCAGTCCGTATATGGATTTCGTTTCAAGGAGGCCCTCCATGACAGTGGATTTATCACTGTATACAGGAACATTTGCGAACAGTACGGATATCTCCTCAGATATTTCTTTTCTGGAGCGGACCGGATCTTTTCCGCAGATTCTTATATGTCCCGAATAAGGCTCCAGAAGACCGGAAGCAAGACGCAAAAACGTAGTCTTACCCGACCCCGATGAGCCGATCACTCCGAGAACCGTCCCTTTGGGAATGTGAAGATCAACATCCAGCAGATTAAATTTCCAAACGTGATCAAATAAAACCATTGTCTTTCCTCCGAGCATAAAATACCCCCTGTACCTTACAGGTACAAGGGGTATGGGACGAACGATATTTAAACAGGGACAAACAGCCTTATTTCGGTATAAAAATGTTTACTATGAAATAACCGTCCTCTTCATAGAAGTCTGTCATTCCCTCATATAATTCTACTGTCTCTTTGATCTGCTTTACTCCGAATCCGTGCTTTTCATCATCTTCCTTGGTGGATCTCATATCAGGATTGACTTCCAGCACCGATGATGCGATCCGGTTTTTTACGGTAATCACATCGTATCCTTTATTCTCATATACATCTATCACGATCTCTTTGTTTGCTTCGAATCTCTCGCATTCAATGGCATTATCTATTGCATTGGCAAAGACTGTGGAAAAATCTATTCCCTTCATCTTGTCGAAAGCAGCTTTTCCGACGGATACTTTTACATCAATTCCGTCCTTGGAGCAGATCTCCAGTTTATCATTCAGTATGTGATTAAGGAGAGGATTTGCGGTTTCCACATAACTTCTTACTGCGTTCAGTTTATCCAGGATTTCGGAAATATACTCTCTTGCATTTTCCATATCCCCGCTGTTTATATACGAAGCCAGCACCATCAGATGATTTCGCATATCATGCTTGAGTTTTCTGGTATTCTGATGAAGCGTCCTTATCTCTTCGTCCTGCTTGCTTATTTCTTCCATCTGCCACTTGCAGGAATCAAGTTCATACTTCAGATCCTTATTCAGTGCCTCAAGCTCGTATATTTTATTATGCAGTTCATCAGACTCTTTTTTCTTTGATAAGGTCATCGTCTCATATACTTCAAAATAACTCTTCTGGCCTCTTCCGAATATGACTTTCCTATGGGAAGAACCTCATCATTATCCAGCAGCAGTTCATCGGATTTCACGGTTTTGATATGTTCGAGATTTACCAGAAAACCTTTGTGGATCCTCAGGAAATCATTCTTCCCCAGTTCGCTTTCTACACCTGATATTGTAGACCTTGTTTTATACTCCAGAGTTTTTGTTTTTATCGTAAGATAATTGGCAAGACTTTCGAAATACAGAATCTCATCAAGTGACAGGCTGACAGTTTCGGAACCTGTTTTAAACACATAATGTTTGTTTTTCTTATCGATCTTAAGCCTGCAATCTTTAAGCACCCCTGACAATTCATCCTGCAGGTATGTTTTCCTGACAAAGGCAAAGGGATGATACTTGAAACTGTCGTAAACAAGTTCATCGTGTGCAGTGACAAACACTATCAAGGCATCTGTCTCTTTCTCCGCAAGCTTTGATGCAACATCCATTCCGCTCATTCCGGGCATGTCTATATCAAGAAGCAGCACATCCGGTTTTTCACCGGATCCAAGAAATACCTCGCCACTCGAAAACAGATTCACATCATCCTCAGGATACAGTTTTAAGATGATACCCTTTATGTCCTCAAGTATTTTAGTTTCATCATCACAGACTGCAATCTTCATATTACCAATTTACAAATCTCTTCTCTTCGCCTCTCCACAGTACGGTAAAGTCTTCTCTGGATCCGTATATGAACATTCCTTCAGTGAATGTCACCCAGCCTTCTCCGTTTATCCCGGTTTTGAAATCAAACAGAGCACTTGCAAGAGTAACGACATGGCTGTCATGTGAAATGATGACATCCAGAGCTTTATCCGTCTCGGGAACTTCAAATATCTTATCTATAATGGGAGTCGCAGCTTCTTTAAGCGTGATTCCGCCGGTGAGTTCCGGTATTCCTCTTTGAAGTCCGTAATAAAATTCATACCAGCCTATACCCAGATCATTCTGTGCATGACCAAGTCCTTCAAGGTGAGCAAATTCTCTTACCTTCTCTACAACAGGCTGAGGTATACCGGTACCCTTTGCAATCTCTGTGGCAGTCTGCACGCATCTTTCAACAGGGCTTGAATAAAAATATCCCACCGGATAATCCAGTTCTCTTCCGATCCTGTTTGCTATCTCTATTCCCTCGGGAGTAAGCAGAAGCTTTGAATAATCTCCGTCAGGCGGATTGTCGAACCTGATGGAATGTCTCATGTAGACTTTGACATTTCTGTCCGTGGGAAGCCTTAACGCATCTTCCCTCATTGCACTGCAAATAGAATTAAAAACCATTACTTTATAACCTTATGCAAAAATCTCATTTAAATTCTCAATATGATTCTTCTTGTCGGAAACAATTATAACTTTGTCGCCTTTTTGAATACTTGAATTTCCACCCGGGATGATAAGTTCCCCGTCCCTGATTATGGATGCGACCAGAACATTTTTCTTGAGTTTAAAGTTCGTATCCTTAAACTGCACACCTGATTTAATAAAATCATCGCCTGCCGTGAACTGAAGAACTTCAGCTTTATTATCCGCAACGGAGCAGTACTTCTCGATCTCATTGGGAGCATCGCCCGCCTCACAGTTATGCACGAAACGGATCAGTTTGTTAACCGAAATTTCCGATGAAGAAAGCGTGATATCCAGATTTACTCTGTGAAGAAGTTTCAAATGTCCGGGCTGTTCAACTCTTGTGAGGATCGAAGGAACATTTTTGGACCATGCATACATACTGGTTACAAGATTGGATTCATCATTATCGGTGAGAGAAACAACCGCATCCACATCACCTATTCCCTCGTCTTCGAGAACATCCGAAAGTTCTCCTTCGGAATACGCCACATGAACCGAAGGATATCTCTCCATAAGCTCTCTGCATCTTTCAAGATCCGCTTCCAGAAGAGAAATGTTCTTTCTTTTCTCAAGAAGCATGTTAAGCAGGTATTCAGCAGTGATACCGCCGCCGACAATCATGATTTTCTTGGCAGAATGCTTGATGATACCGATCTTCTTCAATATCATCTGAATATCATCTATGCCCGCGGCAACTCCGATGCTGTCGCCGGCTTCTATCTTGAACATCCCGTCGGGAACATAAAGCTTTCCGTCCCTGAGAACGGTTCCCACGAGAATCTCCGCATCGAGTTCCTTACGTATGTCGATAAGACTCTTACCCGCAAGAGGTGAGCCGTCCATTACGGTTATGGTTATCATCTGCATGTTATCACCGAACACGCCCTCCGGTCTTACGATACCCGGAAGTCCTATGCTAAGTGATGCAGCTTCAGCCATATCATATTTAGGATTAAAGATATAATCGATATCCTGCTCTTTTTCCAGAGTCTTTCTCTCAGCAGCAAAATCAGGCTGAAATACCCTGGCCACGGTTCTTAAAGCTCCGACGGCTTTTGCCTGCATGCAGCTGAGAAGATTGATCTCATCCACAGGGGTCAATGCTATCAGAACGTCCGCAGTATCCGCACCTGCTTTTAAAAGCGTATCCTTGGATGCACCGCTTCCCACGACTCCGCTCACGTTGTAATTATCCGTTATATCATCAACCAGGTTCTTTTGTTTATCGATTATTGTTATGTCGTAGTTTTTCTTGGCAAGAGCTTCGATGAGAGATCTTCCCGTACGTCCTGCTCCGACTATTATGACTTTCATGATTATTCCTTCCCTTACTTTCTGTTTTTGGTCATTCTTGCGGTTTTATGTTTCTCAAGTGCAAAATATACATTCTTTACCGTAAGACCCTGTACCAGTACGGTAAAGAAGATCGTTACATAAGTTACATTTATGAAAATGTCATACACATCCTTAGGTAAGAATTCCTTGGTTCCGAATGCAAGCGCCAGTGAAAGACCGCCTTTAAGTGCAGACCATGTCATAAGTGTTACATACTCAAATCTGTTATAGTTGCCGGGGATATTCTTAATACCTGTCAGGAAGCAGCTGACCGAAACTCCGAATGCTCTTGCAAGTACATTTATCACTATGGCAGCAGGTGCAATGATGAATATGTATTTGCTCACATCCAGATTAAGAACAAGCAGTCCGATCATAACGAAAAGCACGGAATTCAAAAGGCTTTCCATGATATCCCAGAAATCCTTGTACAGATCTCTGGTATCGATAACCTTTGCTCTTCTTTCTATCTTGGAATATGCTGCCGAGAAATACATTCCGCAGACTACAGACGCGATAACACCGGAAAATCCCAAATGTTCGCAGATAATATATACAAGCGATACATCAAGAAGTGATATCAGGATATACTTGATCGGATCTCTTGTAACTTCCATGAGTTTAAATAGCAGGAACGAGACAACCAGTGCAACCGCCACCGCACCTACTATTTCTTTAAACATAAGTACTGCGAAGTTGCTGTCTCCGCTGTGTACAACAAGACTTCTTACGAATATGAAAAGTGTTACGCCCGTACCGTCATTAAAAAGCGATTCGTTCTCTATTACGGAACAGACATTTTTGGAAAGACCGATCTTGTTGAGGATTCCCGTTGCAGCAATAGGGTCCGTGGGCGATACCACACATCCCAGAAGAATGCACGTCAGGATATCCATATTGAAATTGAAAAGTAAAGCGATCAGATAGAAACAAGCTCCGTAAAATACGGATGATAGCATTGTTGTAAGAAGTGCAAGTAAACTGATGGCGCGGACGTTTTCGCGGAACTTCCTCATATTAACCTTGCTTGCGCCGGAGAAAAGCATGAAGCACAAAACTCCGTCCATCAGATATTCTTCGAATCCAAAATCCCCGAGGCCCGCCACAAAGCTGTCCAGAGATTCAATCTGAAGAAGCCTGCTTGCTATAAGAAGCACCATGGAGATGATGAACGAAAAAAGAATCAGCGAAATATCCGACTGTATGTGAAAGTATTTTTCGTTCATTATTCCTATCAGAACAATGAATATCAAAATGATGATCAGAAATAATAAAATACTCATAACCTGTAAACTTCTCTCTTCCGGATACATGTGTGGATCATTTGATCAGCATCTGCACCCTGTTGTAATAGTTTAGCTTGGAACTGCTTGAATCCGTCTCCACCACCGCAATGTTGGTTCCGGGAAATTTCCTCTGAAGATGAGGATACAATCCTCTTCCCGCGCAGACATTTGCCATGCAGCCGAAGGGCGCTATACAAAGCACTTTCTTATATCCAAGATGCGCATAATCGCAAACTTCGGCACCAAGAAGCCATCCGTCGCCTATGGTAAGCGTGTGAGACACGTAGCCTTCCGACCCCTTGGCCATATCCTCGTATTTATTCAGACAGTGGAAGCCGTATTCATGAAGTACATCCACCATATCAGACTGACAGGAAGCCATGAGCTTCTTTACAACCTCAAATCCCAGCCTCTCGAGATTGTGCTTGGTGGGCTTATGTGAATCTATGTAATAGAGCATGTACCATGACACACCGTTCACATGAGCTTCCGCATTATTTTTCTCAAGATACTTCACAATATCCCAATTTCCAAGTCCGCAGTATTTGACATAGAACTCAGCCACAACACCGACAACCGTGCGCTTTTTGCCGTCTCTTTTTATTTTGGAAAATGACTCAACTATCTTGCGGAAATTCTTCTTCATCTTTCCGAGTGTAAGATTATTTCCAAGCCTTAAATCTTCGGAAAGCTTTTCCTCCCACTTTTTTCGAAGAGCATCGGTTACGCCCTTATTTATCTCATAGGGTCTCACCTGATTTGTAAGCAGCATCAGGATATCCCCATAAAAGAGACCGAACAGTCCCCTTATGGCGGTATCAAGATTTATCTTGAGCTGAATGTCATCACGGACATGTCTTACATTGATAGTCATTACACGAACATCTTCAAAATGAGACTTATCGAGAGATTTTCTCATAAGTCCCAGATAACACGCACCTCTGCATGCATCTCCCGCCGTGGGCATCAGTATAAAGGTCTTCTTTGGATCGTATTTTCCGCTTCTCAGAGCTCTGACCACCTGCCCGGCCATAAGCACAAAGGGATAACATATATCGTGATTGGAATATTTAAGTCCTTCCTGCCGTATCTCGAATTCATCGCTTTCATCCAAGGGTATGACGGCATAGCCCTTACTCCAGAACATATACTTAAGGAGAGGGAAATGATCATCCAGTGTAGCGGGAATCAATATAGTATTCTCTTCCGTTTCACTCAGAATACGGTACATCGGAAATCTTCCTTTTTTAATTCATAAGTCCTGCCACATAATACAGGATTGCACTTTCATATTCCTGCCAGATCCTGTGACTTCTTTCTACCGCACATATCAGATAGCCTTTAACATCATCATGATCTCTTACCCGTGCGATCAAAGCAGAACCAAAGCCGTTTTCTTTTAACGAAGCACCAAATACGGGTGCTGTTTTTTTTATATTTTCTACCGAACCTTCCGCAACAACATCCTCAGTCATAAGAAGTCCTATATCGGATGCTTCGCATTCAAACTCGGAATCGTTAACAGCTTTCATCCGCATCCCGGGGCGGATATAGTAAAGATCTTCGATCCGAAGAACTTCTTTAAGTACGGGAAAAGCCGCTTTTATCTTGCCTTCATGGGTACTTTCTTTCTCCATGCTGTTTCTCAGATCCTGCATGTCGGCGAAGACTCCTCTTCTGGTCGCAACTGCCACCTCCAGAATGCTATGTTCGCCTTTATCATAAATGGTATAGCAATTTCTGCCTCTGCTCTTTCCCACATACAGCATTTTATCTATAAGTTCAAAGAGCTTGTCATATTCATCCGCATCCTTGGGATATGATGCACAGCCCGAAGTAGCTGTGATCATGACAGCACTGTCACCAAAATGCATTTCTTTTCTGATCATGCCGGATTTGGTATAAAGCCTTTCAAAAAATCTGTTCTTGTCTCTGCGGGATGTATTTTTCAGGTCTATCATAAGAAGCTCATCACCGCCGAAACGACCTACGACTCCAAATCCTTCCACAGATTTTGCCAGCGCCTTGGAAACCTCGACAAGCACCTTGTCTCCTGCGGAATGACCGAACCCGTCATTAATAGACTTGAAGTTATCAAGATCCACCATGGTAAAAGTAAAGGGCTGGTTCTCGGCAATAAGCCAGTGAACCATCTTCATTGCATAGGTTCTGTTCAAAACTCCCGTCAAAGGATCCAGCATCTCTTCAAGACTTATCTCATCGATTATTCTGTCAAAGAAATTGAATCCCCTGAGTTTATCTATGGTATATACCTGCAGATTATCCGCTACTTCATTACGTCTTATGACATCCGTCACGTCTACGAAACTGCCCACCAGACCGACGATCATACCGTTTTCGTACAAGGGGCGTTTGGAGGCGATGATATCCCTCTCCTCGCCGCGGATAAAACACTTACCCTGTACCTTATATGTGCTTTCTCCGTTCAGTACCCTGAGTTCATCCTGTTTATAAGGCTCGGGATCCGAATGCCATCCCATGTCTTCATCAGTCTTTCCGACCAGAATATCCTCGGATTCAAAACCGTAGAAATCAAGAAAGGCCCGGTTTACCCCAATGAAACGTCTGTCCTTATCTTTCCAGAACACACAGTCCTGAGAGGTGTTTATGATACTATCAAAAAGCTCAACCGTCATTTCCATGTCTTTATCTGCCTCATATTTATGTCAAACCGATATTAATACGAAAACTCCGTGTTTTACCTTCCTACAGATGTATACAAATTCTTCATAATTTTACCATATTTTGCCCTTATTAGGGTATAAGCCCGCCGGGTCAAAAATATGGGTAAAAGTGGCTTAAAATATGGAAAAAACGCCCGTTATACAGTAAAATATCCGTGTATGGGCAAAAATTCCGAAAGCAACAATAAAATACCCCGGAAAAGCAGCAAAAACGTCATCGAACGTATCAAAGAATCCCGCAAATTAACCACATTTCTGATCATTCTTACGGTTCTTATCGTATGCTACGCCTGCTACATCTTTTCCGATGCCAGAGAAAACGGACTCTCATTCTGGGATGTCTTCATATATAATATGCTGGCCCTTGCAGGTAATGACTATGAGTTCACCGAAACTCCCGCCGGAAGACTTCTGGGACTTATAGTTCTCTCACTTGGAGTCCTGGCTCTCTCCACCATAACAGGTTTCATATCATCATCACTTGTCGCCCATAATCTGAACGCCGGAAGAGGTCTTAAGAAAATGCAGAATATGAAAGAGCACATCATCATATGCGGATGGAAAAATGACATAAAGAGTCTCATCATGGGCATCCTCAGAAAAAACAAGAATCTGGACGCCTCGGACATCATACTTATAACAGGTGCGGATGACGTTAAGACACAGTCCCTGAAAGATGATCCGGATCTCAAAGATCTAAACATCCTGAAAGGTGATTTCACCGAAGAACAATCTCTCAAAAATGCCAATATTTCCTTCGCATCCAAAGTCCTCATCATCGGAGAAAACAGTGATAACCTCGATGACGAGCTTATAGATTCCAGAGTTTTCGTAACCGCTATCCTCGCAAGAAATCTCAATTCCAAATGTCACATATGTGCCCAGATACGTACCGAAAGATACCGCAATTATCTGAATGCACAGAATATCGCAGAGATCATCTATACCGAAGAATACACCAGATACATCCTCACCACTTCCACCAACTACAGCGGCATGAGCAAAGTCATGAGTTCCTTCCTCGACAACGGCGACGGAACAAGCGTGCAGATCGAGCCCATACCGGAATCCAGAGTAGGTCATAAATACAGCGAACTGTTCGATTATTACAAGAAAGAAAAGAATATCCTGCTCCTGGGAATACTGGAGAACATGGGCGTCGAAAAAGAGATCAAGCATAACATCTTATCCGAAGCTCAAAAATCCACCAATTACGGTGAGATCATCCAGAAACTCAGAACCGTCAAATCCATGGAGACAAACGAACCCCGTTTAAATCCCGGTGACGATTACATTATCCCCTCGAACTCAGGTGCGATCATACTCGGAGAAGAAAAATGACTAATTATAAGGAAAAACTGAAATCATTTCCACTGTTCGGCAATATCTCTGACAAAGATCTAGATGATTTTGCAACCCTTCTGTCCGAAGTCAAAGCTCCCGCGGGAACGGATATCCTAACGGAGGGTGAGACCGGTTCGGACATGTATTTCCTGATGGAAGGCAAAGTCGACATCATTAAAACCACCGTATTCGGCGAGAGGTTCATCTGTGCAAGTCTCGGAAGTGAGACCGGATGCGTATTCGGTGAAATGGCACTTCTCGACAGCGATGAAAGATCCGCAACGGTCAGAGCAAGAGAAGCCTGTGTCACGCTCAAGATAACGAGAAATGATTTTGACAAATTTGCGGAAACCCACCCTTCAGCAGGAGTATCACTCCTCAAATTTATCGGGATCAATCTTGTCCGCAACATTAGGAGGGAAAACGAGAATTTAAACCTTGTCTATCAGGCACTGATAGAAGAAATAGAATCAAACTAAGATCTGCTTAATACATAAATAATTTCGGGGGTATTTTTTTAATGTACAGAGTTGATGAACTTCTTTTGATCGAACTTCTTACCTATATGCCGGGCACCGATCCGCTCATTTCCATTCTGGATGCGGAAGGCATGACTGTAGGCGATTATCTCAGACAGATTGACCTGAATGCTCTTGATGACGAATTCACTTATTCTACCCAGATGAACGGATTCGATTTCAGAAACATCATTATGGCCATTCTGAAAAATCCTTCGGTTTCCGAATCACGAATTCTCGAATCACACCTCGATAAAGCATACGGCGCAGGCGGTGGAATCTCCATTGTCGTCGTAAACGAAAAAGAAGAAGCGGATGAAAGCGGAAAGCACGAAGCCGTCGTAGCTTTCAGAGGAACCGCGGACAGAGAATGGACGGATGACTTTGAGGGAGCCGGACAGGTTGATTCACTTCAGCAGATAAATGCCCTCGAATGGTACAAACAGGCTTACGGCAAAAACAATCTCGATAAATATTTTGTGACTGTCATCGGACATTCAAAGGGCGGAAACAAAGCAAAATATATCACCATCCTTAATGACACACCTGACAGATGTGTCTCTTTTGACGGACAGGGATTCTCCGATAAATTCATCGATCATTATAAAAAGAAGATCATTGCCCGCCAGAGCCTTATCTCCAATCACAATATCGATTACGATTATGTCAACATTCTCATGAACGATATCGGCGAGAAGACTTATTACATCGGATACGATTACGGTAAGTTCGGCTTCTCCGAATCCCATGCTCCCAACACATTCTTCGATTTTGCGGAAAACGGAGAATACACCATGCGCGTCAACCCGAACGGTCAGCGCCCCGAGATGCAGATCGTCGACCAGTTCATCAACAGCATGATCCGTTCCGCAGTCAGTGAAAAAGAAAGCGAAGAAACCAACAGGCTTGTTGGAATGATAGTCGAAAAAGGCTTTGCGCTTTCCAACGGCGCAAGCCTGTGTGATTTCATTGCTTTTCTGTGCGATATGATCGGCGATCCCAAGTACTCCGACAATGTTGCTTATCTGCTGGCATATTGCATCTTATACTCCCGCAAGAACCCGAATCTTCTCGAGTCTTTCAGAAGTATCATGACCGCATTTAATGCTCTGGATATCCTGAAAGTCATCGATATGGTTGAAGATCTTATCAGTTCCAGAAAACTCAATGCACTCCTGGGACTCACGGACTTCCTGGTTGTTCATGTAAACAGACCCATCACAAAGAGCATCAGAAATTTCGTTAAGAAAAAATACGATGTTGACCTTAAACCCGAACAGATAGGCCGCATCCTTCAGATAGCTACCCTCACCCGTCAGATGGTTAATTCTCTTGAGATCAACATGGACGGTTCGGACATTACCATTGAAGATGCCTTCCTTACAGAAGACGAACTCAAAGAATTTGTTCTCCCGGGCAATCTCAATATCGTTGTCCTTGCAGGCGGTCTTTCCAACGAAAGAAATCTCTCTCTCAAAACGGGAGTTACCGTGGCGGATATACTCAGAAACCGCGGAAACAATGTTATACTGCTCGATTCGTTCATGGGTTATTCGGAAAACGAAGAACTTCTCCCGGATGACGTATTTGATAATGCTGAGAAATACACTCTCAATCCCGGCGATATCCCCAATGAGATCCCCGATCTGTGGGCAACCAGAAAAAGAAGAAAAGACCAGTCCAATGCATATTTCGGCCCCAACGTACTTCAGATATGCAGGCAGTCAGATCTCATTTTCATAGCTCTTCACGGTGCAGAGGGCGAAAACGGAAAAGTTCAGGCCGCATTTGATCTCCTGGGTCTCGACTATACCGGATGCGATTATTTCTCATCCGCGATCTCCTCCAACAAAGGAGCGGCTAAACAACTTATGCGCACAATGGGTGTTCCCGTACCCGACGGCTATACCATCAAGAAAGGTTCATCCATCCCCAATCCCACGCAGCACGGACTTGAATTTCCTGTCATCGTCAAGCCCAACAACGGCGGAATCGGCGTAGGAATATCAATCGCAAGCGACATAACCGCATATGAAAAAGCAGTTAAAAATGCATTCAGATGGGATACCGAAGTTCTCATAGAGGAATATTTCATGGGAAGAGAATTTGCCGTATGTACCGTGGAAGGAAAAGCCCTTCCCGTTCTTGAAAAGCTTCCCCTTGAAACAGCGGACAAAGAAAAAGGCCTCACCATGAGCGGTGAGACTGCCAATAAATGTCCTGCCGAAATCCCCGACGAACTTGCCAAGGCACTTCAGAAAGCTGCGGAAGATGCAGCATTTGCATTGGGTGTAAATGCATACGCCAAGATGGATTTCATTGTTGCAGCCGATATGAAGAGCTTTGTCTGTCTGGAATGTGATTCACTTCCCCAGCTTTATCCCGATTCACATCTCGTAATATCGGCAAAGGCCGCCGGAAGAAGCTTCGGCGACCTCTGTGATAAGATTATGGAGATGAGTCTTGTTAAGAAATTCGGATGATCTTTTTCATCCTTTAAAATCTATATGACTTCCTACCATGCGCTCCGCATCCGTCATTACATGACCTGCGGCGCTGTCGTAGGAATAAGTCTGAACACTGCGGACTAAATCACTGAGAGTATGTGACGAAATGGTTACATACTCTTTTTCTTCGGGAATAATATCTTCTTCGGAAGCCGCATCCGCAAGCTCTTCGCTGATACGCTCCTGAGCTTCCTTCTTCTCGGCTCTTCTTTCTTCCCTGTTTTTCTCTATGCGTTCTTTTTCAGCTTCCTTACGTGCCTTCTTTTCTTCAGCCTTCTTATGCGCCCTCTTTTCCTCAGCTTTACGCTCTATGCGCTCCTTCTGAAGATCCTGGGATTTTTCAACCGTAGCAAAGAATTTCTCTGTACCGTCCGATGACACGCTCATGCCGAAGTTCTTAACCGCTGCACCGCTGCTTGCCAGGGAACTCTTGGCTTCAAGAAGCTTAGCCTGCGACATGGCGATTATGCCTTCGTATTTATTGCGATAATCCTCGTCGGTGGCCATGCGCTCCAGCTTTTCTTCATCAATAAGCACAACCTGCTTGTTTGCATTACCGTACGCAGCTGCATTAGCCTGCACTTGTGCCTTCATATCCTTGCTGACAACTATGAACTCCATATTTCCGAATTTGGCCTTCAATTTGGAGTAATAATCCGCAGCTGTATCCGACAGTTTCACATCTCCGATGGTAAAACCGTAATCGGTCTTTCTGGGAATGAGGCTGCTTGTTTCACTCAAAGGATTCCAGGGCTTTAATGAAACCTTGGATGATTCACCGTCTTTGACGGTTCCTGATTGTGAAGTTTTGTTACTTTCCGAGGTTTTGGCCGAATCGATACGTTTCTGCTCTGTTTTCCAGACTTCGGCACTTTGCTGATATGCAGAGATCTCGTGAATACCCGCCATACTCTTCTACCTCCTTGTAGTTTTGACCGGGTTAAGCGCCCCTGACAAAATTCCGTTTCATCAGCCTCCGGCAGGCCGTATAAGGGCACTTTCAGTTATCTTACCTAGTATATCGGCAGGGCCTTTCAAAATCTTAACCAAAAAATTTTAAATTAATGTGTTGACATACTTCATCTGTCGTAGTATATTTACCCCATCAGACATAGTACGACTGTCGTAGTACGTCTGACGTGGTACTAAAACGAACCTGACGAGGTGAGTGAGCGGTCCGGCCGGTCGCAGTACCATGTAAAACATCAACCTATTAACAGGAGGAAGAAAATGGTAGAGATCAGCAGTGATGTGATCCGCGGTTACAACGATACAATGATTCTCTGCATTCTCATGAAGGGTCCTTCCTACGGCTACGAAATTTCCAAACAGATCAAAACGATCTCAGAAGAAAAATACGTCATCAAGGAAACAACCCTCTACTCGGCCTTCACGAGAATGGAAAAAAATGAATTCATCGAGTCATTTGTGGCAGACCCGGGGCCCGACGGAAACGGTAAAAAGAGAACATATTACCGGATTACCGAAAAGGGTAAAGAGTACTACAGGGAAAAATGTGAAGAATGGGCCCTGACAAAAGACGTGATCGAGAAGTTCATCGAACATTAAGGAGAGAAAAATGGAAACTATAAAAAATTATCTGGAATCGATGTTTGCTTCCATGCCCAACACTCCGGAAGTGCGCAAGGCAAAGGCAGAACTCCTTCAGATGATGGAAGATAAATACAACGAACTCATCTCCGAAGGAACAAGCGAAAATGCCGCCGTCGGAACCGTTATCTCCGAATTCGGTAATCTCGACGAACTTGCAGAGAGCTTAAGTCTCACCAAAGAAGTCGAAGTCGCAAGAGGAATGGAGAGCGAGATGCCCCGAAGATTCATCTCCCTAGACGAGGCTAAATCATATCTCTCGAACAGAAACAAGAAAGCTCTCTTCAAAGCTCTCGGCATACTGCTTTGCATCATATCGGTATCATTTGTGATAATCATGGCTCCCCACGGAATGAAAGTATTAAGCGGCGTAGGGATGATGATAATCAGCATCGCACTCGGAATCGGTTTTCTGGTATATTCCGGATTTGCGGATCACGAATGGAAGTTCATCGGCCATGAAGCCTGCAGCATCGACATGAATACCGCAACTTATGTCAAAGAAAAAAGACGCAGCTTTGAACCCATAAGAGCACTGTGTGTATCACTGGGAGTAGTTCTGCTGGTAGTCTGCTGGACCCCCAATATCCTGATTCCTTTCAGATATATGCCCCTCGGCGCGGGAATCATGTTTCTTGTCATCGGAATCGGTGTTTTCCTCATTGTCTATCCCAATTCAATAGCAAGAGGATTTGACAGACTGCTTAACGTTAACGAAAAGAGTACCATCAGCGGACAGTACGCAAACGGTGGTTCCTACACACGACCTGTTAAGTATAAGAGCAAGACCGCACAGACAATCTGTGAAGTATATTGGCCTACCGTCACCTGCATCTATCTCATAATCAGCTTCCTGACTTTCAGCTGGGGCACAACCTGGATTATCTGGGTTATAGCAGGTGTTTTCCACAGAGTTGTTATGATCAATTGTACAGAAGACGAAAACTAGGAGAAAAAAAATGACCAAGATATATATAACAATAATTTCAGTCATAACAGTCATCGCAGTTCTGTTCGGCTGCTTCATCCACATATTTAACAGAGGAAATTATTCCTGGAGTTTTTCAAGAAACAATGTCTTCAGTAATGCAACGAGCAATTCGGTAGAGCTCTCCGGTGATGTGGATTCCATAGAAGTTGATGTTGACTTCGGAGGGATCACCATAGCTTACGGAGATGATGTACATGTAGAATACACTCTTCCCGAAAACTATATTCCCGAGATCGAGCTTAAAAACGGAACCCTTTCCGTAAAACATAAGAATTCCGTAAGAATCGGAGGAGACGGATGGGGTGATTATTCAATCCTGATCGTCATCCCCGCAGAAACCGAGTTGGATAAGCTGGACGTTAATCTTGACGCCGGAAATATCGAAATCGCAGACATCCCCTGCAAGGATTTCACGGTAAAATGCGATGCCGGAAACATCGAGCTGGACAAGATCGAATCCGAGACCATGAGTGTTAATGTAGATGCCGGAAATATTGAACTGGCTGACTGCAGCGCTGATAAAGTGACCGTCAAAGCAGACGCCGGAAACATCGAGCTCGACAGATGCACCATAGATGAATTCTATGCAGATGCGGATGCCGGCAACATAGATGCAGATAACTGCACCATAAACAGCGGTGAGGTTAAGACAGATATCGGAAACATCTCTCTTAACGGAGATATCGGAGATGTAAAAACCCATACATCCATCGGTCTCACCAATCTTGATGATTAAATAATATTAAACAGACATAAAGGATATTAGTTTTACAATGGACAAAAGAAATAGCCTGCTCAAATGTATTGTAGGAATAGTAGCAGCGGAACTGCTCTCTGTAATATCATTTTCGTTAGCGGAACTCATTCCTCAGGGAAATTTGAGCGATATGAATTACAATACTGTCACTTATTTTGCGATGACAGTGATCAACTTTATCGGAATGACACTTATCCTGGCATTCTGCAAAAGGCTCGATGTATTGAAGGATACCCCGAAAGGAAGCTTTATAAAAGGTATCAAAATAAGCATCGTATTACTCAGTTACAGTATTATCACATTTGCTATCAATATTATCTCTTGCATTCAGGCTCATTCGAACGCCGTTATGCAACCGAAATTTATAGCGATATACATTCTTGCTCTTTTTATAGGCGCAGGTATTGGAGAGGAACTCCTGTTTCGCGGTATATGTATGAGTCTGATACGCGGAACTGCCGGATATAAGTCACGTAAAGGTCTTATCGTAGCCATGACGGTATCCAGTTCGCTTTTCGGTCTGTTGCACTTAGCAAACCTGCTTGTGACAGATGATGTCATAGGCACTGTCGGTCAGGTGATCTATGCGATCGGTATAGGATTCTATCTGGCTGCCATATATGCAAGAACCGGAAATCTCTGGTTCAATATCGTACTTCATTTTATGGTTGATATAGCATCTCTCGTAAAAGAAATCTTTACATCATCCGAAGTTACGGTAAGCGAAATCCTGGGCAACGGTCAGCTAAGTGTCATCCTGATATCAGTAGCCATCGGTATTATTTTCTTCCTCATGGGTTTGTTCATCATAAGAAAGAGCAAAATGCCGGAGCTGATATAAAAAAAGCGGGGACGGTTCCCGGTGGGCAGTGAATCACCTCCCACCGGGAACCGTCCCCATTACTTTATCTGCTTATTTTTTTATTCGTATATCCGTTAACGCTACCTGGTCACCGGTTATCGCAACATAGATCTTTTTGTTCTTATCATGAACCGTTGTAATGTTTGTGATCGATATGCCGCCGTTTACGGTTTCGGTGATCAGTTTATTCTTGATCCATGCAAAGCCTACTGTACATTCGAATCCTTTTCTGTTCAGTTTCTTCCAGCTTTCCCAGTTGGTGAAATCCTCCCCTTTTTCAACCTCTGTTTTATTATCCGCAAAGTCACCGCCGCCCTGCACCTCACCGTCAAGCCGTATCAGTGCATATTCTTTGTATCCTCTTCCCATTACCTTCATATCATCGGAAGTATATAGGAGAAGATAAGGGCAATGCCATACGAGATTTGCCGAAGGAAGACTCATCGTATGGAATATCATTCGCATTCCGTCTTTTATCAATACGCCTTCGGTGTAATCGCTTCTGACACTGTCCACCTGTACATTGGGAATATCACTCTCAAGTCTGTTGATATAATTGATCTCTTCGGCGATCCTGGGTATCTCATCTTCGGGAACACGCTTATTTGTTTTCTCAACTTCTATCGAAGAGATATGACAATTCTCGCCGGTAAGACCTATGTATGCGTATTTTGAACTGTCAGGAAGAGCCAGTACAACCTCGCTTCTATAGCCCTTGCCTTCCAACTTCAGCTGAACGTGATCCCTGTTTCTTGCAATCTCCATGAAGTAAGTTTCATCTTCATCCTGCTCGATCTTTTCCAGCGAGATAAGCTTAATGTTTCTTGCACCGGAACAAACAAAATGTCCGTCAAACCAGACCTCTCCGAATTCCACATATCTGGTATCTTTTATGGCTTTATCCGTATCATGTACTCTCTCATCCATGGAATCGAATACTATGATCGCAGGTGAAGAGAATGGCTCATCTTCATTTATGGGCGTGGCGGAAAAAGCAATGATCTTCTTCTCGGGTCTTATCCTGATACCGTAAGAGATCGCACTTCTGAATTCATCACAGGAGAATTCATTCTTAAAGATCGTATCAACGTTTTCCGTTTCTTCCTTCATCTGATAATCAACATCACTGTCGATCAGCTGAAGCATGATTCCGGTGTAGAGCGGATCGTATTTATATCCCGATTCTTTTATGAATTCTTCTCTTACAACGGATTGGGGAAGAGGTTCTCTGTAACTGTTCCTTGTTGTCATGGAATCATAACATTCCGCTATTGCGATGATCCTTGCAGCCTCGGGAATCTCATTTCCTTTAAGCCCTACGGGGAATCCGCTTCCGTCATACCGCTCCATGTGATACTTGGCGCCAAGCAATAGACCGGGATATCCGGAAATACCCGACAGGATCCTTTCACCGATCAAGGGTTCCTGTCTCATGGTATCAACTTCTTCCTCCGTAAGATCACTGTCTTTTTTCAATATTTCATCAGGAATACCGATCTTACCGACATCATGTAAAAGTGCTGCCTGATATATATCCTTGCACTCCTCTTCAGATTTACCGTTCATCTGTGCAAGCATGTAGGCATAATCCGCAACCCTTACGGAATGTCCTTCCGCATAATCAACTCTTGCATCGATGGCATTTACGAATGCTTTGATGGTCTGCTCAAACAAATTCTCTATCTTCGATTGATTGATCTTCAAATGCTCAACTTCGGAATCCTTGGCATCCACCACCTTATCATTTATGTCTTCATAGGCGAATGTGTACAGGAAGATAGAGACAACGGCAAGAGACATACTGATAAGTGAAACACCGTATTTTACGGCCTGAATGATTCCCGCAGCAATAGGAACTATGATAAAAAGCAGGAATGACTTCACCAGCTTTTTACTGATCTTTTTTCTGTACTGAACAACTACGGTAAGATCCAGTATGGGCCCCATAAATACAAAAAGGTAATTGATTATGAACAGTGCACCCCTGTGATACATATTGGATGCATCAACACTGTATATCCATCCGGTAAACAGATTGATGATAAGAAACACTCCGCTTAAAATTGCAAAGACCGCTGCTGCCTTAAGTCTCTTCGGAGCATTCTCTCCGGCATCTTCAATCAATACCGTCCACACATACAGATTGAATACAAAGCTGAGTACGGTATTTAAGAAAAAGACAACGAAATTACCAAGGCAAACCATTACGTAAGCCGTGGTCCCCGGTTCGCCCTCGTACATATACGCCTGATGTTCGAATATCAGGATAAAAAATGTAGAAAGTTCAAGCGTTACCAAAAATGCTTTTCTCTTGGGAGTCAGCACTTTCGTCATGAGCAGCAAAAAGGCCATCGCACAGCAGATACCGCTCAAAGCAAGCATTATGTTCAGTTGTAATGAGAGCCAAAACTCAGCCATATCGGACTTCCTATGTCTGTTTATTATCTGTGTCTTACGAAGAAATCTTTGAGTTGCTGTAACAGTTCTTCTCTTCCAATGGTCTTAAGAAAATAACCCTCAGGTCTCAGCGACAATACAGCCATTACACTTTCCTTATCGCTTTTCCCCGTAAGGAACATAACGGGAATGGATGCAGTATCCACATCGCTTCTGAGCATCTCCAGAACCTGAGGCCCGCTTGTTACCGGCATTTCATGATCCAGAAGTATAAGATCCGCTTTGTTTTTACCCAGCCACTTTATGGCCTGCAAACCCGAATTGGCCATGGATACTTTATAGGTTCCTTTGAGCCAGTCTCTGACAAGTCCCAGATAATTCGGATCATCATCAACGATGAGAATGCTCTTTTTGAATTCTCCGGTTTCCATCTTGTTCATCACTTCCTGAACATCTTTTATGAAAGCCGTCGCATCAATCGGTCTGACATATTCTTTGTAGATCAGATCCGCAGGAATTCTGTCGGTTATATATTTGATATCGGGCTTTTCACCGATCACGGCCAAAAGCCTTGAATCCTCGTTCAGCTTGTCCTTCAGAAAGATAAGTGCATCATCTCCCGGATGCTCTCTTTCTTCGGCATACAAAGCTATCATCGCAGATTCATCCCATCCCGCATTGATATCATTAATGTTCCACGGGGCAAAATATGCATCGTATCCCGCATCCTTCAGTTTCTTTACCAGGACTCTGATCAGGAACGATTCTTTTTCTCCTGCTACCATTATTCGATTCGACGGCATTTCTTCTCCTATTTATCCTGAATCAGTTTTTCCATTTCATCCCAGTTCAATGCTTTAAGATATGTCTTAAGCTTTCCGAATACTTCCGCATCCTTTTCGGGAAGTTTAAATTCAAGAACCTGTTCGATTATCATCTCGGCAGAATCATAATCCATTTCGGGGATTACTTCTCTCAAGGCCTTGTATGCATCCTTCAGTTCATCCTGATTTACCGCAGGTTTCTCCTCAACCTTACCCTCTCCCAATTTCGAGAGTTTATCGGAAAATGCCCTGTGCGTATCAAGAAGTTTTTCACCGTTTTCAATTATGAATTCTTCATCAGATTTATTTCCGGCTTCTTCAAGTTTCTCGCACAATGCAGAAAGCTCTCCCGCACCCACGATCCTTGCCGATGTTTTCAGTGCATGAACCTTGACGGTAAACAGCTTAATATCCTTATCATTAAACGCATCCTCTATTACTTTGGAGGTTGCTTCAATGGTCTCATAGAACATATTAACAGCGGTTATATAAGAAGTAATTCCACCGGCAGCTTTAATACCCTCATCGAGATTTATTCCTTCAACATTCCTAAGCCACTTCATGTCTTCGGGAAGCTGAGCAGGTTCACTGACCGCATCACTTTCTCCGGGTTTCATCATGATCTCATCGGGCAGGTGCTTCATGATTGCCTTTTCAAGTTCCCTGCTGTCGATGGGCTTTGCCAGATATCCGTTGAATCCCTTTGACATATAGAATTCCACACCGCCCGCCATTGCATTTGCGGTAAGTGCATAAACCGGAAGATCGGGTTTTAATTCACGTATCTTCTCCAAAGTCTCTATTCCGTCCATTCCGGGCATCATATGATCCAGCAGAACCACATCGAAAGTTTCAACTCTTACCTTATCGAGCGCTTCTTCTCCGCTTGCCGCCGTAGTAACAAATACTCTGGTTGCCTTAAGAAGTCCCTTGATAACGGTAAGATTCATGGGATTATCATCTACAACAAGAACATTCGCATCGGGGGCTATGAACTGAGGAACATAAGGCTTACCCGATTCATCTCCGGCATGTTCATCGAACACTCCGAGAAGTTCTTCTTCATCAAATTTCTGAGAGCATGTAAATGTAAATTCGGATCCCTCACCGTATTCACTCTTGCACTCGAGACTCCCCCCCATAAGTTCGGCGAATCTCTTTGATATATCAAGACCGAGTCCGGTTCCCTGAATTCCGCTGTTTTTCTCCTCATCGAATCTTTCATACGCATTGAAGAGTTTACCCATATCCTCAGCCTTGATGCCTATGCCGCTGTCCTTAACGGAAAATGCGATCTTAACTTCTTTTTCTTCTCTGGACAGTACGGACACGCTGAGTGTAAGTCCGCCAAGATCCGTGTACTTGACCGCATTGGTGAGCAGATTCATGATGATCTGTTTTACTTTGGGTTCATCACCGTACATATGAGCCGGAAGTTTCTCATCAATGTCGTAATCAAAAGTAAGATCCTTTTCGTTACTTCTTATCCTGGTCATCTTAACCAAAGACCTGAGCATCTCTGATGTATCGTATCTCTTTTCGACAATGTTCATTTTGCCGGATTCGATCTTGGACATATCCAGCAAGTCATTTACAAGACCAAGAAGCGATTCGGATGCATCCCTTATATCAAGAGCATAATTTATTACCGACATAAAATAGGGCTTGGGTACATCGGCAGGATCTTCTCTCAGGATCATCTCATCCATTCCCATAATGGTATTGATGGGAGTTCTGATCTCATGAGACATGTTTGCAAGGAATCTGGATTTTGCGGAATTTGCACGCTCCGCTTCATCACGGGCTATCTGGATTTCCTTATACTGTCTTCTGATGACGGTTCCGGACATTATTCTCCAGACTATAAGTCCGCAGATCAATCCCACTATTGCGATAAAAAGAATCCTGATTCCGAGAAGTTCGAAAAGCCTCGGCTGCTTTATGATTGAATATGTAGCCTCCTCGATGGCATTACCGGTAACGCCGTCGAGAACCTGGATATGAAGAGTGTAATTTCCGTATTTCAGACCCGTATATTCAAGGGATGACAAACTGCTTCTGGGAACGGTTATTCCGTTATCTTCCGCACCTTCCAGATAGACACGTATCTGTGGATTGGCCATGGTATAATCCAGCACCGCCGGCATGATCGTAATACGTCCGTTTGTGGAAGGAATGGTGTATACGCCTTCCGTATCCGGAAATATTTCTTCGTCTCCCACAAATATGGAACGGATACCGATTCTCAGATATGAAACAGATTCAAAGAAATGATTGATATTTACCTTGTTTACTCCGGTCCTTCCGGATATATACAAATTTCCGAATTCATCAAGACAGCTGAATGAATTACTTGTAGGCACTGCGGTGATTCCGTTTGCCGTGGTATAGAGCTTATAGTCGGTGATGGTATCGTTGATCATGTCACTTGCCTTTACGGAAAAAATACCGTAAGAGGAAAGAACCCATATATCACCGTACTTATCAAAGAACATGTCAAAGTTGTTATTATAAGGGAAGGATGTAACGGTATGAACTTCTCCGTTCCAAAGATACTGGATTGAATTGGAAGTGATGATCCACATAACGTTTCTGACAGTATCTCTTTTGATCCTCAGGATAACGTCACTTGATAAGCCCTCATCTCTTCCAATGTGAGTGATCTCGTTGCCGTTTATCACATACATTCCGTCGCCGTCGGTTCCGGCATAGACTTTTCCGTCCGAATCTCCCTCAACGGTAAGGAAGATCGTGTTATCTATTCCGTCATCAGCGGTCACGGTCTTTATTATCTTTCCGCCTTTGATCACGGCAAGTCCGCCGTTGGTTCCCACCAAAACAGAACCGTCATCGGCTACAACCGCACATCTGACGGAATTATCAGGAAGTCCATTCTCTTCGGTGTAAGAAGTAATCTTACCGTCTGCATCAACGTTTACAATACCCATCCCGGCGGAATATGTGCATATCCAGAGATCATCATCAACACCTTCGATTATGCAACGTATTCTTGCTGTCCCGAAAAACTCCGATAAATCTTTCTTTACAAACCGCATATATGGATTGATGACATGAAGTCCCGAATCGGTTCCTATATACAGATTGTTTTTGTAATAGCATGTTGTATTGACTACTTCTTCTTCAAGACCCGCCAGCTCATAGGTATCGATGAAATTGTTCGTAACAATTTTCATTACACCCTGTCTGGATGAAGCAAGCCACATATTTCCCTGATAATCCGAAGTGATCATCTCGATTGCATTGTGCATGGGGACGTTCTTAAGCTCGTGGAATTTGTAATCCACATCCAGATATCCTGTTGCGGAGTTGGTTACAACCCAGATACGCTCGCAGGAATATGTGATATTTACAATACCTTTGTCAAAGGATACGTTGCTCTTTTTCATCCGGTCCATAAGATCACCGAATTTCCCATAAAAGACCGTTCCTTCTTCCGTTCCGAAATATGCATATCCCTCATTCAACGGATCCGCATAAACAACGGTGATATTTTCATCACCCAGTTCCCCGCTCCCATAGAAATACTTGATACTTTCAGATTCCAGCATAAAGACATGGCCGGTCTTGGTTACACCATAGACGAAACCGGAAGGGGTTGAAGACAGATTTGTGATTATCTCATTATTTATTCTCTCATCGTCAACAATTCGCAGGGTTCCGTTTTTATCTACATAAGACAATCCCGCAGTTGTTCCGATAAATATGTTTCCTGCGGTATCTTCCGCAAAACATCTTATGGATGAAGACTGCAGTCCGTCTTTATATGTATAATGAGTTCTGATATTCTTCTCAATTAAAACGACACCGTTGTCATTTGTCCCGACCCAGATGCGTCCTTTTGAATCTTCAAAGATTGCTCTTCCGCTGGTAAGTCCGTCGGATGCATCAAGCCTTTCGAAGTTCAATCCGTCATATCGGATGATTCCGCTGTATCCGCCTATCCAAACATATCCGTCACTTGTTCCGAGAATACAGTTTGCATCCGAAGTAGGCAGTCCGTTTGTGGCATCATAAAGCTTCGCAGTATAACCCGCCCCGTCAAGCTGAGAGGAAGCAGCATAACCTCCGCCTATACGGCTTTCTGTCATCTCTGCGGACACCGATTCCGGAGAATGAATGGAGCCCGTTGCTGCAGATGAGGGAATATATATGGCAAATGCCGACAGAAAGACTCCTGTAAGTCCCAGACATATCCTCTTTCTGAATCTTTTGCTTAATGCGATCATTAACGTAATCCTCCGTTAACCTTCCTGATACTTCTTAAGTACAACCTTGATCTCAGGGAGTGCATCCATAAACGCTTCGACAACCTTGGGGTCGAACATCTTTCCAGAGCCGTCATTGATTATTTCAAGTGCTTTCTCTATGGGGAAAGCAGGCTTGTATACTCTGGGAGAAGTAAGTGCATCAAAGACATCGGCAACAGCCATTATTCTGGCAGCAAGAGGTATAACCTGCCCGTGAAGCTTTTCGGGATATCCTTTTCCGTCCCAGCGCTCATGGTGATATGCGGCCATATTTCTTGCTTCTTTCAGATAGTTCTCTCCGTTAACGGTATTGATAACCTTTTCGATTATCTCTCTTCCGTATACGGTATGAGACTTCATGATCTCATATTCGGCATCATCCAGTTTGCCCGGTTTGTTAAGTACGTTGTCGGGAATACTGATCTTACCCACATCGTGCAAAGGTGCGGACTTAACAATATCCGCCATAAACTTGGATGTGAGTTTCTCGGAATAATACCCCTTCTTTTTAAGAGATTCGGAAATTATCTTGACGTACTCCGCAGTCTTGGCGATATGTGCACCGGTATCGGAGTCTCTGTTTTCCACGAGGTCCGCCATGGTGATGATAAGACCGTTCTGCATCTTATCCGAACTCTCTGCCAGATATCTTACGCTTCGCATCTGCTCCGTTGTTTCGGAAGCCATCTTGCAAAGTGATGTATATAGTTTTTCAATCTCATTGTTCGTATGTATATCAAGCGCTCTGAGCTTTCTTACCTTCTCGTCCAGAGCTTCCTGATCGTTTTCACCCAATGTAAAATCGCTTATAGCCTTGGCCATGCTTCCGATGGGATAGATCATATGATATTCGGATACCCACAGTCCGTAGCTCAGTATCAACGAGAAGAATCCGGAGAACAAAAGTATCGTCTTAAGAGCATATTTGCCCACATACTCGGATGCATAGGAAAGGGATGCATCCGCGCCCACATATCCCAACGTAACTCCGTCGGAATTTCTGACAGGGCAATATGAAGTGATGACCCATCCGAATCTGTCGTTGGATTCTATGGGTTCAACCGATTCGCCCGCAAAAAGAGAAGGAAGATACGGTATAAATGCATCTTCAAACTCAACCAGTTCTCCTGTTTCATAGGCAGGTTCATCCTCGGCATCAAGGTCAATGATAAAGATGCATCCTTCCTGTCTTACTTTAACCAGATACAGATACTTAACACCGGGAATACTGTCCCTGATCCTTGTGAATTCTTCTTTGGTCTCAAGATATCCGGGAGCATTCTCGCCGCTTGTCAGGAACTGATCTACCTTTTCGGGATCCAGAATTGAAGCAGCAAATTCGGAAGCATTTATGGCATTTTGTTTATATTCTTCTTTTTTATCCGTGAAATACTGGGAGATATTTATCGCACTGAGTCCGATGGTAAGGGAAAGCGCAGTAATGATAAGCATGTAGGTCAATCTTACTCTGAGAGATGATTCTCCTTCCTTGGACTGCTTTCTTATAGCTTTTGATTCGGTTTTTGAAAGAGGCTTTTGTCTCCACTTACTGTTCCGGATCTCTTCTTTTCTCTCAGCCGGAACAAACCATAAGGCAAGTAACGCAAGAGCTATAGATATGCCCTTGTCCACCATATTCAGACCGATGCTGAAAAGAGCGGAATACATAAAGCAGGCTGCGGTGCTCCCTCCCCCAAGTGCCTGTGAAGCTTCCGCAACATCTTCGAACTGCGGACCGCCCATGAGAAGCCACTGGAAAATAATTCCAAGCAGGCCGGCCATGGCAGATATAGCCAGCCACAGGCCGATAAAGTGCACTTTCTTCTTGTGCAATTCATGCTTAATGAAATGAGATACGCCCACCGCAATGAGGACGCTGATGATCGTATAGTAAACCGAAAACTCGTTGAAAAACGAGCATAAGATATTTGTAAGGACCGCAGTCACGAGTCCCGGAAGCATTCCGGACAGTGCCGAGACAAATATAGTTCCTATCGTATCAAGATAAAGGGGAACCCCCGCAAGATTAACAAGATATGCAAGCAGTACATTTACGAAAATACCGCCGGCTATAGCTCCGAACCTGTAAAGGCTGTTTTTTCCGATTCTCAGCTTAGTAAATTTCATCGTTCCTCCGTACATATATAAAAAATGCCCGGACGGGGACCTTCACTAAAACAGCAAAAATCCGCTCCGGACATACTTTGATATCTGTCTATTCGGCATAATACTAAAAGCTATATTGAATTTCGAAACTATGGTACACATTCCCAGCTTCCCGCCTCAAAAACCGATCAGTGCATACTACACGTAAATTATAACACATTCTATAAACTTTGCACCTGTGACAAAACGGTGTATTTTGCGGGATTTGGGCTATTTTTCATCAAAAAGCCCCGGATTTTATCCACCCGGGGCTTGAGATCAACAAATATCTTCTTTCAATACATCTATTATTTCATCATTTTTGATCTTATTCATGCTCATCAGCATGCTTAAACCTATGACTCCGAAGACAGTAGCGATCACTATGGGATACATCCTGTAATTGGGAACAAATGCAAACAGATGACCTTCCATCTTGCTGTACATCAGATAACTGAGAAGTATCGAGACAGGAATCCCGAAAACTATGGCTTTAATACCGTACAAAAATGTCTCAAGTCTGATCATCTTCTTAAATCCGCGCTCATCCATACCCACGGACCTGTACATTGCGAACTCTTTTCTCCTGAGAAGGATTCCCGTTGAGATAGTGTTAATGATATTGGCAACGGCAACAAGGGTAAGAAGCGTGGTGAATCCGTACATACTGACTTTGAGTATCAATGTAACCGTGTTCATTATGGCAAGTGACTGGGTTATGTCAGCACTGTAGTAGTACTCATATTTGCCTTCGGCAAAAAGATCTTCTATATCCTGTTCCACTCTTGCCGCTTCATCCGTTTCAATGCCGAATGACACAACCTGCCTTACATCCGGGAGCACCTCGGAAGCACTCTTATAATACATGGATTCGGGTACGATCAGCACAAAGCTTTCCTTGGGAACAATCTCAAAGGCGTAATATCCGCTCTCATATGGGATAAGATCGCCAACCTCAATCGCAGGAGGATTTCCCATGGCCTCATCATAAAACAGTGACTGTCCGATGACTCTTTCGTTAAAAACCGGCTTATCATTTGTCTTATGAAAATAGGAATTGAGCAAAAGTCCATTAAGAGAGCCACCGAAGTATTTATCTTCGTCCAATCCGTTCCTATCCAGTATCTCTCTGAAATCATCGTCATCCACAACCAGGGCAGCCATGGCATCTATATTCAAATCCTTAAAATCGTCAGTTCTGAAGGACGGATCCGTGATCGATGCGTTGGCAAGTACGGTATCTTCGATTTCACCGTCTGCCCTGACCTTAGCTTTAAACCTGAAGGTTATAAAATCACAGATATATATGTCATTAATACCGTCAATCCCGGCCAGGTCTTCCATCAGCATGTCTTTCTCATCATAATAGCATGAGGCACATACCTGATAAGGCGATTCATAATCGTACTTATTTACCTTATCCGCACTTTCGCAGAAATAATCGATGGTAAGAAACAGGATAACCGATACGGTTATGGAAAATGAGATCACTTTGGATTTCATTCCGTTTCTCTTGATATTCTTCAGCGCGAGCTCTCCCTCATATCCGAGAAGCTTACGGACCAACGGATTTGTTCTGAGTTTTCTTGCTTTAACTTTGATTGTATTCACCTGTCTCAAAGCATCCACGGGCATAACTCTTGATGCTCTTATTGCAGGGGCTAAAAGAGAGATCAAAATGGTAAGGCTTGATACGATGGTCACAGCAAGTATGGCAAGAGGTGAGGTGTAAAGCGGAATTCCGCCGCTCATATTCTCTGCACCGTTAACCATACCGACTTCAAGCATTTTAGAGCCCAGTACCAGAAGGGTTATCTTGGTTCCCAGGATTCCCGCAAGTAATCCGAGAGGGATTCCGATAACACCGAGAATAAATCCTTCGAAGTAAACCGAAAATCTCTTCTGCTTTCCGGTCGCACCGACACTTGCCAGCATTCCCAGATATCTCATCCTCTCCGCAAGTGACATACCGAAAGAATTGACTATCAGGATAACTGAGGTCACAACCACAATGGCAAGCCCGACCAGCATCATGGAGAAGAATGCGCCAAAGCCGCCAAAACCGCTTTCAAAAGAAAAACAGGCTATAAAATATTCGTTATTCTTGCTGCAATGCTCGATACCATGCAGCCTTACTATGTCATTAACCTGTGCGTTTGCGGTATGATCACATTTTTTCAGAGTAAAAATGATCAGTGCATTATCCTGCTCTGGAAAATAGCCTTGATCAATACCGCGCAAAACATCATTTCCTCTGGTGGGATAATTACCATGTAAAACAGCGGTAATTGTACAGGTTACGGTATCAAGAGTATCGAACGACTCCTCGGATCTGTAATTTCCTGCCCAATATATCAGCTCACCGTCTGTGTCTACGGAATACCTGTTTCCCTCTTCAAAGGTAAGGGTATCACCAACCGACAGATTTAAACCGTTGTCATCCAGAAACTTCTGTTCCACAGCAATTTCCGAAGACGATGTCGGAAGAGTTCCTTCATAATCGGATGTGACTTTAGCGCTTAAATATGCAGCATCACCATGCACGACATTTCCGACCCTGAATCTGTCCTCTCCCTCACAGCACAGCCTCACGGCACTTATAGTAGGATCATTATCCAGAAGTCCCACAGATTCAATACGGGAATCTTCTTTCAAAGAATTATATTGTTCCTCGGTTACTTTATAGCATACCGCATGGACATTACCGTTTAGGTGAATTTCCACATCGCCGAAAAATTTGAAAGCCGAAAAACATCCTATAAGTATGGCCGTTATCAATGAAGTAGCCATAACTATTCCGAGGATCGTCACCACGGTTCGTTTCATGTTTTCTCTGAGATGTCTCAGAGTGAGTCTGGCCATTATGTTCATACAGCGTTCACCTCCACTCTTCCTGAGTCTCTGGTGATACGGCCGTCTTCGATGGTAATTATGCGGTCTGCGGAAAGAGCGATTCTTTCGTCATGAGTGATGATGATGACCGTCTGATTGTTTTCTTTGTTGAACTTCCTGAGAAGCGACACTATTTCCTTACTGTTTTCACTGTCCAGATTTCCCGTAGGTTCATCTGCAAGGAGAAGTGCAGGATTGTTCATAAGTGCACGTCCTATGGAAACCCTCTGCTGCTGTCCTCCGGAAAGCTGGTTGGGAAGGTGCTTCAGCCTTTCTTTAAGTCCAAGTTTTTCCAGGAGATCTGCCAAAAGCTTCTTATCAGGTTTCTTGCCGTCAAGAAGAAGGGGAAGCGTCATATTCTCCTCAACATTAAGGATTGGGATAAGATTATAAAACTGATAGATAAGACCGATCTGTCTTCTTCTGAAGATTGCAAGTTTGGTTTCATCCAGCTTGCTTATGTCCGTACCGGCGATGTTAACAACTCCGGATGTGGGTGAATCAACACCGCCCAGAATATGAAGCAGTGTGGACTTTCCTGAACCCGAAGGACCTACAATAGCTACAAACTCTCCCTGTTCCACATCAAAAGAAACATTATCAAGAGCATCAACCTTGGTCTCTCCTTTTCCATAGACCTTGCAAAGGTTTTTAATCTCAAGTATTTTCATTCAAAAAACTCCTTTCTCAACACGCAGCTTTTTTCTGCTTGAGAACAGGTTAACAATATCACATTACAATCGTGTGACAATCATTATTACAATTTTGTAATATTGGGAATTAAAGAAAAGATCAGATTATCGTCTTATACAATCTGAGATAAAACACACTTCCCTCAGAGCTGCTTTCCACAAGAATATCACCATGCTGGGAAGTCATAATGGTCTTGGCAAGAGCAAGCCCGATACCCACACTGTCCTTGGATGCATTCTTGCCTTTATAGAATCTTTCAAAGATATGAGGAAGGTCTTCCTCATCTATTCCGCATCCCGTATCCGATATTTTGATCTGGGTATACAGATTGGTTTCGGAAGTTTCAATGCCGAGAACACCGCCTTCCTCCATATGCTCGATACAGTTTTTGATAATATTCTGAACCGCTTCCATAGTCCAGTTTTTATCGCACACCATCTCGATATCGGAACCCGTGATCTCACATTTCATATTTCTGAGTTCCATCTGAATCTCGAACGCCTTAAGAGAATCCTTGACCAGTGATGAACCGGAGATCTTCTCGGATCTGATAAGTGCGGTTCCCGCATCAAGTTTGGATAATTTCAAAAGTGTCTGAATAAGCCAGTTCATTCTGTCGAGCTGGGCTGACTGCGTCTTAAGAAACTCTTCCCTCTTAGCGGCATCCTCTTCATACATAAGAAGATCGTTCATCACCATCATTGATGTAAGAGGAGTTTTAAGCTGATGTGATATATCAGCTATGGCATCCGCAAGCATCTTCTTATCATCTGCAAGAAGTTCTTTCTGGAATTTGAGAGTGGTGGTCGCTTTATAGATATTTGTCTTTAAGATGGAAAGTTCTCCCTCTTCCTGATCAGTAATATCCGGAACATCATTGCCGGAGAGAACCTTGGAAAGATATGTATTGAGATTGTCTATATCCTTATATCTTTTTCCTGTATATAGTCCAAAGGCAATACTTAAGACAGAGCCTGCCGCAAAAACAATGCCGCCTGCCGAGGGTCCGGATATGCATAAAGCAATCACCGCAGATATCACGGTGACGATGCAGCAGACTACTATCATCTTAAAAAATTCTTTGTTCTTGATCATGATAAGCCTTTACTTCTCGATCATATATCCCATTCCGCGAACCGTTTTGATTATCCTTGGATCTGCCGGATCTTCTTCTATCTTGTCCCTGAGTCTTTTGATGTACACGGTGAGAGTGTTGTCGTTAACAAATTCTCCGCTCACGTCCCACATATCCTCAAGAAGTTTATTTCTGGACATGACGATCCCTCTGTTTCCCACAAAATCGAGAAGCAGTCTGTATTCAAGTGCGGTGAGTTCTACGTGTTTTTCTTTTCCGGTTTCTTTGTCCGTCAGATACACCTTGGCTTCGGCGGTGTTGATGATCATATTTTCAATCCTGATCGTATTGTCCGCAGAGGCTGAAAGGTCTTTTGATCTTCCGCTTCTTCGAAGCACGGTCTTTACCCTGGCCATAAGTTCACCGAGTCTGAAGGGTTTGCAGATATAATCATCCGCTCCCATTTCAAGTCCCATGACCACATTCACTTCCGCATCGCTTGCGGTCAGGAAGATCACGGGAACATCTTCTTTTTCTTTGATGTATTTACATACATCGTAACCGTTTCCGTCGGGAAGATTGATGTCGAGGATGCACAGATCATATTCACCTTTTTTCCATGCATTAAGGGCATCCGATTTCGCCTTGTAAAGATCGGCGGAATATCCTTCTTTTTCGAGAGAATATTTCAGCCCCATTCCTATCGCATCATCATCTTCCAATAAAAAAACTTTCATAAACACTCCATTTGATACCAAGCAGGATCAGAACTTTATAACCTTAAGATCCTTCATGTCTACCTTCTCTGCCTGACGCGCCGGCTTTGCAAGAGGAAGCTCTTTACCGGGTCTGATAAAGACAAGCACTTCATTCAGCTCAGCTTTTATATACCGGTCTCCTTTTTCAAGAACTTCGGTGTCATAATCATCATAACTTCTGAATCTTACAAGCTTCATGTCCTCAGGCAGGTATACATTTCTTCCGGTCCTGTTCTGCTCATAAACGGGTGCTATCATTATACTGTCGCCCACAAGAAGCTGGTCTTCTATCTCACGGCATCTGTCATCTTCTCTGTATTCAAAAGAAAGAGGCTTCATGTACATTCCGTTTTCATCCACCGCTTTCATGAACTCGGAATAAATATAAGGGATAAGTGCATATCTTAGTTCGATAAGATTCTTGAAATCTCCGGTTCTCTCAAACCTGTACAATTCCTGATCTCTTGTACCCAGTGCGGAATGGTTTCTGAAAAGAGGTGTGAAGATTCCGAACGCGATCCATCTCATCATCAGATCTTCCGTTGTATGTCCTCCGAATCCTCCTATGTCCGCTCCGGAGAAAACAAAACCGTTCATGCTGAGTGCAGGCATCATCTGAATATTCATCAGAAGATGACTCCACCTTGATGTATTGTCTCCGGTCCAGACTCCGCCGTATCTGTGCATTCCCGTATAAGATGCTCTTGAGAACATAAGGATCTTCTTATCCGGAGTGATTCTTTCAAAAGCTTCGGATGCGGATCTTGTCATATAGAATCCGTATAGATTATGTACTCTGTCATGTCTTACTTTTCTTCCGTTAAAGTCATGATAGAATCTTCTGTAATCCTCCGGGTTATTTGCAATGGATCCCACAACATCCTTAAAATCAAAGAATCCCCAGATATCCAGTTCTTTCTTTTCAAATTCCTTAACCTGAGCAAATACTTCTTTCAGATGATCTTCGGTATAGAAAATGGCAGGCTCGTTCATGTCATTCCAGAAGCCTTCGATACCCGCATCGGTAAGAACCTTGTACTTATCTCCGAACCACTTGCGGGCTTCATCATTCAGAAAATCGGGGAAGTGAACCTTTCCCGGCCATACTGCAGCAACGAGATCTTCTCCGTTCTCTTTTTTACAGAAATACCCTTTTTCCTTACCCTCTTCGTATACATCATAGCCGTCTTCGATCTTTACTCCGGCATCGATTATGGGAACAAGGTGAATCCCCTCTTCCTTCATCTCTTTTACAAAATTCTCAAAATCAGGGAATCTTTCCGGATTGACGGTGAAGTCCTTGAAATCCTGCATATAATCTATGTCCATATAGATCATGTCAAGTGGAATGCCAAGTTCCTTATATCTTCTTGCAACTTCCCTGATATCATCCGCAGTCTTATATCCCCATCTGCTCTGGCCGTATCCAAATGCCCACATGGGAGGAACATAGCTCTTACCCACAAGTGTTCTGAATGAGCGGACTATATCAAGAGGGCTTTTTCCGTTGATCAGATAAAATGTGGTGTCATTGTACTCGGGATGAATACTCATGACATTCGTGTCGGTATATCCGATATCAAATGTAACGCTTCCGGGATTATCGATAAACACACCGAAGCAATCCTTTCCGCCATCAACGATCAGAAAATTCTGGGAAGCATAAAGTGATGTTTTATTTTCATCATGAACGGGATCATCGGCATTATTGCTGATATAGATCCAGCCTCTTTTGTTGATGCCGCGTACGGTTTCACCGAGACCGATAACCATATCCTTTTCGTTAAGACGATACGTAAAGGTTCCGGTCTCCATATCGTAGCCGAATCCTTCGGGAATACCGATCATCTTCTCCGCATCGCAAACAACCGCACCTGTTTCATACGGATTTCCGAATTCATATTTTCTGATGTTATCTATCTTCATATCTGCTTCCTCTGTATGCAAAACGGGAGCCTGTTATATCAGACTCCCGAAATAATCGACACGATATTATTCAAGTTCCACGGTTCCGGGAGGCTTACTGGTGAGATCGTAGAGTACTCTGTTTACTCCCTTTACTTCATTGATGATCCTGTTCATGACCTTCATCAGTATGTCATAAGGGATCTGTGCAGACTCTGCGGTCATGAAGTCAATGGTCTTGACCGCACGGAGTGCAACGGCATGGTCGTAGGTTCTCTCATCACCCATAACGCCTACGGATCTCATATTGGTAAGAGCCGCAAAATACTGATTGGGCATCCACTCGGGCCAGTAGCTTCTGAGAAGTGCGTGGTCGGGATGTTCTCTGTCAATCTTGACGCCTGCTGCCTCTGCCGCTTCAAATGCATATTCGTTGGCAGCATTTTCAACTTCTTCTCTGTAGATGAAATCCGCATCCTGCACGATGGATACTTTTTCTGCGGTGATGTCTCCGATGATACGGATACCGAGTCCGGGTCCGGGGAAAGGCTGTCTAAATACCAGATAATCGGGAATACCGAGTTCAAGACCAACCTTTCTTACTTCATCCTTGAAGAGATTTCTTAAGGGCTCGATGATCTCCTTGAAATCAACATAATCGGGAAGTCCGCCTACATTGTGGTGGGACTTGATGACTGCGGATTCTCCGCCCAGTCCGGATTCAACCACGTCGGGATAAATGGTTCCCTGAACGAGGAAATCTACAGTTCCGATCTTCTTGGCCTCTTCTTCGAATACTCTGATGAATTCCTCACCGATTATCTTACGCTTGCGCTCGGGTTCGGTAACTCCGGCAAGTTTTCCGTAGAATCTGTCCTTGGCATTTACTCTTATAAAGTTAAGATCGTAATGTCCCTCAGGTCCGAAGATGGCTTCAACCTGGTCACCTTCATCTTTTCTGAGAAGACCGTGATCTACAAATACGCATGTAAGCTGTTTTCCTACAGCCTTGGAAAGGAGAACCGCAGCAACGGATGAATCTACTCCGCCGGAAAGAGCACAGAGAACTTTGCCTTCTCCTACCTTCTCGCGGATAAGCTTTATCTGCTCTTCAGCAAAAGAGCTCATCTTCCAATCGCCCTTGCAATGACATACATTGTAAAGGAAATTTCCCAGCATCTTGGTTCCTTCGGGTGTGTGAAGAACCTCGGGATGATACTGGAAGCCGTAAAGCTTCTCATCATCATTTGCGATCGCTGCATAGGGACAATTGTCCGTAGTAGCGATTGACTTAAAGCCGGGAGCAATCTTTGAAATGTAATCATTATGGCTCATCCAGCATGTAGTATTCTCGGTTACGCCTTCGAAAACGGGAGATGTAGTATCAACCTTGAGAGGAGTATGTCCGTATTCTCTGACGGGAGCGTGCTCAACATTTCCTCCGAGAAGGAAACTCATCAGCTGTGCTCCGTAGCAAAGTCCGAGAACAGGAACACCCAATTTAAACAGATCCTTATCACACGATGCGGCTCCCTCTTCATAGCAGCTTGCGGGTCCGCCGGTAAGAATTATTCCCTTGGGATTCATTGCCTTGATCTGATCAAGGGGAGTCTTGTAAGAGTAGATCTCACAATAGACATTGTTTTCTCTTACTCTTCTTGCGACCAGCTGATTGTACTGACCGCCGAAATCTATTACCAATACCAGTTCTTTATCCATCTTTTCATTCCTTTCAATGCTCTAGATTATATTATAAAAAGGGGTTATTGCATAGTCTTACGAGCAGGATATGAAGGTCTTATTTCTTTAATATAAGCTAAATAAACTGTCTGAATAATCCGATATAGATATTAAATAGTCAGAATATTGCAAGGGATGCTTTCCCCGAATGAAAGAATTTCGACAAAAAAGCCCGAAAATCCTTTATTTTCCTTAAAAAAACATCTTGCAAATTTGACTATCGGGTGATACTTTAATCTTAACTAATAGTCTGATGGTGGCTTATTAGGTCTATTTCCGATATATGCCACTCTAACAAAAGGAAGGATCCTTTAGTCAGGTTTAAGCCTGCACCGGCTGTCACACATTTCATGGAAGAAAGGGGGCGTGGCGATGAGTGCTGTTAGCAACACAATATTCAATAACTATCTCTCGGCCTTTGGCGCCCCGAAGATATCCAAGTACGACACTCACAAGAAGAGTGAGCTTCGCAGTACTTATAATTCCATCGTCAAAGCGAATAAAGATGCTCCCTGGTATCTTCCCGTAAAAGATCAGGAGGCTAAGATCGGTGCGATCGGATTAAAAGAATCCGCTCGTAATCTTCGTACGTCTCTTGCCGAAGTCGGCGGTCTTGATGAGGAAGGTGCTTTCAACAAAAAGCACGCATCTTCCACCGATCCCGATACCGTATCGGTAGATTTCATCGGTGATGACAATACCGAATCCGTTCCTTCTTTTGAGATCGAAGTAAAGCAGCTTGCATCTCCTCAGGAGAATATAGGCAACTACCTTGCGGACGATCAGGTTTCACTTCCCGAAGACAATTACTCATTCGACGTTAATATCGGTGAGATGAATTATGAATTCCAGTTCCACATTTCGGGCGACGAGACCAACAGAAGCATTCAGGAAAGACTGGTAAGACTGGTCAACAACGCAGGAATAGGACTTAATGCATCCCTCGAAACGGAAGGTGATGCTTCAGCCATCAGGATCTCATCAGATTCAAGCGGAGTAAGCTCGGGCAAAGAAACCATCTTCTCCATAAGTGATGACAGAACATCCAAAGCATCCGGTTCGGTAGAATATTTCGGACTTGATAAAGTAAACAGCTATCCCACAAATGCCGTATTTGAACTTAACGGTGAAGAAAGAAGCGCTTCTTCGAACCATTTCACCATCGGCAAGATGTATGAGGTAACGTTAAATGAGTTGAGCCCCGAAGGATCTCCCACCACGATCAGCATTAAAGCCGATATCGAATCGGTTGAGGAAAATGTCGGTCACGTTATAGGAAGTTTCAACGAATTCCTTAAGGCAGTCAACTCATACACAGGACAGGGTATCAAAACAAAGCTTCTGGACAATGAGTTAAGCGGCATTACCGGCGCCTACAAAGAAGCTCTCGGAGACCTGGGAATCAATGTAGAAAGCAACGGATCACTTTCCATCGATCCCGAGAAATTAAGAGAAGTTGCCGAAGGAAGCGAGGATATCGGGAAGACATTCAGTACCCTCAAAGACTTCTCGAACTCCATGATGAAGAAGAGTTCACAGGTTTCTCTTGACCCCATGCAGTATGTAAACCGCAAGGTGGTGGCATATAAGAATCCGGGACATAATCTTTCATCGCCTTACACATCAAGTATATACAGCGGAATGATGTTCAACTACAGCTGCTGATAACCAAACAAAAAAAGAAGCCCTGCAGATTATTCTGCAGGGCTTTTATCATGTATAAACGATCATTTACCGAATTCGGTATCGGCAAGTTCAAGCGCCGATGCAATGACTTTATCCATATCATAGTACTTGTATACTCCGAGTCTTCCGCCAAATACCACATTTTTTTCGGCATCCGCCATCTCTTTGTATTTACCGTACAACTCTGAATTTCTGTCATTGTTAACAGGATAATAGGGTTCATCTCCGGGCTTCCACTCGGAAGGATACTCTCTGGTTATGACAGTTCCGTCACCTTTTCCGAATTCAAAATGCTTATGCTCGATGATCCTGGTATAAGGTACATCTGCGGATGTGTAATTAACCGCAGCATTTCCCTGGAAGTTATCTACATCCGGCATATACTCTTCTTCAAACCGGAGAGATCTGTATTCCAGATATCCCAGCTTATATCCGAAGTATTCATCAACGGGACCGGTGTAGATCACCTTATCAAATGATTCGGGCTCGGATGACTCACAGTTTTTCTCAAGAAATTCTCTGTAGGTAATTCCGAGTCTTACCTCGGTTCCCTCCAGCATTTTTGCTACCATTGCGGTATATCCGCCAATGGGGATTCCCTGATATCTGTCGTTGAAATAATTATTGTCGTAGGTAAATCTTACCGGAAGTCTTTTGATTATGAACGCGGGAAGCTCGGTGCAATCCCTGCCCCACTGCTTACGTGTATAACCTTTGATCAGTTTCTCGTAAATATCCCTGCCTACCAGATTAAGCGCCTGCTCTTCAAGGTTTGCGGGTTCTTCCTTGTAGCAATCGGCTTTCTGCTCATCAATGATCTTCCTTGCTTCATCCGGTGTGGAGATATTCCACATCTTACTGAAGGTGTTCATATTGAAGGGAAGATTGTAGAGTTCATCTCCGTATTTTGCCACCGGTGAATTTACGAAATTATTGAACTCCGCAAATTCCTGCACATAATCCCACACTCTTTTATCGGAAGTGTGAAAAATATGCGCACCGTACTTATGAACATGGATGCCATGTTCTTCGCTTGAATAAACATTGCCTGCGATGTGTTCTCTTTTATCGATCACAAGGCACTTTTTTCCGGCCTGCTTTGCACGCTGTGCGAAAACAGAACCGAAAAGTCCGGCGCCTACTATCAGATAATCGTATCTCATTTGATATATCCCTTTAAAAGTTCAGCCTTGTCGGTCTTCTCCCAGGGAAGTTCTACATCGGTTCTTCCGAAGTGACCGTAAGCGGATGTAGCCTTATAGATGGGGCGTCTTAAGTCGAGCATCTTGATGATGCCTGCGGGACGAAGATCGAAGTTTTCTCTTACGATCTCTACGAGCTTGTCATCTGCAATCTTACCGGTTCCGAAAGTATCAACCATGATCGATGTGGGCTGTGCAACGCCGATAGCATATGAAAGCTGGATCTCGCACTTGTCCGCAATACCTGCCGCAACGATGTTCTTGGCAACATATCTTGCAGCATATGCAGCGCTTCTGTCTACCTTGGTGCAGTCTTTTCCGGAGAATGCTCCGCCGCCGTGACGTGCATATCCGCCGTAGGTATCAACAATGATCTTTCTTCCGGTAAGACCTGCGTCTCCGTTGGGTCCGCCGATAACGAATCTTCCGGTGGGATTGATGAAGAACTTGGTATTATCATCGATCATTTCCTTGGGAAGAACAGCATCAAATACGTACTTTTTGATATCTTCGTGGATCTGCTCCTGAGTTACTTTGTCATCATGCTGAGTTGAAAGAACAACAGCCTCAAGTCTTACGGGCTTTCCGTTCTCATCATATTCAACGGATACCTGGCTCTTTCCGTCCGCTCTGAGATAGGGAAGAGTTCCGTTCTTTCTTACTTCGGTAAGCTTTCTGGTAAGTTTGTGAGCAAGTGAGATGGGATAAGGCATAAGTTCGGGAGTCTCGTTTACCGCAAATCCGAACATCATACCTTGGTCTCCGGCACCGATGGCTTCGATCTGCTCGTCGCTCATCTGGTTCTCTCTTGCTTCGAGAGCCTTGTCTACGCCCATTGCTATATCGGGAGACTGCTTGTCGAGTGCTACAAGTACGGCACAGGTCTTTCCGTCAAATCCCTTTTCGGATGAATCATATCCGATATCGATGATGGTCTTTCTGGCAATGTCCTGAATATCGACATTTGCTTTGGTAGTGATCTCTCCGGTGATGAGTACAAATCCGGTGCAGGTTGCGGTCTCACACGCAACACGGCTCATGGGATCCTGCTCGATCATCGCATCAAGTATCGCATCCGATACCGCATCACAGATTTTATCGGGATGTCCTTCGGTAACGGACTCGGATGTAAATAATATTTTTTCCATATATTTCCTTTCCGGCCTTACGGCCCAGCAACACATAAAAAAACCGCTTCCCTGAACAAGAAGCGGATTTAGTCGTGTAAAAACGTTTCCTCTTATTGTTCGAAATATCGCTCAGGTGGGCACCTTCCTGTAAAGGGGTTGCCGTGGCTTCATCGGTCCTATGTACCTCTGCCAACTCTGAATAAGGGGTAATACTTATTAAGTTAAATAAAAACTACTATATATAAGGATATATGTCAATATCCGTATTATCTGCTTTAGCTGGTCATCAGTTTGAAATTACGGTAATCGTTATCTCCTCTGACAACGCTCACATCAGCGCCGAGACCCTTGAGCTTAAGTTCGAAATCCTCATATCCTCTCTGGATATAACGGATGTTGTCTACGATACTTTCTCCCTCAGCCGCAAGAGCTGCAAGCACAAGTGCCGCACCGGCTCTTAAGTCGGGAGCTGCAATGCCTGCTCCTGTATATTTGGATACTCCGTCGATGATGGCGGTATTTCCTTCTACCTTGATGTTGGCACCCATTCTGATGAGTTCGTCAACATACTTAAAGCGGTTCTCGAAGATACTCTCGGTTACGATACTGGTTCCTTCGGAAAGTCCGAGTACTACAGTTATCTGAGGCTGCATATCGGTAGGGAATCCGGGATAAGGAAGAGTCTTGATATGTGTATGTCTGAGAGGTCTCGAACATACAACTCTCACCTGGTCTCCCTGCTCCATTACTTCGCATCCGATCTCCAGAAGCTTTGCGGTAATGGATTCGAGGTGCTTGGGAATTACATTCTTAACGGTTATATCACCCTTGGTTGCCGCAGCAGCCAGCATGAAAGTTCCTGCTTCGATCTGGTCGGGAACTATGGTGTAGTCTGTTCCGTGAAGTTTGGGTACTCCTTTGATGCGGATAACATCAGTACCTGCTCCCTTGATATTTGCTCCCATGGAGTTAAGGAAATTCGCCACGTCTACTACGTGAGGTTCCTTAGCCGCATTCTCGATGATGGTCTTTCCCTCGGCCATGGTCGCTGCGAGCATTACATTAATGGTCGCTCCGACACTGACGACGTCCATATAAATATGGCTGCCCGTCAGACGCTGTGCTCTGGTCTTGATCATACCGTGCTCGAGGATAACTTCGGCTCCGAGAGCTCTGAAGCCTTTGATATGCTGATCGATAGCTCTGCAACCGATGTCACATCCTCCGGGGAGGGTAACTTCGGCGGTCTTATATTTTCCGAGCATTGCACCGATCAGATAATAAGACGCTCTGATCTTCTTTATATTATCGTCACAAACCACTGTGCTGCCGATATTGGCTGCGTTGATGGTAATGCGGTGACGATCTTCTTTGTTTACGATGATACCGATACTTCCCATAGCATCCATGAGCACGTTCGTGTCGCGGACGTCGGGAACATTATCTATATGGACGGTCTCATCCGTCATAATTGAGGCGGCTAATATAGGAAGAGCTGCGTTTTTCGCACCTCCTATCTCTACCTCCCCCACTAATGAGTTACCGCCGTGAATCAGGTACTGTTCCATGAAAAGCCCCTTGATAGTTACGGATTTAAAATACGCAAAGACTTTAACACAAAAACTCACGAATGTCTAGCACAGCGCCCTTTATGGAAGCCTTTTCAAGCAGATAGTTTCCGTGTTTTCAGCCAAATTGCGGCACTTTTTAAGGGAACTCTTTACTTCAGTTCCCTCTTTACGGAAGAATAGGTCTCCTGCATGATCGAACCCACGTATCCGCCTATGTTTTTCAGGGTTTCTTTATCCAAAGCAGCGGGATCTATGGGGTCTCCGAACTCAACAACAACCTTTGTTGCCTTCACAAAGGGAATATGTCTTATAAGGATATTTTCCATTCCCACCATTGTAACCGGCTGGATAAGAGCTCCGCTCTTGGTGGCAATCTTAAAACTTCCGTTATGCATGGGAAGGAGTTTATCGGTCTCGTAATCCCTGTTTCTGGTCCCCTCGGGGAAAATAAGGATGGATACGCCCTCCTTGGCAAGCTCGATGGCCTTCAGAATGGTCTCGAGGCCCTTTCTGTTATTTTTTCTGTCAAGGAACTGGCACTTAAGGAGCATCATCCAGATGCTGAGAAGAGGGATCATCTTCGTTGACTTTTTAGCAATTACTCCGGTGGGGCATTTACATAAGGGGTAAGCCACTACAATATCGAAAATACTCCTATGGTTTCCTACATATAAGAGTGCTCTGTCCTGAGGAACTTTCTCCTTGCCTCTTACTTCGACCTTGATGCCGCAGATAGCCCATACGCACCTGAATCCCCACATTACTACGGAGTTTGCAAGTCTGTCCGCACCTTTGGGATTGAATTTGCTCATGATCAGGCAAACCAGCATGAGGGGAGTAGTGAAGATCAAAAACAAAGCCACATAAACAAAAGCGATAAACAATCTGATCATTTTAATGCCCTTTTCTACTTATTGACAATCTGTTAATTACAACTTTCCTTCGGATTCAAGCTTTGCCATGCATCCGTATATCAGGCAATACACTCCCGCTCCCCCGTCTTCCGGAGTGTATACCGAGGATTCAACATTCAGCCCCGACAGATAGTGAAGCATCATCTGCATGGTCTTGTCATACTCATATCCCCTGAGGATATAATTGGCGCTCATGAGGAGCCTTATGTATCCGATCATCTCTTCGGGACTTCCGGTCTGAGATGAAAGAGGATCCGTGATCTCCCTTCGCCTGTTATTGATGGTCTGAGCGTTTGCCAGAATGGAGTCCACCAGCATATCACAAAGTTCCTTGTCAACGCTCTGCCTGGTCACAATATATGTCATAGCTCCGTACATATATCCCTCGTCCGGATAAACATCGGGGTTGGAGAAATAATCCTTATATCCAAGGAGCTCCGTCAGGTAAACACCGTCTCCGGAAGCTCTGTACAGTTCAGCCAAAGCCCTGAAAGCCGCGGAATCGCTCTTCAACACATTTCCGCTCTGCAAATATATGGATGATGCCTTCTGAAGACATTCCGTTGCAAGTGAACTGTCATATTCCTTATACAGAAAAGAAAACTTGGCAAGTATTGCCGCATAGATCACAGCATCCGTGGATGCACTCTCGGAATAATCGCTTCCCGAGATCCAGTCTCTTACGCATATAAGCTCTTCGGGAGCACTTGAGACTATATCATTTTCGGTCCCGGCTTCATCCGATATATTTCCGTACCATTCATAGGCCTGCAGAAAATCCAGAACCGTGACCGGTGTGGCGGAAAGGTCTCTTAAGCTCTCCATCACACGCATATTGGCCATATCCCATTCCCGGGCATAATGGTCCGAAGTTATGGTAAAGCTTTCCGAGCATCCGTAGATGTCACATTCCACGCGATAATTCCCGGTTTCGGTAAGAGAGGAAAAATCCGCCTTTTTGATGGCATCGTTCCCCTTTACTTCCTCAAACTTTCCTTCGAATACGATCTTGTCCAGATCAAGATTCCTGACAACAAAATACTGAACTTCCTCCTGATCCGGAGCAAGTCTCAGATAAGCGGTCTTATCGGCATCTGCGGAATATCCGGTCCGATCCGTCATAACAGCCGGAAGTCCCGTGGGCACAACATAGTCAAGAACCGCAACGGGTTCCATGCTTCTTCCGCCCGCAATACCGGTGCCGCAGGACGAAAGGCCCAGAATGCAGCACATAAAAAATGAAGCGTATGAAATTGTATGTTTTTTCATACGCCTCATATTCTCTCCCGCATTACCAAAACACACGGAGATATTTTACCACCAAATCGCGTGACGGTCTATCAGCTGACCATATCCACCTGCTGCACCGTGCCCGCTCTTCCGTCTTCATAAAGAAACATTCCTGTGGCTCTGATTACCGCATTAGTTTTATTACGCATATCTTTGAGGGAAAACTCCGTGGGGGAATTCATCAAATTGATGGCACCGACTCCTGCTTCCTTAAGAGAAAGCAATTTATCACTTCCGTCACTTTCCCGGATCCATACCTTCAATTTATCAAAAATCTCATCATCTTCATCGATCCAGCCGTCCTTATCGGAATCAAAACGGGACAGTTCTTCAAATCCGTTACCTGTCTTTGTTCCGAAGAGTTCAGATCCGTCATTTATCTTCCCGTCGGAATTGATATCCAGAGCAAGAAATCCGCTTCCCTCAGACAATGCTTTAATCTTATCCTCTTTTCCGTCCGTATCCAGATCAATGAATATATCCTGATCCGACACTTCCGTAACCCCGGGTTGAAGATTTATTACAAGAGGATCGATATAATGGGGAGCACTGATCTTCCCTTCTGAATATTCCTCAAACTCTCTGCTCATATGAACATTAATGTCAAAACCGATCTCGCGTCCGTCCGCGGTGATTGCCTTCCCCTTAGACACAAAGCCTGTATCTTCCATCTCTTTGCGGTAGTGTCTTTCCGCCATATCAACTTTTATCAGGGAAGGTGAATTCTCACTCATGTCGCTGCAATAGGCAGCCTGATTATTCTGCACTGAGCCGCATTCATAACCACCCCTAAGTTCCGCCATCAGATCATCGATCCTCTTTCTGTAATCCTCAAACAGGATTGAGAATATGTACAGAACAGACATCTTGCGGACGTACAGCGAGGTATCGGATCTTATGGCCTCACTGCTTTCTTCGGGAGTTACTCCCTTAATGCTCATATTTTTCATGATGTCAAATGCGGTAGCTTTCTTGTCATCCGCCTTCTCGCCTTCTGACGAAGTTTCCACCGCTTCATCCTTACCGGCGGAATCTTCATATTTTCCCAGAAGAGTATCCAGAAACGATGATTCTCCGCCCCGTGCCCCGAATCCAAGTCCCCCGCTTATCCCCGAACCGGATACCTTGGTAGTACGCAAAATCCTTTCAGAATAATTCACAGCACTGTAGCTGCGTTCGGACTCCATTCCTGTGACCGAACTTTCGATTCTCAATAATTTCTCCTTTCTTTTTACTCCCCATATCCCGAAAAAAGACAACAAAAATAACGCCTCCGGGATTCCGGAGTTTTAACTCCTGCCCCATAAAGAGCCGTGAATCCTTTCTGCGTTCGTCATTCCGTGATATGAGATTTTAATGTAAAGCAAAAGAACAGAGGTCTTTTGCCTCTGTTCTTTATATCGGATATTTATCCGTAAAATATTAGCCCTTGTTCTCGTCCTTACCGCCGGGAAAAGGAATTACTTTAGGGTCAACGCCACCTGATATGATCGATGCAACCTTTCCGGCCTTTTCAAGTCTCTCCCTGGCTTCCTTCTGCTTTTTCATAACAATTGCAGCAACAAGATTCTTGGGGATCACAATATTCTCCATAAAGGGATTGATCACGATTCCGTAAGTAGTGTTCTCACTTCCGTCGGGATTGGGAGTAAGAATAAATCTTGCAAGATCGGAGAATCTGACAGCCACCGTCTCTTTGACAAATTCTTCGGGGAGTGCCGAAGCGCCTTCCATCTGCTGCGCTTTGGCAACAGTGGCATTATCGGTAAATGCAACGAAGAATCTTCTTCCGTCGGAACCTGTCAAAATAGGAAAACGGAACTGTGCTTTTCCGTTGACCAGCTTTTCTCCGTCGGGACCGACTTCAGCCTTGACTTCGGCAGGAGCAAGAAACTCTGCCTTATCAAGTTCTTCCATAAACATTTCCTGATGTTTGGGATCGGGAGTTTTTCCGTCAGCCTTGATAAGCTGCATTACGCCGACCAGCATGGGATTTGAAACTGTTTTATTTAATTCCATCTTATCTCCTGTTGAAATTGATGAGGCATCCCTTAAGGATGATCTGTCTCTCCTCATCGGTCAGACTTCCGAGTGTCATGGTGAATTCTTTAAGCTCACCCGAAGCGGTATCAACCATATATGCTTTTACGCTGTCTGCCTTATCGATAACCGCCTGCTTAATGCCGGGCACGAAGAGGTAATCAAGGTTCTTGAAAGGAAGCTCGCCTTCGGGAATGATGAAAGGAAGCATTCCCCAGTTGATAAGATTTGATCTGTATCTCTTGGTAGCGTACTCATTGGCAATGTTAGCCCATCCTCCGAGAACTCTCTGACAGGATGCTGCCTGCTCTCTTGCGGAACCGTCTCCGGGTTTTACTGCGAAGATGGTGGATCCGATACCGGTGTTGTCTTCCTTAGCATCAGGGAAGTTCTTATTTACTGCAGCAATAACAGACTTGATCTCATCTGTCATATCCGCAAATGAGGTACCTGCTTCTCTCTTCTCTTCCTGAGTTCTTACTTCCTTGGCACGTCCCACATATTCGGGATCCTTACGTGAAAGTGCAAACTCTGCAAGTCCGAGAGGATTTGATCTGTAGCTTGAAGTCTCTCCGGAAGGGATCAGCTCATCGGTAGTGGTAACGGGATCATGAATCTCGGATACGACTTTAAGGATGAGATTGTCCTGAAGAGCGGGCATCTTGGGCCAGTCCTTGATGTTGGGTCCGAGAATAAGCTTCTCTTCGGGAGCAGGCTTGTTACCTGAGTTGAATACTCTCTTCTGGTAGATACCTGCATCGAAGTGATAGGTATATTTATTGAAGCCTCCTTCGAAGTTCTCGGCACTGGTAAGCACACCGCCGTTTGCTGCGGTTGCCGCGATACTTCTTGCGTCCATAAGTGCAACGGACGCAACCTGACCGTTCTGAACCTTGGAACCTTCTCTGTTAGGGAAGTTTCTGGTTGAGTGACGGATTGAAAATGCGTTATTGGAAGGAGTATCTCCTGCTCCGAAGCAAGGTCCGCAGAACGCAGTCTTAAGGATTGCTCCGGTCTCAAGAATGGTTGCTGCACATCCGTTCTTGATGATCTCCATGTATACGGGCATTGATGCGGGATAAACGCTGAGAGTGAATTCCCCGTCTCCGATGGACGCACCCTTGAGGATATCTGCTGCAGCGCAGATGTTTTCGAATCCGCCGCCCGCACATCCTGCGATGATACCCTGATCTACATAGAACTTGCCGTTTTTGAGTTTGCTCATGAGTTCAAACTCAACCTTGTCGCCGAAGGAAACCTTAGCTCTCTCCTCAGCCTCATGGATGATATCCTCGGGATTTGCATTGAACTCATCAATGGTAAATGCATTGCTGGGGTGGAAAGGCATAGCGATCATGGGCTTGATCTCGGAGAGATCTACGATAACCGCTCCGTCATAAAATGCAACGGCTCCGGGATCCATCTTATAATAGTCTTCTCCGCGTCCGTGAATTTCCAGGAATTCCTTGGTCTTGTCATCGGTAACCCAAATAGATGACAGGCATGTCGTTTCTGTAGTCATTACATCGACGCCGATTCTGAAATCTTCGGAAAGATTTGCTACGCCGGGTCCTACGAACTCCATTACCTTATTCTTAACATATCCGTTCTTGAATACTGCGCCGATGATAGCAATGGCAACGTCCTGAGGTCCTACTCCCTTTCTGGGTGAACCGGTGAGATAGATTGCAACGATACCGGGCATCGCAACATCATAGGTCTGTCCCAGGAGCTGCTTAACAAGCTCGGGGCCGCCTTCTCCCATTGCCATTGTTCCGAGTGCACCGTATCTGGTGTGTGAGTCTGAACCGAGGATCATCTTGCCGCATCCTGCCATCATCTCACGCTCGAACTGGTGAATAACTGCCTGGTGAGGAGGTACATAGATTCCGCCGTACTTTCTGGCAGCAGAAAGTCCGAATACATGATCGTCCTCGTTGATGGTTCCGCCTACCGCACAAAGGGAATTGTGACAGTTGGTAAGAACATAGGGGATAGGGAACTTCTCAAGTCCCGATGCTCTTGCAGTCTGGATGATTCCGACGAAAGTAATGTCATGGCTTGCTAGGGAATCATACTTGATCTTAAGATTCTCCATATTGCCGGAGGTATTGTGCTTTTCCAGAATGGAATAAGCCATGGTGGAGCGCTTTGCCGATTCTTTATCGGGAGCGTTTCCGGTAAGTGATGTGATTTTTGCGCTTGCCTCCGCATTATCCTCAACGAGCTCAGTGCCGTTTACAAGATATGCTCCGCCGTCTGTAAGTCTGATCATAAAATATCTCCTCATAAATCGTACCGGAGCCGGAGCTCCGGTACATTTTAATTACTTATCTGTCTTAACCTTCCTCTTAAGTACAACTCTGTCAAGCTTCCAGATCTCATCAACATACTGCTGAATGGTTCTGTCGGAAGTGAACTTTCCTGAGCATGCCACATTGAGTATCGCACTCTTTGCCCATGCAGCCTGATTCTCGTAGTACTCTACGATCCTTGCTCTCGCGTCGGAATAGGACTTGAAATCCTTGAGGATGAAATATGTATCTGCCTTTGAAGTGGACTGAGTATTCAGAAGGCTGTTGTAAAGCGGTCTGAAAAGCTCGGTGTCGGGAGAATAAGTTCCGTTTATCAGCTGCATGAGAACACGTCTGATATCGGGATCGTTGTTGAAGATCTGCATGGGATCGTACCCGCCGTTATTCTCGAATCCGATTACTTCATCGGAACTCATACCGAAGATAAATGCATTCTCTTCGCCGACTTCCTTGACGATCTCTACGTTAGCTCCGTCCATGGTTCCGAGAGTAAGTGCTCCGTTAAGCATGAACTTCATGTTACCGGTTCCGGATGCTTCCTTGGATGCGGTAGAGATCTGCTCCGATACATCTGATGCGGCAAAAATAAGTTCCGCATTGGATACGTTATAGTTCTCGATGAATACGATCTTCATAAGACCCTTAACATCGGGATCGTTGTTGACCACGTCAGCTACTGAGTTGATAAGCTTAATGGTAAGCTTTGCATTTCTGTAACCGGCTGCAGCCTTTGCTCCGAAGATAAATGTTCTCGGAGTGAATTCCATATCGGGATGATCTTTGAGTTCATTGTACAGATACATGATATGGAGGATGTTCATGAGCTGTCTCTTATATTCGTGCAGACGCTTTACCTGAACATCGAATATGGATCTGGGATCCACTTCTATTCCGTTATGCTCGGAGATGTACTTTGCAAGACGAACCTTATTACGATACTTGATATTCATGAACTCTTTCTGAGCCTTCTTGTCGTCGGCATAGATGGCAAGTTCGTGAATATGAGGAAGATCGGTGATCCACTCATCTCCTATATGTTCGGTAATCCAGTCCGCAAGAAGAGGATTTCCGTGAAGAAGGAATCTTCTCTGGGTGATACCGTTTGTCTTGTTGTTGAACTTCTCGGGGAACATCTCATAGAAGTCCTTAAGTTCCTGTTTCTTAAGGATCTCTGTATGAAGTTCCGCAACACCGTTTACGGAATATCCTGCTACGATAGCCATATGTGCCATCTTGACCTGTCCGTCATAAATGACTGCCATCTTGCGGATCTTCTCGTTAACATCAACACCGGGAACATTCGAATACTTCTCTTTAACCTGCTCGATGAATCTTCTGTTGATCTCCTCAACGATCTGATAGATTCTGGGGAGAAGACGGCTGAAGAGCTCGATGGGCCACTTCTCGAGAGCTTCGCTCATGATGGTGTGATTGGTGTAAGCGCATGTCTTGGTGGTGACATTCCATGCCTCATCCCATGAAAGTCCGTGGTCGTCCATGAGAACTCTCATAAGTTCCGCAATGGCAACGGTAGGATGAGTATCATTGAGCTGGAATGTTACTTTCTCATGGAACTTCTTGATATCCTTATGGGCACGCATGTACTTCTCGACCGCTTCCTGAACGGATGCGGAGATGAAAAAGTACTGCTGCTTAAGTCTGAGTTCCTTACCTGCATAGTGATTGTCGTTGGGATAGAGAACCTCAACGATATTCTTGGCAAGGTTTGCCTGTTCAACGGATCTCTGATAATCACCCTTATCGAATGCATCGAGCTGGAAGCACTCTATCGGCTCTGCGTCCCATATTCTCAGGGTGTTAACGATTCCGTTTCCGTAACCTACGATGGGAATATCGAAAGGAATTGCTCTTACGGACTGGTAGTCCTTCTGAGTGAAGATTCCTCTTCCGTTCTCATCTGTATGAAAATCAACATATCCGCCGAACTTGATCTCCTTGGCATATTCGGGGCGGCGGAGTTCGAAAGGATTTCCGTTTGCAAGCCAGTTATCGGGAACCTCTACCTGGTATCCGTCCTCGATCTTCTGCTTGAACATTCCGTAACGATAGCGGATTCCGCATCCGTATGCGGGATATCCGAGGGTTGCAAGTGAATCCAGGAAACAAGCGGCAAGTCTTCCGAGACCACCGTTTCCGAGAGCAGCATCCGGTTCCTGATCTTCGATCACATTCAGGTCAAGTCCCATTTCCTCACATGCTTCTTTGACAGGCTTGTAAGCCTCCATGTTAATAAGGCTGTTGCCGAGGGCTCTTCCCATGAGGAATTCCATCGACATGTAGTAAACCATCTTGGGATCTTCTTTTTCATATGCTTCCTGGGTCTCGATCCACATATCCATGATCTGATCCTTGATGGCATATGATACTGCCTGGAAGATCTGCTGGGGAGTTGCCTCCTCCATCGATTTCCTGAAAAGTGTCTTTACATTGTAATTGACGCTTCTCTTGAAAAGTTCCTTATCAAACTTATCTCTCTTTGTAGCACCTGAATTCTTCAATATCGTATCTCCTTTCAAAGAAATATGATTTGTCAGATTTTTTCGAGACTGATGGTAACTTTTTCGCCGTTGATATCCCATTCCTTAGAGAATGCGAAATCTTTGCCTGATGTAATTTCGTCTGCGAGAAGCTTAGTGGAGATCTGCTCCTCATTCTTTTTAACAATACCGAGAAGTTTCTCGTTTCCGTTCAGCGAGATGCGGATGTGATCCATGACTTCGAATCCGGAATCCTTACGCATGGTCTGAACCTTGGAAACAATCTCAGCGGCAAATCCCTCTTCAATGAGTTCCTCGGTAAGGTTAAGGTCGAGGACTACGGTCATGCCGTGATCTTCGGATGCTTCATAGCCTTCCTTCTTGGTCATTTCGATGAGAAGGTCTTCCTTGGTAAGCTCTACCGCATCGCCGTTAACGTCGAATGAAAGAGCGCCTTTGGATTCGAGCTCATCCATAGCTGCATTTCCGTCGATTTCCTTAAGGTACTTCTGGATTCCTCCGAGAAGCTTACCGTACTTGGGACCTACGGTCTTAAGCTGAGGCTTGAAGATATATGTGGTGAACTCTCTAACGTCCTCGGCAAAGAGAACTTCCTTGACGTTGAGTTCTTCTCTGATGATATCGATGTAGAACTCGTCAAGCTTCTCATCACTCTTGATGTACATCTTGGAGATAGGCTGACGGTTCTTGACTGCACCTTCGTTTCTGCATGCACGTCCGAGAACAACCGCATCGAGAACGGTCTCCATCTTCTCCTCGAGCTCAGTATCGATGAGTTTCTCATCTGCTACGGGATAATCGCAGAGATGGATACTCTCGGGAGCTGAGGGATCGGAATTTCTTACGATGTTCTGATAAATGCTCTCAGTCATAAAGGGGATCATGGGAGCAGCCACCTTGGAGATGGTAACAAGTGCGGTGTAAAGGGTCATGTAAGCATTGATCTTGTCCTGCTCCATTCCCTTAGCCCAGAATCTCTCACGGCTGCGGCGTACATACCAGTTACTCATCTCATCGACGAACTTCTCAAGTGCTGCGCCCGCCTCGGGAATCTTGTACTGGTCAAGGTCGGTGTCGACTTCTTTTACGCAGGTGTTAAGTCTGGAAAGAAGCCACTTATCCATAACAGGAAGCTTATCGTACTCAAGGCTGTACTTTCCGGCATCGAAACCGTCGATGTTTGCATAGAGTACGAAGAATGCATATGTGTTCCAAAGAGTACCGAGGAACTTTCTCTGTCCTTCGATAACCGCTGACTCGGAGAATCTCTTGGGAAGCCAGGGAGCCGCGCTGGTATAGAAATACCATCTGATAGCATCCGCACCGAACTTGCCGAGTGCTTCCATGGGATCTACGACATTTCCGAGATGCTTACTCATCTTTCTGCCCTGTTCATCCTGAACAAGACCGAGAACGATGACATTCTCATAAGGGGACTTATTGAACAGAAGTGTTCCTTCAGCCATGAGGGAGTAGAACCATCCTCTGGTCTGGTCGACAGCTTCGGAAATGAATGCTGCGGGGAACTGTTGCTCAAAAAGCTCTTTATTTTCAAAAGGATAATGGTGCTGTGCAAAAGGCATCGCACCTGAGTCAAACCAGCAGTCGATAACTTCGGGAACTCTCTTCATTGAGCCGCCGCAGTCGGGACACTTGCAGGTTATCTCATCGATATAAGGTCTGTGGAGTTCGACGGTCTTAGCCTTCTCATCTCCGCTTGCAGCAAAGAGTTCTTCTCTGGATCCGATGCAGATTCTCTTACCGCACTCGCACTCCCAGATGTTAAGCGGAGTACCCCAGTAACGGTTTCTGGAAAGAGCCCAGTCCTGAATATTCTCGAGCCAGTTTCCGAATCTTCCGGTTCCGATGGACTCGGGCATCCAGTGAACGGTCTTGTTGTTTCTTACAAGGTCATCCTTAACTGCGGTAACCTTTACATACCATGACTCACGTGCATAGTAGAGAAGGGGAGTATCGCATCTCCAGCAGAAAGGATAATCGTGCTCGAACTTGGGAGCATCGAAAAGTTTTCCGTCAGCATCCAGATCTTTGAGCACAAGGGGATCTGCGTCCTTAACGAACTTTCCTTCGTAAGGGGTATCCGCGGTCATGTTACCCTTGCTGTCTACGAACTGTACAAAGGGAAGGTCATATTCGCGGCCTACACGGGAGTCATCCTCACCGAATGCGGGAGCGATATGAACGATACCGGTACCGTCGGTCATTGTTACATAATCGTCTTTAACGATGAAATGTGCTTTCTTGTGCTGCTTGTCAGCTGCCTTTGCCGCACCTTCGAAGAGAGGCTCGTACTCCATTCTCTCAAGGTCGCTTCCCACATACTTCTCAAGAACTTCGTAAGCAGGTGCATCGTCTGTCTTAAACTTGCCGAGAACGGTATCGCAAAGCGCCTCTGCAAGGATGTAAGTAAATCCGTCTGCTGCCTTAACCTTTACATAGCTCTCGGAAGGGTTAACGCAGAGTGCAACGTTTGAAGGAAGGGTCCAGGGGGTTGTGGTCCATGCAAGGAAGTAGAAATCCCCGTCCTTAGCCTTGAAACGAACGATGGCGGAACGCTCCTTTACGGTCTTATAGCCCTGCGCTACCTCGTGTGAGGAAAGAGGAGTTCCGCATCTGGGGCAGTAAGGAACGATCTTGAAGCCCTTGTAGAGCAGTCCCTTGTCCCAGATAGTCTTAAGAGCCCACCACTCGGACTCGATGTAATTATCGTCATAGGTGATGTAGGGATTGTCCATATCAGCCCAGAAGCCGATCTTGCCGGAGAAATCTTCCCACATTCCCTTATATTTCCAAACGGATTCCTTACACTTGTCGATGAAAGGCTCAAGTCCGTAGCTTTCGATCTGTTCCTTGCCGTTGATGCCGAGAAGCTTTTCAACCTCGAGCTCTACGGGAAGGCCATGAGTATCCCATCCGGCCTTTCTGGGAACCTGATATCCCTTCATGGTACGGTATCTGGGGATCATGTCCTTGATGGTACGGGTCTCTACGTGACCGATATGGGGCTTTCCGTTTGCGGTCGGAGGTCCGTCATAGAATGTATAGACCGGTCCTTCCTTGCGGGAATCAATGCTCTTTCTGAATATGTCATTCTCCGCCCAGAATTTTTCTACTTCTTCCTCTCTCTGAGTAAAAGAGAGATCAGAATTTACCTGCTTATACATAAATTCCTCCTGTAATAAAAACAAACCTCACCCTGGCAATGAGCGAGGCGTCTTTGCTTTCTCTACTATAAAAATGTATCAACCGCAATTTTAGTGTAAAATGCCGATATTGTCAATATTATAGCGGGTTTTGCATTGTTTTTTGATAACGCGAAATATATAATATATGGGTAGTTATTTTATGAGGATCACAAAAGTGGCTGATAAAAAAACTGAGACAACAAAAAAGAAAAATAAGCGTGCGAGAAAAGGGTCCATAAGCGGGCAAATGTACACCATCGCCATCCTGCCCGTCATCCTCTTCGCACTTGTTATTACATTCGCGGGAATCCCTTTTTTAAGCGGTATTATGCATGACATGGCGGAAAAGGAACTCAGAAACGCCTGCGTAAGCTGCGAGCTTCTCATGAATGCCACCTACGCCGGAGATTACAGGCTCACCGGCAGTGATGCCCTGTATTTCTATAAAGGCGACACCAATATAACCATGGATTACTCCGTCATCGATTCCATCAAGGAATCCACGGACCTTGATATCTCTATTTTCTACAAAGACACCCGTATCCTCACCACCTTAACGGACGAAAACGGATCCAGAATGGTGGGCACGGGCATAGCTTCCCAGATATACGACACTGTATATACAAACGGACAGGAAGCTTTCTACAACAACACCGTGATCTTCGGAACCCCTTATTACACCTACTATATCCCTCTGGTATCAAGTCACGGCAATATTCAGGGAATCATAGCCGCCGCCCGTCCTTCGGCCAACGTCAACAAGACCATCAAATCATATATCCTCATACTTGCGGGAATAGCCCTTATACTCACCGGACTTATGATCTTCATCGTCGTATCCATCACCAAGCCCATGACGAAAGCCATCGACAGCATCTTCGCATTCGTCAAAGAAGCTTCCGGCGGAAATGAAACCGTAACTCTGGACGAAAACCTTCTCAGAAGGCAGGACGAACTGGGGGAGATCGGCGAAAGCGTGCTCATGATGCAAAGATCCATGAGATCCATGATGGAATCGGATCCTCTCACCGGACTTTTCAACCGCCGCTCCGCACACAGAAAACTGGGACCCATCATTGCCAAAGCCAAAAATTCACCCGATTCTTTCTGTATATGCATCGGAGATATAGACTTCTTCAAGCATGTCAACGACACCTACGGCCACGATGCCGGAGATGAGGTTCTGATAAAGGTTGCGGACATCATCAGAGAGCATATGAAAAATTACGGATTCGTCGCAAGATGGGGCGGAGAAGAATTCCTGATGGTATTTGACAGAACAAGCCTCCTCATGGCGGAAAACAGCCTTTGGGGACTCCTGGACAAGATAAGAGCCGCAGAGATCAGGTATGACAACTATGTGATCAAAGTCACAATGAGCTACGGCGTGAGCGAATGGGACAAAAAAGAAAACGTCGACGACCTTATAAGGGACGCCGACGATAAACTGTATTATGCTAAAAACAGCGGAAGAAACAGGGTTGTAAGTAAGATCGAGTCCGAAAACGAAGGTAATGCCGAAGATAATGAACTGGAGCAGCTCTTAAGATCCATAGGTGCCGCAGCCCCCGGTAACTCTTCCGTTTCCGACGGGTTCGGACATTTTGAAAACCTTTCGGCTCAGGAGCTTGAGGACATTCTCAGCGGCAAGGCCGATGAAGAAGCCGGAGAAAGCACTTCGGGCGAAGAGTCCGCACCCATTACGTTTTCCGAGGATTCATATACGGACAGTGCTCTTCTCGGTTTAAATCCCACAAAATAAAACCTTTTTCCGTATCCGCCCCATTCACCGAAACCTTCAGTGATTCGGGACGTAGCTGTCGGATTTCTAAGTTTTATCTTTGATTAGTATATCGGACGCATATGCCGGTAACTTAACAGGGCGGGGAATCATCCCCGCCCTCATTTTATTTTTGTTTTCTTTTCCGGCCCGGCACGATCTGTACGATCATGATAGCTGCAAACATCAGTATACTTCCCAGCATTTCCCTTGAAGTGAGCTTCTGATGAAGTATCAGGAAACCTCCCAGAACGGAAAACAAAGCTTCCGCGCTCATAAGGATCGACGCAACGGAAGGCTCTATCCTCGACTGACATATGATCTGTATCGTATAGGCAATACCGCCCGAAAGCACACCGGCATACAGAAGAGGTATCCCGGCAGCCAATATCGATGACATCTTTACATCTTCAAGTGCGAACATAAAAACCGCGCTGGTTACAGTTACAGTCAAAAACTCGATGCACGCAAGCTTTACGCTGTCATATTCGCCCGCAAACACATCTATGGCCAATATCTGAAGGGCAAATACCACGGCACAGCCGATCAGATAGATATCTCCGCTTGTTACGGTCAGGCTTCCGCTCATGGTCAGGAAATACAATCCGCATACCGCAAGAACTATTCCGATCCAAACATTAATTCCCGGCTTTCTTTTCAGAAAAAGTCCTAGCACCGGAACGATCACTATGTACATGGCGGTTATGAAACCTGCTTTTCCTACGGAATCGGTCTTCAGGATACCTATCTGTTGCAGATTTGATGCAAGCGATAAAAGTATGCCTATGGTTATCCCGGCTCTCCAAAGCTTTGCGTTCTTCCAGGAGCAAGCCTTCGGATTCTTACCGGTATTTCCGAACCTGTCATGTACAAAAGAAAACGCGAAGACCACCACTGCCGCCATTGCAAATCTTACGGCGGAAAAAGTAAAGGGGCCAACCGTTTCCATTCCCATACTCTGGAAAGCAAACGCAAGTCCCCAGATAAGTGCTCCGAACAGCTGGAGCAGCGCAAACCAGAAACTGCTTTTTTTCATTACGACTTTCTGTCCTTGTAGATTTTGTGAATATAATCCCGGATTTCCTGGTCTACCGGCATCTTAAGAATATCCGATGCAAGCTTTTCCGAGTCGGCAACGGTCCATTCCGAAAGAGTTCTTCTGACCTCGGTAACAGAAAGAGGATTTACGCTGAATTTTCTGCATCCGAATCCGGCCAGTATCGGGATGACTTCGGGATCTGACGCTGCTTCACCGCAGACGGAAACTTCTATTCCCGCATTTTGGGCCGAATCGATGATGTGCTTGATCAGACGCAGTATCGAAGGCTGAGTCAGCGACTGAAGATACGCCACCTTGCTGTTTCCTCTGTCGGCACTCATAACATACTGCACCAGGTCATTGGTTCCTATGGAAAAGAAATCGCACTCACGTGCAAGCATATCCGCCATGATTGCAGCGGAAGGCGTTTCTATTGTTGCACCGACTTTGATGTCATCGTTAAATTCAAATCCCTCATCGCGAAGATCTGTTTTGATCTCATTGATCAGCGATTTGATATTTCTCATCTCTTCAATGCAGGTGACCATGGGGATCATAATTGATAAATTCCCTCCCGCACTTGCTCTTAAAATGGCACGAAGCTGGGTTGTGAAAATATCCCTGTGACCGAGACTGTACCTGACTCCCCTGTATCCCAGGAAAGGATTGTCTTCTTTTTCAAGATCAAGGAAAGGTATATTCTTATCGCCGCCGATATCAAGAGTTCTTACGGTAACTTCCTTGCCCTTCATTGCGGATACGATCCTTGAATAGACTCTCGTCTGCTCTTCCTCATCGGGAATGCGTCCTTCGCCGGACAGCAGATTTTCGGTCCTGAAAAGCCCGATTCCCTCTCCACCTTCGTCCATAACATGCATGACGCTTAAGATGTCGGAAGCATTGCAGACAACCGTCGCCTCTGTTCCGTCCGCCATGACGGTTTTAAGATTTCGGTATCCTTTGAGTTCTTCCAGATCCGCAAGGTATTTTTTTCTTTTTACGGAATAAGAAGCAACTATATCGGAATCAGGTCTTTCGTACACATATCCGCCGGTACCGTCAACTATCACGGTGTCTCCGGAGGCAATCTCCTCAGTGGCGCGGACAACATCATAGACCGCGGGTATACCCATGGATTTGGCAACAAGCGCAGAATGGGAAGCCATTCCTCCGTTCTCGCACACAAGTCCCGCGATGCTGTAATCCTTAAGAAGCCCTACCATGTACGGCGTAAGGCGCGATGCCACCAGAACCGCTCCGGGCTTCATATCGGATATTGCCGATATGAATTCATCGTTACTCATAACATCACCGGCCGGGGATGTGATAACCTTTGCGATGCCGATTCCTATTCCTTTTGAAACTATCGATCCGTTTAACATACGATTAATCCCGCAAACAATCCGTCACTTCATATGAGCTTGTAATACTTAAATGCTTTGTAGATTCCGTCTTCGTAGATTGAATCCGTAACATAGTCCGATGCCATCAACAGTTCGGGATTACCCTGTCCCATTGCAATTCCGTGTGCGGCGGATCTGATCATTTCCATATCATTCATTCCATCGCCCACTGCATAAATGTTTTCCTCAGGCACTCCGTAATACTTTCTGACCATTTCCATTCCGGTAGCTTTGGAATGTCCCTTGGGCACGAACTCGACCACAATATTATTATGATTTATCTCGTAGAGAAAATCATCAAGTTTCTCGCATACTACGTCAAAATCCGTCTCTTCCGTGATATCCGCACTGAATTTATTGATCGGATCATCCGCTGTTACCGTATCCAGCTTCCTCGCCCTGTCGCCAAGGGATTCCCAAAGGGTTTTGGCGAATGGATCATCGGGGAAATCTTCCGGATCGAAGAAACAGTTCCAGCTTCCTTCAAGAACAAGAGGCATATGCTCATTCCGCAGAACCTGAAGGGAAGTCTGCACCTGATCCCATGTGAGGAGCTTCTGATAAAGTATCTCTCCGCCTATCTCCACGTGACATCCGCATGCCGCAACAACTCCGTCCATTCCCAGTTCATCAAGTTCCTTGTACATCGTGTTGGATCTTGATCGTCCGGTATTGATGAACACCTTATTGCCCATTACCCTTGCCAGGCGAATGGCATCCTTGGTGCTTTCAGGGATGCGAAGCGTTTCATCCCATATGGTCATATCTATATCAAGAAAAATCAGATTCATTCTTTCTCTCCGTTCATCTTAAGTCCCTCAAACCCGATCATGAACGGCATCGTAAACATTATCGGGAATGCATATCTTGCATGCTTCATAAAACAGGGTCCTGCCATGCATACCAGAAGAGATATGAGTTGCAAGGCATACAAATGCACACAGCCTTTGCGCCTTCTGATGAGCAGGATCATGATCCAGGTCCACAGTCCGGGGCTTTGAAGCATTCCGAAAAACGAGATCCTGTCTATATATCTGTAAGCAAAAATAAGCAGCTCATCCGCGCCTTCGAACAATCCCGTTCTGGGGAACAACTCACTGTCACCCTCGTACCTGACGGCTGTATCCGTTTCGGGATCAAACCATCCGTATACGCTGAGGAAAAATGATTCGAAATATGTTCCGGGATGCTTGAAGAACATTCCCGTCCATGTCTTCATATATCCCAGGACAACGTCTTTTCCTGCGTTTGTATCATAGTATTGCTTTACGGGATCCGAGATGGTGGGATCGTAGCTTTCGATCATATCCCCGTAGTTTCCGAAAAGTGCATTAATGCTTTCAATCTCTTCGGAAGTAAGTTCATCCTCATACCTTGTCAGATACAGAGCCGTCTGCTGCATGGGAATGGAAAGCATTTCCTTAAGTCCGTCACTTTCCGCATGAGTATAGGCTTTGATTCCCGATGATAATGCGGTATACATGCCCATGGGAAGTATGATCAGGACAAGTACCTTTTTTACGACCTCTTTGTTTGCACAATTCTTCAGTCCGTACACACACATTACAAGTCCGTTTACGAACACGATTATGCTTCCGTTATTCCTGCATGCGCATACCAGAAATGCAGCAAAGCATATCTTAAAGAACTTCTTTTTATCCGACAGGAACGCTTTTTCATCATCATAAAATGATATCGCGAGCAGGAAGTACAATATCACCGCAGCAATAAAGAACACATCTTTGATGGCTGTTGTAACTATGTTCGAATAGATCGGTGACAGTACATATATTCCCAGTATAAGAGTAAGCAGGGGCGTCCTTGCCCCTCTTTTTTTCAATTCCTTAAGAGTAAGGGAAAGTGCGGATGCCAGCGCGATCTCCTGAAGAATGATCCATCCAAACAAACCGAGATCGTAATTTCCGAATACCGCTTTGAAGAGCTTAAACCACACTCCGATCACTGCGGTAAGAACTATGGGATGATGCCCCGACCAGGGCATGTCGCCAGTATTCTGCATCATCTGCCCGATGAAATCCGCATTGTAATTTCCCGGGAAATTCAGGATCGTAACCGGAAGCCATAATACGAAAAGGATCAAGATCACATTTCGAAACAGGTGCTCATCAAACACTCTGTCCATGATCTTCAATCCGTTATCAAAGGATGATACTTTCTTTAATCCGGCCTCAAAAAGTGCAAAGATAAGTCTGAAGATAACTCCGAATCCAAGGGAAGCCAGTACCGCTCTCAAAACGCTTGGGAATGTCACGAATACACCGGACAGATTTCCGAATTCGGCAGCAGATCTTCCGAATACAACTATGAATCCAAGGATTGAGGGTAAGACGCATCCTTTCAAACACTTACCGATCTTTTCACGAACGAAATAGATTGCGGCTCCGCACAGAAGTGAAGCTGCGATCATGTCAAACTGATAATCGCCAAGCATCGTAAAGATCCTGTGCTTAATAAAATCCTGACTCACTCTTCCGTAAGCCCAAAAGGGTAAACCTTCGGTAAAACGAAATGTAAGGGCAAATCCCGCCAAAAGCGCGGAAATAATAAACTCCACCGCATCCCGGGTCTTATTCTTTTGTCCCAAGACATTTTTATTCAATACATTAACCCCACATCATATATGAGACACCCATGCAGAGTCTTACGAAAAACAAAAGTCCGCACCAGGTATGATATGCAAGCACTGCTCCGCAGCCTGCCAGATATACTTTCTTAACTATGCTCTTACATGTTTTGAAGGACTTAAGATCATTTATCCACATGATAAGTGCGATTCCGAATATAAGAATTATCGTAAATGCATAGCCCCAGCTGAAATTCGCATCCATGTTTCTGGATCCTTTCTCGCTGAACAGGAAATACTCCATATAACCTGTTCCGGCGCAGAGCCATGCAAAAAGTAAATATCTGTTCTTAAAGATCTCCTTTATGTGGAGAAGAAGCATCATAAGAGGAAATGCTATGGACAGGAAGCTTACAACGAGCAGATATCCGGTGTGAGCCGACATAGCTTTTCCCGGAGCTATCATGATTCCGTTTCCGCCTGCGCCAGCCCTGAAGAGCGCATTGTTTTGAAGTACCATTACCGCAAAAGAAGGAACAACTGAGGTGGCAAAAAACACAAGCTTACCGAAAGGTGCCCTCTTAGTGATCAGATCAACGATCAGAAAGATGAGCATCGCAGGAGTAACTGCCAGAAAGAAATTGGGCTTTGCCGCGGTTGTAAGTGTAAGGATACATGTGAAAAATAAATATGACTTGGTTGTCAGTTTACCTGCTATATCCTTTTCAATCCGCAGGTATACAAGGATAGTCCAAAGTCCCATCCACTTCATCATCAGATACGTAGAATTATGCCATATGGATGAAGCATGCATTCCCATGTATCTTCCGTCCGAAAGTCCCCTTATATAACAGGGCATGACAATGTTCAGAAGAAGTGCAAGTAGTATAGCAACATTCGAATCGATCTTTTTATCGGATACTTCGATCAAAAGCTCCGCCGTAAAGAATACCGAAAGAGCCGCAAACAATCCCAGCAATATGGGAAGAAGTTCCAGTGTTCCCGCCTTGGAAAGCCCTATTATGATAAATGATATGAGGGAATAAATAAGTCCGTCATCTACCGCCAGACTGATATGAGCGGGGAGATCCGATTCATAAACAGCTCCTTCCGTCCAGCCCATAAACTTGTAATACAGGAAAACGCAGAGCGCGCAATACGTGACAAGCAGCACAGCAGCGGAGATCTTAAATACCGGGGGAGTTTTTTTCTTATCAGACATAGAAATATCCTCCGCCGTAAAGCATTACAAAAAATGCAAGCCCGCATCCCAAGTGCCATACAAACACACCCCATTCAAATGCAAGCATCCAGACAGGCTGTTTTTTCTTAACCGTATTTTCTATAAGGAGCATGAGGCCGGATACAAATACAAAGAATATTCCGTAGATATATCCCCATGCGAAATTGCAATGCTGAAGCCTGTCTCCCTTTTCGTAGAGACATAAGAATTCCAGAAATCCCGCCATCATGATTTCCCATGAAAGCAGGAAGATCTTGTTATCCTTAAATCTCTTGAAATTGAGCAGCATCATAACACCGGGGAATGCATTGGCCAGCATGATGGCAAGTACAATATTGTGCGTATATACTCCCCATGCTTTTCCGATGGCAAATCCGATACCGCCGTCATCACCCGCATGTGAATCCGATCCGAACACTCCGCCGAACTGGATAAGAAGCGTAATAAAGGTGGGGACGGCAGTTGCAAGAAGACAGAAGAATTCTTTGGTCTTCTTGCCCTTGGATATGATCAGCCTGACTATCATATGTACGGCCGCTGCCGATACGATAACCAACGTAAAGCTGGGTTTTGTGAGTGTGGCAAGAAGCAGGAATATTCCGAAAGTCACATATTCTTTGATGTCCACATGATCTTCGTAATAGGTAAGAATATGTGCAAAGAGGAAAAATGCAACTATCGCAAATCCCCTTGCAGCCAGATATGTCTGGTTATAGTAAGGGTTTGCGCTGTAAACGCCGAGATTTCTGAGAGTCATTCCCGGCAGGTAAATTCCCTTGGGAGGATAGAGCATCGATACAAAAAACAAAGCGTAAGTCGCCAGAAGGATAAACTCCTCATAAGCCGTTTTGTTTTTATTCTTATCGGGTACAAGGGGGCTTAAGTATTTGAGCATGAAAAATGAAAGCACCGCAGGCGATACGGAATTAAGAACGGTTGCGGAAAGGGCCGCCCCCATCTTAACTCCTGCAAACAGAGCAAAGAATTTACCCAGCATGAAATATACGGGATAGGGAAAATCAAATCCGCTGTCGATTCCCTGCATTTCCAGAAGATAAGCATCCACATCGGATCCGTAGACCAGATACTCGGTATGAAATGCCTGATTTCTGAACAACACAAAGAGAAGGTATGTATATGATGCGAGAAGAAGAATATATACTATCTTCGTTACTTTTTTCAAAGCCTTAATCCTCCAAAAACATATCAAATAATTATACCATACGGGAAATTATTAAAAAAGCGAGGCCGCATGGCCCCGCCTGATAATTCCGCCTTTTTGGTCAGATATATTCGTTTGTTCTTGAATACTCTTCATATTTATCGTCCTGCTCGGTATGTTTGTCTTCTTTGGGAAGATTTGAGAAGAATTTCATCAAAAACGGAATGGATATAAGCGCAGACAGGATATCGGCGCACATCTGTGAACACTGGATTCCCAAAAATCCCATAAACAAAGGCAATATAACCAGAAGAGGAATATAGCATAGTCCCGATCTGAGCATCGACAGTATCGATGCCTTCTTAGCCTCTCCTATACTCTGGAACAGCATGTTTCCCACTACAGAGATCGGCTGCACCACCACCGCGATGCACATAAATCTCAGTGCGGGTATTCCGTAATAAACGACCATGTCGTCATCTCTGAACACCCTGATTATGTCCGCAGAGAAAACAAAACCAAGAACCGCAAGGCAGGTCATAAGAATGGTTCCGGCTCTCCAAGTTGCAAAGCAGGCTTCCCTTACTCTTTTATACTTTTTGGAACCGTAATTAAACGCGGAAACAGGCTGGAATCCCTGGCCGATACCGATCATGGTACTTCCTATAAACATCAGCACTCTTCCGTCTATGGTCATTGCGGCGATCGCAGCATCTCCGTAGGGTTTGGAGCATGCGTTGAGCACCATAGTGGACAAGGTTGCACAAAGCTGTCTGAGAAGTGAGGGAAACCCGGTCTTGATGATCTCAAAGACTCTCACTGCGATCTCTTTTGCAGGAAGCTTCAGATACGCCGGATTTATGGAGCTGATAGCCCTGTGTGACAGGAACATGTACAGAAGGATGCACAGACTGACTATCTGGGATACCATTGTCGCAATTGCCGCTCCTCTTATTCCCAGTCCGTAATTAAACATAAGTATGGGATCCAACGCCATATTGAGTACGCCGCCCGATACCAGCCCGAACATGGCAAAAAACGCTCTGCCCTCATATCTGAGTACATTGTTAAGGACACAGCTTACTGCCAGAACCGGACCCGATATCAGAATATAAGTCGCATAGATCTTGGCATAGGGGAAAATAGTAGGAGTCGCCATCGAATTAATAAGTGCATCCAGACAGATGAATCCCAACAGAGTAAGAAAGATGCCGGATAAAAGCGATGCGGTGATTCCCAAAGTCAGGGTCTTATCCGCTTCATCTTTTTTACCGGCAGCAAGAAGTCTTGCTATTTTGGAACCGCTCCCCTGACCATACATAAATCCGAAGGCCTGGAAAACGGATTGAACACTCATTACAATTCCGATGGCCGCGCTGGCACTTGTATTGATCTTACCTACAAAATAAGCATCAACCAGGTTATATACCATGGTGATCAGCATGCTTATGACCGTGGGTACCGCCAGGGTAAATACCAGCTTTCCCGGCGGCGTAAGTATCATCTTTTTATATTGTTTAGCTTCGTCATCGTTCACTTCAAAATCTCTTTTATCTTCTCCACGGTATCGGCTTCCAGCACAAGAGATGTTAAACTTCTGCAGCTGGACATGGTCAGGCCGCGAACAGCTCGTTTTATCTCTTCCACTTTGTAAGGAGATACGCTAAGGTTCTTTACTCCAAGCCCTAAGAATACGGGGAGCATGCAGGTATCTGATGCTGCTTCTCCGCAGACCGTAACAGGTATTCCAACAGAGATGGCCGCATCACATATCTGCTTCACAGCCCTGATAACCGCAGGCTGATATATGCTCACATAACCTGCCATTGCGGGGTTTCCTCTGTCGGCACACATTATGTACTGGGACAGATCGTTGGTTCCTATCGAAAAGAAATCGACTTCCCTGGCCAACTCACGGGCACACATAACAGCGGCAGGAGTCTCCATCATGCACCCCAGCTTTATATCCTCGCGATAGGATAAGCCGTGCTTGCCCAGTTCATATCTGCATCCTTCTATAAGATGCCTTGCTTCGATAACTTCGGAAAGTGAAGTTACCATGGGTATCATGATATCTATCTTTCTGCCCTTTGATGCTTTAAGGATTGCCCTGGCCTGGATCATAAAACTGTCGGGATCAAGAAGGCTTCTTCTTATACCCCTTAAGCCCAGTGCAGGATTATCCGTATGACTTTCGCTTTCCAATAGTGCATCCGGCCCCTTGTCGCCGCCCACGTCCATGGTTCTGATAACAACATCCTTGCCGGCAAAAGAATCCGCTATGCGCGCATATATCTCTTCCTGTTCATTTTCGGGATAATTTAAACCGCCGCTCATAAACAGGAACTCCGTTCTTACAAGACCTGCTCCGTCGGAATATGCTGCCTCCTCCGGAACGTCCCCGGAACTGATATTGCACAATACTCCTATCTGAGTTCCGTCCTTGGTCTTTACGGGTTCAGAAACAATTCCCTTAGTCTCTTTAGGCTTCTTTATCACAGGAACAGCCTTGCCGGAATACATGGCTTTTTCCTCGGAAGTGGGATCTATTATAACGATTCCGTTTCTTCCGTCCACAATGCATTCTTTATTATCCGATACATCTTCGGAAGTGTAAGGAACTCCGAATACCGCAACGATCCCCATGGATCTGAGGATTACGGCAGCATGCGAAGCCCCGCTTCCCCCGCGCATTACGACAGCTTTTACATTCTCTGCCTTACAGCTTACTATCTGTGCCGCAGAAAGCCTGTCTGCAAATATGACATCTCCGTCAGATTCCGCAACATTCTCCTGAGCCCCGGTTACCTCACCGCCCATAAGAGACATAATCCCGTTTTTTACTTCCTCAAGATCTTCGTTTCTGGCAGCAACCGTCTCATCGCCTGAAGCATTCAGCATATCAGAATATTTCTTACACGCTTCTTCCAGTGCTTCATCGGCAAACATTCCGGAATCGATCAGTTCCAGAACATCATCGGACAAAACAGGATCTCTGGATATCATGATCTGAGCGGATATGATATCCGAGCCCTCTTTGCTGGAACTTTCGGAAGCCACTTTTTTCATTGAACTTTCGAATTCCAAAAGAGCATCAAAAAAACGCATCCTCTCGAAGTCCGCGTCAGCCTTCTCCCGCTTTGCTTCGCCGGAGCCTGACGCAAACCTCTCACGGATACGTCCTATTACGATTCCATCATTAATGGGTAATCCTTTATACTTCATCGAATACCTTCATTATCTCTTCATACTCGGGAAGCTTACCTTCGAATACGGCTGCACTTCCGGCAGCAACACCGAGTTTAAGAGCATATCCCGGATCATGTTCATCGAGGAATCCCTTGATAAATCCGGCGGTCATCGAATCTCCCGCACCGAATGCACCGAGTGCTTTTCCGGCAGGAGCCTTGCACTTATGAACTTCACCGTTTTTATCAAGAAGGAGCGCGCCGTCCGCCCCCATAGATACTATAACATTCTCCGCGCCTTCTTTGTGAAGTTTTTCTGCTTCTTTGGTGATATCTTCGATACTCTTAAGTTCTTTTCCGGAAGCCTGGCAAAGTTCTTCGAGATTGGGTTTGATAAGGAAAGGTTTATACTTCAGGGCTTTCCCCAGCCTGTCACCCGTCATATCTACAACAACCTTAACGCCTTCGGGAACAGCTTTCAGGATTCTCTCCAGAGTATCTTCAGGTGACTTGGCAGGCATGCTTCCGGCAATAACAAGAAAATCCTCATCGGTCAGTTTCTCTATTTTCTCGCAGAGTTCGTCAACAGACTCATCCTCAACAAGAGGTCCTGCCGCATTAAGCTCGGTCTCTTCATATCCGCGCTCTGCTGCATCATCAAAGGGAGTTCTTATCTTAACATTGATACGGCTGATACCGTTCTTATAAGGAAGCATAATGAAACCTGTGCGGATTCCGATGCTTCTTAAGGTTCCTTCTATCTCATCTCCCGTTGCTCCGGCAATGAATCCAAGAGCTCTGGTGGGAACATCCAGATTCTTGAGGACAACGGATACATTGATACCCTTACCGCCCGCACGGAGTTCTTCCCTGTCGGATCTGTTTGTTCCGCCCTTTTTAAGGTATGCGGAAGGATACATTACATAATCAAGTGACGGGTTCAAAGTAAGAGTATAGACCATTTTATTTCCTCCTTGGTTTCAACATGCTGAAGAACAGAAGCATAGGGAACAGCTCAAGTCTTCCCGCAAGCATGTCGAAGATCAGTATTATCTTGGAATATGCAGAGAAAAATCCGTAGTTACATGTGGGGCCTACCAGTGAAAGTCCGGGACCGATATTGTTGATGGTCGCCGCTACCGCGGTAAATCCCGTGGTAAAGTCATAATTCTCAATACTGACGAATAAAAGTGATATGAAAAATATCACAAAATAGATCGAGATGAATACATTGGTGGAACGGATAACCGATTCCTTAACAGTATTGCCGTCCATTCTCAGAAGCTTAACTTCCCTGGGATGTCTTAACACAGAGAGTTCCTTGGCAAACTGCTTCATGAGCAGAACGATCCTGTATACCTTAACACCGCCCGCGGTAGATCCCGAACAGCCGCCTATCATCATAAGGATGAGAAGTATCGTTCTGGACAGTTCCGGCCACAAATCGAAATCTGCTGTCGAATATCCGGTGGTTGTCATGATGGAAGCCACCTGGAAGAAAGCATGACGGAGTGATTCACCGGCACTCTGATAAAGATGGCTGATGTTGATCGCGATGATAACGGTGGAAGTAAATACAATGGCAAGATAGTATTTGACTTCCTCGATATGAAAAGCTTCCTTGATCTTGCGGGATATTATAAAGAAATAAAAAGTATAGTTAATTCCGCTGGCTGCCATAAATACGGCAATTATCATCTGCTGCGCCGCAGTATATGTTCCGCATGATTCATTAACCAGTCCGAAGCCTCCGGTTCCGACGGTTCCGAAAGTAAGAAGAGCCGACGAATACAGATCCATTCCGGAAATAAGAAGAGCGATCATCTCGGCAATGGTGATACCGAAATACATGCTGTACATAAGCCTTGCGGTATCACGCACATGAGGAACGATTCTCTCTACGGAAGGTCCGGTGGACTCCGCTCTCATCAGGTTCATATCGGAAGTTCCCAGCATGGGGAGAACCGCCATCATGAACATGAAGATTCCCATACCGCCGATCCAGTGCATAAAGCTTCTCCAGAACATTCCGGATCTGCTTAGGGCAGTAACATCGGAAAGAATACTTGCTCCGGTGGTGGTAAAACCTGAAACTGTTTCAAACAGAGCATCCACATAATTAGGAATGTCACCGCTGAGCATAAGAGGGATGGCTCCGAAAATGGAAAGCACCACCCAGCAAAGGGCTACTATGATATATCCTTCTTTAAGAGAAAGATTTTTTCCGGGTTTGATCCTGGCAAGGGGAATTCCGGGGATAAGGCAGATACCGATGGTCAGAAGGTACCACATCCAGTTACCGTCCCTGTAGATCAGAGAAACAAACATGGGAAGGAGAAGAAATGCCCCTTCAAAGATCAGGAGTATTCCCACAATATAAAGGACTATCGAATTCTTTTTCATGATCACTCGAGAATCTCCTTGATATTGGCAATCCTTCCGCCGCTCATGACTATGATAACTCTGTCACCCACCATCAGCTGATCCTGACCGGTGGGGATAATGTTCTTGCCGTTTCTGAAGATGCTGCAGACGAGCGCATCTTTTCTGAGCTTAAGATCTTTGAGCATGACTCCCGTAACAGAGGACTCCTCCTTGATCTTAAACTCGATTGCTTCAGCCTTTCCGTCCTCCAGTTTGTAAAGCGACTCAACATCGTTGGAAGGATCGGTGCTGAGGGAACGGGCAAATTTAACGATATAATCCGCGGTTATGGCCGAGGGATTGATAATGGTATCAAGATTAAGCGCATCTATTACGGAACCGAAATTCAGTCTTCCTATCTTGGTGACAACCTTCGCCTTGGAATGCTTGCCCGCATAGAGAGACAGAAGTATGTTCTCCTCATCAACTCCGGTGAGAGCGGCAAATCCCTGGAAGGAGGACAGATCTTCCTGATCGAGAAGATCCCTGTTAGTTCCGTCTCCGTGTATTATTCTGGCTGCGGGAAGTCCTTCGGACAGTTCCTCGCACCTCTTGTAGTCCATTTCAACAATGGTGGTCTCGATGCCGGATCTTAAGAGTCTTTCCGCCAAATAGTAGGACAGAGTTCCTCCTCCGACTATCATTGCATTTCTGACTCTTCCTTTAACGACGCCCAGCTTCTTGAAAAATGCCAAAGCATCTTTTCTCGTGGTGGCAATGCTGACATCATCATCCGCCGCAAAAGAGAAATTACCTTTGGGGATGATAACGTCCTTACCTCTTCTGATGGTACAGACGATTATTCCTTTTAATATGTCTTCTCTCAAAATGGAGAGAGACTGTCCGCAAATGGACATTTCTTCGGTTACATGGAAATGGAAAAGCTCCACTCTTCCGCCGGAGAAAGTATCGATCTTAAATACCTGAGGAAACAAAAATACTCGTGATATCTCCATTGCTGCGGTATCTTCGGGATTGATTACCATCGCAAGGTTAAATTCTCTCTTAAGGAAATCTATCTCATGGGAATAGATGGGATTTCTGACTCTGGCTATGGTCTTGCACCTTCCTGCCCTGCCGGCTATCAGGCAGGCAAGCAGGTTCTTTTCATCGGAATCCGTGACCGCGATAAAGAGATCGCACTCCTTGATACCCGCATCCAGAAGACTCTGGTAGCTGACACCGTTTCCGATGACTCCCATGGCATCATAATGATTGGTTACCGCTGCTATGGCTTCGCTGTCTTCATCGACAAGCGTAATATTGTGATCTTCGCTGGACAGCAGCTTGGTGATAACCATTCCTACCTTGCCGCATCCTACAATGACTATATTCATAAAACCTCCGTGGCATATATGCCACCTTTTTTATAGCAAAGCACTACATGATGTATAATACTATTTTGAATCGGATATTTCAATCGAAGCCCCTCGTAACCGTTTGACCTGCAAACGCCTCTGATATATTATTTTTTTATGGAAAAATCTCGTAAAAAACTGACTTACATCACTACCTTGATTCTTGCAATAACTGCGGTTATTGTATTCTTCACAAACCGTATCATCCCTTTTATGATGGATGATCTCTGGTACTCCACACTCCTGGATTCACCCGAACCCATCACCTCGTTTTCGGATATCATACACGCCCAGGTATGGCACTGGCATAACTGGGGCGGAAGAAGCCTGGCTCACGGACTTCTCCAGCTGATCATTCTGGGCGGAGAAGGATTTGCGGACGTACTTAACACCCTCTGGCTCTTTGTTTTGTCATTTACGGTCATCCTGTGTTCAAAGGTTTCGTCAAAACTCAAAGCAGTTCTCGCACCTCTGACCCTGACCGCAGGTCTTATCATCGGCCTTTCCGCCAATTGGAAAATGAGCATGTTCTGGGAAGCAGGTGCAGCAAACTATCTGTACATCACCGCATTCCTTCTCTTTTTCATGTTCTGCTACCTGAGAGAAACTGACGGAGAAGTCAAAGCTCTTCCCGGCATCCCCCTATGGATGATCCCTCTTTCCTTAATCGCAGGCTGGAGCAACGAGAATATGGGACCCACCTGTTTCATCGTCTCCGTTATCGTTATGTATCTTATGAAAAAGAGTACGCGAAAGATCCCCTTCTGGATGATCGAAGGCAGCATCATCTGTTTTATGGGCTGTATCTTGTGCATCGCCGCTCCCGGTAATTTCGTAAGAGCCGCAGAGGCAAATAACGAATACGGACTTCTCTGGAAATTATTCCTCAGATGCTACAGCGAGTGCAAAGCCCTTTTCTCATTCCAGATGCTGACACTCCTTACACTGGCCGCTGTTTTGATCATCAGCATTCCTGTTCTCGGAATAAAGCTTAAGAAAGCGGAGATCATTCTCCTCATAAGTGCACTTCTTTCCTGGGGCGCAATGGTCCTCTCTCCCCACTATCCCGACAGAGCTACATTCGGCACGATGTGTCTAATGATAAGCGTGATCATATCCCGCAGCTCTCTTATCATTGAAAAGAAAAAAGAGGCGCTGTGGCCTCTTTATCTCGGTGCTTTATTGATCTGGCTGAAAGGCATGTATGACCTTTTCGAATTCATCGCGATCTATCTCGGATGGATCAAATGATCAGGCTCTCGCCAGATGAGGAGATTCATTGTATTCTTTGATGAACTCCTTGGTATAATCCGCATCCGATCTGCAGGGTGCATAGACAGTGCCGTACTTCTGTCTTGTTTCTTCACCTTTTCCCGTTATCAACAATACGGTAGGTTTTCTGACTTCGAGGATTGCCTTGTGAATGGCTGCTCCTCTGTCTTCTATCTCTTCGTAATCGATTCCCGCTTCGCGTGCATACTTTGCAACCTCCGCAGAGATCTCATCGGCAGGATCCGGTCCGGGATCTTCGGCGCAGATATATATCTTGTCACCGTATTTGGCAGCTACCTGAGGAAGTTCGTATCTTCTCTGATATGCTTTTCCGCCGGGACATCCGAATATTCCCACGATCCTGTATCCGGGGAATTCTTTCTTAACGGATGAATAGAGCGCTTCGAAGCTGAGCTTGTTATGTGCATAGTCTACGAATGCATTTACAAGTCCGTCATCGCTCTTAAAAAGTTCCATTCTTCCGGGAGACTTTGCTTTTCTGAGTCCGGCTTTAATGCAATCCACAGGAATACCGTAAATTTCCGCAGCCGCTATAACTCCCAGTGCATTTTCCACGTTGAAAAGACCGGGCATGGTGAGCTCAAATTCCTCTTCGAATGCAGGAGCCTTCTTTTTGGTCACGCCGAAGAAAATACTGCTCCCTTCCTTGCGGATGTCATGTGCGTAATAATCCGCTTCGGGATTCTTGCAGCTGACGGTGGTTACATCCCCTGCAGCTTTTGCTTCTTCAAGAACTCTTTCCACGCAGTCCGTATCAAGGCAGACAACGGCATGCTCGGTAAGAGCGAACATCTTCATTTTGGAAGAAAGATAATCTTCAAAATCTTTATGCTCATTGGGGCTTATATGGTCCTCGGATATATTCAGGAAAACAGATACGTTATAATCAATGCCCATTACCCTGTCATACTTAAGAGCCTGACTGGATACTTCCATCTCCATGAAATCGATCCCCGAACTCACCGCATTGTAGAAATGTCTGTGAAGTTCAAGAGATTCCGCAGTGGTGATGTGGGACTCTTCCCTTATAACCCCATCATAATTATCAATGGAAGATAAAACCCCGCTCTCGGGTTTTCCGTTTCTCTCCAGATATTCATCCACAACATACTTCATATAATAGGTAGATGTGGACTTTCCCTTGGTTCCGCCAAAGCCCGTAAGATTAAGCTTCTTCTGGGGATAATCATAGAAAAGATCTCCCAAAAGCGGCATGGCTTTTCTGATGTCCGATACTATGATGGCAGGAACGTCGCCGCCTTCTTCGTATTCTTTTTCGGAGATGTATGCACATGCTCCGTCGGTGATTGCAGACTTAAGGTATTCCGGTTTAAACGCGGCTCCCTTACAGATAAAAAGAGTACCGTCCTTAACCTCTCTGGAATCGTAAGTCACATAAGAGATCTTGCGGGAGAATTCTCCTTCGTTAACACAGCCTGTCAAAAGGCCTGCTGCCTTAAGTGCATCTTTATATTGATCGAGTGTTAAAATCTGAACCATTTTTATTCCTTACAGTTCCTCGTACTCCGCACCGCTTCTTATAATGGACTCTCTTACAAGAACGTCGAGAGCATCCACGCAGTGCATGGGAACTTTATGATGTTTCTTATATACGCTGAGTTCCGTGCAGGCAAGGATTATGACATTGCATCCCTTACTCTGCAGATTGGTGACCGCAGCATGGAATTTATCTTCGTCTCCCAGATTACCGGCTTTGATATCGTCATAGATAAGAGACATTACTTTCTGCTGGTATTCGGGATCGGGTATCTCCGACTCAAGTCCGAACTTCTCGCAGGCCTTCTGATAAAGCCCGGTCTTAACCGCTCCGTCGGTAGCAAGAATTCCCACCTTCTTAACCTTGATCTCACCCTCCGCAATGTATTTGGCGGTTTCTTCGATCATGTTAATGACAGGAACCTGAGTCATGGCCTGAATCTTATCCAGGAAAAAGTGGGAAGTGTTACAGGGAATGGCGATATTGCCCGCTCCGCACTTTTCCAGCTTTTCGATCTCACCCTTCATTGCGGCAAGCAGTTCTTCGTGCTCACCTGAATTGATGGCATCGGTTCTGTCGGGCATGGATGCATGGCTTAAGATGACCATATCTATATGGTCCTGATCTCTCAAAGCCTTGGTATGTGCAATTACTTCTTCGTAAAAATATGCGGTGGCCTCGGGGCCCATTCCGCCTATTACTCCGAGAATCTTTCTCATGCGGATATCTCCATATCAGATCTTGTAATACTTCTTGAACTTCACGTAATGGCTGAAGTAAGTTCTGATCATCCTGTACATTCTTCCGGGATTGGTATCTCCCTTCAAAAACACGGGATTAACCACCTTGCCCTCACTCCAGAGCTTCTTCATTCTGCTCTTAAGATCTTCATCCTTGACATATTTAAGAGCAACACCCTTGGGAACTACAGTCCAGAGTCTTTCTTCCTCCGCATATTTAAGAGGAAGATCTTTGCCGTAGAAATAATCTTCGGTGATATACTCCGCTACGTTAAATCCGGAACCCGTAACATAGAAATTACTTCTTCCCTGTCTGGTGTTGATCTCAAAGAATTTGAACTTTCCGTCACGAGTGTCATATTTGATATCGAAGTTTGAGTATCCCACATAATGCATTGACTCGAGAAGATTCTTAACTCTCTCCATCAGCTCTTTATTGGGCTCGGTGATTATAAGCGCATGGTTTCCGAGACCGTGAGGAGTATGCTCTTCGAGAAGCACATGTCCCAGACACATCATCTTTACTTTTCCGTTATGATCCGAATATGAAGTAAGTACTCTCATGTACTCATCATTTCCGGGGATTATGTCCTGAATGATCATCTTATCGGTATATCCCGCATTGTAGATATCATCAAGAACGCTTATCATCTCTTCACGGTCATGAATGGTATAAACCTTCTTCTGGGTATCAAAGGGATGTTCCCAGTACTGAATACCGTTGGAAGGCTTCATGATAACCGGATATTCGAAATTCATCTCGAAATCCTTGCCCATGGATCTGTCATAAATGACGGTTCCGGGATAATCGATGCCCCACTTGTCGCAGAGACCGTAGAAAGTCTCCTTCATCTGAAGCGAGTGCATCAGATCATAGTCTATATAGGGAGTGATGATGTTCTCCGCAAGTTCAGCTTTATGTTTGGAGCAAAGTGCCACGTATGAATCTCCGCAGCCCACTAATATTATGGTCTTATCCTTGTGATCCGCAGCGAATTTATTGATTCTATCAACAAAATACTCATCTGTCTCGATGCGGGGATCGGCTTCGTATTCGATTATCCTGCTGTCGTAGCTGGGACCGGTGGGATATTTTCCGAAAACATGGCATTTGACATTATATTTTTCGTAAAAAGCTCTGGAGACGGAATATGTATTTATATCGCCTCCGAGCATTACGGGTATGAACTCTTTTTCCGTAAAAGATAAGGACATTTTACGTTCCTCTCTGCATTTTCCGAATTTTTAAACAACCTTTAGTATATCACAAACTGGATTATTATCCACTTTTGAAGTAAAATGTGAATTCGAGGTAAAAATTATGAGAAATTTCGGATCTACTTTATTAAAAATACTTGCCACTTTGATTGCGGTACTGGCCGTTGCTTTTATCGTCCTGCTGATCGTAATCTCCGTAAAAGAATACAAACCCGAGGATTGGGAGCAGCTCGAAGTTGCATCATGTGCATCCCCTGAGGAAGTGATCTTACCCGGTGATAACCTTAAGATACTCACCTGGAATGTAGGATGCGGAACCCTCGGAGACAACGCGGATTTCTTTATGGACTACGGCAAAATGGTTTATACCGCAGATGTTCAGAGAGTCGGAGAAAACATGGGCGGAATCATCGATTCCCTGGATGATATCCAACCCGATATCATGCTCCTTCAGGAAACCGACATCAATTCATCCAGATCTTATGGCGTGAATGAAAGAGATCTTATCTCCACCGCTTTCCCCGCATACGATAATACTTTTGCTTACAACTTCAACGTAGCATACATTCCCTACCCCATTCCGCCCATCGGAAGAGTTCAGAGCGGTCTTACCACCCTTTCCCGCTATCCTATATCTTCCGCAGAGAGGATCCAGCTTCCCTGCCCCTTCAAATGGCCCGTAAGATGTCTCAATCTCAAGAGATGCCTTTCCGTCAGCAGAATCCCCGTCGAAGGAACCGATAAACAGCTTGTCATCGTAAACCTTCATCTGGAAGCATATGACGACGGTGTGGGAAAAGCAGCACAGACAAGAATGCTGGCAGACTTCCTTCAGACCGAAGCGGCAGCAGGAAATTATGTTATAGCCGGAGGAGATTTTAACCAGAGATTTTCTTACACCGATGCTTCGGCATATCCCGAGTACGAAGGCAAATGGCATTGCGGAATTTTGGATGAAGTCGAATTCGGACAGCATCTGGATTTCTGTCAGGATCCTTCATTCCCCACCTGCAGATCCCTTGATAAGCCCCTTGTCGGTGCAGACCGCGATACATTCCAGTATTACGTTATCGACGGATTCATCGTTTCCGACAACATTGAGGTTATATCCGTAGAAACCATAGATAACCAATTTAAATACACCGATCACAATCCCGTGGTCCTTGAAGTATCATTAAAACCCTGATCTGTATTCAGACATGCAAAAAGGCCTCCCGCTTAGCGGGAGGCCTTTAATATTCTCATCAGATTTCGAACAGATCGCTGTAAGCCTTAAGTGCGCCGTCGGTCTCATGTGCGAGAACCTTCTTTGCAAGAACCTTTCCGAGCTGAACACCTTCCTGATCGAAGCTGTTAAGGTTCCATACGAATCCCTGGAACATAACCTTGTTCTCGAAGTGAGCAAGGAGTGCGCCGAGTGCTTCGGGAGTGAGCTTCTCTCCGATGATGATGCTTGAAGGTCTGTTTCCTGCGAAGTTCTTGTTGCTGTTCTCATCAGACTTGCCGCAGGCAAATGCCATGATCTGAGCTGCAACGTTTGCACAGAGCTTCTTCTGGCTGGTTGAACCCTGGATATCCACATCAACACCCTGCTGGCTCTCTTTGAAGCCGATGAACTGGAGAGGGATGATGTCGGTTCCCTGGTGAAGGAGCTGATAGAAGGAGTGCTGTCCGTTGGTTCCGGGCTCTCCGAAGATAACGGGACCGGTTACATAGTCAACGGGCTCACCGAAACGGTTAACGCTCTTTCCGTTTGACTCCATGTCAAGCTGCTGGAGATGAGCGGGGAATCTGCTCATAGCCTGTGAATAAGGAAGAACTGCGGTTGATCCGTATCCGAGTACATTTCTCTCATATACACCGATAAGCGCATCGAGAAGATCGGGATTGGAAAGGATATCCTTACCGGTAGCAAGCTTGTCTTCCTCTGCGGCACCGTTTAAGAATCTTGCGAAGATCTCGGGTCCGAATGCAAGTGAAAGAACTGCTCCGCCTACTGCTGAAGTTGAAGAATATCTTCCGCCGATATAGTCATCCATGAAGAATGCATCGAGGTAATCGCTGTTTCCCGCAAGGGGTGAAGTCTCGGAAGTAACTGCGATCATGTGCTTAGCGGGATCGAGACCTGCCTTCTTAAGAGCATCCTTAACGAAAGCTTCGTTGGTGAGGGTCTCAAGAGTGGTTCCCGACTTTGATACGAGAATGAAAATAGAATGAGCAACATCGACATTTGCAAGAACGCCTGCTGCATCATCGGGGTCTACGTTGGAAATGAACTGAGCCTGCATCTTGAAGAAGCCGCTAACCTTAGCCCAGTTCTCAAGAGCAAGGTACATAGCTCTGGGGCCGAGGTCGGATCCGCCGATACCGATCTGTACAGCGGTGGTGAACTTCTCACCCTTCTCATTAGCGATCTCGCCTGAGTGAACCTTATTTGCGAATGCAGCGATTCTCTCCTGCTGCTCTACATAGAAAGCTCTCTTGTCGGTGCCGTCGCACTCAACCTTATTTCCGAGCTGTCCTCTGGTAAGGTGATGAAGAACAAGTCTCTTCTCACCGGTATTGATAACTTCGCCGTTGTAAAGTGCCTCGAACTTCTCTGCAAGGCATGCCTCATCGGCAAGCTTCTGAAGATCCTTTAAAATAGCATCATCAACGTTCTTGGCAGCATAGTTAAATGCCATACCTGCAGCCATCTTTGATGAATACTTGGCAACTCTCTCAGCTCCCTCAGCTCCTGCCATAACCTTGGTAAGGTCTGCGGGGGTATCGGATGCGAGCTTTGCGGATGCATCCAGTTTGTCATAGTTTATCCACTTAATAGCCATAATGTTGTCCTCCTTGGCCCATTTACTAATCCGCAGAATATATTACACATTTAAGGGTGATATTTCAAATATAAATCTAGTCATAGGAAAGGGTAGTTTCGTAGATCCTGACGCTCCTTGCTTTTATCCTGAAAGCCCCGTGACAACGCTCTCTTTCCGTATCAAACGGCCTCTCCAGATAGGTATCTGCCGCAAGAACCCAGGAATAACCGCATCCTTCGGGTAGTGCCGGGAGCTCCGCATCCAGGTCCTCCCAATAGGAATTGACCGCTATGAACACCGCCTGAGGGTAGTTTTTGTTGAATTTTCCGGGATATCCCGCAAAACAAACCCCCACATAGTGTGAATAATCGCAAAAATCGCTTCTCCAGGCCTTAGTATCGTGGACCGACATTCCGGGAAGCCCGAAAGCATCGTTTCCGCAGTTTTTCCTTATACAGTCATGCTCTTTCCTGAATCTGATCAGTGTCTTGAAGAAATCATACAGATCCCTGTTTGCGTCCAGATCCTTCCAATTAAGCCAGGCGATGTAATTATCCTGACAATATGCGTTATTGTTACCGCCCTGAGAATTTCCGAACTCGTCACCCATGAAAAACATGGGAGTTCCGCGGCTCATCATAAGCACCGCCGCCGCATTCCTGATCATCCTGCGCCTTAAGGCATTTACTTCCTTATCAGTGGTCTCGCCCTCTGATCCGCAGTTCCAGCTTCTGTTATCGTCTGCTCCGTCGGTGTTACCCCAGTTATTTTCCTCATTGTGCTTCTGATTGTAGGTATACAGATCGTGAAGCGTAAATCCATCGTGACATGTGAGGAAATTTACGGAAGCATTATGCCCTCTTACTTCGGGGATATAAAGATCCGGAGATCCCATCATCCTCTTGGCCGCATCGCAGGCTTTACCGGCATCTCCTTTAAGGAAGGATCTCATATCATCCCTGTAGCGTCCGTTCCATTCCGCCCATCTGTTCCATGAAGGGAAAGTTCCTACCTGATACAATCCTCCGGCGTCCCACGCCTCCGCAATGAGCTTGACGTTTCCGAGGATGGGGTCATAAGCAAGACTCTGGAGAAGAGGCGGCTTGCTCATTGGAGATCCGTCCTCATTTCTACCTAATATAGAAGCAAGATCGAATCTGAATCCGTCGATATGATATGTGGTAACCCAGTATCTGAGACAGTCCAGTATAAAGTTCTGGACTATGGGGTGGTTACAGTTCAGTGTATTTCCACATCCGGAGAAATTGTAATAATGCCCGTCCGGGGTGAGCAGATAGTAGATATTATTATCGATTCCCTTAAAAGAAAACACCGGGCCGTGCTCATTTCCCTCAGCGGTATGGTTGAACACAACATCCAATAAGACATCAATGTCATTTTCATGGCACAGTTTTATGAATTCTTTTAACTCCGTGCCTTCCCTGTTGAACTCCACGGCCGAGGTGTAGCTGGTATTCGGCGAGAAGAAAGAGACGGTATTGTAGCCCCAATAATCCATCAGCTCTCTTCCATAGAAATCCCTGTGATCGAGAGTTTCGTCGAATTCGAATATGGGCATGAGTTCGAGAGCATTTACTCCCAGTTCCTTCAGATAAGGAAGCTTTTCCATGATTCCGGCGAAAGTACCCGCCTTATCTCCGGTTCCGGATGACTTGTCCTTGGTAAATCCCCTGACATGCATCTCATAGATGACAAGATCTTCCATGGGCTTATGCTTTCTTGTGAGCCTGCCCCAGTCGAAATTGTTTTTGACGACTCTTGCTTTATAGATCGAGTCATTATAGGCACCCCACTTGCTCTGGCCCGTTACAGCCTTGGCATAGGGGTCGAGGATTATCTTGTTCTTATCGAAAATAAGACCTTTTGCAGGATCGTAGGGTCCGTCGAATCTGTACGCGTATTCGAAATCTTCTATATCTATATCGAATACGATCATGGACCACACCTTACCTATCCTGTAACTGTCGGGAAAAGGAAGAACGGCATAAGGAACATTGCTTTCTCTTTTAAACAGGAGAAGCTCGCAATAATATGCCTGATTTGATGAAATGGTGAAATTTACGCCGGTGGGAATCGCAGTGGCGCCGTTTAACTCATAGATGCCGGGACGCACGCCGTAGCCGGCTATGACATCGTAAGGCTCCATGTGAATCTCGCCCAGATTGGAGATCGCGGCCCTTACGTCCGAGATCGTGGCGAATTTCTTGACCGCATTTTTTGTCTCGAGAGCTATAGACTTTTCCGCATCCGAAGCCACCTTAACGGAAGCCTTGGACGAGGCCTTTTTTGTCCCATTGGAATTCTTTGAACGGGGCTTATTTCCTGTGCTTTCTGCCATGAAAAATCCCTCCCACTAAGAAACGTCCTACAGACCCTTAAATTATACCATTTTTAGCCTGATTTGCATATATCGGGGCCTTGTGATAGTATCTTTCGGTGCCTGAAAGCACTGTTTCGGGCAGGTTTTGATTAAGGAGATATGAAAAAATGGAAAAGAAAACAAGAAATCTGCTTATCGGCTTGGGAGCATTTGTAGCTCTTATTGTCATCGCGCTTATCGTATTCAATATGTATAAGCCTCAGTCTCAGCCCGCAACCGCTGCAGAGACCGAAATCGCAGCAGAGGAGACCGCAACCGCTGACGAACAGACTGCAGAAGATGTTGCAGATGACGAGCAGGCAGATGATGATCAGAATGCGGATGATATCAAGAACATCGTTATCGAAGTTAAGGATTCCGAAGGAAACGTAACTTCTTACGAAGTAACCACCGATGCCGAGTTCCTCAGACAGGCTATGGACGAGGCAGAAGGTCTTACTTATGACGGATCCGACAGCGAATACGGAATGATGGTTGAAGTTGTAAACGGAGAGCAGGCTATCTACTCCGAAGACAATGCTTACTGGGCATTCTATGTTAACGGCGAGTACGGCAACTACGGAATCGATTCCCAGCCCGTTACCGACGGTGACACTTATTCAATCGTTTACGAAGCAGCTAACTAATCCCCTCACCGGCAGGCTTCATAAGTCTGCCGGTATTTTGTATGGATAAGAAATTCTCGATAAAAGATATAGCATATATAGGAATGGCCGTCGCGCTCATAGAAACCTGCAAGATGGCACTTGCTTTCCTTCCGAACATCGAGCTGACATCCCTCTGGCTCGTAATGTTTACCTTGCTCATGGGTTGGAAAGCACTCATCATCGTTCCGATCTTTGTAGCAATAGAGGCAAGTCTGTACGGTCCCCATGTGTGGGTAATAATGTATCTCTATGTATGGCCCTTACTTATCATTCTGTCTCATACATTCCGCAAGAACACAAATGTTTTATTCTGGGCTCTTCTGTCCGGATTCTTCGGGCTTTTCTTCGGAGCTTTATGCACTCCGGCCCAGGTTATATTTTTCACCAAACCCGATACATTCAATGCAGCGCTAAAAGCAGGATTTGCATGGTGGGTTGCAGGTATACCCTACGATGTAGTCCATGCCATAGGGAACTTCTCCATAATGCTTGTTCTGTATACGCCCATACAGTTTGCGGTGAACAAATTAGAGACTATTTCACATTGACTAGGCCTCGAAAAAAATATATATTATTGAAGTTGGCAATAAAGGTCATGGAGAAGTATCGAAGCGGTCATAACGGGGCGCACTCGAAATGCGTTTGCCCTCCGGGGCACGAGGGTTCGAATCCCTCCTTCTCCGCTACATGAAAAACCTGAGAGCGTTGCTCTCAGGTTTTTACTTTATCATTCATCCATTTTGAAATCATGGCAGGATTCGAGGATGATACTTGAATCTTCCTGAACGAATATTTCAATCGTAACCCTAACCGCATTTTCATAATCGGGAACGGGACTGTACTTATATACATAACCCGTAGGTGCGGACAGGTATACCTTACCGTCTTCAAACTCAATATTGATAATATCCGACCAGACTATCTTCTCGAGTTCATTGTGTTTCTCAAAAGGTTTTACGTGTATACCAAACCAGGCGCTTACATAAGCGGGCGTTATCTGGAACACATTGAACTCCTGCCTAGCACTGTCCCAGTTGTATCCGATATTTTCATCAAGATAATCGGCAAAATACTGACTGTCATATCTGGTGAGTTTATAGTTACCGCCGTCATATTCCACAATGCACAGTCCGTACTGACACATACCGGTGCCGGTTCCTTCACATTCTGCGATCAGGTACTCATCCGTGCCATCCCCGTCCGCATCAAACTTTTCAATCGTCGGACCGTATGCACCCATGGCAATATCCACAGGTATCTCAATATCACCGTCATAGATCACAGACTTCATTGTCTGATAATCCTGTCTGAGATATACCGATCCGTCCGAGGAATAATAATCATATACATTTCCTTCGGATTTTTCAGGCACTTCATGTGCTATATACGAATCAAACAGCTGAAGATAATCACAAGGCTCGTCGCCAAGCAAAAGTCTTATTGCCAGATGTGGACCTGTTGAATTACCGGTAGATCCGATGGTACCGATAACGTCACCTGCACTTACCACATCGTTTACATTTACGCTTACTTCTTCAAGATGACAGTATGTAACCGTAATAAGTCCTGCAGACTCTACTATATAATTTCCGTCCTTATCGTCAAATCCGGTTTCTGTTATTGTACCGTCAGTAGCCGCATATATGGAATCACCGATTTTTCCTGCGATATCGGTTTCGGGATGATAATTGTCCTCGTCTGTACTGAACTGTCTGGTTACCAGATCACTATCCGTAGGCCATACAAAGGTCTGGGATTCCACCTCTACGACATCAGCATCTTCAAGATCTCCCAAAGGATTAACTCCGAGAACAAACTCCTCTCCGTCTGCAAGCTTTACCATATTGAAATTATCGGAACCTTCTGAAACAAAAAGCAGACTATTCTCCGAGATTTTGAATCTGTTTACTCTTTCGGTTCCCGTCATCTCTGCATCATCTGTCATGGTAAGGATTCCTTCTTCAATGGAATATGTTCCTGTACCGATGAAACTGCTGATGGGAGATTCATACCATGTATAGGTTCCGTCAGGCAGAAACGAAATACTGAAATTTATCAGTTTATCCGAATCCGTACCATTAATGGTATAAGCGTTTAAGCTGTAGTAATATACTCTTTCTTCATCAAATACATGGGGCTCATCCAAAACCGGTATTTCGTTTTCCAAAGGTGCTTCACTCACAGACTCATCCTTCTTAGGATTTGTCAGGAAGCAAACTGCCAGAACCACACATGCAACAAGTGACGCAATTATGATCCAGAAAGCAGGCTTCTTATAATTAAGTACATTCTTTATACGCATCTTTACTCCGGTCTCTCCAAAAGCCACAGGACATGCCGCAATCCTTCTTCTTTGAACGCTACAATTAAGCAGTGCCTGAGAATATGCAGCCATATAATCACTGCTCTTATCACGGATCACCTTTTCATCACATGCCGATTCTATATCCCTGCGCAAAAGAACATATGCAAACCAGCTCAAAGGATTGAACCAATATACGGCCAGAAGTGCGTATCCCAAAGGCTTCCATACATAATCGCATCTCTTCAAATGTGCCTTTTCATGAGCCAGAACAAGCTCAAGAGTTTCACTGTCCATTCCGGAAGGCACATATATAACGGGACGAATTATTCCGAGTATGAAGGGAGATTTTACTTCATCACATTCCATTATTCCTTTTTCAAGAAGTGCGGCTTCCCTTACGCTTCTTTTGATCTTTGCATAGCTGATAAAAGCATACAAAGCCATAGCTAAGATACCGATTACCCAAACAATACATAAAACCGTTACAACAACCTGCATGGGATTTACACTGTTTGCCGCAGCCGGCGCAAATGTCTCTTCCATCACAGGATTAACTGCACTGTTAACCACGTTTATCCCTGTTTCGATATGAGGTGCATCGGTTGCCTGAATATTCGCGGGTACCACTTCTCCGCTGGGAAGAAGACTCAGTGCACTCTCAAGTGAAAAGGGGACCATAAGCCTTATAGCAACCAACGCCCACAGCAGGCATGTAACCCATTTAGGTGCTTTTTTCAAAAGAAGTCTTACTGCTATAACAGCCAGAATCAGCCATGATGCGCTGTAAGACAGATTTAATATTTTCAGGAAAACTGTGCTCATTTCTTATTTCCCTTCTTGAACTCATCGATCATCTTCTGTATCTCATCCACTTCCGCATTGGATAATTTCTTACGGGAAGTAAATGCAGCTATAAATGCGGGAAGAGATCCTTCATATGAATCCTCAACTATCTGCTCGCTCTTGGCAGAATAGAAATCTTCTCGTGTCATAAGGGTGGTGACCACTCCGTCCTCATTCTGAAGGAGTCCTTTTTCGCAGAGTTTTCTCAGTACCGTATATGTGGTGGGTTTCTTCCAGCCCAGTTCTTTCTCACAAAGCTTTACAAGTTCTCCGGATCCGAGAGGCTCATTTGCCCATACGATATCGGCAAATCTCTCCTGTACCGCTCCCAGTTCTATATCTTTCATAAAACGCCTCCGTGGTTTATCCCTATAAACTAAAATTAGTTTATTCCGATAAACCACATTTGTCAACATCGAAAAACGGCAGGATTTTTCCTGCCGTTTTCATAAGTCTTATAAAGTGTGATCAATTCTATGTCGAATAACCCATTCTTCTGATAACTTCTATACACATTCTTCCGTTGTGATACGGACATTTCCATGGTTCAACTATCGGCAGGCCGTTTATCGGATTGCCATCCCCATCAACTGCCCAAAACCACTCTGAGCCTTCTCTTTTGTCTACAAGATTATCGAATATAAACTCAAGACAGCTCCTTGACGCATTCAGATATCTCTCATCAGAATTACCGGATTCATTGTATGCATTTAAAAAACCGACAACTGTTTCAGCCTGAACCCACCAGATTCTTTTTTCATCCACTTTTCCGGCCTCGCATTCATTCGGAAGTGAATGCCCGTCGAAAGCCGTATCCAGAATATTTTGTGCCAGGTCTTTTGTTATCCTGTGGATTCTTTCACCCCACATGCGGTCCGCCTCGTCCAGCGTTTCAACAGCTCTGTCCACCAGCCAAGAAGTTTCTATATCATGTCCGTAGCTGTGAAGATCAATGAGCGACTTATAATCATCGTCAAAAAACACTTCCTGTCTGTGAAGCGATCCGTTATATACCTTTTCCGCAAAATCATTCAGAATATCCTTCAGTGCATTTTTGACTTTGTTGTCATTCCATACACTGTAAAGCCCCGTGTATGCTTCAAGTACATGAAGCAATGTATTCATGGTCCTGTCTGCTATTACGCCATTTTCGGAGAGTTTATCATTATCTATCTTATGAAAGCTTCGATCCGACGCTTCAAGATAGCCTTTTTCATCTTTGCATTTGGTCTCTATCAGATAAAAAAGTTCCTCCGCCTTTTCCAAAGCTTTCGGATTCCCGCTTGCTTCATAATAGGAGGACAAAGCATATATTGCAAAAGCCTGATTGTATGTATGCTTCGTAGAATCTTTCACTTTCCCGTCATATGTTGTTGACCAGAATATTCCCCCGTTTTCCTTATCAAGACAGTGCTTTGTCATATAAGCATAGGCATGGTCCGCTTCATGGAGCAAAGATTCGTCTTTCAATAACAGATAAGCACTAGAAAAAAACCACAAGATCCTGCTGTTTAATATACAGCCTTTCTCAGCTTTTTTATCGAGCTTAAGGTTATAATCCAGATATCCGTAATACCCGCCGAATTCATCATCTCTGAGCCCCTTCCAAAAAGGGATAATACAATTTTCGAGATGGTCTTTTACTTTGTTCACCATTGTCTTCATCTGTTTTATCCCTTAACCGCTCCCACCGTTAGTCCGGAATATATCTGTTTCTGACACAGTACAAACACCAAAAATGCCGGAAGAAGCGATATTATAACTCCGGCGCATATAAGATTATATTCACTGCCCAAAGGTCCTACGAAGGTATACAAAGACGTGGCGACCGTGGCATATCTGGTCTTATCCTGGAGATAAAGGCTGGCGCAGTAATACTCATTGTAGGTTCCCACGCCTTTCAAAATACAGCTGGTGACAATAGCCGGTTTTAACAGAGGAAAAAGAATCTTATAAAATATGGTGAAATAGCTTGCTCCGTCTATAATGGCTGATTCGTCGAGTGAATAGCTTATATTCTCAAAGAACTGTATATATATGTAGATCGATATAATATCGGTCCCGCACATCATGATAATGTAACCCATAAGAGAATTTATGAAACCGAGCTTGTACATGATCTCATATACCGCAATCTGCATTGCAACACCCGGAAGCTGGGAAGCAAAAAGAAACAGCGCTCTGATTATGGTGTTTCCGAAAAATTTAAATCTATTAAGCACATACGCCAGCTGAGTTCCGATCATTACAGAGAAAAATAAAACACATACCAGGATGATCAACGAGTTTGCAAAAGCTCTAGCCATGCCGGCTTGTTTAAAGGCTCTCACGAAATTATCAAAATAAAGCCAGTTTTTGGGCATCGTCATTACATTGGTCGTATGATATTCTTCATCTGTTTTAAACGCGGTAATTACACATGAAATAACCGGGAGCACCGCGCAAAAGGAGAAAAAAACCAATGACAGATATTTTACAATTGTAAAAATCACTCTTCCGATCTTATCCATCACTCCCATACTACTTTCCTCCCGCAGCGGATAATCTCTGCTGTCTTTTAATACTTCGTTTTATCGCTCTCTGTCTTCTGATCTCTGCCCTCGGATCTTCATCCTCGGAATTTTTAAATACATATTTAAAGAACAGCTTTTGGAAAATAGTCACCACGAAAATAATAAGAAGCAGAATTATTGCCATAGCGGAAGCCAGTCCGACCTTCTGCTGAGTGTGTGCGATCTCATGCATTACCACAAAATATGTTCCCGTTCCGTTGGCACCGCTCGTAATAACATAAGGAGGTTCAAATGCACTCAGTGAACCGGTGATCGACAGAATAACATTAAGCGTGATTATCGTTTTTATACTGGGGACGATGATGTATTTAAACTGCTGAAATCTGTTTGCTCCGTCAAGCATGGCCGCTTCATATAATTCGGAATCAACTGACATGATAGCCCCGATAAATAAAACCATGTTCTGGCCAAAGTATCTCCAGACCGAAGTTCCGACCAGAGAAAAATTATTGATCCTCTGATCTTTCAGCCAATAAGGAAGATCCTCAAGATTAAATCCGCACCACTGAAGAACAGTGTCAAAAACAAATCCCCTTGTGTAAAAGAATTTGAAAATAAAACCTATTGCAATTCCGTTGATAAGAAACGGAAAAAACATAAATCCCTTAAAAATATTACCGCCTTTTACCTTAAAGCTAAGTATTGTTGCCAGATACAGAGCAAGCGACAACTGCACGATCGATCCAAGCATGTAGTACAGGCTCAGTTTTAATGCATCAAAACAATCGTCTCTCTGAAATACTTTTATATAGTTCTTGAGTCCGACAAATTTGCGGTCTCCGATGTATTTCATGTTATAAAAACTGAAACTAAACATTTTGCCAAACGGCAAATATGTAAATACAAACAAAAGAAGAAGAGGAACGACCATAAAGGCAAACATAACAAGCACCTGCTGCCCATCCCTGCTTTTTATCCATTCTTTAAAAGTTCTCTTTTTTTTCATGCCTGTTCTCCATCCAGGTCGCAAAACCGGTCCGCTCATTTTCATAAATATAGCCGGAGAGACTTAAGGACTCTCCGGCTATGAAGGAAGCATAATTAATAATTAACTTCTATTCCCAGTTCTTCCTGAGCTTCCTGCCACTTCTCTGTCCAGTCAGCCATGATCTCATCAAAGGTCTCCGATCCTGTAACACCGGCTTCAACAATTCTCTGAACCTTGTCATTTCCGCCTGCATTGAATGAGAGCTCTGATTCCGAATTCATATCATTGAGAAGAGTCTCCTCACCCGCAACAGAAGGCTGATCGGCAAGAACTTCACATCCGTCAAATGCTGCATACATATCGGGATTCTGTCCGCCTATTACTACCGTATAACCGCCTTCGTTGTAGCACCAGTTTGATCTTTCAACCATCCACTTTACGAATATAAGAGCAGCAGTCTTATTTTCATCCGATGAATTAATATTGATACCGTAGTTATAGTCGCCGCCTGCATTTACATACTGCTTACCGTTAACTGTCATAGGGAAAGGCATATATCCGACATTTTCGGGTGTATCACCTGCTTCCTGCATCTGAGCGTAAGCCCATGATCCGAGAACCATAGTAGCAATTTCACCTCTGTTAAGCATGCCCTTGCAGCTTTCCCAGTCTGTCGTTGTGTAGTCGTCTTCGATAAGATCCTCAGCGCATGCATCATACAGAATCTTGTAAAGATTGTAGATACCGGTTCCGTCACCGGGATCTTCAAACGGATTTGCGGTATGTACAAATTTCTGATTAAAGAATGTATTATCTCCGTCAGTTACAATTCCGATATATGCATCCCATGCACCCATAGTCCATCCGGCAGCATAATTTGTATAAAGAGGAATCGCATCCGTCTTTTCTTTGACAAGTTTAAGGTCAGCAATAAACTCATCGGGTGTTGTGGGAAGCTCGGTAATACCTGCATCAGCGAAAACTTTCTTGTTGTAAAGGACGCCCTGAGCATTTGCCATATAGGGAATGCCGTAGCAGACATTATTAAACTGCCAGTTATCTACAAAGTTCAGTTTTGCAGACAGGTTGTCGAGTGTATCGAGCGGCATGAAGTATGTAGGAAGATCCGACTTATCTACAGCGGGAATGAACATAATGTCTCCCCAATCACCGGTAGAAAGACGAAGAAGTGAATCCTCTGCATAATCGGTTACCGCCTCGGTGGTTACAGTGATGTTAGGAAATTCCTTATTGAATTCTGCTATCATAGCAGCCATTGTTCCATCAGCCTCACGATCTGTTTTGTGATGGACGAATTTGATCGAAGCAGTAAAATCACTATAATCATCAAGATTAAGTGTTGTGTAGGACGGCACTTCCCCTCTTGCCGCATCTGCTTCAACCGGTGTCTGTGATGCCGGGGTGTTTACAGTTTCGGATGTCGCCCCGCACCCCATGGTCGTAACTGCCATAGCTACTGCAGTTAACAGTGACAATACCTTTTTCTTACTCATAATATCCTCCTTGGAAATACACCGTTTTTTAGCTAACAAATAATTTTTTAGCTAATAATAATTATATTTTATTATTCTTGTTAGTCAAGTATTAGCTAACGTTTTACCTAAATTCTACCTAACAAACAAAAAGAGCATCTTGCATTTGGTTATTATTCCCATCGCAAGACGCTCAAGATTTATAAATATATATATATTACTTTTAGCGTATTTTTTTCACACTGTCTCTTTCAATAAGTTCGCCTTCTACTATGCTCAGTCCTCCTCTGTACGGTTCACCCCGCAGCGTATGAATTATTCTTTTTACGGTTCTGCGGACCATTTCATCCATATCAACTTTATAAGTTGTTATTCCCAAATCCTCTCCGCCCCCCGAATATACAAAATCGTCGTATCCGACAACCGATATATCCTGAGGAACTTTATAACCTTTTTCCTTCAGATAATTTATAAAACGAACCGCAGAGATATCGCAGTTACAAACAAATGCCGTGGGCATCTTTTTAGGAAGCTTGACGTATTTTTCCACATCTATGCTGCCCCTGCCCAGTCCTCTGTCATCCAAAACCCACTCCGGCTTGACCGAAAGACCGTGCTCCATAAGTGCTCTGGTATATCCCAGATATCTGTCCGTGATAGACGGTGTGGCCAGTACGGTTCCGACATACCCTATATCTTTGTGACCGTTATCAAAAAGATAACTTGTCAGAATATATGCTCCGTAATAGCTTCCGGAAATAACCGAATCCTTTTGATACTTTTTGTCCGAAAAATCCATATAGAATGTCGGGGTTAAAAGCTTTTCATCCAGCATCAAAAGATAGTTCTCGTTCAGAGCACCCATTATAACCACCGCATCCACATTTCCGTCACCGATCAGTTTGGGATATACAAGATCGTTTTCATCATCATCGCTTAACTCTTCAAGCATTGTAAAACAGCCCGTTCTGGCAGCCCTGGAAGAAAAAATCTGATACATGCGTCCATAAAAAGAATCTGCACTCTCGAGATATCTTGCGGCTATAAGCACTCCGATCTTAAAGCTCTCATTTTCTTTGGATTGAAATGACTTTTGATAGCCTCTCTCTTCGGCAATATCCATAATGCGACGGCGCATTTCCTCGCTTACGCCTTTTTGTCCCGATAAAGCTTTGGAAACAGTTACCGTACTGATCCCAAGCTCTGCGGCAATATCAGACATTGTGACTTTCTTTGGCATGCATCCCACCTCACATCTCATATTATAATATTTAGCTTGATTTTACTCGTTTTTTAGCTAAGTCGCAACACAAACCGGTTCCATACGGAACCGGTTCGCTTAACTGTCTTATTCCACTCAAAACGTTATCAGTTCACCGTCATACGTAGATACCAGATGTACTGCATTAGACAGATACATTCCCGATCTGTCGCTGAATTCGCTCACACCTTCTTCGGTTCTCCCTCCGAATTCGTCATAGAGGGCTATCTTCCCATCGGAACCGAATGTGAAGATCATGCATGAATAAAAAAGCTGTCCCTGCATAGCTCTGGGCGGATAATAATATATCAGATAAGATCTTCCTTCAATTTTCGTAACATAGTAGCTTTTCCACCCCGCACTGGGCAGAGCAAACATACTTCTCCAATATTCTGTTCCGTCAGCTGCGGTTAAATAAATGTTCCCTATTCCCTGTGTATCATTTACTATAGCGGAATAATCCACGGTCAGAACGTCATCTGTACCGTCTCCGTCAAAATCTCCGGTATATGTGATAACGTCATCCGCCTTCGCAAAAGATGACATATCAATATCACCATCTCCGAAGCTCAACTCAGTAACAGTCTCCGGTTTGATAATATTATCGGAGTTTATGATATCCAGCTCGCTGTCAGTCATATAACATGCCGCAAGCATTGAGCAGGGATATTCATTCCTGTCCATCCATCTGGCTATGCCATCCGTACCTGACGATTCCGTATAAAGAAAACGTCCGTCAGCCGTCACGCCGAATATGAAAAACGGAGTAACTTGTAAATATCTGACATTCGTCCAATTCTCGGCATCCTCATATTGTGGAGTTTGTTCATATACTTCAACTACTACGGTTCCGTCATCTTTTAACCCTGCGGTAATATATAGCTGTGCCGATATTTGGATAATGTTATTCCAGTTATTTATATCAGAAGCAAGGTAATATGCGTTCGATACTGTGAGCAGTCTTCCGTCTTCGGTCAGCCCGAAGGGGGCAAGTCCGTCCGCTATATAAGCTACATCTGCCCAGCTTTCCGTCTTGGAATAGAGGTTATTATCATAGGTCTGTTCAACAGGGTTCAGATAAACCTTACCGTCACTGTAAAGTGCAATTTCCGGTATTGAATCCGAGTCATTGTACGCTATCTGAACCACCCGCGACCAATCGATCCAATCCAAAGCGTCAGAACAAACCCACTTGCCGTCAGAACGTATAGCCCAGCAATCGGGAGATGTAAAATACATGTCCTCTACATGTCCGTTATATTGACTAAGTTCATCGTAGAAAGGTCCGATCACTCCCTCAGAAAGATCTACACATTCTCCGCAAAAAACATCAAAAGCACTGACTGTTCCCGAGTCATCAAGCATAAAAATCTGCCACCCGTTTCTGAAGATTGCATTCACATTTTCAACGCCGGGTAAATATCCGTAATCCACAGCACCCCCGCCATAATTCATCACATAATAAACTCTGTTGTCGGTCGTGATATATGCAACATAACTCTCACCGAGAATGATCTTGCAGGAATCCGCATCAGACAATATATAATCCGATGCCTCTTTAAACAATTCAGCGTCTTCATAAGATTCGACATCCATATACCATGACGGATCATCTTCAGGGCCTTCCGATATAGAAGGCAAACTTATAAAAATCAAATAAAGAATAAGCGCAGCAATTCCAAGCAGCAGTACCAAGCCCGCCACTCCTATGGCTATGCCCGGCAAGATCACCTTTCTTTTTTTCATAATATTCTCCTCATATACAAAAATACCGAAAGGAACAAACGTCCCCCTCGGTACTCTTAATTAATTTCATACCATTTTTACCGAGTTTTTTCAATATCGAAAAACAGTTGACACACGTCCTGTATCATTGTACTATTGCAGTAGTACAACACAAGGAGGAAACCATATGCCCTGGAATCTGGATTCGGATAAGCCCATATTCATCCAAATTGTTGAACGGATTGAATCGGACATAGTCTCAGGTAAATATGCTCCCGGAGAAAAACTCCCCACGGTAAGAGATCTTGCAGTCGAAGCTGCGGTCAATCCAAACACCATGCAGAAAGCATACGGTGAACTTGAAAAAATAGGACTCGTATACAGTCAGCGCACAAGCGGAAGATTTGTTACCGAGGATAAAACTCTTATAGAAAAGACCAGAAAAGAACTTGCCAAAAAATCCGCTGCGGAATTCCTTGCCAGGATGAAGGAACTCGGTATCGGCAAAGAAGATGCGATCAAGCTTTTATAAGAGGAGAAAAATATGAGCACAATAGTCGAATGCAATAACTTAAGCCACAGTTACGGCAAGAGTCTCGCGCTTGATGATATCAGCCTTAGAATCGAATCCGGTAAGATAGTCGGTCTCTTCGGCCCCAACGGAAGCGGCAAGACAACTCTTATCAAAATGCTCACCGGAATGATTCACGATGAAACCGGTGCCGTCACAATATGCGGCAATCCTGTCGGAGAAAAATCCAAGGCTGTCGTGTCCTATTCTCCCGACCGTGTCGCTTACAGACCGGACAGCAAAATCACCGGCCTCTTAGACATGTATGAATTGATGTACGACGATTTCGACAGAAACAATGCAGAAGACTCACTGAAAGAGCTTGGAATAGGAACGGAAGAATACGTCGGCAAGCTTTCTAAAGGAAGTGCCGAGAAGCTTCAGATCATCCTGACCATGTCAAGAAAGGCAAAGTTCTATATTCTGGATGAGCCCATTAACGGCGTTGATCCTGTATCCAAAGAAAACATTATCAAGATCATGCTCGGGAATGTTCCCGACAAGTCATCAATAATGATTTCCACACATCAGATAGAAGAGATTGAACAGGTTTTGGATGAAGCGATATTCATCAAAGAAGGTAAGATTGTATTCCACAAATCCGTAGATGAGCTCAGGGAGGAAACCGGAAAATCCCTTCTGGATGCTTATAAGGAGGAATTCAGATGAACAAAAGACTGGGAAAGCTAGAATATAATGAAACCAAAAAACTCTTTACGGTATTTACCGTGATCTTGGTTGTTTATCAGATCATATGCATTATCCTGGGATTGATCTCAAGAAACACATCATCGGAAATACCCTCTGATACCATCGTCATAATCACGATATGTTCAGCTCTCGGCATCATAATGTGCTCGATAATCATGATCAAAAGGTTTTATAACATCCTTTTTTCTGCAGAAGGCTCGATCAGGCTGGCTATGCCGGTCAAAAACAGTGAGCATCAAAAGGTAAATATAAAAACCGCACTCATTTGGATCTATATCATGTTCGCCATCTTTATTATCGGCATCGGATTAACGGAAGTAACCTCGGGCGAACGCATATACGGAGTTGCAAACACTTACCGTAATTATATAGAGTCTTACACTGTCATGGACAGGCTTCCCGCCCCCGCACTAAAAGCCGTCATAACAATTGTCTTTGATGTACTCACGATGATGGTGATCATTGCAACCCTTTATATTTCATGTATCTTTGCGGTTACGATCGCAAGCAGGATCTCGGGCCGCTTTAATATTTTGCAAAAGAACGGCGTACTGTTCATTGTCGTTGTCGTCTTATACAATATAAAGGCATTGTTCCTTAATAACCTGTATCATATCTTCAATTATGTGGTAAACAGAGTTAATCGCAGTCCTGTTCCACTGAGCATGTATGCATTTCAACTGATTCTGGACATTTCCTGCGTGATAGTCTACGGGCTGTCCGCAATCGCAATGTACCGTATCGGAAGATCCATCCTCAACAAGAAGCTTGATATCTGAAATAAAAGCAAGTAAAAAGGAAACGGTTCTCCCGGCACATAACCCAAGTGCCTTGAGAACCGTTTCCTTTTCTATATCGTCAATTACTTATTTCCTTCTTACAGGTCTTCCTTTTTCTCCCATCTCATACTTCTGGGCGAAATCAGGATTAATGGATGCAATCCTGTCATACTCATCGGGATTAGCGAATACATACTGAAAAGCTACATTAGCTTTTGTTCTGATGTTTTCCTCCGACCACTTCTCCGAAAGCTGATCGGTCAGCTTTCTGCCTACATATATGAACAGGAACAGTGCGAGTGCTGCAAGTATAACCGCAACGGTTACGCCAACTGCTTTGTTCTCGATCATGCTGAAAGCAACAACAGCTCCGATTCCGGCAAGATACCCACCGATGTTTGCCACAACCGAAATGAGTGTTGCCTTGGTAGAATAAGGGTAGTTCCGATAATAAAAAACCATAATCTGTAATTCCTCCTAGGCCGCCTATATTTTTAACCTACAGCGGAGCTTTTGCAAAATGCCATAAATTCATGCTCCGGCATAGGCTTGGCATAATAGTAACCCTGGATATATTCACATCCCATATCCGAAAACCACATTGCCTTCTCTTCATCCTCAACGCCTTCCACAACAATTTCCGCGCCAAGACTCTTAAGCAGACTGATGGTCTGTCTCATTATATCATAGCTTCTGTTGTCTACAAGTCCGTCTACAAGAGATTTATCAAGCTTGATGATCCTATAGGGGAAGCTCATGACACGGCTGAGATTCGAATAGCCCGAACCGTAATCATCAAGAGAGAATCCGTTACCGTTGGTAGTGATATCTCTCATGGTCCTGAGAACAGCATCCGCCAGGTAATCCGACGCAGTCTCGGTAATCTCAAAGTTAATCCTGTCGGGATTGATATTATACTCTCCGAGAATATCCTTGATCTTGTCAGCCATATTGGACTGCATGCACTGTACAACAGAAAGATTGACTTCCACAAATTTGATACCGGTATTTGCCAGATCACCCTCTTTGATAAACCTGCATACATCCTTTATTACGAACTCACCGATCTGAAGAATGCTTCCGCTCTTCTCCGCAGCAGGAATAAACAGTGCGGGTGAAATGAATCCCAATTGCTCGTCCTTAAGTCTTATAAGCGCTTCCGCAGAAACAAACTTCTCATCCTTGGTAGAATAAATTGGCTGATAATACATTTCGAACTTCTGGTTCTTGATGGCATCTGCGATAATCCTGTCCAGATTGTTCTTGACTACGAAATCCTTCTCGGGAGCCATCTCGGAATATCTGACATATTTATTCAAAGGAACGGCGCTGTCATATGTCTCCGACAATTTGACCAGCTGCTTATCGCTGCTTATCTCGTTGGGGATTACAACACCGCAGATTGCAAAATTAAGTTTAAGTCTGATTCCGTCCACAACAAAGAGATCTCTGAGTCTGGGAATCATGGCCTCAGCAGTTTTTTCGATAGCTTCCAGATTATACTTTCCGCGGACCACGTATGCAAAGAGACCGTTCTTAAGGTAGTACAGGTTTACATCCTCGGCCTTGTATTCTTTTAACATATCGTAAAAATTGTCGGATATCTGTTTCAGAAGAGTTATATACATCTCATATCCGAGAGTCGCTCTGATGGATGCGATGTCCTCAAGTTTTCCAAACATGACAAACGCGTCATCTTTAGCCTCGAAGATATTTCTCACCCCTCTTCTGAATGCCGTATAGGATCTTGCTCCCGTCTCAATATCCACGTTTTCCTCAGGACTGATTACATAGAAGCTAAGGATAAGTGCTGTAATTGCAAGTCCGAACATCTGCACGAGAATATCGGGATGATCCATCTGAATATTGAATGCAATGACGTTGATGGGGAATACCACCATCATTGCTGCATATTTAATCTTATCGAGGCTCTTGTGAATGAAGCAGTGTGTTACATGGACGAATGCAAAAAACGCATAGTAGTAACCGATCGCTATCACAGTCCACAGATACTCACCTCTGTTGTACTGAACATCAACCTCGCCGACTCTGGTGTAATAAAACAGGATATGCTGTGAGAAATTAACTATTATAAGAACAATCTGTGTAACAAGAGGAAGTGCATAGCAGATGGCATAGAAAGGAGTCCTGATTATCCTCCTGAAAGTGCCGGTCATCCTTCCTACCATATAAATATAAATGGTATAGCTTGCTACATTGAGAAAATTGTAGAAACTGCAGGCTATTTCCCTGAACAGAATCGAACTTGAAAGAGGACGCAAAAAAATAAGAGGAGCCGATCTGAGTATATCGGCTATAGACAGAACAAGAAGAATAACGACATACTTAATGAATGCCTGATTATCCCGTCCCCGGTTCATTCTTCTGAAGAAAAGCGAAGTCAAAAGTGCAAAAAGCACAACAATTGCCGCTACATCAAGGTAATAAACTCGATACATTTTGTCCCCTAAAATATAAAGAATTCCCCCCGTGTATTATCACATACAGGGGGGAATATTATCTATTGTAAAATATACGGTTTTTAGAGGTTTTTTTCGGCAAAATCACATATCGTTTCTCTCAGTGATCAGATTGTCGTCAAGAAGGTTCATGACTGCCTCCTCAAGTCTTCTTCCGTTAACCGGTTTGGAAACGAAATCGTCGAAGCCCTGTCTGAGGTATTCCTCTCTTGCTCCGGACAGAGCATTTGCCGTAATGGCTATGAAGGAGGTGCTTGCGTTCTTCACTCTCTCTATCTGTCTTGCACGTCTGAGCGCCTCAACTCCGTCCATATCCGGCATGATGTGATCCAGAAGAACAACGTCGTAGCTGGTTCTGGTAAGCTCCTCCAGCATTTCTTTTCCGCCGGAAACCTGGTTTGTTATAACGCTCGTTTCCTTGAGGAGCATCGCCTCGAGAACACGGTTAATATCATTATCGTCAACTATGAGAACCTTAGCTTCGGGAGCTTTGAAAAGAGGTCCTTCATGCGCCTTCTCTCCATATGCGGGATTATCAACATCCTCGTCGATCAGATCCGACTGCTCCGCTATCTTCTGAGGTATCCTTACTGTAAATACCGATCCCTCTCCGTACTTGCTCTCAGCTCTTACGTCTCCGTTCATCATATCCGTGAGCTTAGATACAATGGCAAGTCCCAGTCCCACACCGTCACCTGCTCTGGATCTGGTATCTCCCAGACGGTCGAAGGAGCCGAACACCTTACCCAGCTCACCTTCCTTGATTCCTCTTCCTGTATCGGAAACCTTTATCTCCAGGATTATGCTCTTTCCGTCAAGAGGCGCGGAACCTACATAAAGACTCACTTGTCCCTTGGAGGTATATTTGATGGAATTTCCGATCAGGTTCAGTATTATCTGCCTGATCCTTACCACATCGCCCACAAGTATTTCGGGAACAAGACTGCCAACATCACAGTTCAACTTAAGCCCCTTCTCTTCGGCTCTGAACAGACAGGTCTTATATATGTCCTTCACCAGTGAAGATACCCTGTAGGGAGCGTTGACCACATCCAGCTTTCCGGTCTCAATATCCGCATAATCAAGAATCTTGTTGATGGTCTCCATAAGAGTGAGTCCGGCGCTTTCGATATCCCTCGCGTAACCGGTAATATACTCGTCCTTGCTCTCTCTTAAGATCAGCTCACCCATTCCAAGGACAGTGCTCATGGGAGTTTTGATGTCACGGGATACTGAGGTCAAAAACTCGCTTTTAACTCTCTTAGCCTTCTCTGCTTCAATCCTGCATGCGTCAAGTTCAGCCAAAGTCTCCTGAAGATGTGCATAATCCGGTGTCTCCACGAACAGAAGGATTATCATAACTCCCAATGTCCCGAAAAAGAAAACAAGAAGCGTGCCGGGAGCAATAAATGCCTGAAAAATGGTTCCCACGGTGATAAAGATAAATCCCGAAAGAGAGATCATTTCCCTGAGATTAAGACTCTTGTAATGCATAAGCGCATAAACAAGGGCGTAGATAATGAAATAGAAAGTCGGAACATAACACAGAAAATGCATAGGTCCGAAATTATAAACATTCTGCTCGTCCAGATAGAATATCCAGCCCGAGCGGATATTGATGATCAATACGACAGCATAAACCATCATAAGAGCCATATTAATCTTGATCATGACTTCGTCAAATTTTTTCTGCTCTCCGACAAAAGCCACTGCATATCTGAGGTAAGCATATCCGGCGAAAGCCGCAAAGAAGAAATAGACCGTATTTATAATAAGAGCTACCGTCCGTCCGAAATATTCCGGAGCAGCTATTGATACGGCACCGAGAATGTCAAAGATGAGTCCGCACAATATTGATATCATCAGGACCAGGAACTTCTTATATCGTTCAGTTCTGGTTCTTCTCGTCATTACCAGACAGGCTATGGAGATGACCATGAAAAAAACTGAGGCCACTTCATATGAAATATTGTAATTACTCATAACCGGTCCACTCTTTCACGTATATCTTACGAAACTAAAACAAAAAGGTGCGTAACCGAAAGGGTTCCGCACCTTGTATTTTATCCCATTTTCCTTAAAAAAACCAGCATATCACTGAACGTCATCAGTGCGTTCTTCCTGCTCTTTCTGGACCTCCGGAAGCGCGGAATACATGGGTTTTATATCCTTTCCTTTGATAACACGGTCTATGTAGTTACGGGTTATCTTCATGACTGTTCCGCTGAGAACTATAACACCGATAAGGTTGGGCATAGCCATAAGTCCGTTAAATGTATCGGAAAGGTCCCAGGCAAGTGAAAGATCCATGGTCGCACCTATGATAACGAAGACAACGAATATAAGTTTATAAATAAGTGTTGCCTTGGTTCCGAAGAGGTACTCAAATGCTTTTCCGCCGTATACGCTCCATCCCAGAACGGTTGAGAAGGCAAAAAGAGTAATGGCAACTGCGATGAACCATCCGCCTGCCGCTCCTAAAGTTCCTGAGAAAGCTTCCGCAACAAGCGCTGTCTTTTCGGATGTAGAGATCATTTCACCGGTTTCAAGATTCATAACACCGGATGAAAGAACGGCAAGTGCGGTGAGAGTACATACAACGATGGTATCGGCAAATACTTCGAAGATTCCCCACATACCCTGTCTTACAGGCTCTTTAACATTGGATGCAGAGTGAACCATAACGGAAGATCCGAGACCCGCTTCGTTGGAGAAGACACCTCTCTTCATTCCCCAGGTGATCGCCATCTTCACACCACTTCCTACAATACCGCCGCCTACAGCCTTCATGGCAAATGCGCCTTTGAAGATTGCTACGAATGCAGGGCCCACAAGTGAAATATTGGCACATACGATAACGATACATCCGATGACATACAAAACCGCCATGACGGGAACAAGCTTCTCGGTCACACTTGCGATCCTCTTAAGTCCGCCTACGATAACAAGTCCTGCAAAGATCATCAGAAATCCGCCGGTAGCAACATAAGGAATATGGAATACGGAATTGAGGTTGACCGCTATGGAGTTTATCTGGCTCATATTTCCTATTCCGAATGAAGCGATTACGCAGAAAATGCTGAAAAGAACGGCAAGAACCGCACCGATCTGTTTGCATCCCTTCTTGGAGCCGAGACCGTCCTTGAGATAATACATGGCGCCTCCGCACCACTCTCCCTCGGAATTCTTTCTTCTATAATAGATACCGAGAACGTTTTCGGAATAGTTTGTCATCATTCCGAAAAACGCAACGATCCACATCCAGAAGATTGCACCGGGGCCGCCGCTGGCAAGAGCTGCGGCAACGCCTGCGATATTACCGGTTCCGATGGTTGCCGCAAGAGCGGTACAAAGACTCTGGAACTGGCTGATCTGGCGATCGTGACTTTCGGTATGTGCAGTTACATGTTTGTTACTGAATATTCCCCCAAGTGTGTTTTTGAACCAATGACCGATATGACTTATCTGGAAAAAACCCGTAAGTGCGGTCATGAGTATGCCGGTTCCCACAAGAAGCACCAGCATCGGGAGTCCCCACACAAAATTGTTTACGGCCGAATTTACATTTTCTATCAGCTGCACTTTTGTTCTCCTCTCAAAAAAAATAAGACGCCAATCTATTGAATTGGCGCCTTTGTCAACAAAATCATTTTAAGCAAAAACCGTTTCTTACGCAAGTCTTTTTATTTCGAACATCATCTGGGCATAATCTCCGGGAAGAAGAGGCAGGATGATTCCCGCATTCATAAGCGCGCTTCCGCTGAGCACACCGGGCGCAAGATCCTCCCAAGCTTTCTTTTTAGCTCTGCTGCAAAAGAAAGAATCTTCCCTGTCTGATCCGATAAGACTGATTTCATATCGTGCATCCGGATCAAGGCCTTTAAGTTTAATGCATCTTCCTTTGCCGTTAGGATATGCTTTGCACTGTACATATGTAAGAAGTGCTCTGCTCTTATCCTTAAGCACGGACATCCAAGCATCGAAATATCCCGTTTCAGACTCGGAAGCTATCCGATAATAATCGCCTTCCCGGACGATCTCTCCGTATCTGTGATAGCTCTCAACCTGCTCGGGGATAGCTTCCCTTTCCTCATCGGGTATCTTCGTAATATCCAGCTCATATCCGAAGGTTCCCGAAAGAGCAACCGCTCCTCTGACATCAAAAGGCATGCTTCTTCCCGTGATATGATTGGGAGAAGCGGACACATGCGCTCCCATGGTACTTAAGGGATAGAGCATCTCCGTACCTGCCTGTATGGATAATCTCTCATATGCATCCGTATCGTCGGAACACCAGATCTGAGGCGAATAAAAGAGCATTCCTCCGTCGAATCTTGCTCCGCCTCCGGAGCAATTCTCCAATAAGAGATCCGGAAATTCCTCAAGAAGTCTTCCCTGAAGATCATAAACGGCTGCCGTATACAGATAAGACAGTCTTCCCATGGATGCAGGCTCCAGTCCTTCGCTTCCAAGGTCCGAGAGCTGTCTGTTCATGTCCCACTTTACATATGATATCTTTGCACTCTTCAGGACATCCGATACGCTTTTATAAACGTAATCACGGACTTCACTTCTTGTAATATCAAGCACGTACTGGTTTCTCATCCTGCAGGGCACTCTGTCCGGTACCGCTATGGCCCAATCGGGATGGGCACGGTAGAGATCGGAATCCGGTGAAACCATCTCGGGCTCAAACCAGATTCCGAATTTCATACCGATCTCTTCCAGCTTATCGGATAATAGTCTAAGCCCTCCCGGAAGTTTTTCTTCATTAACGGTCCAGTCGCCGAGAGATGAGTTATCATCGTTTCTTACACCGAACCATCCGTCATCCATGACAAGCATTTCGATCCCGCACTTTTTCGCTTCGGATGCAATCCTTATAAGTTTGTCCGTATCGAAGTCAAAATATGTTGCTTCCCAGTTATTGATAAGAACAGGTCTTTCCTTATGCAAATACGGACTGCGGATAAGATGATCTCTGAACAGATCATGGAAAACATGACTCATTTCGTCAAAACCGTTTTCGCTATATACAAGAACAGCTTCGGGAGCCTGAAAACTTTCACCACCCCTAAGATCCCATGTAAAATGTTCGGGATTTATGCCTATGTAGGATCTTACATTATCAAACTGGTCCATTGATGAACCGCAGATAAAATTTCCGGACCAGATAAGAGTCTGAGCATATACCTTGCCGCGATCACTTCCGGCATTTTTATCGCAAAGAGCCATAAAGGGCTGGAACTGATGGGAGGTTTCTCCTCGTGTTGAATAAACTTCAACGCTTCCTCTCGAAAGTTTTCTCCTGTCGATATGCCTTTCCCTTGCCCAGGTTCCGGATAAAGTAACAACATCGGGATTACTCTCTCCCCATACTCCTTTATCAAGATCCAGGCAGCTGCTGAAAAGTTTGTTTAAGGTGACACATTTGTCAGTTTTGTTCTCCAGCTTTACATTCTTTACGATTGCATCATTGTCTTCGAAAACGGAATATGAAAGTACAGCCTCAAGTCCCAGAACTTCGTCGGATAAGGTGATCTCCAATGTCTCTGCTTTGCTGTTACCTTCGAAAGTTGCAGGCATCCTTACATCTCTGCCTTCGGGCATCCGGGCAAAAAGATTTTCTTTTCCTTCATATATCCTGTGAGACTTATACAGAAACTGAGACGCATCATTTCCCTTGTCATCAGTTACCGTAACCGCTGCCGGTCTGTAATCCCCGACGCCTGATGAAGGGAATTCAAACCTTGCACAGTCAAGGTAACTTCCTCTGTCTCTTTCATTCACGGAAGGAACAAAGGGACCCGCCCCGCACCTTAAAAGGTACCTGAGGTTGTCCCTTTGAATCTTCGCTCCGTAATATACATTGTTAAGAAAGCCTTCCGTATCGGTTATGGCAAGGCACATGGTAGTGCTCTTTGTCTCTATGAAAAAGAGCCTGCTTTCTTCGTCGTAATATATTTCCATTTATACCCTCGAAAAGATGATCTCCATATCACCGCTCAGTTTGACTTCCTTTGCACCGTCTGCGGTGATGAGCATGTGACTTCCTTTTTTTACATCCGTATCAAATACTTTACCGGATCCCCTAACTACACTTGCGCATAGGAAAGCGGCGTCGCTTTCGAAAACAAATTCCCCGTTAACCTTTATTTTCGAAACGGTAAAATATTTAGTTTTAACCAGATCAATCACAGTATTTCCGGTTTCATCCGCGCTGTGATATACCTGCTCTTCTACCGGAGCGGCAGGTACTGTGATAACATCTTTGCTCTTATCAAGATGAAGCGGTCTGGGCTTTCCGTTCTGAAGTCTTCCGTAATCGTAGAGCCTGTACGTGACATCACTTGACTGCTGTGTTTCAAGAACGCAGACTCCCGCAGTTATGGCATGAACCGTTCCGGAGTCGATCCTTACCATATCACCCGGTTTAACCTTGACCCTTCGGATCAGGTCCTCCCATTTTCCGTTATCTATCATGTCATCAAGCTCTTCTTTGGTAGAAGCGTTGTGACCTGCTATCAGTTCTCCGCCTTCAGGGCAGTCCAGAACATACCAGCATTCGTTCTTTCCGAGAGATCCGTTTTCATGCTCTGCGGCATATTCGTCTCCGGGATGAACCTGGATGCTCAGATCCTTATTGGCATCAATGATCTTGATAAGGAGCGGGAATCTGTCACCTTTCGCATTTCCGAATATTTCTCTGTGATCTTTCCATAATTCGGACAGCTTAAGACCGATAAATTCTCCGCTTGACGCAACGCTCTCACCCGTAGGATGAGCGGAGATCCCCCAGCACTCACCTATATCATCACCCGGTTCGTCATAACCGAATTCATCTCTGAGTTTTTTTCCGCCCCAGATGGTATGTGAAAAATAAGGTTTTAATAAGATTACTTTGTCCATTAATTATTTCCCGATACGATAATGCTTACCAGATAAAAAGGAAGAACATCTCCTTCATGAGTCTGAGTAAGCTCGATCCTTACTGTATGCTCTTTGTTTTCACCGTGATCAAGTGCGGTGCAAAGGCAGAGTTTATCTCCCCAGTCCTCATCAAATTCCGCATTCAGTTCAACTGCAGATGATTTATCGCCGTCAACGGTAAGAGTCGCAACAGGTGCAGGTTTCTTTATGGTTCTCCTATACTGAACACCGATACATGAACCCTTTACCTTAAACATTATATACGACCCTTTTTCGGTTGCCGTCCACCCTTTTCTGAAGATGTCCGTAATGACATCCTGAGGAAGGTTATCTGCCGTAAATCCGCTCATGCCCGACAGTATGCTGTCGGCATTATCATTTCTGTATCTTACGGAAGATTCATATGCATTTTGAGTTTCAGCCGCAGGCAGTTCTTCTTCCGGCTGTTCAGCCTCATTCATATGCTCTTTGATATCTTCCAAAACGGATACGATGATCTTTGAAACCATCTCATGTCCCGCATCATTCGGATGAAGATTGTCTTCCGTGATGGTCTTGTTTTCCAGCCTTCCGCTTTCCAGCTCAGGAATTATAACATCTCTCATGCTGACCGCAGGGACGTGGTATTTCCTTGCCACCTTCGAATGAATAAGCTGGGCACTTCCTCCGTCATCGAATCTCACATTGTGAATCAGCATAAGAGCTCTTCCGAAATCCGATGAAAGAATCTTTCTTATCAAACCTTCATACGTCTCATGGAAATGCTCTGTAGCTTCATCATTAACGGAAAATTCCACAAAACATATATCCGGCTTTTTCGAAAGCAGATCTTCTTCTGCTCTCGCGCAACCGAACTGGGAATCCGTAGCCCCTATTCCCGCATTTACATATTTTACATCAGATAGAGGAAAAGAGCGCTTAAACCACTCAAAAACCTTATAGGCATAACATTTATCATAAGAAGTCGCTGCACATCCCTGGGTGATCGATCCTCCCAGAAATCCTACGGTGATTGCCTCCCCCGCCAGAGCCTTCTTATATACATTAATGATCCTGCTTCTGTTTCCTCTGTTAGACTGTGCTTTTTCGTTCATCATTTTCTCGCAAATAGTGCTTCGTTTTTCTCTATCAGTTCGATCCTCTGTTTTACGCAGGATGCGCTGTGGCCGGGATCCGAAGGAGTGTTAAATACATAATCCTCGAGTCTTTCCAGAGAAGTTCCCGCAACATGAAGTCTGGTATCGGAGGATGCGTAATAGATGAACACATCACCCATCTCATTTACCACGGCTCCGTTGGTAAATACAACGTTGCTTACATCGCCGAGTCTTTCATATCCTCTGGGTCCGATAAGAAGGCCCGAAGGCTCTGCTATAACCCTTGCAGGATCATCAAGTGCTGTGGCAAATGCATAAATGACATATCTGAGTCCCGCCGCTGTATTTCTGACACCGTGTGCTATATGGATCCAGCCCCTGTCGGTTTTAATGGGAACCGCTCCCGCACCGTTTTTAACTTCGGTGATGGTGTGATACTTTCTCAGCGAAGTAAGTCTTTCTTCATTAATAACCGCATGCTCGATATCATCACAAAGGCCGAAGCCGATCCCTCCGCCGGAACCGGTATTGATGAAATCATCCATGGGTCTTGTATAGAAAGCATACTTTCCGTCAACGAATTCGGGAAGAAGCACACAGTTTCTCTGCTGGGGACTGCTCGTTGTAACAAGGTTATCCAGTCTCTCCCAATGCTCCAGATCCTTAGTCCTTACGATTCCTGCGGCTGCAACGGCAGCAGACAGATCGTTAGAAGAAGTATCCTTACTCTCTGAGCAATAAACTCCGTAGATATATCCGTCCTCATGAAGAGTCAGTCTCATGTCATATGCATTGACCTCTTCGGGATATTTGGAATCATCGATAAGGATGGGCTTTCCACGGAATCTGAATCCGTCAACGGGAGAATCGCTTTCTGCTATGGCAAAAAAAGACTTTCTGTCATCGCCTTCGATCCTGGGACAAAGGATATATTTTCCGTTCAGATAAAGAGCTCCGGAATTGAACACTCCGTTTATACCAAGCCTGTTTTCAAAAAAAGGATTGGTCTCTTCATCAAGATCATACTGCCACTCTATGGGAACGCTTTCCCTTGTAAGAACCGGATTGACATATCTGTCATAAATTCCGTTGTACATATTTTCATCAATTCGATTCTTACGGGACAGGTATACTTCCTGCTTTGCCTTTAATTCAAAATATTTAGGATGAATCATATTAACCTCATCTGATTCCGAGTTCGGTATCGGTATCCGTTACATGGCTGTGAGCCTTGATATAGTCTACGATCAGATCAACCTTGGTAAATGCAAGACCTACATAGCTGTCTGCACATCCGTAGTAAAGCGCGATCCTGCCGGTTGAAGCATCATGAACGGTTGCACAAGGGAAGGTTACGTTGGGAACGAATCCTCTTTCCTCATACCACTCTTCGGGAGTAAGGAGGAAGTTCTCACATCTGTAGAGAACCTTGGAAGGCTCGTTGATATCGAGGATTGCTCCGCCGATGGAATATACATATCCGTTGCAGGTTCCGGCAACACCGTGATAGAAGATAAGCCATCCCTCTGTAGTCTCGATGGGCGCTGCTCCTCCTCCGATCTTAAGGCTCTCCCACCACTCGGAGCATCTGCTCATAACATGTCTGTGCTTTCCCCAGAAAACCATGTCAGGGCTCTGTGACAGGAAGATATCTCCAAAAGGAGTATGTCCGGAATCCGAAGGTCTTGAGAGCATTACGTAATTGCCGTTTATCTTCCTGGGGAAGAGAACCGCATTTCTGTTAAAAGGAATAAAGGGATTCTCAATTCTGGTAAAGGTCTTGAAATCCGTGGTCTTGGCTATTCCGATCGCTGCTCCGTAGAAATCCTGACACCAGATTGCATAATAAGTATCCTCTACCTTAACAAGTCTGGGATCATATGCATAAACGGGCATGAACTCTTCGCCCTTTTCATTTACGAATCTGATCTTATCCTTCTCAAAATCCCAATTGATTCCGTCTTTACTTCTTCCGAAGTAAATATATGAAACACCGTTTCTCTGCTCTCCGCGGAATACTCCAACGAAAGCTCCCTCATATGCTACAACGGCACTGTTGAAGATTCGTGCCACACCCTCAATGGGATTTCTTCCTATGATAGGGTTCTGCGAATATCTCCAGATAGGAGCATCCGTAAATGTTTCAGGGCCGTCCTGCCAGGGCATGTTGGGAACATCGGGTGCATTCAGGATCTTAACGTCACTCATTTTATTCTCCTTTAAAAATAAATTGATTAATGTTTAACCTGCATTTAGTTAAATTTAACCAGATGCTTTTGCAGTGATTATATATCCCGAAATTCAGATATTCAAAGGAAATTTGCCCAAAATTCATCATTTCGTCGTTTAGGATATTTTTAACTAAATTTAACTATGCAACTTTTTAACACTCTCTTTTTCAACCAATTTTCCGCACACAATATGAAGTCCCTTTTTATAGTCTTCACCCCAGACATTTTGAAGTGCTATCTCCACGGCCTGCTTGGACATCTCCGCCAGATCTACTTCATACGTGGTGATCTCGGTCTCGCATATTCCGGGATAGGTGTAATTGTCATAGCCCGCAACGGATATATCTTCGGGAACGTGATATCCGTTCTTCTCCAGCTTCTTGATAAGAAGAGCTGCAGTCAGATCACAGTTGCAGAAAAAAGCCGTGGGCATATCCTTGGGAAGAGTGAGCATTTTTTCAGCATCTGTCAGACCCGTCTTTGCATCTCTGTCATCAATTATCCATTCCTTCTTGAGCTTACCGCCATGCTCCAATACCGATTTCTGATATCCCAGATATCTGTCCGTTATGGAACCGGTAGCAAGAAGAGTTCCTACGTATGCGATCTTCGTATGCCCCATATCATAGAGATAATTGGTCATGGCATACGCACCGTAGAAGCTGTCTGAGACAACGCAGTCCATATCCGCATCCTTACCCATGAAATCCAGATATACCACAGGAATGTCAAATCCTTCTCTCATGGCAGATAAATAATCCTCCGCCATATTTCCAACAACTATACAGGCATCAACCTTGTCCTCTGCAAGAAGCCTGGGCATTTCCGTTTTGTTTTCCATGTCGGATGTGACAACTTCCAGCATGGCAAAACTTCCCATGAGGGATGCAGTCTTATTCATATCCTGATACATCTGCCAGTAAAAACTGTAAAATCTGGTCAGGTAACTTTCCCTGCAGATGACTCCTATATTCTTACTCGGATGTCTGGCAGCATAAGTATGAGGTTCATACCCCAGTTCTTTCGCCACCTTTTTAATCTCCTCCAGTTTCTGCCTGCTCACCCCTCCTTTTCCGGAGAGAGCTTTCGAGACAGACACTATCGAAACCCCTGTTTTTTCGGCTATATCCGCCAATCTTACCTTGTCACCCATATATACACCTCTGTAAAAAAATACCTGCGTGAGAACATGCCCACACAGGTATTCTATCTTATCCGTAGTTAAAGTTAAACTAAATTTTAACTAAACTTAACCAAACCATCACTTAACGCTTAAGGTTTGGGAATGCATATGGAGAAAACAAATTCCTTATCATCATAATTGATGGAATATGACCCTCCGTATTTCTCAACAGATTCTATAATGTTCTTTATTCCCAGGCCATGTTCCTCTTTATCAGCCTTCAATGTCCGGATCTCTTCTCCCTCTTTGACAATCTCGCCATTATAAGTATTTCGAACAGAGATGATGATCTCGTCTGCTTCCTTCATCAGTTTCAGCTTTATCGTCTTTTGATCGCACTTCTCGCAGGCTTCTATGGCATTATTCAGAAGATTGGACAGTATAACAACAATATCCGAATCCTCAACCCAGAGATCGGCCATCTCATTAAACTTCATTACAAGAAGAATTCCACGCTCCTCCATCTCCCTGTACTTGGTATTAACGATTGCATCGATCAATGTATTGTTTGTATTGATGTTACTGTCGGTATCCGTCAACTTTCCACCGATCTCGGTAATGTATTTCTCCAGTTCTCCGTATTCTTTTTTCTGAAGAAGCGCCTCCATGCACATGATCTGGTTTTTATATTCATGAGCACGTTTTCTCTGCAACTCATAATTATCGTATACGGACTTGTACATCTCAGCCTGATTTTTTACCCTCTCGCGAAACAGGTCATCCTCATGGATCCTGCGCTCTCTTTTCACAATATCGCATAGCAGGTAAAACGCAGCCAGATTGATCACCACCAGCCCGATGGAAAAAAGCATATATATCCTTTCCAAGTCGGGATCCTTCACTGCTCCCGAGTCGCCCATCATTGCAATGATCAGAGTCAGTGTAAATATCGGGAAAACCATAAATCTGATCCATTCCGAATCCGTGATGTTTTTTTCCGCAGCACTTTTGGAAAGATGTTTTCTAAGCCAGATCACAACCCAGAAATCCACCAGCTTGGAAAGAGCCGTAAAGAGGCTGGCGTTTATGGTTATATCCGGGTCCATTGTAACAAGCAAATCTCTGACAGAGCTCATCAGCAGATAGAATATTATGTCGATTGCTCCCAATGCCCCAAAAAACAAAAGTGAGATTGCCGCAGCTTTCCATAATTTGAGTTTCATGGAAACAGCCATCAGTACGCTCACGAGAGGGACGATGACAAAAACCTTGGCGATCAGATGATCATCCAGCAGAAATACCGAAAGAATAATTGCCAAAACGGTAAGGCAGTTTAACAGCAAAACAACAGGACGCTTTGTGTATCGCCTCTCCGAAAAAACACCGAAAAAGAGGATACAGCAAACCGCTTCAACAAAAACTATTAAAATACCTTGAATATAATAAGCCATTTAAGTTATATAGCTCCCTTATATTCCGCCACAGCCTTTTGAACTTCCTTAAATCTGGCTTTCGGAATACTGAGTTCGGTTCCGTTATCCGTAAACAAACTGTATCTGACTACTTTTCCCACATGGGAAATATTCACAAGATAGCTTTGATGAATTCTCAGAAAACGCTCACATGACAATTTACCCTCAAGTTCATCAAGAGTCATATAAAGGCTATATTTTTTAAGCGAATCTTCCATGATGTAGAAAAATAATTTATGAAGATTGCTTTCTATGTATAATATCCGGTCAAGGGATATACTCTTCGTTCCTTCGAGGAATTCAAATTCGATCTTATCAACCGAATAATTCATTTTGGCAAAGATTGCATCCATGCACTCTTCGACAGCATTTTTCAAGGTATTGTTATTCTTGAGAATATATCTGATTGCATCAACCTTATATCCTTCAAGAGTGTAATCGATATAGGCTGTCACAAACACAATGAAGATGTCGCTGCTGTATTCGCGGATCTTCCTCGCTGTTTCCAGGCCATCCATCCTATCCATGTTAATGTCCAAAAAGACAACATTATACTTAAGCATTTCAATCCCCTGAAGAACAAACTCCTCTCCGGATTCAAATGCATCAATAGAATGAACCATTCCTTTTTCATTCAGATATGGGATTAATATGCCGTTGATTTCATGACGAAAATACTTTTCATCATCGCAGATTGCTATATTCAGCATCGAACACGTACCGTCCCCTATATATAACCGTGTTACCCCCACGGATGATTATATATTAGGAACGATTGTGATTACAATCTTTTACAGATGATCCGGTATCCTCATCCTTCTTCCCGGGCAAAGCGGGCTGGTACAGAAGGAATATGCAGGGAGGATCGTTGGGATCGAAAGCAAGAGGACTCTTCCCGCTTAAAGTTTTATTGAGTATCTGTAACATTCTTTTCTTAGTTTTTTCTGCCATTTGGTTCTACCTCCTGTCCTTTCAACTTTGCAAATACCATAAGCAAAAAATCCAGTATTACAGCAAGTGCAATACAAGAAACCACTTTATCCGGGATTCCCACGATCCATAAAGTCAGCATGGTGCCAAGTTCCGTCACAGCAACAATACGTGCTTCTTTTTTCTTTTTTCGGATTCCGTCCCGGTTCAGATTCAGATTCGGATGATTTATAAATCCCATGTACATGACCATGATTCCTGCCAAAGCAACCGTAATCATCAGATAAATATTCAATTCAATATAAGGAATCAACATTGTAACTATCGAAAACAATAATACAGATCCCGTAAAGCATCCGAAGTAAGAGTCAAAATGATAGCCTCCTGTCTTACTCCTGAGCAAAGCAAAAGAAATCAAAAGCACAGCCATCAGTTCAAATCTGTGAACGGTCAAAGCAAGCAATAACAATGTGACCGTGGTAAGGAATGTCTCAACTGCGATCACAAGCCTGTATGCATATAATTCGGTCAGCTCCGGTGAAATAATATTCTCATCAGTCATCTGACAGGCGATTCTATTTGCGACTCTGTCAATCACATTAATTCCTTTCATTTACGACATAATATACACTTTCATACTGTTCTCCAAAGCCGGCCTCTGCGCAATATTCCGTTATTATATCTTCAACATCATCTGCGCTGAGTTTTGACGCTACAGTTCCCTGAGTTCTGAAGCTGTACATAAAATTAACCGGGATATTATATATGTGGTCTCCATAATAATCATCATTTGTAAAAATAGGCATTACGACGTAATTGTCTATTTTCATAAATGAAGTTCCGCGGAAAACATTTGATCCCTCATCCAGAAATCCTATTATCTCAGCCTTGCTTTCGTTGAAAACATATTTAATACTCAGCACATCCCCTACATCATATAAATCTTTATAACTGTAGCCCAAGATAACAGAGATTGGTTTACCGGGATCAAGAATCAAATCTTCTTCCGTAAACCCTCTGCCCTCAGATATTTTCAGATCAAAAAAGGGAATCGTATTAAGCCCGAACCAAACCGCTTTAACACATGTGGATTTAGTCACAACCCCTTTGTCATCAACAAATTCGTATGTTTGTGATTCAATCGTGTTTCCGTGTTCATAACCGGATACATTATTCTCCGGTCCGTTGTAATCATCCAAATATACGGGATTATCGTAAAGTTCTACATATTCGAACGATTCGCTGTTCAGCAGCAGGTTATAAAACCGTTTAAACACCGGTATCATTTCGGGGTCGGTGTGCATATATTCTTTATCACCGACCAGATTGTCCATGATCGTGTAGAATTGTTTTTCTTCATATATTTCCGAAAACCTGTTTTTCTGATCGGTGGTTTGAAGCAGTAATCTCGTAGACACAGCAACACAGAATATTCCTATTACAGACAGAAAAGTCAATAATAGAAATATTCTGTGCTCATTTTTTATTCGATTGATTATTTCAGAGGAAAAGGACAATTACAAAATCCCTGCTTAATAATTTTTCATACTAAATTAAATGCCAAAAAGCAATGCCGCTCGCGGTATCGTAGTGCTTTTAGGGGAAGTGTTTTAGAGGAACGATAACCGGAGCGGCATTTGCAAAAGCTACCATAAGTTATGTCTCTGTATTTAATTTATAGATATATTCCGGAGGATACTATACCGAGTGCAGAAAACGGACGCAGATTACAGAAAACGGACATAAAGAAGCCGCTCAGCTATCGTGGGGTTAGTTTCTTGTGTTTTGGGATAACTTACAAAATTAGGGGACCCGATAGTTATGAGCGGCGAAAGGATGAGTCTCTATGAGCTTCGCTTCGTTATGTACTTTACAGTTATTTATAGCCTGAATTCAATATCTGTTACAGAATACAGACAAATATTGCATTAAACGGATTGATCTGTCATTTTGTTGCGAGAATGGCGTACCAATCTTCATCATCAATGTTTTCAAACGGGATATATGAGGGAAATGAATAATACTTAATATCTTTATATCCCAGGGAGGCCAGTTTATCCGCAATCAGTTCCCTGCTTAGCGGAATATAGTACTCTTCAAACTTCTCCTTCCTGTATATAGTCTGATTTTTTTCAAAGGTATAGAGAAGGTTAAAGGTCATGGAACCATCCGAATTATAATCCCACACCTGCGTGAGATTCACCCTGTCATCGTTAACAAAGAAAGGATCATAGAGATAGAATCTCTTCTTTTCCCTCAGGATCTTATCCCAATTTCTTGTATCAATATAAATATACCCGGTATCTGCCACGTGCTCATCCATCTGTTCCAGCACGCGAAGAGCATCTTCATTAGGCACGTGAGCAAGAGAATTACCTGTGCTTGCAACCACATCAAACTTCCGTTTCCCCCAGCATGACAGGTCTCTGAAATCTGCAGTTTTCAGGTCCGGCTTATATCCTTTATCAGATATCTTGATACTGCATTTTCCAAGCATCTCATCGCTGAGATCGGAACCGCTGAGAGATACTCCCAGATCCATCACCGGAATAGTTACACTTCCGGAACCGATGCTGATATCCAGCATGGAGCCTATTTTCTTTCCTTCAAACAACTTCTCCCAATGCTTTTTATATGCTTTATATCTATCCTCACTTTCTATCAGATCATAGATATCCGCCTTGTCGTACAAACTTCCCATTTTCTTACCCTATCAAAACTATTACCAAAACCAATATGCAGCTTATGATTGCATTTACTATGACGAATATACCGGTATATTTTTCCTGGTATTTTTGCAGATCCGGAATTTTGCGTTTTTCCTCATCAGTCATTCTCCATGTTGCAGGAAACAAAGCAGCGCAGGAAAGGATCAGAAACACTAATAAAGATACGAAGAGCAGAATTACTGCTACTCCGACGTCTCCCTTAGGATGGCTGATCTTATAAATTCCTGTCAGCAAAATGATCAGAAGCATAAGAAACTCCACGCATTTTTGCCATTTATTGAAATTAGCCATATGACACCTTCCTATTCCGGATAGAGATCCTACTTATCAATCAGTCGTTGACCATACAACAATTAATTGATTGTTGATTTGATACTTTTCTTTCGATATAACTATATCACACCGGTGAGTTCACACAAAGGAGAGAAATATATGCAGGTATCAATCGGAATCAAAATAAGAGAACTCAGAAAACGTGACGGAAGGAAGCAGGAAGATGTTGCCACCGCTCTGGGTATTACCAATCAGGCAATCTCTCGCTGGGAAGCAGGCAAAGGATACCCCGACATGGAAATGATCCCTGCGATTGCCAACTATTTCCATGTATCTATTGATGAACTATTCGGATATAACAACGACCGCGAAAACAGACTTTCCGGTTATATCGAAAAAGCTTACGAAATGGCAAAGCCTGAGTTTATGCTTAACAGAAAGAATCTGAAAAAACACGAACAGTTCCTGAGAGAGGCTCTGTCCGAATTTCCCAATGAATGGAGATTACAGGAAAGGCTGGCTGTTGTATTACAGGTAAAAGCCGGTTCATCATCTTCCGGCAAAATCGATAAATGCATTCTTCGTGAAGCCGCAGAGTTATTAGAGCTTTCCGGAAAAGAATGTGATGACGAGCATAGAAAAGAAACAATGACCGATGCTCTGATCTCGATATACACACAGATTGGTGACTACAAAAAGATTGAGGAAATGGCCGCCTGTGCATCCACTATTCACTGCAGCCGTGAGATCATCAAAACAACAATTCCGAATGCAGGGGATAAAGACCACCATTTAGATGATGCATTCCTTTCACTTATCCACGAGCTTTCCGTTCTCCTGTGGAAAAATCAAGATAAGTTAAAAAGTGCTTCCTTTTATCTGTCGATAACCGATATTTATAAAAATCTCTTTGAAGAGGATTTCGGTTTATTCAATAGTGATTTGTGTCTCCTTTTTCTTCAAATCTCTCGCATATACGCATGTGAAGGAGAAGAAAAACGCGCTCTCGCATATTTTGGAAAAGCCCGCAAGCACTGTATTTTATTTGAGGAAGCATTCAATAAGAACAGGAACGCGCAGGTTCACCCATGGAGCTTTATCTACGTAAGTGAAAATACATTAAAGGAATTCACATCCGTTTTTCCTAAAGAGATAATCAGCAAATTACACAGATAAAAAATAAACTCTCCTGTTTTGAGGTGACCCTCAAAACGGGAGAGCTTATTTTATGCATATCAGTATTCTTTATCCACGTGATCCAATCCATATGTCTTCATAAACAGATTAAGATCTTCGTTGTCTTTGATGAACATTACTTCCGAGAACTGCCCGGTGGTTTTGTTCTTGAATCCCGCAACCTGTTCTCCGTTACATATGGAGGCTTTTATTATGGGTTTTTCTTTTTCGGGATCGTATTTATATGACGGTGCATTCGGTATCTTCGATTTAAAAAATCCAAATCCCATAAGCCTCTCCTTTTCTCATTGCAGATCTATCTGCTCTGAAGTCAGGTTGCCGTTCCATTCATTTCCGTCGCAGCGATGATATTCGGTAAATGTTTTTCCGTCTGTCATTGTATATACTACCTTGAATACCTGTCCGGCTTCAATACTCATCGGATAATTATAATAGGGAAGAACATTACCGGTGGTAGGTACATCTTTAAAATCATCGTATGCATCTTCAATCCTCCATACCTCACGGGATTTGTATCCCGGAAGCGAATATGTCAGATCCATGCTTCCGAAATATGATGCCGTATATTCCTTGCCGTTTATGGTTAAGGTTTCCACAGAGACTGCTTCCGTATTATTCAAATACACCGTCTCATATAAGTTCTCACTGCTTACTTTATCTCCATAGAGTTCTCTCAAGGCATTTCCAAGACAGGGAACCGTCCATGTACCGTAATTCATTGCATCAAGATCTGTATGAGCAGAGCCAAAAATTCCCATTACTGCACTTCCGCCCAGACGTTCATATTCCCGGATAAAATTATTTACCATCTGTGTTTCACGGTATTCGTAGTCCTCATCCTTATAAAACCTCTTTCCCTGCTCGATATTTTCACTTGCAAGAATATATTCTTCTGAGGTTTCGGTATACCCGTTATTAAGAAGGTATTTCAGATATCTCTCTCCGGTAGTAGCATACTGATGTCCTACGTCAATTCCGTGAAAGACAGTTTCGGGGCATTCGCTTTTCAGTTGAAAAAAGAAATCACGAACCACGGGTGAATATCCTTGTGATCCTTCCCAATCACAGAAAACATCATAAAAAATGATATCGTCATCTGCCTGCATCCATAAGTTCAAAAACTGAGCAGTATAATAGGGATCTTCAACGAACAGATCTCTCATTCCCAGATCATAGTATTCTTTCCAGATTTCCAATTCTTTATCAAGAATTTTCTCATCGGCATGAGCTTCACCGTATAAATATATATTTCCTGTAGTATCAGTCAGTTCCACTTTGGAAGTGACATTATAACTTCCGGTGAAACTATCAGCTTTTACACTGACTATCGCACGTCCCGATACAGCTATCAGAAATGTACCGCTTCCGATATCTGTCTTTTCATAAACAACATCTTTTCCGCTTTTAACGGTAACGGAAAGAGTTCCGCTTTCTGCTTGAGATGTAAACTGCAGATATCCGATTTCCGGAAAGACGGGCTTTACAAATGTACCGCTGAAATGCGTGAGTGAAACATCCCACTCATGCATGCGTGCCCTGTCGGAATATCCGCCTATCGCGCCTAACCTTGTGCTTACAAAGCCGAAATATTTTAAAGTTCCAAAAAGCCCGATAAATATGAGGGCAAAAATCACAGATACAATTGTCTTCTTTGCTTTCTTACTCATAGCTATTCCTCGATCCCGGATCTTCTCTTGTCCCTAAAGTACCTGATGAGATAAACAAAAAATCCGGTCAAAAAAACAAGTGCCACAGCATACCACATCAGCATAAGACTTGTATCCGCGAAGGATATTGTTCCTATTACGGTAAACAGTAAAAACAGCATGAAATACGGTATCAGAAACTTTGCGTAGTAATTTGCTTTGTCCGTATTGGTGGTGTGGAGTTCAAAAGGAGTTCCGTCGTTTTTCTTTTCAACGATAAGGAGTGCTCTTTCCATCACGGTCTGATAGTCCGCAAACTTGCTTCCTTTATCGGCAAGCTTTCTCCAATAGATATTTCCTATATCGAAATCCAGATTTACGTTCTTGAAGAAAACCGTATAACCCATATCTTCCAGAAACGCCGCATAGTCCTTACCCTCGGTTTTGGATTTATCTCCGATGTATTCGATCTGATATACATACTCATCAGGTTCACAGGTTTCGAATTCGTAGAACAATCTTCCGCACTTTACAAGCCTGTATCCCTTAGATGCCATCTTATTGAGCCAGTTTCTCTGGGCATCAATGAATCCAGCATAGTATCTAGCCTTTTTAATGGTACTCATGATCAACCTCCAATAATTCCGGATGCAATCTCGGTTAAGTCCTTCAGTCTCTTAAGCTCCGCTTCTGCTACTACCTTTCCCTTGGAAGTAATGACGTACTCTTTTTTACGACCGTCAGCATCTCCGTGAGGTTCGATCCATTCCTTTTCAAGAAGGGAATTGATGGCCCCGTACAAAGTTCCCGCTCCAAGGCTGAGTCTTCCGCCCGTGGAATCCGAGATGAACTGCATGATGGCGTATCCGTGCTTCGGTGTGTACAAAGAAAGCAAAATAAAGAATGTAACCTCCGTAAGTGCTCCGCCTTTAACGTTGTCTCTCATTTTTATCCCCTTCGCGTTTATTACGTTTACTGTAATAAAATATCAGTAACCGTAATAGTTGTCAACAAAAAATCACCCTCCGAAGAGAGTGATTCTTTCTTCTCAGCATGTATAATTGTAAGGCAACGCACATTCATTCATTTGTCAACATAGACGTATCACTAATTCCCGATAACTTTTTCTAATAAATATCTAATTATCGTTTTCCTTTCCGTTACTATTCTGGCAGTAACTTTCATACCTATTCCTATCTCACCTTCATTACCGTCACGATCATATAAGATCTCATCCGGAATGCTTCCTTCAATAAGATAATAACCAGAATATTCTCCGTTTTGCATTATTGTGTCTCCGGAAACTCTGAGCACCATTCCCTCAACGATGCCGTATTGTCCTCGTGGAAGAGCCGCTATATCATATCTTATCTCATCACCAGGTTTGATACCCACTATATCAGAATTTCCTACATACATCTGAACTCTATAACCACTTTCATTTGCAGGAATAATGGTTGCAATGGGAGAGCCCGCACTTATCACATCACCCACGACTGGTGACACAGCCATATTTATGAAACCGGATTTTGCGGCAACAATACTTCCTTGATTAATCTGATTTATTGCTCTATCCATTTCAGATCTCACCGCCATAAGATTATTTTCGCAAGTATTTAGTTTATTTATAATAGAAATAGCATGCTCTGCAGAATATAAAGAAATCTCCTCGAAATCCCCCGAATCAGTTACCGAGCAATCAAACCTTTCTTCCGTAAGATCATAAAGTGAGACACTTGTCTCTATACTACTCTTCTCCGATTCAAGGGAGGTGATTTCTGCATCTGTTTGGCTTATCGCTTTAAGAAAGATAAGAGACGTTTCCGAATTGAACGAATCATCCAGCTCCTGAAGCCTTTGATCAGTTTCTTTGATTGAATTGAGTTGAATCTGTAGATTATTAGATTTCGATATCAGTTCATCACGAGCAGCTATATAACTGCTAAGCATTTTATTTTTATATGCCTGGACTGCATCTTCGAGCCCTTCAGGATCATCTGCAAACTTCTTTTCATAAGCCGCTATTTCATCCAGATAGCTCATATACATCATTCTATACGATGAATTATCCCCTGAAGGAAAGCAGTCGCTTCCATTGGTAATAGAGTTTATTAGTCTGTTGTATCCGGTAATCTGGGTATCATAATAATCTATATTAGCTCTACCAGCAGATAACGTCGTATCCATCTGTATATCCGTTCTACCTGAGAGATATTCATTAGTAAGCGATGTCAGATTTGCTTCATATTGACGATACAAAATATCATACTTAGGATATTCTACACACAGATTCTGTCCAGTGAGAATGCTGTTTTTATACGAATAAAGCCCCATAAGTTCATAGTTGATCTGGGCTAATCTTTCATTCATATTTTCAAGATTGATTAGGTTTGTAGCTCTTTCATACGAATATTTTCTATTGCCACTCTCAACATTAAGAATAAAGTCTTCAAAAGTGACATAATACAAATATTCTGCACCATCCGGTGTAGACTCAAACGGATTTTCACCACTATCAATCGCATCTAGATATTTTATCAGCATTTCTCTTTCAAATTCATATTCTGATGCGCGATCTTCCAATTCAGACAGAATAATCTCGTGTTCTGAAACATCTATAGTAAACAAAATATCTCCCTCATTTACGTACTGTCCATCATAAAAGTATACATCCTTTACTTTTCCTGATATCATAGGCGTTACAGTTGCAACATCATCATTCGGTCTTATTACTCCGAAAGCAGACGAATATATATCTATTTTTCCCACGCATGCGTATATAACAATCACGACAAGCATCGTTATAATCGCATATACAAAACCTGTGACCCACGAAGACGGCTTGGACATATACACTTCACGGCTATCGGTCATATCTTCCATATTAATGATTATCTTTTTCATAGTTCAATCACCTACCTGTGAAATATACAGACTCCTATAATACCCGCCTTCCTTTTCCATCAGTTGCTCATGACTACCACATTCAACGATCATCCCTTTCTCCATCACGAAGATTAAATCGCATCTTTTAATTGTACTCAGTCTATGTGCAATGACTATTGTGGTCATATCTTCTCCATAAGAATCCAGTGTCTCCTGTATGGCTCTTTCTGTCACAGCATCAAGGTTGCTCGTCGCTTCGTCAAGAATCAATATATCCGGTTTCTTAAGCATTGCTCTTGCAATAGCAAGTCTCTGTCTCTGGCCTCCAGATAGATTACTGCCATTTTCATCAAGATGACTGTCATACCTTAAAGGAAGTTCGTTAATATAATCGTGGATTCGTGCCTGCTTTGCGGCATTAATCACCTCTTCCATATCTGGGTTTGTCACTCCGAAAGTAAGATTTTCAATTATCGTTCCTGAAAATAGAAAAGTTTCCTGTGGTATATATGCTATTTTTTCACGCAGTATGCTTATATCAATGTCCGGTATAGCCAGTTCGTTTATGGTAATGCTTCCAGATTCACACTGATAAAAATTCAGTAACAATTTAGCAATGGTACTTTTCCCTGCTCCGCTTTCCCCAACTATAGCCACCCTCTGTCCTCTTTCTATATGCATCGAGAAATGCTCCAGCACATACCTTCTCGTTCCGTATCTGAACGTAATATCCCTTATATCAATATTCCCTTTGAGTGACAATGGCTTCACTTTACCTTCTCCATCAGTTTTATTCTCGATTTCAAGATCTAGTATCTCACCAAGTCTGTCGGATGCAACAACAGCGGTTTGAATTGTTGGCTGGAGATTTATAATGTTTTTTACCGGATCTAAGAAATAAACTAAAAGAGCATTAAAAGATACCAGACTTCCTACAGTCATTGTCCCATTTAGTACAGAATGTGCGCCTATCCATATAATTGCTATCCCACCAATTGATTCAACAAGCATCTTAAGCCCATCCTGGGTATTTCCTATTACAGAAAGCCTGAATATACTTCTTAAAAGTCTTATAAACTTGAATTCTGTTTCAGTCTGCACCGTGCGTTCCCCGTTGAATGCCTTTACAGTCTGGATGCCATTGACAGATTCAACAAGATAAGAGGTAAGTTGTGCATTATCTTCCATCTGTTTTTGATTGGCCATTTTATACAATCCGTTAAACGAAAATACAAGAATCGCGTAAAGAAAAACCATTATAAGTGCTATAAAAAACAACGTAGAATTCTTAGCAAAAAGTATCACGCCTCCAGCAATCATCATCAAAGAATCAATCATAACAGTAAGAGCTGCCTTTGATATTGCGCTTCTTATTGAAGAAGCATCCTGAAATCTCGATATAATCTCACCGGTTTTTCTAGTGCTAAAAAAATCCATAGGAAGTTTCAATACATGCTCATAATATCCAAGCAAGAGTGATATATCTAGTTTCTGTGATAAATACACGAGAAGCTGTGATCTTAAAACTGACAAAATCACAGAAAAAAACTTAAGCAAAATAATCCCTATCGACAGGACATTCAAAGTCTTAACTATCCCCGCAGGTAAAATGTCGTCTATGATGAGCTGAAAATAAAATGCCCCCAATATTCCCAACACTGTTATACTCAGAGAAGCAATAAATATATCCAACAGCAATTTCTTCTGAGGTTTTAGTAGGATAAAAAAACGCTCAAAAATATTCTTGGTATCACTTCCCTTTCTGAATTCATTATTCGGAACCATAAAAATCAGAACACCAGTCCAGGTTTTAAAGAATTCGTCAGGGGTTATTTTGATAATCCCTTTTGCCGGATCAGCGATTATCACCTGCTTCCTCGTAATCTTATGGATAACAACATAATGAAGCAAAGTTCCATCCACCACTACATGGGCAACGGCAGGCAATGGAAAATCAGAAAAAAAGGCATCCCGGTTTCCCTTGACGCCTTTTGCTGTAAAGCCCAACTGTTCCGCAGCCTTAATCATTCCATATGCATTTGTTCCCGCTTTGTCAGTTCCTGCAACCTGCCTAATCTTTGTGATTGAGGTCTTAAACCCAAACTGTTTGCAGATAGTAGCAAGGCAGGCAGCACCACAATCAGTAATATCGTGCTGTTTAATACAATAATATTTCATATATTACTCATTTCCAAAAAGATATTTATGCACGCTATCAAACAATGTATATGATGCAATGGCTGAAATAGAACTTGCTATACCACGACCATCTAAAACTAATTCTTCATAGAACATAAATATTTCAACAACTGATATAAACACGGCCACAAACAATAAGAAATAGGTCCACGATTTCTTTTTGTTCACAAGTTCTCCCGTTTGTTCCGTATTGTGCCAACCACATTTAACTGAAAAAAGCGCAAACAAAAAGCAAATCACCATATTAAAAATATAATAAATATCTATGACCGGATGATTAGCAAGACTATAAATTGATAATATTATCAAGCAAATAACCACTACCGTCGAAACGATTTTTCTCAAATTATTTAGCTTTATACTCATATATTGCCACCCAAATGATATATTCTTGTATATTCAAATCACGTTTTATCTATGTAAATAGAAGTTTTTTGTTTTGGTTAAATGAGCATCCCTAGCAAGAAGCAGAAAAGAAACCCCACACTTAAATGCTAGGGATGTCCTCATATCAATCAGCTGTAACGCCAGCAATTATCATACCTGCTCCGCTTATAACCGTTGCTACTCCGCTAGCACTTAATGCTACTGTAGCACATTCTGCTACTCCGCCAACCACAACCAAAACTCCGCCGACAATAAGCCATCCATTAGCCCCACCATATATATCCTGTAATTCATCGTATGACAACTCTGTATACATTTTTCATCCCTCCATCAAGCTATAGAGCCAATCAAACCACATCCCGTTCCCGCAAGAATCAATGCTCCAGGAATATTACCTGTTGCAGCCACAATAGGGCTAGCAGCTATGCAAAGGACTCCGCCAGTAGCAAGCGCAAATTCTCCCCATCCGCCGGCAGTAATATCAAACAATTCTCCATCAAGTAGTTCACAAAAACCGTTCTGTAATGCAATTTCCATTTTTCTTCTCCTTTTAAAAATTTATACACAAAAGAAAAGTGATATTCTTATCCTAGGTACTTTTCTTCAAGCGTTTTTTCGTCATATTTGTTCAAAGATTGCATCTTAAAACATTATTAGCTTTAATCATAGAATTTTAAATCAACTGTTTGTAACCCACTCGCATTTTCTTCTACACTATATTAGGATTGATTCCTACATAAATATCTATTTCTACACTTTCGGAAGATGCCTTATCCGTACTTTTTGAAACAACATATCCCGTCGTTATTGGCTTTAATTCATGCTCTGCTATATATTTGTTTAATTGATTGTACACCTCCTGAAATCCTGCCGGATATCCTTTAAATGAAGCAACCACAGCATTAACTATTAATATCTGTCTCTTATAAGCAAACGTATCTGATGAATCAACTCTTCTATCTATAGGCATAAACACCTCAAAATCAACTCCATTGCCTTCTATAGAATGTGTAGCAGTTATCAGATCACCAATCCGCCTTGCACCAACTTCCCGAATATACGTTTCCATTTCCTGTACGACTAAACCGATTTCATCCTGTCTTTTTATTCCTCTATAACAAATTAAGTTATCTATATGTAGCTCTTGCTTTTCTTTTATTCCTATCATTTTATTCCCTTAGTGAAAGCAACCTATTGACTTCCTATCCTATATATTTTTAGTTAAAATTACGACAATTAATAATCCAATACAATGCTCCTTCCAGAAAACGGAAAAATATAGCAGAAAAAGGACAAAAAAGCACTCTCCGAAGTGATATGCTACCTCTTAAGTAGACAAGGTAAATAACCAAAATCTACTTAGGAGGTATTTTTATGGGGCGAAAGACTAAATGTACAGTAGAGGAAAAGATTTCTGCTGTTGAGGATTATTTGAATGGAACACGTTCTATCTC
>JAGAYR010000017.1 GCA_017940415.1 Lachnospiraceae bacterium
AGCACCCCAAAAAGGCCACTGAACAAATAGTGACTTAATACTGCTGATTTGTTATTCAGTTCAAGCTGATGAGAAAAATTTGGGAATATAAAACTCAACCCAAAGAAGTCCTGTGATACAGGATAGAAAAACAGAATTTAGTGAACCAAAAACAATAAGACCATTAGATTTTATCATCGTACATCTCCTCATGATAAAATCCTCTAATCTCACTTCCCCAATCAAGAATAACACTATCGGATCATTTCTTTCAACAATCCTGTATATAAAATTCCATTAAAAAAGCCGGTGGAATCCCACCGGCTATACATATATACACTTAGAATTTTAACGTTACACCGATCTCAATTGTCGGATTGGTTGCAAGGCCGTACATTCTGGGATCGGATACGGTAATCTTTGCTCCGTATGCTGTCTTAAGGAATGGTGCCTGTGCTTTGATAAGAGCAGTGATTGTTTCGGATGATAATCTTCCCTGCCATACACTGGTGATGGTAAGATTCGTAACTCTGTACATCGCAGCCTGTCTTACTGCTGAGATAACATCGGCTTCGGTCACAACATTTGCTGAAGCACTTGTGGTCGAAAAGCTGAGCTTAAGTTCCGATGCTTTGTATCCTTCGTAGGGAAGTCTTCCTTCCGCAGCACCGCAATACAGATAGTGTGCATACAGACTTTCGGGAAGCAGTCCGAAGGCCTGAACCACATCGGGGTTCTTGGCCGCATAATAAACGGGATCAAACAGTGCTCCGTCAGGCATTGTGATTATGGTTCCGGAAGCTGCCAGTTCATCGGGAGTATGATAAATATAGCCCGCATAAGGAAGTCTTTTTTCCTTAATGCCGCAAAGCAGATAGTGCTGGTACAAAAGAGCTTCGTTCATGCCGAATGCCTGATAGACATCTTTGTATGTAGCGGCATAAAAAGACGGATCAAAGAGCTCGCCGTCGGGCATAGTCTTAACCGCAGCACTGGCAGTGGTTTTCGGAATCAGACCAAGGAATAAAACCGCAGCTGCAGTCAGTAATATTTTTACGAATGTTTTCTTCATAGGATATCTCCTGAAACGATCACATTTACAGATCACTTCAATAATATCACTGCTTGCGCTTCCTTACAAATCAGAGGCCTTCCGGATAACGGGAACCCTTGAATTTTATGCCGATCACTGCTAGAGTACGTCTAGTGTGTTTTTTTGTTTTAAGCAGTAAGGAATAATAAAATGAAGATTAATTTACATGCCCATACCACCAGATGCGGTCATGCATCCGGTACGGAAAGAGAATTTGTGGAGGAGGCTATAAGGATCGGCATGACCGATTTCGGATTTTCCGACCACACTCCCATGACATTTCCCGAGACCTACAAATCAGGTATCAGGATGAAGCTCGAGGAGATGCAGGATTACACCGATACCATCCTCGGTCTGAGAAAAGAATACGCAGATAAGATAAATATCTATCTCGGTCTCGAAGTTGAGTACTATCCCGCTCTATTCGACAGCTATCTGAAATTCATGAGTGACTATCCCCTTGAATACATGATTCTGGGACAGCACAGCCTGAACAACGAATATGACGGCGTATGGCCCGGAGAGCCTACCGAAGACGTATCAAGACTCAAGAGATACGTAGATCAGGTAATTGAAGGTCTTTCAACCGGAAAATTCCTGTATCTTGCTCATCCCGACCTGATGAATTATGTCGGTGATGAGAAGACTTACCTGAAAGAAATGGAGAGGATCTGTGCATATACTTACGATCACAAGATTCCTCTTGAAATAAACCTTCTTGGTATAGGTGAAGGAAGATTCTATCCCAATCCCACATTCTGGAAACTGGTCGGTGAAGTCGGAAACGATGTTGTCATGGCGCTTGATGCACATCACGTAAGGATGATCGATGTTCCCGAAGCCGAGGAGAAGGCTATGAAGATGGTTAAGGATTACAATCTGCACCTGATTGAAACTCCTCTTCCCCCTGTTTCATCTATGGCTTAAACCCTTTTGTCATATCATCCGGATCGTACAACTGCGGCAGATACTGATCCGATGGAACTGAGGGGAAATCATAATACCCCGTCCTATCGCCCGAATCAGGGGCATATACGGACAAATTTCCGATGCTTACAAGATGTGTCTCATACCTGCCGTAATCCTGAGGACGAAGGTAATAGCCCATATAGCGGGTATCTTTGATATACATACCGGTCATGGCGGCTTTATAGATAATGAATAAACCTATGAAAGCTGCCATGGCACCGTTTATTATCTTTCTTATTTTCTCATTTCCTATCCGGTCAAACAGAGGTAAAAACGCTCTTCCCCATGTAATTGCAGGCAGTACCAGAAGGTATCCCTGTCCGTATCTTACAAGCGGTGATGACATAAGCCAGAATGCGGAAGAGACAATCACCGCAAAAACGGTAAAGTCCGTAACATAATCTTCTTCCTTCTTATTCTTCTTACCGAACTCTTTAAGTCTGTCTATGATCCAGAAGATGCTTCCCATCACTCCGCCGTAGAACAGCATTTTCCATATCTTATCAAGTGCAAAATACCAATTGGAAAACCACTCCGAAAACGGAAGTGATGCTGCATCCATGCTTGAATAGCCTCTTCCGAAGGCAATGATGTATGCAGAGTCCGAACGTGCTGCCTCTTCAGGTATCTTCCAGTCCACATTAAAAACATCAAGTGCCGTCGAAGGATAGAACAGCCTTCCCGATATGATCATATTTCTGGTGAGGAAAGGAAGAATGATCACAAGAACCGCAGCTCCGCAGACCGCTATCTTTGAATATCTCTTCTGAGTGATAAGCATTGCAAGAGGAACAAAAGTCAGTATCACAAGAGGTCCCACAGACAGTTTCAGAGTAAGTCCGAAGAAAGCCATAAGTGCATATATTCCATAGAAATCCGCATCTTCTTTCTTCTCTGCTCCGTCCAGGAATCTTATCACGATATAGATAAATGCCAGCATCGTAAAATAATCCGAAGCGGGCGAAACCATCTCATCATAAATGTTGCAGATATACCAGATACCTGCAGCTCTCACTAGATCCGAAACCTTTACTTTCTTATCCTTAAATACCCTCGCGATACGTCCGCATGATACAAGCGTAAGAAGTGCCATAAATCCTGCGCAGGTGTGATATGACAAGCCACCTAAAAACGCGAAGCTGTAAAGTGCGGATAAGGCAAATGAAGAAGAATTATAACCGAGTCTTCCGTGAAGATTACCGAGTCCCTTAACAACGCCGTAATCTTCTATCCAGTGAATTGCCTGTCCGTGATAGAGATCCGAATCATAATGGAAATATCCTCTGGATGATCCGTATGCCATAACCAAAACGGCACACAAAACAAAGATGAGAAAATAATTCTTATCTATGAACCGCTTTACATCAAACAGGCACCTGTTTTCTTTTTTACGGAAAAGGAAAACCGAAAGAACAATACAGAAAGTTACAAGAACGATATTTGCGACAAGTCCCACGCCCGCAAAAAGGCTGAAAATCTGTGCATAGACAGTGACCGCCATGATTCCGGCCATGCAGATATCTTCGACATGATATGAACCGGACCCGATCTTACCGGGCAGATTCCTGCCTTCAAACACGAGAAGAAATGCGTATCCGGTGATAAATACTGTGAGAAAAATATAAGCCCAGATAGGGAGAATACTAAGCATTTGGAATCCTCATATCAAATAGATTCTCTGAGTTTATTTCTGGCGCGGAGAAGCGAATTTTCCGCAGATTTTTCCGATATGTTCATGAGGGATGCGATCTCTTTGACGGGAACACCGCTCATTCTCAGGGTAAGGGCATGTCTTTCGTTATCGGATAATTTGGTATTGATGGTATCCATCAGATGATCCCTTAATTCCTCAAAGATCGCATTTTCCTCGGGAGTCATCTCATCCGACGGAGGATTGTAGGAAAAGCCTTCGCTCTCGGGATCGTAACTTGCGGTATCGATCCTTACATAATCCTTGAGCATCAGGTTTTTACGACTGTTTCCGGATGCCACCGCATTATAAACATTGCCGGTGATTTCAAGAGAAGCATAGGTTTTAAAGGAAGCTCCTCTTGAAGGATCGTACTTTGATATGGCATCAAAGAGTCCTATCATGCCTTCCTGGATCAGATCGTCCGTATCGGACGAAAGAATTCCGATGGTCCTTACAATGTACCTGACAAGTCCCGAATGTCTGGATATCAGATGATTCATGATGGCAGGATATTCGGAAGTTTCCTTATGCATCCTCTCAATCAGTTCCTCATCCGACATGTTCCTGTAGTCATAGGAACCCGTCTTTATTTTTGTATCCGTATTCTTATTCAAGATCAGCCTTTCAAGCGTCTTCGAACAATCTCATAACTAAGGATTCCGCATGCAACGGAAGCATTGAGGGAATCTATCTCACCTTTCATGGGAATTGAAGCGATCATATCACATTTCTCTCTTACGAGTCTGGATACTCCGCTTCCCTCATTACCTATTACAAGTCCGATGGGGCCCGTAAGGTTAAGATCATACATAAGAGTTCCGTCCATGGCAGCACAGACAAACCACAGGCCCTTCTCTTTGAGTTCTTCAATGGTTCTTCCAATATTGGTAACCTTGGCTACGGGAAGGAAATTGATGGCACCTGCGCTTGCTCTTGCAACGGATGCGGTAAGACCTACGGCGCGGTCTTTGGGAATGATGATTCCGTGTGCACCTGCCTGATCCGCGGTTCTGATCATGGCACCTAGATTATAAGGATCTTCGATTCCGTCCAGAATGATGATGAAAGGATCTTCTCCCTTCTCCTCGGCTCTTGCGAAGATATCCTCAACGGTGCTGTATTCGTAAGCCGCAGTTATGGCGATAACACCCTGATGATGTCCTGTTTCGGACATGTGATCGAGGCGCTCTTTATCCACATACTTAATTACGGTACCTGCTTTAACAGCTTCCCTCTTAATGGAAAGAACCGCTCCGTCCCTGCATCCGTCCAGCACATAAAGTCTGTCTACGGGCTTTCCTGCTCTGAATGCTTCGAGAACGGGATTTCTTCCCTCTATTGCATTTTCGTTTTTGTTTCTCTTGAATGAATCAAGATCTTCTTTTTTATTTTGATCCTTCGACATATTCGACTCCGAATCTGATTATCTCATCCGCACGTTCTGTTTTACCGGTCATATAGAGCCAGCCGAGGAGTGATTCAAGTCCCGTGGCTCTTTTGTAAGATGCATAATTTGCACCTCTTCCGGTGGGATGTGCATGGTTCTTGCCGCGGTGCATGACTTCCTGCTCTTCTTCGGATAAAAAGTCACCTTCCAAAAGAGCATCGTGAACAGCGGCCTGTGCATCGGCACTTACATACTTTACCGAGGCCTTATGAAATTTATTCACAGGCATGTCACCTTTTTCGAGGAGCATACGTCTGATCACAAGACTCATGTATGCGTCCCCGACAAAAGCAAATGACAGCGGAGAAAGTGTTAATTTTTCTTCCACTTGGTACCCTCTCTGGTATCTTCGAGAACAATGCCCTTGGCAAGAAGTTCATCACGGATGGCATCTGCCTGTGCAAAGTCCTTAGCCTTCTTGGCCGCCTTTCTTGCATCGATACGCTCTAAGATCCAGCTTTCCAGCTCTGCATCTACGGAACCCGCCTGAGCAAGTTTTTCTTCTCCCTTGAGAAGATCGAGAGAAAGAACTTCATCGAAGCTTGCTACAAGAGCACGCTTGGTGGCATCGTTGGTATCTGCCTTCAGAACATCGTATAGAACGGTGATTGCCATTGATGTATTGATATCATCGGTAAGAGCATCGGTGAACTTCTTACGGAAATCCGCAAATACAGCTTCATCTACCGCACCGTCTTCTTTTAACTCGGATACACGCTTTAAAAGCTTCTGATATGCAGCGCTCATCTGATCGAGTACTTCATATGAGAACTCAAGGGGCTTGCGGTAATGTGACTGCAGGCAGAAGAAACGGTATGCGATAGGATCATAGCCCTTCTCCTGAAGCAGTGAAACGGTAAGGAACTCACCGCTTGATTTGCTCATCTTTCCCTTATCTTTTTCAACAAGGTGATGTACATGGAACCAGTACTTGCACCAGGGATGTCCGAGGAAAGCTTCACTCTGTGCGATCTCATTGGTGTGGTGAGGGAAGATATTATCTACGCCGCCGCAGTGAATGTCCATGTATTCGCCCAGATGCTTGATACCGATGCATGAGCACTCGATGTGCCAGCCGGGATATCCGCGTCCCCAGGGGCTTTCCCACTTAAGTTCCTGATCGTCAAATTTGGATTTGGTAAACCAGAGAACAAAGTCTGTTTTATTTCTCTTGTTGCTATCCTCATCAACATCGTCACGAACGCCTACACGAAGGTCTTCTTCGTTATGATTGGACAGAGTGTAATACTTCTCAAGTTTGGAAGTATCAAAATAAATATTCTCGCCTGCCTGATATGCATAGCCCTTCTCAAGCAGAACTTCGATCATGTGAATGAATTCGGGAATGCAATGAGTTGCAGGCTCGATAACATCCGGCATACGGATATTCAGCTTGGAGAAATCTTCAAAGAATACCTTGGTATAGTAATCTGCGATCTCAAGTACGGTCTTGTGCTCACGCTTTGCGCCCTTGAGCATCTTATCTTCGCCGGTATCGGCATCGCTGGTTAAGTGTCCTACGTCGGTTATGTTCATAACACGCTTAACATCATATCCTGCATAGATAAGAGTCTTTACCAGCATATCCTCGCAGATGTAAGTACGAAGGTTTCCGATGTGTGCAAAATGATATACGGTAGGTCCGCAGGTATACATCGATACCTTGCCTTCCTCGCGGGGTTTGAATTCTTCTATCTGTCTGCTGCTTGTGTTATACAGTTGCATTTATATTTCCTCTTTTCATTATGATAGGTGTCCGATTTGTTTCATCTGCTCATGCCCGGACATCGTGCGCAGCCTCCGCAGCCGAAGTTCATACCGCCCTGATCATATACGCTGTTGATGATGCATACTGCCTGCGAAGAGATTCCTTCCATGGCTCCCGTAAAGCCAAGTCCCTCTTCCGTTGTTGCTTTTACATTGACCTGACTTATATCAAGTCCCAGAGCATCCGCGATATTCTTTCTCATATCATCGATGTGAGGTCTCATCTTGGGAGCCTGTGCGATGATGGTTGAGTCTATGTTTTCGATAACATATCCTTCCTTCATCAGTCTCTTTCCCACTTCCTCAAGAAGCTTAATGGAATCGGCACCCTTGAAGGCGGGATCCGTATCGGGAAAAAGCTTTCCGATATCTCCCATTGCCGCAGCGCCCAAAAGCGCATCCATTATCGCGTGAGTAAGAACATCCGCATCGGAGTGACCAAGCAGTCCTTTTTCGTAGGGGATGGTCACACCTCCGATGATCAGTGGTCTGTCTTCACAGAATTTATGAACGTCATATCCTGTTCCGATTCTCATGTAATATCCTTTGCAAAATAAAACAATTTAAAACAATTCGTTGGTTATGTACTGGAAAACGCCTGTAGCCTTTTCTTTCCACACATCAACTATATGCTCTGCGATCTCTTCGGTGGGAACGGAAAGAGTCATATCAAGAGTCGTAACGTCACGGTCCTTGATGATGAGTCTGGTCTCGTACTCGCCGGTTGCGCTGTTCTGAACATAGTCTCCCTTTACCGCAAGCTCGTTCCTGAGTTCGAAAGCCTTGTCGGCAAAATAGTTCTCGATGTCATTTTTGATGAAATCGGGAAGACGGGACCCGAAGAATTTGATGGTATCTCTTCCTTCGGTGGTTATTGAAAGTTCCGTCGCATTGTGGGAGTGGGGAGCCTGGGATATAAGTCCGTTATCGATGAGCTCTCCCTGTGCCTGTGTAAGAACATAGAAGTCCGCATAATCCTTGCCCAGTACGAAATCGGATATCTGGGAAGCGGTCATGAGAAAATCAACCCTCGCAAGCATATAGAGGATGATAAGTTTTACCTGTGTAAGCTTTTCGGCATCCATTATTTAACGAGCCTCTTTACGGCTTCAGCTACTGAATCACGAACCTTGGTATCAAAAGCTTCGGGCATGATGTAATCCTCACAGAGCTTCTCAGCGGGAACTGCTGCTGCGATAGCTTCTGCTGCAGCCAGCTTCATCTCCTCGGTGATCTGAGGTGCTCTTGCTTCGAGTGCTCCGCGGAAGATTCCGGGGAATGCTACTACGTTGTTGATCTGGTTGGGGAAGTCACTTCTTCCGGTTCCTACGATCCTTGCGCCTGCTGCCTTTGCTTCATCGGGCATGATCTCGGGAACGGGATTAGCCATTGCGAAGATGATGGGATCTGCATTCATGGTTTTAATCATATCCTGAGTAAGAACGCCGGGTGCGGATACACCCACGAAGATATCGGTTCCCACAACAGCATCAGCGAGCTTACCGGATCTGTTCTCGGGATTGGTGATCTTAAGCATTTCCTTCTTGGTATCGTTAAGATCGGTTCTGTCAGCGGATACGATTCCTCTTGAATCGCAAAGAGTTACGCTTCCGAAACCATACTTAAGAAGGAGCTTTGAGATTGCTACGCCTGCTGCGCCTGCGCCGTTAACTACGATCTTGCAATCCTCTTTCTTTTTACCTGTAACCTTAAGAGCGTTGATGGATGCTGCAAGTACAACGATAGCGGTACCGTGCTGGTCATCGTGGAATACGGGGATGTTAAGCTCTGCCTTAAGTCTCTCCTCAATCTCAAAACATCTGGGAGCTGAGATATCCTCAAGGTTGATTCCGCCAAATCCGGGTGCGATGTACTTAACCGCTTTGATGATTTCTTCGGTGTCCTGGGTATCAAGACAGATGGGTACAGCGTTTACTCCGCCGAACTCTTTGAAAAGAACTGCCTTACCTTCCATAACGGGCATTGCTGCTTCAGGTCCGATGTTTCCGAGACCGAGTACTGCGGAACCGTCGGATACAACCGCGATGGTATTAGCCTTCCAAGTATATTTATATGCAAGCTCCTTGTCCTCCGCGATCTTCTTACAAGGTTCTGCAACACCGGGGGTATAGGCAATCGCAAGTGCCTCTCTTGAATCTACTTTGGACTTAGCTTCGGTTGAAAGCTTTCCGTTCCATTTCTCGTGTGCTGCAAGTGCTTCTTCATTTACACCCATTTTAGTTCTCCTTACCTTTTATCTTTTTAAAATGCTCTTTGATCTTTATTTCATACCCCTGACCGTCCGGTCTGAAAAATTCCTTACCGTCCAGTTCATAGGGCAGATACTGCTGATTGCAATAGTGGTTCGGGAAATCGTGTGAATACTGATATCCCACTCCGTGTCCCAGCTTTGCGGCTCCCTTGTAATGCGCATCCTGAAGGTGAGTGGGGATGGGAAGGCTTCCCGAATTCCTTACCTCTTCAAGTGCTTCGTCAACCGCACATATGGCTGCATTTGACTTGGGCGCCGTTGCTACGTATATAGCCGCTTCCGACAAAATAATACGGGCTTCCGGCATTCCTACCTTTATAACCGCTTCAAACGCTGCGTTTGCGACAACCAGTGCATTAGGATCTGCAGTTCCAACATCCTCTGCCGCACATATGACTATGCGTCTTGCGATGAAGCTTACTTCCTCTCCCGCATCCAGCATTCTTGCCAGATAATAAACTGCGGCGTCGGGGTCTGACCCCCTCATGCTCTTTATAAATGCGGAGATGGTATCGTAATGATTGTCTCCGGTCTTATCGTATCTTACTGCTTTTCTCTGAATACATTCCTGGGCAACATCAAGAGTTACATGGATGCCCGGTTTTGTTTTATCCGAGGGACCTGTTACGGTGTCGGGATATTCTGCACAACCTTCAGCATCAGGATCTGTTGTGAGGATTGCAAGTTCAAGTGCATTGAGTGCATGTCTTGCATCGCCGCCGGCAACGTCCGCAATAAACTCCAGTGCATCATCATCGATGTAGGGATTATATGCAGCCATTCCTCTCTCGCTGTCGGTTACCGCGATCTTCAGAAGCGTCTTTACATTGTCCATGGAAAGAGGCTTGAGCTCAAATATCATGGACCTGCTTATAAGAGCGCCGTTTACCTCAAAATAAGGATTCTCGGTGGTCGCACCTATAAGTGTTACCGTTCCGTCTTCAACAAAAGGAAGTAAGAAATCCTGCTGTCCTTTGTTGAAACGATGTATCTCGTCGATAAAAAGGATCGTCTTCTGCGAATTCATTCCTAGGATGCTCTTTGCTTCGTTAACCGCATCCTCCATATCCTTCTTGCCGGCCGTTGTGGCGTTGATGGATATGAACCTGGATCTCGTCGCTCCGGCAATAACCTTTGCAATCGTTGTCTTACCCGTTCCGGGAGGACCGTAAAGTATAAGCGAGCTTATCTTATCCGCTTTGATGGCACGGTAAAGGAGCTTGCCCGGTGCGATGATCTCTTCCTGACCCACGATTTCTTCGGGGGTTCTGGGTCTCATCCTTGCGGCAAGAGGACTTTCGGTCTCTTTGTTTTTATCAGACATGTATTCAAAGAGATTTATCTGATCCATGCTTTACCACCAGCTGCGCAAAGACATCTCCGCGCTCTTCGAAATTCTTGAAATATCCGTATGATGCGGCAGCGGGTGACAATACGCATCCTCTGCCTTTATCCGTGATCTCGAATGCCTTTTTAACAGCGCCTTCAAGATCTGCTTCATAATATACATTGGAAAGGCCCTCGCCGAGCTCTTCCACTATTCTCTTACCCGTAGCATACATGCAGATGAACTTAAATTCCGCATGCTCTTTCATAAAATCTTCCAGAACGGAATATGATATTCCTCTGTCCATTCCTCCAACCAGAACAACCTGTGCATCGGGTATGCTGGTTGCTGCGCTTATGGCAGCTTCGGGAATGGTGGAGATGGAATCGTCGTAGAAGTTTATCTCTTCAAATGTTCCGATCTTCTTCATTCTGTGAGGCAGCGCCTCAAAAGAATTCAGGCTCTTAAGTACATCCACCTCGGATATTCCGAAATTCTCCATGCAGATCTTCTTGACGAAGTATGCATTGATACGGTTGTGCTCACCGTAAAGATTAAGTTCTATTCCCTCAAGATCTTCCTTGGAAGGAATAACTCTTATCTGCTCGGACTCTGACTTTATCTCAGGTACATTTTCACCGATGTATGCCTTATCGCCCGACATCTGTCTGCTTACTATATGGCTCTTGGCTTCAAAGTAAGCTTCCATGGTTCCATAGTAATCCAGATGCTCTTCGTAGAGATCCAGGAATACTGAGATGTGAGGTGCGGTCTTAGCTCCTTTTAACTGATGACAGCTAAGCTCTAAGACAACGATGGAATCCCCTTCCGCCTCATCGTAATAATCAAGACATGGAAGTCCGATATTGCCGGCCAGGATAACCTTCTTACCCGATGTCTCACCAAGTACATGAGCAAGCATGGATACAGTGGTGGATTTTCCCTTGGTGCCGGTCACTCCGATAGTCTTGTCTCTGAATGTACTGATAAAGATCTCGGTCTGGGAAGTGATCTTAGCGGAAATTACGGAGATCTTTTTAAGGTCTTCTTCGCTGTAAGAATCCGCCTTGGGAGGCCATACTATTCCGGGACTTTTGATGATGACATCATAGCCGTCCCCTGCGCCTTCCAGCATTTCTTCGGGAGTTGCCGAAGATATATCAACGGACTTGGGAGATACGTGGGTTTCAAGCCACTTTTCGGTGGACTGTCCCTCTCTTCCGTAGCCCCATATAAGTATTTTTTTATCGCTAAACAGATTGTCTGTTTTCATATATAAATTCCATTCCGGGCATAAAAGCCCATAAGTCAATATATTATACCTTATTTGCCCTGTATTTGGTAGAAAAAAAAGAACAGCCTGCATGAGGCTGCCCTTTTTTAAGGAAAAGATTATTAGTTAGATTATTAACAACAGGTTATGCGATGGTTACAAGCGTTCCGTCGGGAACAAGATTGTAAAGCCACATCGCGTCCTCTACGGAAAGTCTTACGCATCCGAGTGATGCTTTGCTTCCGAGAGCTGCTACTTCTTCGGGGATGGGAAGAAGATCGCCTTTGTGTGTGAAACAAACGGAGTGGAACATATATCCGCCTGTCCTGAACCTCATTCCCCAAACTGCCCAGGTTCCGTCTGCCATGTATACCCATCCGCCGCCTGCAGTATGCTCATATATCGAGAAGGTTCCGGAAGGAGTTCCGTGTCCGGCTCTTCCGGTCGAACAGAGCATGCTCTTGACCAGCTGTGAATAGGTTCCGTCAGCTCCCACTGTAAGTACTGTGCAGACATTAAGTGTGCGGTCCACCACGATGTAATAAGGAGATCCGTTACAAGGGATTCCGGTGGGTATATAAAGTGCATCGCTCGTTGCCTGAGTTGTAACCTGCGCGTTCGCCTGAGAAGGGGTGGGCGATGCGGGTGTTACGTTCTGAGCGGGAGTTACGTTTCCGGTAATAGTTCCGTCCTTAGCCATCGTATGTACATATGACGCATTGGGACGTCTGAGTTCGCTTCTTCCTAATAAGATGTAATGCTGGAAGAGGCTTTCCGCATTCGTTCCGTAAACAGCTGCTACATCGGGATAAGTTGCTGCGTAGTATGCTGCGTCGAACCAGTTGGGATTTGCTGCGGGAACTCTGTTTTCGTTTACACCGTAGTTCTTATAGTGAAACCACATTGCGGAATCAAATCCGCCGTAAGTCGCTGCATTTGCTCCTCCGTATACAGCCGCCACATCGGGATAAGCTGTTGCGTAGTACTCTGCGTCAAACCAGAGAGGAGTTTTATCGGGAAGTGAGACGTTTGCAGCCTGCGCCTTCACTGCCGGGGTAATTACCGCAATAAGTGCAATCGCTGCGGTAAGAATAAGCATTTTCAATTTTTTCATAGGTGTTACGCTTTCTGTCATGCACCTGCATGCGCGCAGGTCAATCTTTTCCTGATGTTTTCGTCAATCATTTTGTATCATATTTGAATAATTATTGACAATATATGCGCAGTCCCAAACAGGGTGTTAAAATGCCTGTTTTATCAGTATTCATGGGCACTTGAAGGTGTTTTTTAAGATTCCCTTAAGATTAATTAAGCTTTTTTTATCCAACTTGTAAAAATATACAACTGCCACTATAATATGCCATGTGCGTAAACACACATTGGAGGATAATATTTATGAAAAATAAGAAACTGTTATCTCTGCTTGCCATTACGGCAATGAGCGTTTCTCTCATTGCAGGATGTGGCAATAACAACACCGGCGATACCAACCCTTCAGACTTCGAAGGTTCACCCATCGTTATCGTCGATGAGAATGGAGATACCACTACCACACCCCAGCCCGATACCGCTGAGCCTGCAGGACTTGAAGTTCCTGAAGGATGCTATCTTTCAGAGCTTACCGGACTTCCTATTTCAAACGATCTTAAGGATCAGCGTCCCATCGCACTGATGGTTGACTGTGAGAAAGAGTCACTTCCCAATTTCGAAATCGCTGAGTGCGACATCGTATACGAGCTGATGAACTCAACCGCTAACGATCGCGTAACCAGACTTATGTGCGTACGTAAGGATTGGGGAAACATCCAGCAGATGGGTAACATCCGTTCAACCCGTCCCACCAACATCTCACTTGCAGGTGAGTACAATGCGGTTCTCGTACACGACGGCGGCCCTGTTTACATCAACGAGTTCATCGCAAAGGCTTATTGTGATCACCTCTCAGGCGGATTCTCCAGAGTCGACCTCGGAAGAGCTGATTTCTATGAAGAGTTCATCGGCCCCGGCGAACTTGAGAGCAGAATGAAGGCTGCAGGCATCTCTACCACCTACAACACCTACGCTCCCATGAGAGATACTCACTTCCTCTTCAGGCCCTACGGCACCGACATGACCCTTACCGAGATGGGATATTCAAACGCTACCAGCGCAACCAACATCTCCATCCCTACTTTCAAGCACACCCAGTCATCTCTTAAGTACAATGAGTCAACCGGAACTTATGACTTCTATCTCTACGGAATGCTTCAGAAGGACGGCGAGGATGACGAAGTAGTTTCATTCGAGAACGTACTCCTTCAGTGTGCTGACTACTATGTATATGATGAGCACGGCTACCTGATCTATCTCTACTACAACCAGACCGATACTCAGGGCTACTACATCACCAACGGTCAGTGCATCAAGGTTACCTGGTCAAAGGCAGTAAGCAACGACAAGCTCGACTACGAGATCACCAAGTTCTACGATGAGAACGGTGACGAGATCCAGATCAACCCCGGCAAGACCTATATCGCTCTTGTTCCCAAGGACGGTTGGAACTCCTTATCATTCAACTGATAAAGAAAAGATTTAAATACAGAAAGATCGCAGGCTAATCGCCTGCGATCTTTTTTAGTGACGGTAGCGTCCCCGCTGTCACTTAAATTGCACTTTTTAATCTGCCGATAAACTCCTCGGGTACGGAATTCTCATCGCACCACTCTTTTAACAGTCCCTCAAGAGGTGCTGCCTGCATTGCGAGGATTTCTTTTTCATATCTATTGGTGAGCTTGCTCTTTCCGCCCTTTTTGATGAAATCGGTAAGACAGCTTGCAACCTCGCTTCTGGTACCTACACACTCGAAAGGTTTATTTTCATTCAGACCAACGAGCTCTCTGAAGTCCTCATCAAGTGATTCCTTATCAAGCAGCTTTTCTCCGAAGATGGAAACAACCTCCTCTTCACTTAAGAAAGAAGAAAGGATGATATATACGAAGAGACACTTGGGGCATGCACAGCACCATACACCCTTCTTGCTTCCTCTGTTACAGGATCTGAATACCCTGAAATAATCGCTGCCCTTCTTCGCAAATATTCCTGCGATCTGAACCTCGGTAAAAGGCCTTAAGAGTGAGAAATAATGAATGTCCGAATCAATAAGTCCCTCGATATATTCATCAAAATCCTGCTCGAATTCATAGCTCTTGGAATACTGATGATTTACCTTGGTTCCGGGAACGGTGCTCTCATTTGCGCTGGTCTCATTGGAAAGTGCGATATACTTGAAACCGCACAGGTAAGCCGTGATGACAGCAGAGAAAGCAAATACTGCGGAGATGGGAATATGACCGTTCATATACCCTTCTTCGTTCATCCTGATAACCTGGGGATCGAGAGTACGTTTAGCAGTGTAAACGCCCTTCTTGTGAGAACACTTCTCGATTACATTGGTTGCGGTGGCGTTCTCATTTACGACGTAAGTCGTGATGTCTTCACCCTTAAGAAGCTCAAGGCTGACTACGGAGTCCTTACCGCCTCCCACGGGAACAAGGCATCCCGAATAAGTCTTATCATCATGCATCACGGCAGGCTCATCATCCGTTGTGGTATTGCACTCGAATCTTACAAGTCTGTCTGCGGATACGGTGATTCCGTTTCTGTACAGGAACTCGCCAAGTCCGTTAAAATAAAGCTTTCTCCACCAGTCCTTCTGAGCTGCGGAAAGAGTTCCGCACTTAATTACAACCTTCTCGGGACATACGGTCTTGTAATAACTTATGGTCTCAACCATTCCGAGTGAAAATACAAGGGTCCTTAAGATGGGATCCTCGAGATCTACTTTTCTCTCTCCGAGTGGAAATCTCCACTCGGGCATAAAGTCACGAAGTTCGGGAATGGAGAATCTGAATCTTACGAAGAGCTGTCCGTCCTCAACCCTCATTTCGTACTTTCTGTATTCAAAGGTATTATAAAGTTTTCTGAGATCGTCAAATTGTTTCTGTGACATTTATGTGCCTTTCGTTTTACTGATATCTTCTTCTATTATACCCAAAAAAGGTAACAAACACTAACAATGAGATAAGAGAAATTATCTCCGCAGCTCTCCAGTACGGAGGCTCATGAAAATCAACCGAGACACTGCCGTTATATCCCGCAGGAAGAAGGATCCTCAGTGCGGAATTCGGAGCGGTTGTAATATCAAGATTTTCTCCCGTAGCCGAATCGGTTGCAACGTATCCCTTGTATCCTATCAGAGGAAGCTCTATATATCCCGCTTCCGAAGTTACGGCCTGAATATCAAAACGGTACAGATTCCTTGAATATCCTGTTATTTCGCCGCCGGATATCTCAAAAAGCTCCGGGATATCCTCAAGGGCTGCGGTGGGAACATACTCCCTGCCTCCGGCAAAATATGTATCCAGTTCACTTCCCTCTTTGTATGAAGCATCATGATCGTACTCATCATATGCACTTGAGAAGACGGAAACACTTATTATCACAAGCAAGACGGCAGTAACGCTTATCATCTTACGCTCTTTTATATCGGATTCGTAAGTACCATGCAGCTCTCCGAGCAAAAGAGTGAGGAAACATACCGCATATGTGATATATCTCCAGGGCGACTGAACCGAGGTCATCATATATCCGATCGGAGTCTTTCCCCACAGCCTCCAGGGAAACAGATTTGTGGAAAGTATCATTAATCCCAGAGAAAACCAGAAATATATCTTTGCTTTCTTTGTAAGCTTTCCGTTTATATACAGATATATTCCGATGACAAAAACAGCCATCAGAACAATTCCGGGATTAAAGCCCCTGCACACATCATTATCCGTAAAACCGGTATAGAAAAAGGTAAACAGATTACCCACGGGAAGGGCATGGTTTTCAATGTTTCTGAATACTCCGATCCTTATCTGCTCCTTAAGCCACATATCCTGTCCGGTCATGTAATCCATAAAAGGAACGAGGAAATACAGGCTGAGAGCAGCGGTACATGCCGCTGAGATCAGATATACAATGATCACATTTTTGCGGAATGTCTTTTTCCATAAAACAATACATACAACCGCAAGGCATATGACCGTCATTTCCGTAGACAGAATATGGCTTTGAACAAGTACGCTCATTCCTATGGTGAGCATGAGGACGATCTTCTTGTTCTCTTTCTTATCACGGCACTCCGTCGTATAGATCATGTAAACAGCCAGCATGATAAGGGGAAGAACCGTCATTGCTATGGATTCTCCAACCGCCGCTCTTCTGTACAGATTGATCATTCTGTAGGGTGCAAGTGAATATACGAAAGCACACAGAAGACCGGTTTCTTTTTTACGGAAAATTCGGCTGAATGAGAAAACGGCTATAAGCACGGTACATACATTTATGATAAAAAGAAAGATCTTATAAGAAGCATAAACTTCAAATCCGGCCATTCTCAGGACAGCGGGAATATACAGGAGAATGTCCCCGTACATCACCCCCGTCGCATAACCCGCACCGTTAAACCAATTGGGCTGTATCTTAACGGGAAAGATCCCGCCATTTAATCCGGCATATATTCCCTCAATTCTGTTCAGATGAAATATCAGGTCATCGCCGTATTTAAGGCCTCTTATAAAAAGCGGAAGGGATGATAAAAATACCGTCAGAAAAACAATAAACACTTCGCTTTGGTGTTCCTTAACATAGTCTCTTTCCAAAACGAAAAGATCGAATGCGAAGATCACGGGAAGCAGATAAATTATCTTACGGGTAAAAGAAGGTCCCGCGCCTGTACTGACTGCGGCAATAACAAGAATCGATATGAAGATAACCTCAGACAGATATATGATCTTTTTCTTTGAAATTATTTTATCCAAGTCTCCAAAACCACCCTTATATCAATAAAAAACCGCTTATATATTATACCGTGGTGACAGTGGGGACGCTACAGTTTTGTCATCAGAATTCGATGACAAAACTGTAGCGTC
>JAGAYR010000018.1 GCA_017940415.1 Lachnospiraceae bacterium
CCAAGAGTTTGCCTACAGCTTCCTTCAGATTCCACCTCGCGGTAAACACCCTTGCTGTTCAGCTATACACTTCCTCGTTGCCTAGGCGTGTTCGGGACTTACACCCGTTAGAGCGCGCCCATGGCGCGCAAACAAAAACAACTCCTTACCTTGAATGCTTGGTAAGGAGTTGATTTATTATGTTCAGATTCTTATTTATTTCGTGATCTCTTTTTCGCTGATTCCGGAAAGATCTGCACCTGTTTCGGAACCTGCATCTTCATTGAAGTTGAAGTCTTTGCCGGGAAGAATCGCATTGAGGAGAATACCTACAAGTGATCCGACTGCAAGACCTGAAAGAGCGATGTTTGCGCTTCCTACGCTGAAAGCGATTGCTCCTGCTGAGGAGAAGTTGATTCCGATTGAAAGTACAAGGATGAGAGCTGCGATGATAACGTTTCTGCTCTTGGTGAAATCAACCTGGGTCTCAACGATGTTACGTACTCCGACTGCGGAGATCATTCCGTAAAGTACAAGAGAGATACCGCCGACGGTTGCTGAAGGCATTGCCTCAATGATAGCTGCAAACTTGGGACAGAAGGACATGAGGATTGCAAAGTATGCAGCAAGTCTGATTACGAAAGGATCGAATACTCTGGTAAGAGTAAGAACTCCGGTATTCTCGCCGTAGGTGGTGTTTGCGGGTGCTCCGAAAAGTGAAGCGATTGTGGTTGCAAGTCCGTCACCGGTAAGAGTTCTGTGAAGTCCGGGATCCTTGATGAAGTTACGGTTTACAGTTGAGGAGATAGCGGATACGTCTCCGATGTGCTCCATCATGGTTGCGATAGCAATGGGAACGATGGTGATCGCTGCGGTGATAAGAAGTCCGTTGTGGATATCGGTACCGACATTCTTGGAATTGGTGAAGATTGAGAATACGGTGTTTGAATACTTAACGGGAAGTCCAACCCAAGGAACTGCTGCAACACCTGAGAAATCAACATTTCCGGTAATGGCTGCTACGACATATGATGCGATAACGCCGATGAGGATTGGAAGGATCTTGATCATTCCTTTACCCCATATGTTACAGATGATGATGGCCAGAATAGCTACGAGAGCGATGGGCCAGTTTGATGAGCAGCTGTCGATAGCTGATTTGGAAAGATTAAGTCCGATCGCTATTATGATGGGGCCTGTAACGATGGGAGGGAAGAATTTCATGACGCGGTTAGCGCCGAATACTTTGAAAAGAAGAGCAAGTACCAGATAGAGAAGTCCGGCAAGTGCTACTCCGAAGCATGCATAAGGGAGAAGCTCTTCTGAAGTCATCATTTCGCCGTTTGATTTGGCAATGGCAAGACCTGCGATGGTGCCGTATCCTGCAAGGAATGCGAAGGATGAGCCGAGGAATGCGGGAACTTTCTTCTTGGTGATCAAATGGAATAAAAGAGTACCGAGGCCTGCAAAGAGAAGTGTAGCGGAAACGCTGAGGCCGGTAATAAGGGGAACGAGAACGGTTGAGCCGAACATTGCGAACATGTGCTGAAGGCCCAGAATCAGCATTTTGGGAGTTCCGAGGGTTTTAGCGTCGTAAATACCCTGTTCTCCGAGGATCGCTTTCTTGGAATCTGACATATTATCCTCCTGAAATTGCTTGTCCGCAGGGGATTCCCCGCGAATCATCGATTGTATGGGGTGGCAACAATATTTAGTGCCCCGCACCGTTATTAATAATACATTTGGTATAATATCTCGTCAACGCAAAGCAAATGTTATTTTAATATTTAGCAAAAAATCCCCCGCAGATCGCTCTGCGGGGGATATGTATTATATTTCCGGCTATTGATTAGGGAGTTGCAGGAGCGGTGGTCTGCCATGCACCGTTTACAAGGTAGTAAACATGTCCTTTAACGGTTACACTTCCGCCGGTGATGATTCCGCCGCTGTAATTGAATGAGAATGCGGTAACATCGGTCTTGCTTACACCGGAAAGGGTGTAAACCGTATCACCGTATGTGGCGGTGGTGTTAGCAAGCACGCCTTCCATTTCAGCAATCTTGGTAACTGCAGTCTTGGTATTACCGTTATCGGTCTTGTATCCGTCGCCATATGCCTGGTCGATGGTTGCCTGAGCTGCCACTCTTACGGTCTGAGCTGTAGAGAAATCCTTCTCCGATCTTGCTCTGTCAATGTATCCTAAAAGGGTAGGAACAAGGATTGCAGCAAGAATTGCCAGGATAACAAGTACGACGATGAGTTCTACGAGTGTAAAGCCTTTGTTGTTCTTTTTCATTATTTTTCCCTCCTTAGAATACAGATAAGACTCCTTTAAGTTTTGTATCTGTTATTTATATCGGTCATTATAACAAATACTTTAGCTTTTTGGGAAAACCTTTTCCGTATTTGTCACAAATTTGATAAATTATTCGTTATAGGCAATTTTTTCCAGTTCTTCCATTGTCGTAATGCCTTTTTCCACAAGCTCAAGTCCGGCCTGCTTGAGGGTTTTCATACCCTGCTGTTCGACGGCGTATTTCTTGATGGTATCCGCATCCGCGCCATCTGCAATAAGCTTTCTGATGCCTCTGTCCACGTACAGAACCTCATGGACGGCAATTCGTCCGCTGTAACCTGTTCCGTGGCATTTTGCGCATCCTACGGCGGATTTGGCGCCCGGCATGTCACGTCCGGCAAAGGCTCTCTGATATTCATCCAGTCCCGTTACTCTGCCGCAGGCGGGACAAACCTTTCTCATAAGTCTCTGAGCGATGGCACCTACCAGAGCCGATGAGAGGAGATAGGGCTCAGCTCCCATATCGATAAGTCTTATTATGGTAGAAACTGCATCATTGGTATGAAGGGTTGAAAGGACCAAATGACCTGTGATAGCGGCTCTGAGGGATATGCTTGCTGTCTCGGAGTCACGGGTTTCTCCTACCATTATGATATCGGGGTCCTGTCTTAAGAGTGCCCTGAGTCCGGAATCGAAGGTCAGTCCTGCGGTAGGATGTACCTGCATCTGGTTGAGTCTGTTCAGGTTCTTCTCCACGGGATCCTCGATGGTTGATATATTGACCTGTCTGTCCGAGAGAGAATCCAGAGCCATGTAAAGGGTAGTGGTTTTACCTGATCCTGTAGGTCCGGTGATATAAATAAGACCGTTGGGAGATTTGAGCATTCTGGTGAACTTTTCGTAATTATCCGGTTCCATACCGAAGGTGGATGCATTGTCTATCCTGGAGTTTCCGGCAAGGATTCTCATTACCACCTTCTCGCCGAATACGGTGGGTATTACCGATACTCTGACGTTTACTATCTGATCTCTGATCTTGATTCTGAAGTGACCGTCCTGAGGCACTCTCTTTTCTGCGATATCAAGTTCGGACATGATCTTGATACGTGCTATGAGTGAACCCTGAACGTTTTTCTGAAGGGTCATGTAATCGATGAGTGCACCGTCCATACGGAGGCGGACATGGATCTCTTTTTCGAAGGGTTCGATATGAACGTCGGATGCGTTGTCCTGGTAAGCCTTGTCCAAAAGGGAGTTGACCAGGTTTATTATGGGAGCATCATCCGCACCTGCACCCGCATCGATGACCATCTCTCTGACTTCCGAAGCTACTGCGGATTCATTGGCGGACTGTGCCGCTCTCTTGGTCTGAACCTCGGCATAGTAGTAGTTGATGGCGTTTTCTATGGAGGCACGCTCAGCCAGAACGGTTTCAACGTTCATACCGCTGGTCTGACGTACGTCTTCGATATTTATAAAATCAAGAGGGTCGTTTACCGCGACTATAAGTGTTCCTTCACGGAATGCCACGGGAAGCATGAGATAGCTGGATGCCATCTGGCTGGGAATGGTTTTGACCGCATTGCTGTCTACGGGGTATGTGGACAGATCGACCACTTCAAGTCCCATACGGCTTCCCAGGGTGTAGAGCATCTGTGTTTCGGTGACGTATCCTTTTTCAATCAGGATCTCACCGAGTCTTTTCTTGGATTCTTTCTGTTCGTGAAGTGCATCAGCAAGCTGGGCTTCGTCGATATAACCCGCTGCAACCATCAGATCGCCGATTCTGATTTTGGTAGAAGAGCCTGCTTCCATATCTAATCTCCCTTGTTCAAAATATTCAAAACGACATGGATGTCATTTATTCTGTCTTATCTTTCATGTACAGGTTAACAGATATCTGTAACTGTCTCTGATCACTCTCAACTACAAGTATCGATCCGTCTTCGAGAATAAAGGTGACGGGATCCATGGTGATCCATGTAAAACCGGTGATCCTTACTGAAGGATTGTGAGCCAGGTCATCGATTATTGCCTGCTCGGCTTCAATATCACCTTCGACAACAAGTGTAAGCGCCACGCAGAGAAGACCTGAACTTTCGGTGGATGAAACATCTCTGAGTCCTGCGGAGTATTCTTCTACGGGATTTGAAATGATTCCCATATCCGATGATTCATATCCTGTCAGGAAACTGAGAACTGCTTCCTTATAATATGATCCGGATTTTACTTTTTCCTCTTCCACGGCAGTTTCGGTGCTTTCGGTAACTGCTATAGTTTCAACGGTTTCGGATTCAGAAACGCGAAGATCGGAATATACATAAGGTTTTTCGTCTACGTATCCGTCGGGCATGCTGATGGTCAGATCCCTTGCAAGGAGTCCTCTTTTCAATACATAGGAGGTTACCAGTTTATCTATTTCGGAACTGTCCATGTAGTCGTAGTAGATAGAAGTCGAATCCGCAAGGTCTTCGGCAAATCTGTCGGAAAGAGTTTCGGCAGTTGAAAGCCCGATTACTTTTGCTTCATTTTTTGCCTTAAGTGCCGATTCTATTCTGATCCTTTCCTGATCCTCCACGGTCTTCTTATAAAGCGGTCTTATAAGGCACCATCCGAAGATGAAAATGATCACTATATAAACCAGCATGTTGAGAAGTTTTTTATCTCTGGCTGTGAGTGATGAACTGAAATTCATTTATTCTTCCTCCTTTGCAGAATCTCCGCTGAGGGTACAGATGACTTTGATGGACCAGGCACCGTCACTTTCATTCCATGAGTAGCCGGTATAGTCAACGTTTTCAAATATATCCATATCGAGCAGATCGGCTATGAACATATTGATATTCTCCACGGTAGGAGAGGAGGCGGTTGTTGCGAATACACCGTCTCCGGAATTGTAGGAACTGAATTCGACAGTAACATTGTGTTTGGCTGCTGCCTTTATTATCTGCTCGTTAACGGATGAATCTGGGATGGGATAAGTATCTATGTATTCCCTGAGCAGATCCACGCCTCCCTGCTGTTTTCCGTCTGCGGTGGAACGAACGATGAATGCATCATATTCCATGGCGCTTTGCATTACGTCGATACGCGAATTATAGTCTTCAAGATCACGCAGTCTCTTTGAGGTATTTATTCTTACCACGAGCATAAAGAGTGTGATAAGCAGTAATATCGCGGTCGTGATGATGACCGGTATGGATTTCCTGTATAGCTCAACCTTTCTTGTATATTTCTCATCGTTTTTCTTGATGGCCTTGAGAACGGGAAATCCTGTCTGAGGAACCACAAGACCCGCTATGGGATATATGAAGGCTGACAGGCGGTCATTCCATTTTTTGAAATGAATGTGTGAAGGAGCCGCAGTTCCGTGAACGGATATGTCGGGATCCGTATCTGCCAGGTATCCCTGAAGCATTGAAACATCTTCGGGACTCATTCCTGCAAAGAACACATCGGTGATCGGGCTGGAGAGATGTTTGGATGATGCAAACTGCTTTATACCCGAAATGTTGCTTCTTATCTCTGCCGCAAATTCCTGTGTGCCGGGCTGCTGGAAGAGTCTTTTGGTGGAGTTGTAATAGTATTTGCCGTTTTCGTAAAGAATGGTAACAAGCATCTGTGCGTCACGGATCATATAGATGGCTGTAGCGCCTCTGATGCATGTTGCGAGTAGCTCCGTGGCCATGCTTACACCATCGTGTACGGAATTGAGAGTGATGCCTGCATCGGAGAAAATCTTTATGTACGTTTCTATGAAGGTGCGCTCTGCAACTTCGGTTACGATGTTCTGAGTTTTTTCCTTATTATTGGTTCCGATCAGATACCAGCCTTTTAAGGGCGAATCAAATCTGCCGAATTCATCCGGATTGGTCTGCTTTTCCAGATATTCGGTAACCTTTGTCTGCTTTGAGATAATAGGCATGGTGATTCGGTTGGAGATGAGCTGGGGGCTGTTGATTATCAGATCAGCATTTCCGCTTATCTTGTTAACCGACCACAGCTCTTTGAGCTTGGCGGAAATAGCTTCGCCTCCTCCTTCGATGATGACACCGTTGAGGATGGCGTTTTCCGGCATGGGTGACTCAATGAGACGGTCTATGTATATAGACTTTCCTTTGCTCTTGCCGACAACGATCTGGATATTTTTGTTTGAAAAAAATACAGAAACGGACATTTTCTCTCTCCCGTAAATAAATTATTGACCTGCACCGATTGTTGAATAGGACTGGTAGATCGGAAGGATTACACCGATCATGATGAAACCTACGATCAAGGCCATTATTACTATCATGACAGGTTCGATGTATTTGACCATTCGTGTCAATGCCTGTTCGGATGCAAAGTCGAGATTGTCTGCGACACTTACGAGCATTGAATCCAGCGAACCTGTTTCTTCACCGACTCTTACGACGGATGAAAGTTTTGATACGAAACCGTCTACTTCATCCAGTGCATCCGACAGGAGACCTCCTGCCTGTACGGCTTTGATAACATCAGTGAATTGTTTTTCTATGTATGTATTACCGATAGTCTGACGTGCTATTGCAAGGCACTGGTCTATGGGAATACCTGCCGAGTACAGTGAACTCATTGTTCTTGCAAATCTTGCGGAGTAGATTACCTTCTGGAGTTTTCCCAGAGGACCTCTTACTTTAAATCTGTCGATCACCAGTCTTACCGAAGGTATTCTTGATACTATTCCACCGAATATCCATATAAGTACCGCAAAGACCAGAAGCAGGTACCAGTAGTGACTTACCAGATCACTTACTCCCAGCAGGAATCTTGTGGGAGCGGGAAGGACGGGCATTTCACTGAAGAGCTCTTCGAACTGCGGCATGATGAATCCGAATATGACTCCGACTACGCCCACGATAAGTCCCGCAAGGATCTTCGGGTAAGTGAGAGCGTTCTTGGCTTCGGATTCCAGTTTGTTTTCTTTTTGATATTGATCTGCCAGCCTGAGTGCGGTGGTATCAAGGTTTCCGGAGCTTTCCGCCGCTCTGAACATGTAAACGAGAAGCGGAGGAAATGCGGGATAAAGTTCTTCCATCGCCGTGGACAATGCGATACCCTGTACTACTCTGTCCCTGAGTCTCATATAGAGTTCCTTCTCATAGGGCGTTATGGATTCGTCCGATCCCTGGATTTCAAGAGCTCTCAGGATTGATATACCGGATTTGATGAGTTCTCCCATCTGTCTGCAGAAATCCGAAAGCTGAGATTTTTTCAGCGGCTTCAGAGCAATCTGCTTTGCTATTTCTTCGTAGTAAAGAAGCGTCTGATCTTTGGCACTGACAAGCTTTCTGATCTCTCTTTCGTCGGATGCTTTTATCCGGCCTTTGACCTGTTTTCCGTTTTTTGTTTGTGCTGTGTATCTGTAGTCAGGCATAGTCTTGTTTATTCTCCTGCTGAGTATTCCAATACTTTAAAGTCGTAATATACGGTCCAGTCACCGTTCATTCCGTAAGTTCCGTCACCGCTTCCGGTTTCCTTGTATTCAACAAGATATTTTCCTTCCCTGTAGGAAAAAGATAACGGAATATCATTTTCATAATCCCATCCGGTCAGGGTTATCTCTCCGTCTATAGGTATCATGGTTTTCATCCTGGAGAGAGCATCGGGTGCAAGTCCGTTCTCGTAGGACGGATCATACATAGACTCATCACCCTTGTAGAATTCCAGCGATACCAGTTTCATCGCAACCCTGATGTCTTTGGCGTGAGCCAGAGCGGTTCTTGCACCTGAACTGATTCCGGATATCAGGACGATCACGCCGATGATCAAAGCAACTGCAATGATGGTCCGCGGGTACTTTCCGAATCTGTCGGTACTTTTCTTTACGTAGAATTCAGTTTTGGAATTGCCTGTTAAATCATCCATGGTTATTCACCTGTTTGATCAAGGTACGTTATATGTTCCTGTATTTCCGTTTACCGAATAATTAAATATTCCTGTCTTGGAAGGATCCGTTGAACCGAAGAGAAGATCTTCCGCATCGGCTCCTGCAGGATAGTTCGCGAGGGTTATATGATATGTCATCGATGTCTTGGTCTGGAATGTTCCGCCATTTTCACCGATTAGAGCACCCCACATATTCGAAGAGGATATATCGATACTTCCTCCGTTAGGTATATAAACATTGGTGCTGTCATTTTCGGTTCTTCCGAATGTGCTGGAGTTGTATCCTATGATTCCTCCGGCAGCGGTACCACCTGAAACTTTAATACTTGAGTCGTTATTGGAGGTGAGGGATAAGAAAGGAGTGTTTGTATAATTACCTTCTATCTTACCTATAAGTCCTCCGGCATATGTTGCAGCCTTTACGGAAACGGTTGATGTTCCTTCGCACTTGATTGCGAGTGTTGTACCCTTTCCCATATTTCCGTCGGATAAGTGTCCGATATTTCCGCCTGCGGCACTGCCTGTTGATTCGATACTGAGTACGGAGTTTTTAACTTCGATGGTTGCGCCGGAATAGTAGCAATTAGCCTCGGCACTTCCTATAGCACCTCCGGTATATCCTGAACCTGTTATCGTAAGCTTGCAGCTGTCCAGAAGAATCTTGGGATTCTTATGAAGATTTGCGCCGTTTGTGATTCTGGAACATGCAAGTCCTGCGATTCCTCCGACATAATTATTTCCTTTGATGGTGCATTCGGAAACCGGTGCAAGGGTTATTGCCGCTGCATTTTGGAATGTGTTGGAATATCCGATGATGCCACCTACATTATTGGTACCGGTTATGGTGATCTTTTTTCCGTTGAAAGTATATTTGGAGGCTTCAGAGGATGTGCCGTCATATACTTCTCCGAATATTCCGCCGGTGTTTGTGGTTCCGGTTATGGAAGATTCTTCTCCGGTGTATATCAGTTGGGAATTTCCCTCTATATAGGATTTGTTCTCAAAACATCCGATGATACCGCCGGTATGATCCGCACCGGTTATGGATGATGCTTTTGCTTCATATATAAGTACGGCATAACCTTTTATGTGAATATTTGTATTGGCATATCCGATGATGCCGCCTGTATAATCCGTTCCGGTAATGGATGTTCCTTCTCCGCCGAATGTCAGCTTGGAAGAGCTTTCTATGTTACAGCCGCTTATTGCTCCGAAGATGCCGCCGGTGTATTTCTTGCCGGATATGGATCCGCCCTCGGATGCAAAAGTGATCACCGAACTGTTCCTGAAGTGTGAGCTTGTAACGGAACCTGCTATACCGCCTGCATACTCGGGAGTTTCATCCGCAGAAGTGCATATGATATGAGCGCTTTCACCTGTGTAGCTTATTTCACCATAGATATTTCCTACGCTTTCAATCTTACCTATGCATCCGCCTATATTTCCTTTTCCGGATATAAGTGAATTAACTCCGGTGTACAGGACATGAGCATTTGCACCGACTTCTCCGCCGCTTTGTCTTCCTACACATCCGCCCACATATTCGTATCCGTTAATGGCAAGGTTTGTAAGATCTGATTTGACGGTTCCGTAGATTTTGGTTCCCGAGCTGTTTCCTATACATCCGCCCATGCGAGATGAAAGCAGCTTGTTCTCGGCTGACAGATATGTTCCTTCTATTGCAAGGATGTTTCCGGTCAGCGATATCTCGCCGGATTCATTTACGGTAGCCGTTCCTTCGAGATTACCGATAACTCCACCGATGTTGTTTCCGCCTCTTACATATCCGCCGTTTGAAGTCATTGTAATGGAAGAGTTGATCTTTACGGCATTAGTGCTGCTTCCGATACATCCGCCGACATTTCCACCGTCAGCCTGAATGATGGGAGCTGTGCTGTTTAAATATACGTATGAACTTACCGAAACTGCCGAATTAAAATCTTTGTTTGTATTGAGAAGACCTATCGCACCGCCCGCGTTAATGTTTCTCGCATATACGTGAGAATAAGGATTCAATGTGACGATCATATCCGAAGAGGTGGAGTGGTTGGTATTGTCCAGTCTTCCGATCATTCCGCCCGCATTTTCGTAACTGTCAACATTAACGATAACGGTATTTCCGGATGCCTGAGAGGGAAGGTTAAATGCGGTTTTTATTTCCGAACTGCCGACATCAAGGTGTCCGATGAGTCCGCCTGCGTTTACGGTTTCGGAATCGTAAACGGTTCCCAAAGCCGTTGTTTTCGAAGCACTGATGTTAAGGGTTACGGTGCCTGCATCTCCCTGCACAAGAGTTAATGAAGAAGATGCTGAATTGGAGCCTGCCTTAAATAATCCGCACACACCGCCTGCGTTTGCCATAGCGTTTACGGTAACAGTACCGGAAACGATGGAACGAAGATTCATGTATGAGCAGATATATTGAGCATTACCGATTACACCTCCCGCATTTGACAGATCGGAGACTATTCCGGATCCGGACTGAAGCTTAGCTGTAATGGTAGTTGGTGTTCCCGAGGGATCGCTGCTGAGCGAACCTGTATGTGTGCCTATTGCGCCGCCGGCATTATTTCCGTAAGAGCGGATCGTTCCACTTTCGAAACAATAAATTGAACTTGCCCTGGGCATATAGCGGATCAAGCCTGCCACGCCTCCCACACCGGAATTGTTGCATTTGGAATCCGTAATGGGATAAGAGTTGGTGTTGCCGAGTATTGTTCCATAGTTGAAAGAAGCGATACGGAAAACAGGAAGGACATTCTGCCCGCCTGTGATCGCACCGATGGCACCGCCTATACCGCCTGTGTTTTTATCACCTGAGGTATTTAACTGAGGACCTGCATGAGTGCAGTCGCCGTATATTTCGCCCTTATTGATAACAGATATTATTACGTTTCCGTTAACGCCGTCTAAATTGTTTATCTTACCGACGGCGCCACCGGTTGTATGAGCATAACCGTAATAGGTTTTGTCTCCGGTACCGTCATTGTATTTATAAGAACCTATATGAGAAGTGCTTTCGTTAACTACCAGAATGCTTATCTGTGATACCTGACTGTCTGTGATGATACCTACGGCTCCGCCCAGGTTCTTGATATAACTCTTTCCGTCTGAGGACGTGATAACACCCTCGTTTCTGACACGTATACTGATCGTGCCTCCACCGTACGTATTGATACGTCCGACTGCGCCGCCTATTCCGCATTCACGTTTAAGCTCCTTGGATTTCTCATCCGTCTTGAGCAGGAGATAGGAATGTGAATCGAGAGTTACATCTATTGCATATTCATCAGGTTCTATGGGGGATGCCAATCCCGGATCTTCGGTTACCGTGAGGATTCCGTCTGTCGTACACGAATATGACAAAGTGGCAACCTTTGAACTCTGACAGAAACTTGAGTTGTTATTTAAGCTTCCGACGGCACCGCCCAAAGAGTCGGATGTTGCATACAGTACGGAAGTGATGCCGGTTCCGAAATCTATGAGGGCATTATCTTTATCCTCGGTATTGTTGACGCGGATAAACGCATCGACATTACTTCTGGTGAAACCTAAGACAGCACTTACGTTTAACCAGTTTGCGGAAACAAATCGTCCGGTGGCTTCAAGGTGTCCATAGAGATAACCGGGGGCGTTTGCTACGGAGGTGGCTCCGTTGTCACCTACTATTCCTCCGCAGGCAGAGAGTTCATAGAGGTGCCATTTTCCCGAACCGTCCTTGTACAAAGATGTAACGATACAATTACTGAATTTGATCGTATTGCTGTCTTTATCAGTTATGGTGGAAGAACCGATGTTTCCGATATTGGTACCCACGAGTCCGCCCATTGGTGAGCTTCCCTTGAATATAAGCGCCTGAGTGGAATCGATAGTGGTGTTTACAAGGGATGTAACTACATCTCTTATCTCATCCGTATCATCGGGTGAACCGTCCGGTATATCGTTAAGGAGCAGAGTCATTCCGTTTGCTCGGATGTTGATAATATTGCCGCGGTTAACATTAATGAGACCGTATCCGTCCAGAGATGATGCGTTCTGGTTCCTGTCAAAGAAGGATTCCATTCTCATCTGAAGATTATTGATGGAAGCTGTCTTTCCCGTAAGGGTATCGGTTTCTGCCTGAAGAGTTGTATGTGTATTAAGTTTGGGGATTGAGGGGAATGATACGACATTTAGATCGTCGCCGTATTCTTTGTGAGTTATCGTAGTGGGACCGGGTGCGGGAACAGGAGAATGAGGGACTATGCCCACACCGCTCACTGCGGAATATACCACAACATCACTGGAGTAAACGTTTCTTCCCGCAACAGTCTTTATTGTGTACCAGTTCAGGTCTCTTACGATTGAGTAGCAAACATCCACACCCGTATTGTTTTCCAGCATACGGATGTTATACAGATGTCTGTATGAAGTTATGACAGCACTGTCGGTTCCACCTATGGTGGGCTTGGTGCCAACACTTCCTGCTCCGAGATCTCCGAAGTAAGAATTTACTACGGCATAACTTTTACCGCTTTCCCTTAATGCCGCATGATCCATATATCTGTATGTTCCTTCGGAACTGTAATACACGGGATCGTCGAGTGCTCTGCTTGCATAAACGGTATCGGTTGTAGCAAGGCCTGTTCCTTTGTATGCTGCGTAGGCATCACCGAAGTCATCATTTTCCGCATACATGGTAGCGTAGAAGTTGGTCGGGAATCCGTTTGCAGTGAGCTTGGTGATGTTGGGAACTGTCAGTCTGTGGAAACTGTAGTTGAGAGTTTTCAGGGTTTCCGCAGCTGTACCGGAAGCAGGATTCATTGCATTATCGATGACGTTACGTGACATCATCGCATCGAGAGTAAGAGAGTAGTATACTCCCTCGGAAATTGTGGAACCGTACACATCATATATCTCGTAGGATATGGTGATGGGGAAATTGAAGTAGTTATCGTTCTGGAAAAGCTTGTTGCCTTCACTGTTATAGTCGAAGGCATAATGAGAAGCCGAAACCCTGTGCACGTATACTTTGGCAACTGCCTGAATGGATGCCTTGTAAACGGTTATGGGTATTCCTCTGATATCACTGACCGTCTCTTTGGTATAGAGTACGGTGTAATCTCTTGTTCCCGTGTGTCCTATAAAAGAAAGATTGGTGGTGTGATCATTGAGCAAAGTATCGAAATTATCTTTGCTGAATTTCAGTGCCTCATAAAAACCTTTCTGATAAAGGCCTTGCTGAGGATAACCTTCGAAGATTGCATTTTCGTTAAGTACAAGATCACAGAACTTTTCATCGGAGTCTGCATTGTACAAAGAGAAAGTATAGTGAACATGGTCGGGTACTCCGGTAACGGGATTGTCATCGGATTTGACGGACCATTTGATATCGAGAGTTTCTCCGTTCCTGAGAGTGAAATCATTTACTTCGACTTCTGATGGAACGAAAACGGAATCTATTGAGGACAGACTTACATCTCCGCAATAGTATCCGATAAGACTGGTGTTTTTACGATAATCACCGTCTCTGTAAGGAACCGTAAGATCTGTATGATTGTTGTATGAACGAAGATCCCATGCGGTTCTCTTGCTGTCATAGAAAACAGAGCAGACGCTTGCGCTGAGGTGAAGATTACCCGATGCATCCAGTGCCTTCTCTACATCGAATTCGATGGTGATGATTCCCGACATGACATCGGTTGCTTTGAAATCCTGATATATCAGTCCCTTAATAAAATTGTTCTGAGCACTGTCCGTACCGGGAGTATATGTGACGGCATAACGCATATGCACGGACTGTCCGGGAAGAGAATTGGGAAGTTTATCCGGGAATAATCTGAATGAACCGGGATTGAATTTTGTATCAAACAGTTCGCGGTTATTATCCTGAGAAGGATCTTCTGTTCCTATACCCGCTCCGTCCTCATCGTTCATTCCCTTGGGACCGATGAGATCTCTGCACCAGTCGTCCAGGCTTCCGTTTTCCGACATGTGATTTAAGGATGCCTGAGCGGACTGATAGATCGTTTCTGCGGTCCTTTGATTATTGTTGTACCTTGTCATGTCGATGTAGGCCATGATGCTGTAGACCGCAGCAGAAGCAAGTATTCCCAGTATTACCAGGACTACTATCATTTCAACCAGTGTAAATCCGGCATTGATATTCTTTTTTGAATCATGTTCTTTGAATATCATTCGGTTGTGTCCTCTGCAAAAACAAGGATTGCACTTCTGGTATACACGGGGCTTTCGGAAGCCTGCTCCGCATAATCGCAATCGTATACCTTGACGGTTACTTTAACGCTGAGTGGTCTCTGAAGATATAGTTCATCCGATGAAGTCTGCAGGTCCGAGAATTCAAGGCTTACGGTATATCCGTTATAAGCCGTGGATGAAAAAGGAGTTGTGTAATCGTATCTGACTGCAGGATAGATGCAGCCTATGGTTTTGGATTCACCGTTATAGCTGCAGGGCTTGTTTTCTTTTCCGCACTGATAATATCCGAAGTGCACATAACCCTGGAGTGTTTCGGGAGTAGCCGAAGTGCTGTCTGCGGTAGGATAGAATCTGTAAACAGCTCTGGAGGATATTCCGCCGATTCCGTCACTGGGGTTGGGAAATACGTAGGAGGTTCCTTCCAGAATATTGGCATCCCTTACACTTTCAAAATTGGAATAGGAGATTGGCATGCAGGAATACACAGCCTGACAAAAGCCGGGATTTTTTCTGATTATGAGGACATTGCCTACGGAGTCGAATCTTGCGGTTCTGGGATCTGCCTGTTCGAATGTGCTGAGGAGTAACCCGTCACCGGTTGAAGGGCTGTAGGTACTTAATCCCAGATTAACGATCCTGACTGATGCAAAATCATCTATGTATGCATCCGCACATTCTTCCCTCAGGGAATCAATGACCATGTCGGCAACAACCTGGGCTCTGCTCATGGATTGAAGCTGCAGATACAGTCTTGTGGAAGCAGGAAGCAGTGCTACGATCGCAGTGGCAAAGATCGCGGTAAGTGTCATGGAAACCAGAAGTTCCACAAGGGTGAAACCTGAGTCTTTTAGGGTATTTGATTTTTCAAAAAGTTTTATTTTCATCTGAATACCCAATAGACCGAGTCACCGGATCTGTATTGATATGCGGTGAGGTCGTGACTTGTATCGGTTCCCGGTATTGTGATCGTAACGGGAGCTTCAGGTGTGCGCATGGTGGTGCTGGGTGAGTTTGTCTTCTTCTCTTTGCTGAGTTCTTCACGGAAATTTTCATACTCCTCGTCGGCCGTACGCCTGATGTCGATGGAGTTGTTAATGGTAGCACTTGCGAAATTTATGGCACCTGTGAACATGGCAACCACGATCATAAGAACGATGAATGCAACCATAACTTCCACAAGTGTCTCACCGCGGTTATCATTTATGAACTTGTCATAGGTTTTAACTGTCATGTCCTGACCTACCTTTTGCTGTAACCGGATGCGGCACTTCCTGTGTATTCAGTGGTTTTGATATATGTTTCCCCCGCCGCGGTAGCTGTGACTGTTAATACATAGTATGTACCGGCGGTTCCTGTTTTTCTGGAGATGACTGCGTGAATGGAAGAATCGGGAATAGAACCGAAACCTGAAGTGAGAGGTACAATGTCTCCTTCGGTTGCGGGATCCGCTATAAAAGAATCCAGATCAATCTGTGATTTGTGAAGGTTATCGGATGTTTCGTTTAAGATCAGTTCCTCGATACGTGTGGAGAGACTGGTTGCCAGTTCGTAAGCCTGATTATATTTTTTGACGGAGTCCGCATCGGAAAGAAGCATCGAACCGATGGCAACTAAAGTAAGCGCCAGCGAGATTACGATGACACTGTAGATTGAAACTAAGACCAGACTCGCCCCTCTGTTAGATTTTAAGAAACTTGTTTTCCCCATAACCGAAAAATAAATTATCTGACAATTTGTCTTTTCTTAGTATTTATCGGCATTTTCACGCATCTATTTTAGCACAACGGACGTTATAAAGAGCATTTTTACCCGAAATTTCTTTAATTATGTAGAAATTTCCATATCTGTCACAAAAACAGCATAGAAAAAACAAATGGGGACGGTTCCAAAAAGAACCGTCCCCGATGGCTTATATAACGGAGGGATTAATAAATCAGCTGAATAAAATGTTGTTCAAAACAGTCTCTAAGTACTCCTGTCTTCCGGATCCGGGAGATGCGGGCTTCTTAAGCTCTGCGGCATGTGCGGCAGCTTCTTCGAGAGTGATGCTTCTGTCGCGAATCTTCTTGCCGATGCCGTCCGAGTAGCTTGAATAGCGGTCTTTGACGAATTCATCGATGCGGCCGTCTTCGATGATTGCGGCGGCTTTGATCAGACCGAGAGCGAAGGCATCCATTCCGGAGATGAACGCATAGAACATGTCCTCGGGAGTGTTGGAAGGGCGGCGGTTCTTAGAATCGAAGTTGAGTCCGCCCCTTAATCCGCCTGCTTTCAGAATCTCATACATAGCCATGGTGGTGTCGTATACATTGGTGGGGAACTGATCCGTATCCCATCCGAGAAGGGTATCACCCATATTTGCATCAACTGAACCCATCATGTCTTCTACGGCGCAAACTCTGAGTTCATGCTGGAAAGTGTGTCCCGCAAGAGTCGCGTGGTTTGCTTCGATGTTCATTCTGAAATCTTTATCGAGGCCGTTCTTTCTGAGGAATCCGATGGCAGTTGCCGCATCAAAATCATACTGATGCTTCATGGGTTCCTTCGGCTTGGGCTCGATATAGAAATCTCCGGTAAATCCGATCTTACGTCCGTAGTCTCTTGCAAGAGTGAAGAGTGTAGCGATATTTTCCTGCTCAAGCTTCATGTCTGTATTGAGGAGAGTCTCATAGCCTTCACGACCGCCCCAGAATACATATCCCTTTGCTCCAAGCTTCACCGCATTCTCTAGTCCCTTTTTAACCTGTGCTGCTGCAAAGCACCATACGTCTGCTGAGTTGGAACTTGCGGCTCCGTTCATGAATCTGGGATTGCTGAACATGTTGCAGGTTGCCCAGAGACATTTGATGTCGGTACCCTTTGTTTTCTCTACAATGTAATCAGTGATCTCATCGAGTCTTCTGTTGGTCTCGTTAATATCCTCGGGATCTTCGGGACAGATATCAGCATCATGGAAGCAGTAGTACTTGATACCCAGCTTTTTCATGAATTCGATACCCGCATCAACCTTGGCCTTGGCATGTTCCATTGTTCCGGGAACAGCGCCGAAACTCTTGTCCGCAGTTCCGGTACCGAACATGTCGACACCGTTTGCACAGAGATTGTGCCACCATGCCATGGCAAAATTCAGATGTTCCTCCATAGTCTTGCCCATGATGACTTTTTTGGCATCATAGTACTTAAAAGCAAGAGGGTTCTTGCTGTCTTTTCCTTCGAATTTGATCTCGGGAATATTGGGGAAAAACTCACTCATAAATACACCTCTTTCTATAGGTTAGTAATAACTAACTTAATCATATCATTTTCGTGGGTAAATACAATTATTATTTTATAAAAATGCGATAAAATTCAGTATTTATGTGGGATGGTTCTTTATTGAAAAAAAGTTAAAAAGAAAAGTATTGACATAAACCTATCTGCATGGTATGTTTATACACGTAGCAGTTAGGTGTAACTAACCGAGTCTCCAAAATAATATCACACATCTGATTTGTTGTACAGAAAGGTTTACTTTTTATGAGCAAGATAGCGATTGTTTTCTGGAGCGGAACGGGCAATACCGCTCAGATGGCTCAGGCAATAAGTGACGGAGCTTCCGTAGCCGGTGCCGAGACCAAGTTGATAAACGCATCGGAATTCGGTCCTAACGATATGGACGAATATGATGCCATTGCACTGGGATGTCCCGCAATGGGAGCAGAGGTGCTTGAAGAAACAGAGTTCCAGCCTATGTTCGATTCCATTGAATCCAGCCTCTCCGGCAGAAAGATAGCACTTTTTGGTTCTTACGGATGGGGAGACGGAGAATGGATGAGACAGTGGGAAGAGCAGGTCAGAGCAGACGGTGCACTTCTTGTAGGTGACCCTGTCATAGCCCACGAAGCTCCCGATGAGAACGCGCTTTATGAGTGCCGTGCTCTCGGAAGATCCCTTATTTAATCACACAGACCTCCAATTGGCTTAAGCAGCCTGTACATTTCAACCCCCTACACAAAGAAACCGCCCCCTCCGGGCGGTTTCTTATTTTATGCTTACACACTAATGGGGACGGCGAACCGTCCCCATCAGCCTGACTGATTATAAGAATTTCAGGAGGGAAAATTTACTTGCTTACGTGGAATGCATTCATCTGAGGATATACAGCTGATGCACCGAGCTGCTCTTCAATGCGGAGAAGCTGGTTGTACTTGGCAACTCTTTCGCTTCTGCTGGGAGCACCGGTCTTGATCTGGCAGGTGTTAAGTGCCACTGCAAGGTCTGCGATGGTGGTATCTGCGGTCTCACCGGAGCGGTGAGAGGAGATAGCGGTATATCCTGCATTGTGAGCCATCTTGATGGCTTCGAGGGTCTCTGATACTGAACCGATCTGGTTAAGCTTGATGAGGATGGAGTTGCCTGCACCGAGTTTAATTCCCTTTGCGAGTCTCTCAGTGTTGGTAACGAAGAGATCGTCGCCTACAAGCTGAACTTTGTGACCGATCTTAGCGGTCATTCTCTGCCAGCCTTCCCAATCCTCTTCATCAAGTCCGTCTTCTATAGAAATGATGGGATACTTATCTACAAGGCTTTCCCAGTGAGCGATAAGTTCATCGGAGGTGAATTCCTTACCGGACTTGGGCTGCTTGTAGAAGCCCTTTCCTTTTTCACTCTTCCACTCTGAAGAAGCTGCGTCCATTGCAATCATGAAATCTTTCCCGGGCTCGAAGCCTGCTTTCTTGATTGCTTCGAGGATCTTCTCGATAGCTTCTTCATCACTCTTTAACTGGTTAGGAGCAAATCCGCCTTCATCACCTACTGCGGTAACATCGCCCATATCTTTGATAAGAGACTTAAGAGCATGGAAAACTTCCGCACACCAGCGAAGAGCTTCTTTAAAAGAAGGAGCACCTACGGGCATGATCATGAACTCCTGAGTATCAACCGCGCTGTCAGCGTGAGCTCCGCCGTTTAAGATATTCATCATGGGAACTGGAAGTCTGTTTCCGTTTACTCCTCCCAAGAATCTATAAAGAGGAATATCAAGACACTTTGCTGCTGCACGTGCGGTTGCGATGGATACTGCAAGGATCGCATTTGCTCCGAGGTTTGATTTATCTTTGGTGCCGTCTGCTTTGATCATTGCGGCATCAACGGCGTATGTATCGGAAGCATCCATTCCGAGTATTGCATCTTTGATCTTGGTGTTTATATTTTCAACTGCCTTGGTGACACCCTTTCCCAGATATCTGGACTTATCACCGTCTCTGAGCTCAAGCGCTTCGAACTCACCTGTTGATGCACCGCTGGGTGCGCATCCTGTTGCAACTGTTCCGTCTGCAAGAGTGATCTCAGCTTCAACGGTGGGATTTCCTCTGGAATCAAGTATTTCTCTGCCGTAGACTTCAACGATTTCCAAATAATCTTTCATGACATTCCTCCTGATTACATTGAATTCCTCTCCCTTTATACCGTCATAGGTACGGATAAAAGGAGAGGAACCAAACATGATTTATTCGCTGGTTAGGCACGACTAACCATAAGGATATTATCATAGGAGATTGATGCGTGTCAATATGATAAAATGCTGATTGATCGCAGTTTTCCCCTGTGGAGGAGATAATAATGAACTCTGAAATAATCAGTGTTGAACGCATGCGAAAAAGTGATGCATATACTATAGAGAATTTTGTTCCGAGCAAGGAACTGATGTACCGTGCGGCAAAAGGCATATATGACTCCTATAATGAATGGCCGGATAAAAAAATTGCCATTGTGGTGGGCGGAGGCAATAATGGCGGAGACGGATATGCTCTGGCCGGAATATTAAAAGAGAACGGATTGGATCCTGTGGTTATCAAAGTCTCCGATAAGATGAGTGATGACGGTAAGTATTATTGCGATATAGCTTTGGAACGTGGCGTTCAAATTGTTTCTTATATGGAAGATACCGATCTCGGAAAATATGACATTATTGTCGATTGCATTCTGGGAACGGGTTTTGTCGGAGAAGTAAGAGGAACTGCGGCTGAGGCTATTGATTCGATCAATAGCAGCGGTGCCTATGTAATAAGCGTTGATATAAATTCCGGAATGAACGGAGATACGGGAGAAGCATCGAAGGCCGTGCGTTCGGATCTGACAGTCTCCATAGGTTATATCAAAACCGGGCTGGTCACCGAATCAGCCGGCCGTTACATAGGAAAATTAGTTAATGTTGATATAGGTATAGTCCTTGTATAATCGGGGTTTTTGCGGGATATTAATGTATTTTTAAAAAAACAATACTTGACCTTTTTATGTAAACGGTAGTATCATCGCACCTGTTGTTTGCTTTTTTAGCAGACAACAGGATTATTTTTTTTGAGTAGAAAAAATATTATGAAAAAGAGAACTATTGCAACTTTACTTTCACTTGTTATGGCATTCAGCCTTACTGCTTGTGCAGGCGGATCCGACAACACCGATTCCAGAGACGTAGTTGTTGAGGAGGAGACCGAAGCAGAGGATACTGATTCCGAAGCAGAGGATACTGATGCAGAGGATGCTGATGCAGAGGATGCTGATTCTGAAGCAGAAGATGCAGATGCTGAGGAAGAGGATACCGAAGCTGCTGATGCAGCAGACGTTTTTGGTGTAGTTGACGGAGACGTTTACACCAACGAGTATTTCGGAATCAAGATCGAAGCTATCGACGGCTATTCTTTCGCTGATGACGAAACTCTTGTAGAACTCGGACTTATGACCGGCGAACTTCTTGGTGAGGGCGATACTCTTGCAGCAGAAGCTATGAAGAACTCTCTTGAGTCAGGCGAGACCGTTATCGACTGCTATCTTGTTGATGCTGATTTCATGAATTCTATCAACCTTACCTTATCAAGCACTGACAGCAGCCTTACTCAGGATGACGTTGCTGATATGATCGATGCATCCCTTTCCATGCTTGTTTCTACTTATGAGTCAATGGGTGCTTCTGATGTAGTATGTGAGCGTGAAACCACTTCTTTCCTTGGTGAAGAGGTTCCCTGCATCCGCACCACCGGTGTTTTCGAAGTTCAGGGAACTACTATTGATCTCGATGTTGTTCAGGTTGTTCTTGTAAAGGACGGATATACCGCTACCATTACCGCAACCACTTATATGGACGATGAGACCGCAACTCTTCTTGACACTGTTTCAGTTATCGACTGATTAAACTGATATTGAATGGCTGCCGCACTGTTATTGGTGCGGCAGCTTTTTTTATGATAATATGTATGTTGCGAAGGGGAGAAAGTATTAGGGTGTACAAATGTCGGAGTATAAGGAAAGCAAAGATAACCCTTTGCACAAGGAATATAGCATGCTCAGCAATACATGCTATATCATTCGGAAAATGGCTGAATATCAGCCGTCTGTTTTATTTCTGATGGTTCTTGGCTTTGTGGTCAAGTCCGTCTTTCCCTATTTCATGGGAATTTTCGGCAAGTATGTAATAGATATTATACAGACAGATAACGGAGCTTCCGGTGAGAGTGAGCTCATAAAGATTATTCTGATTGCAGCAGGCGCTGCGGCGGTTCTCAGATTTTGCTCGGCACTGTCGGATTCCAAAACCTGGTATCGGTACATTAACGTTCGTATGAATCTTATAACCGAACGTATCGCGAAGGTACTGAGTCTTGATTATGAGACTCTTGAAAAGCCCGATGTACTGGATGTGGCGGAACGTGCAAGCCAGGCAACAAATGATAACAGTAATGGTGTGGAAGGCATGATGAGGCTTATCCCTCAGCTTGGTGAAAATGCGCTTACCGTTGTTGTTACTTTTACTGCGGTTATGATTCTGGATCCCAGACTCATCATAGCCATGATCATTCTTACGGTAGTTCAGTATATTTATTTCAGACGCATAATAAAGATTGATAAAAAAGAGGTTTGGGACAGACTTTCCGGATCTTGGCGCAGCCGCAACTATATGGAAAGGATCACTCAGGATTTCGATTATGCGAAAGATATAAGACTCTTTAATCTGAAGGATTTTCTGACTGAAAAGTTTGAAAAGATCAATGCGTTTTTTATAGACAGGAACGATCATCATCACAGACTATGGCTTCGTTATAACTTTGTATCCGCGGCTTCGGGAACGGTGATAAAAATACTTGTTTATGCCGTTTTATTTACAGCCGTGCTTAAAAAGGATATGTCTGCCGGCGATTTCACCATGTTCCTTACTTTTTCCCTGGCATTTGCAAATGCTCTGTTCGGCCTTCTCCAGAGATCCGGAGATTACAAAAAAGCAAGTCTTGAGACTGATGATTTCCGATCTTTCATAGACCTTAAGACTGAAGATGATGACAAAGAATACATTCCCGTTCCGGATACAGACTCTTATGAGATCGAGTTTGTTGATGTCAGCTATAAGTATCTTAAATCTGACAAAGAGGCTTTATCACATCTGAATCTGAAGATTCGTCCCGGTGAGAAACTGGCTGTGGTCGGACTTAACGGTGCCGGTAAAACCACCATGATAAAACTCCTTCTGAGACTGTATGATCCCACGGAAGGATATATCACTCTGAACGGTACAGATATAAGAAATTTTAAACGCGCGGATTATTACAAACTGTTCGCACCTGTTTTTCAGAATGTTGAGATATTTGCATTCTTAATGTCCGAGAATATTGCCATGCTGAGAGCGGATGATCTGGATACGGAAAAGGTTCGCAGATGTGCATGTGAGGCGGGACTTGAAGAAAGACTTGTTTCTTTAACCAAAGGGATCGAAACTCCGCTTACCAAGATCGTTGAAGATGACGGAGTTGATCTGTCCGGAGGTGAAAAACAAAAACTGGCATTGGCTAAGGCACTTTACAAGGGGGCGAAGATTGTGGTTCTCGATGAGCCCACGTCTGCTCTCGATGCCATTGCGGAACAGTCTTTGTATGAAAGCTTTGACGATATGATCGGTGATAAATCTGCAGTCTATATTTCGCACAGACTTGCTTCTACCGGATTCTGCGATCGTATCGCCATGTTCGAAAACGGTCATCTGGTTGAGTACGGAAGTCATGACGAATTGATGAAATCAGGCGGAAAGTATGCCGAGATGTTCAATACTCAGGCTCAGTATTACCGTGAAAACCCTACAGACTCAGAAAGCGGGGTGACCGCAAATGCATAAGATCATAGCTGTTATAAAAGTGTTGTTCAAAACTACCGCTAAGAAGTATCCGTTTTTCTTTGTACTGAAAATATTCCGAATGCTGGTTACTACCGCTATGCCTTTCATTGCACTTTTTATTTCACCGCTTATCGTGGATGAAGTGGTGGGAGACAGAGATGTAAAAAGACTTATTACACTTGCAGCACTTCTTATCGGACTGGAGATGGTTTTCCAGCTGCTTAATGATCTGACCACGAACTATATCAACAGATACAGCACACGTATCGAGAGATATTTTGATATTCTGATGAGCAGGCATGTTATGGAACTTGACTTCCAGCTTACGGAAGACAAAGAAGCTCTTGAACAGATAGAAAAAGCCAGAACCGGAATGGACTGGTACTCCGGTGGCGTTAACGGAATCTCGGATCAGTTTTTCTACTTCCTGAGTAATCTTATAAAGGCTGCCGGATTTATCACGGTGATCTCAGTATATGCTCCGATCCTTCTTGCGGTGATGGTTGTTTATACTGCAGTAAATTCTCTGTTTGTTCTGAAACGAAACAAGATAAGTATTGAAGCTTTCGCAAAACTTTCCAAAGTCAACAGACTGTTCGGATATTTCGGCTGGAATATAGTCGACCACCGTTATGCCAAGGATATAAGACTTTATGATGCTCAGGGCATGATGGTAAACAGCTGGAAGGAAAATACCGCTAAAAGTAATTCTCATTGGAAATGGCAGGGAGACAAGAGCTTCCCACTGATCCTTGCAAGTGAATATCTGGATCTTGGAAGAAGCATATTCGCTTACTTTTATGTGGCACTTTTGGCCATCCGTAAGGTTATCGGAGTCGGAACCTTTACCCAGCTTATATCCGCAGAGACCGGACTGGACAACGCAATCGGCGGAATGATACAGAATGTGACCGAGCTGATAAAGCGCTGCAATTATGCGTATGAGTACGTTGTTTTCATGGATTATCCCGAGGCACTGGCCAAAGGAAACCGTCCCATAGAAAAGAAACCGCACGAGATAGAATTCAAGCATGTATCATTTGCTTATCCGAAAACGGACCGTAAAGTGATTGATGATGTGAGCATAAAGATTGTACCCGGAGAACATCTCTCAATCGTGGGTCTTAACGGTGCGGGAAAAACAACCTTTATAAAACTGCTATGCAGACTCTACGACCCTACCGAGGGTGAGATACTCGTAGACGGTATTGATATCAGAGAATATGATTACGTCTCGTATATGGAACAGTTTGCACCGGTGTTCCAGGACTTCAAACTTTTCGCCTTCTCGGTAAAAGAAAACATCGCCTTCACGGACGACACTGCCGATACCATCGCACTTACGGACAGAGTGGGGCTGCATGATTTTGTGGCAGGACTTGATAAAGGAACGGATACAAACCTGTTCAAGTTCTTTGATGAAGAGGGAGTTGAGCCTTCCGGAGGAGAACAACAAAAAATCGCGATCGCCAGAGCTTTGTGTAAGGACGCCCCGGTTGTTATCCTGGACGAGCCTACCGCAGCACTTGATCCGATCGCGGAATATGAGATATATAAGCAGTTTAATTCGCTTGTAGGTGGAAAATCGGCGTTCTACATTTCGCACAGACTTTCCAGCTGTCAGTTCTGCGACAAGATTGCGGTGTTCTCCGGCGGACATATAGCCGAATACGGAACACACGCAGAACTTGAAAAGATCCCCGGCGGAATCTATGCGGAAATGTTCGAAGCCCAGGCGAAGTATTACAAGAATTGATGCTTGATTAGCCTTTGATCACAAGCTCTACGGGACAGTGATCGGAACCCGTGATATCCGTGTGAATATCCGCACTGACAAGTCTGTCCTCCAGCTTCTTTGAAGTTACGAAATAGTCAATACGCCATCCCGCATTTTTTTCTCTTGCGTGGAATCTGTATGACCACCAGGAGTAGATGTCTTTTCTGTCGGGATAGAAATATCTGAATGTATCTATATATCCGTTGTCCAGCACCTTACCGAATGCGGCTCTTTCTTCATCTGAGAAGCCCGCATTGTGGTGATTGGATGACGGATTTTTAAGGTCTATCTCATTGTGGGCTACATTTAAGTCGCCGCAGTAGATGACAGGCTTTTTCTTCTCCAACTTAAGAATGTAGGCAAGGAATGCCTCTTCCCACTTCATACGATAGTCCAGACGGGCGAGCTCGTTCTGCGAATTGGGTACATATACGGTTATGAAGTAGAAATCATCGAATTCGGCAGTGATCACACGGCCTTCATGGTCGTGCTCCTCTATGCCTATTCCGTAGGTTACGCTTACTGGTTCTTTTTTTGAAAAAAGAGCGGTTCCCGAATATCCCTTTTTCTCGGCGTAGTTCCAGTACTGATGGTAGCCGGGGAGATCAAGAGAGAACTGTCCCTCCGAGAGTTTGGTTTCCTGAAGGCAGAAAATATCCGCATCCAGCTTCTTAAATGCCTCTTCAAAGCCCTTTCCTGCACAGGCTCTGATTCCGTTTACATTCCATGAGATGAATTTCATATCTCTTTTCCTTTCGGTAATGATTTCGACCATTATACCATTTATGACGCCTGTTTGCCCGTAATAAGCTATTGTTAGTTATGGCTAACCAGTCATACTTGCATCTGTACAAAATTCACGAAAAAATGTATAATTTTGTCTCAGATGCGTGATTTTATAAGTAGTTCAAGAAGATCTATGATGAATCATTCACATTCTATTAAGGAGGCTACTACATGATTTATTCAACAGAAGTAAAAGCGATGTGTCCTGTACATCAGGGCGTACATCACGGCGCTGCACCCATTCCTGAAGAAGCAAAATGGGTAAAGTCCAAAGAAATTAAGGACATTTCCGGTTATACTCACGGTATCGGCTGGTGTGCTCCTCAGCAGGGTGCCTGCAAACTTTCTCTTAATGTTAAGGACGGAATCATTCAGGAAGCTCTTGTTGAGACCATCGGTTGCTCAGGTATGACTCATTCCGCAGCTATGGCATCCGAGATTCTTCCCGGACTTACCGTTCTCGAAGCTCTTAACACCGATCTCGTTTGCGACGCTATCAACACCGCAATGAGAGAGCTCTTCCTTCAGATCGTTTACGGACGTACCCAGTCTGCATTCTCTGAGGGCGGACTTCAGATCGGCGCAGGTCTTGAGGACCTTGGTAAGGGCGCTCGTTCAATGGTTGGTACCACTTACGGAACTCTCGAGAAGGGACCCAGATATCTCGAGCTTACCGACGGATATATCACTCACCTTGCTCTTGACGAGAACGATGAGATCATCGGTTACAAGTACATCAACTTTGGTAAGATGATGGATTTCATCAAGGCCGGCGAAGATGTCGTAAAGGCAGTTGAGAAGGCTCAGGGTCAGTATGGCCGTGTTGCTGATGCTGCTAGACTTATTGACCCTCGTAAAGAGTGATAAAGGGAGGATATGAAAATGGCAAAATTTGAATCTTATGAAAGAAGAGAGCCCCAGATCCTTGCTAAACTCGCTGAGTACGGTATTAAGTCGATCGATGAGGCTGAACAGATCACCAAAGACGCAGGACTTGATGTTTATCACATGATCGAGAACATCCAGCCTATCTGCTTTGAGAATGCTAAGTGGGCATACACCGTAGGTGCTGCCATCGCTATCAAGAAGGGATGCCGCAAGGCTGCTGACGCTGCAGCTGCTATCGGAGAAGGACTCCAGGCATTCTGTATCCCCGGATCCGTTGCTGATACCCGTAAGGTTGGTCTCGGACACGGAAATCTCGGAAAGATGCTCCTTGAGGAGGAGACCGAGTGCTTTGCATTCCTCGCAGGACACGAGTCATTCGCAGCTGCTGAAGGCGCAATCGGTATCGCAGAGAAGGCTAACAAAGTTCGTCAGAAGCCCCTTCGCGTTATCCTTAACGGTCTCGGAAAAGACGCTGCACAGATCATCTCCAGAATCAACGGATTCACCTTCGTTGAGACTGAGTACGATCCTTACACCAACACTGTAAAGGAGGTTTCCAGAACCTGCTACTCCAAGGACGCTAACAGCCCCAGAGCAAAGGTTAACTGCTACGGTGCAAACGATGTTTGCGAAGGCGTTGCAATCATGTGGAAAGAGAACGTTGACGTATCCATCACCGGAAACTCAACCAACCCCACCAGATTCCAGCATCCCGTTGCAGGTACCTACAAGAAGGAGAGACTTGAGGCAGGCAAGAAGTACTTCTCGGTTGCTTCAGGCGGCGGTACCGGACGTACCCTTCATCCCGATAACATGGCTGCAGGTCCCGCTTCCTACGGTATGACCGATACCATGGGACGTATGCACTCAGACGCTCAGTTCGCAGGATCTTCTTCAGTTCCCGCACACGTTGAGATGATGGGACTTATCGGAGCAGGTAACAACCCCATGGTTGGTATGACTGTTTCTACCGCAGTTTCTATCGAAGAGGCTGCTAAGGCAGGAAAGTTCTAATCAGAACCTGTTTCATATATGAATAAAATGAGCTCCCGGAGAATTTTCTCCGGGAGCTTTTTTAGTGGAACGGAAGAACCGTCCCCCTGTTTCAAATAAGCTTTTTGAGTACGCAGTTTTCGATACCCTCCTTCCAGAAATCTTTGATGGGAAGGTTTCTGATACGGGTGATGATGGACGAATTCATGGCACCGTGTCCCACTATGAGGACATCCTTACCTTCTTCAAGCAGCGGGTATACCTTCTCCTCAAGAAATTCACCTGTTCTTGACATAAGGTCATCCATGCTTTCGCCGCCTTCCGCAGCTTCAATATAGTTCTCCGGCTCTTTGAAAAAAACTCTGATGTAGCAATTAGGATCTTCGAAGCTGTTGTGAACTCCTTCGTATATTCCGAAGTTCATCTCCCTTAACCTGTCATCGTAGATTATGGGGATATCTCTTCCCGCAAGCAATATCTCTGCGGTTTTCTTTGCTCTTTGAAGAGGGGAGCAAAATGCTATATCGAAATGCACATCCCTGTACCTTATTGCCGCATCTTCCGCCATCTTTATTCCGGTCTCATTCAAGGGAATGTCTGTTTTACCTTGCAATATATGTTTGTCGTTCCAATCCGTTCTTCCGTGACGGATTATATATAAACTGCCGCTCATCCGTGGCCCTTTCTTTTTACGTGCTAAATTTCCTGAAATATTTTATACTATAGTTTGATTTTTGGCTATCAGGAGAGAGATAATATTATGAGTAAGGTCGAATTTGCAAAGCCTGGAAATTTCCTTTATCCCTTGCCTGCAGTGATGGTAAGCTGTCACGACGGAAAGGGAAATAACAATATCATAACTATAGCGTGGACCGGAACAGTATGCTCCGATCCTCCCATGGTATATATATCTGTCAGAAAAGAAAGACATTCCTATCCCATGTTAAAAGAAACCGGAGAGTTTGTAATAAATCTTATCTCCGAGGATCTCACATATGCCATGGATAAAGCGGGATGCACCACCGGTGCCAAGATCGATAAGTTTAAGGAATTAAATCTTACACCCGCTGAGAGTTTCAAGGTTGCTGCACCTTCCATAAAAGAAGCTCCCGTTTGTATCGAGTGCAAGGTTACGGAAGTGAAGGAACTGGGAACCCATGATATGTTCCTGGCGGAAGTTGTGAGCGTGTCCGTTGATGAAAAGTATCTTGATGAGAAGGGTGTTTTCCATATGGATCAGTGCAATCTCGTTGCATATGAGCACGGAGCATACAGAAAGATGTCTGACACCATAGGAACCTTCGGATATTCTGTGAGGAAAAAATAATGGAAAACAAAGGTATGAAGATTGTGATCATCGGAGGTGTAATCTTACTCTTATTGATGATCATCGGAATCAACGTTTATCTGAACAGTGATTTTGACACCACTCCGGTGGCGGATTATACATATACACAGCCCGCGGACGTATCTGAACCGGTTGTAAGTCTGTCGGAGATCAGCACCGAGCAGATTGAAGCGGGAGCCGTAGAGGGATCTGAAGGTTTCGAAACGGATGAAGAATCAGAAGCTGCTGAGGGTGAAGATCATACTGAACCGGTGGAACCTGTGACAGCAGATCCTGTAGAGACTGAGCCTGCACCGGCAGCCTCGTCGGAAGCTCCGACACCTGCAACTGCTACACCTCAGGTTGATAATCCCGTAGTGGAGAACACGACTCCTCCCGAAGAAATCCCTGTTCCCGAAGTAGCAGAGGTTGTTACTCCCGAGCCCGTAGCTCCTGTGGTGACTGCACCTGCATATCGTTTCAGGAATGAAAGACTTCTTACGGAGCATTATGAAAAGCATGGAATAGAGATGGGATTTCCCAATGCTACGGCATATGAAGCAGCGGCTTCCGCGGTTATCACCAATCCGAATTCTTTATTTAAGATAGAAGCGGAGGATGGTGACGGAGTTTATTATCTGGAAGCTACCAATGAGTTTGTAATTCTCTCTACAGACGGTTACATCAGAACCTATTTCCTTCCCAGCTCGGGTAAGGCATATTTCGACAGACAGTAATTTAATATTTGCAGGCCGGTGGGCCGTGAAACAGTGGAACGACAGAACCGTCCCCCTGTTTCACGACTCATCGGCTTATTTTTTTTGAACCTTTAAAGATTTTTTAAGAAATGGATTGTTACTATGTCATCACAGTCGTAAATAAGTTTTGAAAAAGAAGAGGTAAAACATGGCAGAAATTTGTTTGGAAGCTAAGGATCTATGCAAGACGTACATAGTCGACGGATTCAGCAACAACGTACTACAAAATATTAATCTTCAGATAGAAGAAGGAGAGTTCGTCTCCATAATGGGACCCAGCGGATCGGGTAAATCGACTTTGCTTTATACGATAAGCGGAATGGATGACATGACTGCGGGCAAGGTTATCTTCGACGGAAAAGATCTTTCCGAGATGAATGAAAAACAGCTTACGAAAATGAGACTTCTCAAGATGGGTTTTATTTTCCAGCAGATGTACATGATGAAAAAACTCAGCATCATGGACAATATAGTTCTTCCGGGTTATCAGGCGGGACTCGTTTCAAGGGATGAGGTCAATAAGAAGGCTGAAGACTTGATGAGAAAACTCGGCATCATTGAAACTGCAGGAAGAGAGATTACTGAAGTGTCAGGAGGTCAGCTTCAGAGAGCCTGCCTTGCCAGGGCACTTATCAACAGCCCCAAGGTTCTTTTTGCGGATGAGCCTACTGGAGCGCTTAACTCGAAAGCATCGATGGAAGTTTTGGAAGAATTGGTCAAGGCCAACAAGTCCGGTACTACGGTCCTTATGGTGACTCATAGTGAGAAGGTGGCCGCCAGTTCCGACAGGATAATCTATCTGGTGGACGGGGATGTACAGGGCGAACTTGTCCTCGGAAAGATTGGGTCCTCGGACGATGAAACCGGAAAAAAGAGTGATGCGGAGATGCTTCAGATAAGAGAAAGAAAACTCAGGAAATGGCTTGAGGAGATGGGGTGGTAAATTGTATTTCAGAATGTTAAAAAAAGATCTTAAGGACAAGATCGCGTTAAATATAGTTCTGTGTATATTCATGATGATCGCTGCAACTCTTATAGTTACGAGCGCGGGATTCGTATATACATTTATAGCCGGAATAGATGAAACATATAAGAAGTGTAATACTTCCGATATTATCTTCATGTTTGACAGAAGCTTTTCGGAATCCGATCATCAGATGGAAGTGATCGAAGAGACTTTGAGAAAATATCCGGAGATAGGAGAGATATCGGTTTCGGAAAGGATTTTTACCGAAACTTCAAGATTACAGTTTGAGGGAATCGATAAAAGAAGCGTAACAAATCTTTATGCCGGAAGCTTTATGATATCTCCCGTGAGCAGAGATCAAAACATACCCTATGATCTGAATAATGAACTATTCACTTTGGAGAGCGGATGCGTGGCTTTGCCGGAGGTTATGGCAGATAATTCCGGCGCACGCCCCGGCGATAAGATCACTGTTACAACAGACCTGGGTAATATATATGAGTTTACCATAGCTTATATATTCAAAGACCCCAGTACATCAATGATCAATAAGATACTGTTTTCGGACTCCGATATGGAGATACTTAAGAGTGAATTTACATGTATGAGAAATCTTTATGAGATCACACTTATCAAACCTTTTTCGAGCGTAACTCAGCTTCAAAAATGGGGATGGAATCTTAACGATGAACTTCACAGATTAAGTGAAGATGGAATCATAACCGGTGAAGTTCACGGAGTTACCACGGGTAAAAGTAATACATACACGGATGAAGCAATGATAGCGCTGATAGTCAGTATCTTTATGGGATTGATGGGACTGTCACTCATACTGCTGATATTCATGGCTATTTCTTTTACTCTTCATGCAACCATAAAAAGAGAAGAAAAAGAGATAGGTACCATGAAGGCTATCGGCGTGGATTCCCTGTCATATAAAACTCTTTTCATAGTTAAATATATTGCTTTTGCAATCCTTGGAGGAATAGTCGGGCTTTTTGCGGGTGTGCCCTTACAGGAGAAACTTGTAAGCAGATTTGTAGTAAATACTTTAAGCCCTGACAAGAATGTCATAATATTAATGGGAATCCTCGGAAGTACAGCTTTTATCTTACTGATGATTGCTTTTTCATTCATATCACTCAGGCGGATGAATAAGATATCTGTTATGGATACTATTCACGGTGAAAACAGAGGCGAGAGATTCAGCAGGATTCCGGGACTGTCCATTAACAAACTATCAAAAATATCTGTTCCTTCATATCTGGCTGTTCAGGATATAGTACGTAAACTCAAGAGATATTTGTTTCTGATAGTAAGTTATACTATCGGAATGCTGATCATCTTTCTGGTCTTCCAGCTTAAAAGAACGGTTATCAGTGATGATTACAGGAGAACCTATTGGGGGATTGCTGACAGAGAAGTGATGATCAGGCCTGAAGATGCTTTAAGAGACAGGCTCATCAGTCAGACCGGCAGTTACAGAAATTTATATCTTTATTATGAGAAATATTATAACGATAACGGAATACCGCTTAATATCCAGCTTGCGGACTATCAGAGCTGTTTTCTTATAAAAGATAGTGAAAAACTCGGAGTAAATATCTTATTCGGTGATTATGATATCAGCAGATTGAAGATCGTAGAGGGCGGCCATATACCTGAACTTCCCAATGAAATTGTGATATCACATTTTGCTGAAAATACTTACGGAATAGATCTTGGCGATGTGATAACGCTGGAATATAGGGTTTATGATGACAACGGATTTGATATCGTTACGGTTAACCGTGATTTTATTGTCACAGCATATGTTGAGTCACTTGGAAATGCACAAAGTCCGAGTATATATATGAATATGAGTGACAGGAACATGGTGATAGATGATTTTGATATTTTCAATGAAGGAATTGACTGCCCGGACAGTGAATACGATGAATATATAGAGAAAATGCGTGCCGTAAACGATGAGATCATGATCTGGGATTACGATCAGGTCATGGATTACGAATTGGGTAATTCTTTCGGAAAATTGCTTAATCTGCTTGCTATTGTTACAGGATCGATCATGGCAATCACTCTCTTTTCAATGTCATTTTTGTATCAGCAGATCTTTATAGAAGAAGAAACCTCCGATATAGCAATGCTTAAGAGTCTCGGCTTTGACGGATCGAGTATAAGAAAATGGCATTTTGTGAGGTTTGCATGTTTGATAGCCATATCTGCTGTCTTATCAATTATCCTTTCATTTACTTTGAGCAGATTTGTATTCGATTGGATAGGAAGCGTGACACTCTGCGTAACATCATTTAAGATTGCATATCCTCCGGTATTAGCGATAGTAACCCTGCCGATGATATTGCTGGCGATAATCACCGCAGTTATGGCAGCATCCTTTGATGCTATGGATCGTATAAAGATTTGGAGAATACGTAATGAATAAGCTTATGAAAAAAGAGACGTTTAATAAATTAATACCAGTCATATGTACCTTAGGCATTTTGACCTTTATATCCGGTTGCGGAACTGCTTCTGAATCCGTGACTTCAACGGGAATGGTCAAGGTAGGATCTATGAACGTTGAAACGGATCCCGGATATACGGATATAAGCCCGCGTGAGTCTGTGATTGAAAATTTTGTTTCGGATGAAGGACTTTGCAGGATCGATAAATATGAATCATATTATGATGTAACGCTCGATTACGAAAATGGCACTCCTTCGGAAGTGGGAGAGGCATATGCTCGGACGCTGCTTAAGGCCGTACCGGATTATGAAGAAATATTCGAACCTTATCTGTATGAGAATATCAGAGGACTTTTTAACGGAAGAGAGATTAATTACGATGCTCTGGAAAAAAGGATCATGACTCTTGAAGCCTCAATACGTGAGGAGTACAGGAATGAAATCGAAGGATTTGCGTATGCAATGGCAGCAGGCGCTGAAGGCTATTGCGAGGATGGAAAGCTCAGTTATATAGAAGCGATCACCATGCAGATGATCCCCGATGCATTAAGACCTACAGCCTGCAGTGCGCTTACGGTCGGAGGTTCTATTACAGAGACCGGAGAAAGGATCTCTCTTCGAAATCTTGAATGGTACCTGGGAAGCAGTGAACAGATGACTCAGATCCACTCCGTCGCTCATCTGATAAAGGGAGATAAAACGATCACTTCCATAGGTGTCCTCGGTCTTCTCGATATGATCACTGCGATCAATGATAACGGTGTGTTTATCGGGATACTGGATGTCGGAACCGTAAATGAGATGCCGTTTGTCTATGAAGGCAAAAAATGTTATACATATGAAATAAGGTATGCTTTGGAAACTTTCGATAACGCACGGGATGCCGCAGAATTTCTGAACAAAGAAAGCGGAGATTTTACCTGGTGTCATAATCTTCTGGTGACGGATGAAACGGATGCATTTTGTTGTGAGAATCCCACAAGTGAAGCTGTGGAAGCCGGAAGAGCGATAGCCGTGATCAGAACATGCGATTCTGAACTTATGGAAGGTATTACCTGGGATACACCGGATGCACTCTGCATTGTAAATACGTATGCAACGGCAGGTAATCAGGACGGATTTACAGGTCAACTTGGAGAAATTAACCGTTTTGTGAAGTATAATAATTATGTCAAAGAAGCTGGAATTTTCTCGGTTGCTGATATGAAGGGGATCATGGCACATGAGATTGTAGATCAGTACGAGGTGCCGAATGTTCATAACAGCGGAACGGTACATACCGTGATAGTCGATTATGCTACCGGCGATATTCATGTGGCATTCACTGCCGGCAGATGTGCGGATGATATACCGGAATATATATTGGTAGGTAACTACGGAGAGACATAATATGACAGATATTCTCATTATTGAGGATAATGAAGAGCTGGGCCTGCTTATCAGCGATTTTCTCAAACGCGAAGGATATTCCGTTGCTTGGGAAAAGAGTGCGGAAGCGGGTCTGGAACTCGCCGGGAAAGCAGCATTTAAAATGCTGCTTCTTGACGTTATGCTCCCGGGGATGAACGGATACGAAGCACTTCAGGAGATCAGGAAGGATCAAAAACTTCCAGTTCTTATGATGAGTGCGAAAACGGATGAACAGAGCAAAGTGCTCGGATTTGAAGTGGGAGCCGATGATTATATCGATAAGCCTTTTTCTTTTAAGGTACTGGGCCTTAAGATAAAAGCGCTTATGAAGCGTACCTATGATCTTACCGAGGACAGACAGCTTCTTACCTACGAAAATATAACTCTGGATGTGGGAGCCAGAACTGTTTTCAAAGGTGATGAGCAGATACAGATAACCGGTAAGGAATATGAGCTTCTTGAGTACATGATGAGGCATCCCAGTCAGATACTGAACAAAGAGAAAATCTTCAACGAAATATGGGGAGTTGATTGTTTCAGTGACCTTGGAAGCCTTAATGTGCATATAAGATGGCTCAGAGAAAAACTTGAAGATGATCCCAAGAATCCTAAACTTATTAAAACGGTTTGGAGAGTAGGATATCAATTCGGAGGCACCTGATCATGAAGAGAGCTGCAAAACTCTATATTGTTACGGTGTCTCTTTTTGCGCTTATTTTTGTATCGGCAAACATGGTGCTTAACGTGATGAGCCGTAGACATGAAGCCGGTATTTATATACTCATGAACAGAGTCTTTAGTGAGATACAAAGCAGGTGCGAAGAGTATCCGTTTGAAGAACTGTCCTCCGATACAGTCACCGGGATAATTGGTGATGTTTATTACGGAAAAGTCCGGGAATACGCTTCTGAATACGGAAGAGAAAACCTTCCGGAAAAAGTATATTTCATCGATGCTTCGTATTTAGAAAGTGATGTCACTCTTTTGAACAGGGCAAAAAAATACGAAAAGATCTGGCTTCTTCAGAGCGATGAAAAAGTAGCCGGATTTGTAGTGTTTGAATATGAAGAATCAAACTTCGGAACAATCAGACTCCTTATCAATATATGCGTTACCTGCGGTCTTCTCATAGCACTCGGACTGTGCATATACATAAATGTTTATGTACTCGGACCGTTCAATAAGCTTTCCGCTTATCCCGAGAAGCTGTCCAAAAATCAGCTTACCGAAAAACTTCCCGAGACGAAGAACCGCCTCTTTGGACGTTTTACATGGGGCATTAATATGTTAAACGATAAGCTTGCAAGTGACAGGAAGAGGATAGATGAACTCAGCAGGGATCATCTGACTATGCTTACCACCATTGCCCACGGTATCAAAACTCCTGTTGCGAATATAAAGCTCTATGCGGATGCAATAGAAACCGGTCTGTACCAGCCTGACGGAGTTATCAATGAAAGTGATGCGGACGTTGCTTCCAAGATTTCTAAAAATGCCGATGATATCACTGAGATTGTAAAGGAACTGATCGATAAAGCATCCGGCGGAGTTGTGGATTTTGAACCGGAGATAAAGAATTTCTATCTGAGTGAACTGACCGATTTCCTGACCGAAGAATATGGAAAACGTCTCGAGGTTCTCAGAATACCTCATGAATTTACGGTTGATTTCAATTCCATGATAAAGAGCGATAAGACAGGTCTGTGCCGTATCCTGTCGCAGCTTATGGAGAACGCCATCAAGTACGGAAACGGAGAGGGAATCTTCGTGCGGATCAGAAAGGACGAAGAGGGCTACTACCTGTCCGTACGGAATAAGGGCAAGGTTATCGATAAGAAGGAACTTCCTTTTATATTCAACAGCTTCTGGAGAGGTTCCAATTCCGAGGGAATAGAAGGAAGCGGAATAGGACTGTTTGAAAGCTTTGAAATCGCACGCAGACTGGACGGGGAGATATATGCCCGGGCTGATGCGGAAAATGGTGAGATGGAGTTCGAAGTATTCATAAATGCCTGAGGTGACAGTGGGGACGCTACTATTACCTGCTTGACATCAAGCTTAAAAGAATGTAGGATAACGTTGTTACGTAACAGCGTTATCTTTTTTATTCCGGAGATAATATGAAAAGAGATAATGATCAGGGAACGAGAGAACTCCTGATAGAAGCAGCCAAAAAAGAATTCCTGGAAAAGGGCTACAACAAAGCTTCACTCCGAACCATCTGTGCAAATGCCGGAGTCACAACCGGTGCTTTGTATTTCTTTTTTGAGAATAAAGCAGACCTGTTTGCGGCGATAGTCGACCCTCCCTTGAAGGAACTGAAGGCAATCCTCATAAAGCATTTTTCCGAGGATATAGAGGAAATCAGGAAACTGAGTTCACTCGAAGAAGTCGACACGGATCACAGCGAGATAAGCGATTTGATCGTGGGACATATCTACAATAACTACGATGCTTTTTCACTCATTCTCAACGCTTCCGAAAACACGGTATATGAAAATGTGGTTGATGAACTCGTAGACATGGTGGACAGATCGATTCCGGCCATGATGAGCCAGATCAGGGGGTATACATATGACGAGTACATGTCCCACTGGATGGCACACATATCACTGGATGCGTTTATCCATGTTTTCAGACATGAGAGGGATGCGGAAAAAGCAAAACAGAGACTCAGAGGAATTCTGAATTATCTGGTAATGGGCTGGATACAGCTCGCAATGGTAAAACAATAAGTCAGACATTTAACCGCTTCGCAAATCGGAGAGATCCTTTTTGTTGAAGCGGAAAAAAATAACATTTACATAACACTGTTATGTTGAAAGAGAGGGAATGAAAAAATGTATCTTGAGATCAAAGATGTGAAGAAAAGCTACGGAGCAGGCGGAAGTTATGTGCAGGTGCTCAAAGGTGTAAACACCGGAGTTGAGAAGGGACAGATGTGTGTAATCCAGGGAACATCCGGCTCGGGTAAGTCCACTCTTTTGAACTGTATAGGCGGTCTTGATTATATGGATTCGGGATCTATCACAGTTGACGGCACCGAAATTTTCGGCATGAAAAACGCAGCTCTTTCCGATTACAGGAGGGACAATCTCGGTTTTATCTTCCAGTTTTACAATCTGGTCCCCAACCTTACGGTAAAAGAAAACATTCAGGTCTGCGAATACCTCACCAAAGATCCTCTTAATATGGATGAGCTTCTGGATGTGCTGGGACTTACTGAGCATCAGAATAAATTCCCGGCCCAGCTTTCCGGAGGACAGCAGCAAAGATGCGCAATAGCAAGGGCACTTATCAAGAACCCCAAATTGCTCCTTTGCGACGAACCCACCGGTGCGCTTGATTCCGCTACATCAAGAGACATCCTTGTTCTTCTCGAACAGATAAATGCTAAATACGGAACCACAATGCTTATCGTAACTCACAACAATTCTATCAAGAATATGGTTCACAAAGTGATCTTCCTTAAAGACGGAATCGTGAAGAAAGAATACCTTAACGAAACAAGAGTACCCGCAAGTGAATTGGAGGATCTGTAATGAACAGAATTTTGAGGAAAAGATTTCCCAGGCAGATAAGGGTGGATTTTTTCAGACTGGGAAGCCTCTTTTTGATGATCGCCCTTTGCATGTATATAGTTATTGCTCTGGTTGATGCGGCGGAAGTTATCATCACCGGAACCGAAAAGAATCAGATTGCAAGCCGGATCGAAGATGGACAGTTTACGGTGTTCAATCCATTGAGTGATGCTCAGCTTGAAGAGATAAGAAATGCCGGAGTTACGGTAGAACCACACATCAGTTACGACATGACTCTTGATGACGGTTCGATTATCAGGGTGTTTAAAAACAGAGAACTCATTGATACCTTAACCCTTGATGAAGGAAGGCTTGCATCAGGAGAAAATGAGATCGTTCTTGAGAAAAGATATTGTGAAGTACATGACATAAGTGTCGGAAGTGTTCTTTCCATCGGCGGAGAAGAATTCACCGTAACCGGAATAGGAAGCACGGTTGATTATGATGCGCCTTTAAAGAAACTTACTGATACCGCTGTGGACAGTACGATTTTCGGAACGGGATTTGTTTCACCGGAAGGTTATGATCATCTTAAAGATATAGCAAAGACAGGCACCGAAGATCTGACCTATGCTTTTATTCTGAACGGTGTTATGAGTACCGATGATTTCAAACAGATGATCAAGGATTTCGAATTCGATTACAGATCCGTTGACGATCCTTATTACCTGGAACTTCTGGAAGATTCATACGGCAAAAAGGACGAGATCCGTGACGGAATAAGTGAACTGGTTGACGGAGCAAGAGAACTTAATGAGGGCGCAGGCGAGCTATACGACGGAGCAGGTGAGTTATACGATGGCACGAAAGAACTTGAGGATGGTCTCGGACAGATTGCGGATGGAAGTGAGAAACTTTACGACGGTGTAAAGGGACTTAAGAAATCTTTATCCGTTATTCCGGGTGCGGCTGACGGTGTAAAGCCTCTTGTAAGCGGTATGTCCGATCTTAACGATGCGGTGCATGAAGCGTATGAAGGTTCCGGTGAACTCAGAGAAGGAGCCGGAGAATTGTATGACGGTGCAGGTGAGCTCTATGATGGGACAAGCGATCTCTATGACGGAGTCCTGGAATTACAGGAAAAATCCGATGAGATGCTTGATGAGATCTTCAATACCTCACCCGATAACTTAACCGCATTCTTGTTAAAAGAAGACAATCTGCGCATCGGCGGAGCGGCAGGCGATATCGAGATCAACAAAACCGTGGGACTTGTGGACGGTATTGTGGTCATCATTCTTTTTACCTATGTTCTTTCGGTATTTGTGATCAACCAGATCAGGGAAGAAAGTTCTACCATCGGTGCACTTTATTCACTGGGAGTTAAGAAAAAAGATCTCCTTAAGCATTACATATTTATGCCTACCGTTATTTCACTTCTTGGCGGTATATGCGGTGCGGCAGTGGGACTCAGCGGATTCGGAAGCAGCTGGCAGATGTCGGATTCTTATAACTATTATTCCATTCCCGCATTCGATAAGGTTATTCCGGCATATCTGATAGTTTATGCTGTGGTGATGCCACCTGTTGTCAGTATCATTGTCAATTACCTTGTTATTAATAAGAGCCTTTCAAGAACCGCACTTTCTCTTATCAGAAATGAGCAGAAGGTTTCCAAGAGTAAAGATATTGCTCTTCCCAACATGCCCTTTATCAAGAAGTTCAAGATAAGACAGATGCTTCGCGAAAGGCGTGCAGTTCTTACCGTAATCCTGGGAATGGCAATCTCACTTATGATCTTTATGATGGGACTTAACTGTTACGTCTTGTGTAAGCATATCGGAGAATACTCCAGCAGGGATACACGATATGAGTACATGTACACTTTAAAATATCCTCCCAAGGAAGTTCCCGAAGGCGGTGAGGCCTGCTTTATCACTTCCCTGCAGAAGGAGAGCCTCGGATATACCATTGATGTTACCGTAATGGGTATAGATGATAACAATCCTTACATTAATGTAAAAACGGTAAATGCCAAAAACAGAATTGTCATCTCTGACGCGGTTGCAAGCAAGTACGGTGTTTCAGTTGGAGATAAACTCGTGCTTACGGATAATGCCAACGATATGGATTATGCATTTACCGTTGAAGATGTTGTTCCCTATTGCTCCGGACTTACCGTGTTTATGAACATCGACAGCATGAGAGAACTGTTCGGTGAATCGGATGATTATTACAATGCGGTCATGGCTGACCACAAGCTGGATATCGAAGAGGGAAGACTGTACGCCGTAACTACCAAGGCTGATATCGATAAAGCCTCCGGTGTGTTTGTGGAACTCATGGCACCTGTCTTTACCCTTCTTATAGGAATGAGCACCGTTATATTCTGTCTTGTAATGTATCTCATGACTTCAGTTATGATTGATAAAGCATCTTTCGGTATTTCTCTTATGAAGATCTTCGGATTTAATAAGAAGGAAGTCAGAAAGCTTTACCTTGATGGAAACAAAACAGTCATTGCCATCGGAGCACTTGTGGCGATACCTCTTGCCAAGATCATTACAGACAGGATGTTCCCCATGTTTGTGGCAAACGTTGCCTGCGGCCTGCCATTGAAGTTTGAGTGGTATTACTATCTTGTGATCTATGCAGCCATCATTATCTTCTATAACCTGGTAAGCCTTCTTCTTACCGGTAAACTCAGCCGCATGACACCTGCGGAAGTGCTAAAAAACAGAGAATAAGGTGACAGTGGGGACGATTAATCGTCCCCATTCTTGTATGTTGAGTTTGACAGGTATTATTATATATGTATATGTATGTAAATACTTGGAGCGTAACCTGATTTGAGAATACTTGTTGTAGAAGATGAAAAAGAAATAGCGGAGGGCCTGCAGGAAGTTCTCTACCGTGCCGGTTATGAATCCGATGCGGTTTATGACGGGAATTCCGGGCTTGATTATATCAGGACAGGTATATATGACCTGGTTCTTCTGGATATTATGCTGCCTGGGATGAACGGCCTCGACGTACTTAAGACTGTAAAAGGTGAAGGCATTAAAACTCCGATCATTATTCTGACTGCAAGATCCATGGTTGATGATAAGATTGCGGGTTTTGATCACGGAGCAGATGATTATCTGACCAAACCCTTTGATTCCAGAGAACTTCTTGCGAGAATCAAAGCAAGACTCAGAAATACCGGTGACCAATCCGGAGATCAGAACGGACACAGTTTATCCGCATATGATATCGAACTGGATCAGTCCACATATAAACTCAGTCATGGAGAAAAGTCGGTAAAACTGTCCGGAAAAGAATTTCAGTTCATGGAATATCTGATGCTTAATAAAGGTATTATTTTATCTCACGATACCATCGCTTCCAAAATCTGGGGAATAGATGATGAGAGTGATTATAACAGCATTGCGGTATATGTATCGTTTCTCAGGAAGAAACTCAAGTTTATCGGATCGGAAGCTGCCATAGTAACCAAGAAGGATATCGGTTATTCGTTAGAGGAAAACGATGGAAAAAAGCATTCGTAAGAAATTCGTCATTGTAACGACGATAATGATGACGGCGCTGATTGCCATACTCTTGGTAGGAAATTATATCTATCAGGATTTCTGGTACGAAAGAGACATGCTCAGGCTTGCGGGTATTTTGCTGGAAGGCGAGGCATTTGATGATCAGACACCCATCAACAGCGATCTTATATTTGATGAGATAATTGAAGATGAACCCATCATATACGTTGTTGCGGATGAAGATCGTAACATAATATCCAAGCAGATCATCGGGACGAATGATGCTAAGATTTATATTCCCGATAAAGTAATCTACAAAATGCTTAATGCCGATTCCGACAGGTATAAAATAAACGGTTATGTTTTCTCCTGCCGTTCAAACAGTGACGGAACCATATCTCTTGTTGCGCTTAAACCCGGTATGTATGACGGAACCCTCAGAAAAATCATCGGAAGAATAATCCTGATTTCCGGCGGAATAGTACTGATCATCCTGATATCATTTATTCTTTCGAGATTTGTAACCCTTCCTGCACGTGAAGCTCTTGAAAGAGAGAAAAGATTCATATCGGATGCCAGCCACGAACTTAAGACCCCTCTCGGAGCGATAAGTATAAATGCGGAAGCACTTGATATAAGCGGTAAGGACAGCGTGTATGTGAAAAATATCCTGTCGGAAACCGCCCGCATGAACAGGCTTATCGAAAATCTTCTGACTTTGTCGAAATTGGAAGAAAGCAAACTGGACGAGAAAAAAGCTTTTTCCCTTTCTGATGTGGTGCAGGAAATGTGCCTGACTTATGAAAGCGTTGCGTTCGAGAAGGGCAGAGAGTTCAGCTTCGATATAGAAGAGAAGATCATTCTGTACGGTAATTCTGACGAGATCAGGCAGCTCATCGCCATTCTCCTGGATAATGCCATCAAAAACAGTGAATCCGGTGGAAAACTATCCCTAGAATGCTATAAAGGAGCTTCGGGAACCAAAATCAAAGTATCCAACACCGGTCCCGGTATAAAAGAAGACGATCTGGAACACATCTTTGACAGATTTTATACAACGGATCAGTCACGAAACAGCGGCTCGTTCGGTCTGGGGCTTTCAATAGCCAAGGAGATCGTCTCCAGGCATGACGGAACCATAAATGTGGCCAGCGTACCTAATGAGAAAACAGTTTTCACCATAATTTTCTAAGCACACCTCAGGGTGTGCTTTTTAAATTTCTTCAATATTATTTTAATCTTGGGGTGATAGATTAAATTCGGTTGTAAGTGTCCGGTAATGAGGTACTACTGATGGAGAAGATTAAAGAAAACGGCAACACTCCCAACAAGGGGAAACTGGTAAAGACATGCACTATTGTGATCACGGCTCTCGCAATGCTGGTGCTCCTTAAGTTTATGCTTGCCTTGCACATAACATCCGTGGAAGATTTCAGGGATTTCATAAACAAATTTGGGATCGTAGGGCCCGTTGTGTTGACAATATTTCAGGCAATTCAGGTTGTAGTTCCGGTATTACCGGGATATCTGGGATGTGCCGCAGGGGCTATGGTATTTGGTACAACTGTGGGATTCATCTGTAACTACGTGGGCATTTGCGCCGGTTCCATAGCGTCCTATTTTATAGCCAGAAAGCTGGGAATAGATGTTGTATTGGCAATGTTCTCGGAAAAACAGTATAATAAATGGTCCGAGCGTATTTGCAAAAAGAGGTCATATGACAACTTTCTGTTTGTAGCAACCTTGCTGCCGCTGTTCCCGGATGATTTTCTGTGTTACTTTTCCGGGCTCATCAAGATGAACGCAAAGAGATTCATCGGGATAATACTGCTTGGAAAGCCCTGGTGTATCCTTGCTTATTCGTTAATATTCGGATTGATCAAATAAAGATCCGATTATGGGAGAGATAAAGAAATGGGAATGAAGAAACCACTCGGTTATTACAATTACACCGTAGTACTTACCTATCTGGGAATGCTGTTTTCGTTTGCCGGAATACTGACATCTTTTTCGGGAAAGTATCTTGATTCGATTATCCTGCTCATGGCAGCCGGCATTTGCGATATGTTTGACGGAAGCGTAGCTTCAACCAAACCCAGGACCGATGCAGAGAAAAGATTCGGCATACAGATAGATTCACTCAGCGATCTGATAAGCTTTGGTGTAATGCCTGCCATTTTTGTATTCATGATCACAGGTCAGACAGTTCTTGCCGCATTCGTATCAGCATTATATACACTGGCAGCACTTATCAGACTTGCATATTTTAACGTTACCGAAGAAGATAGACAGAGACAGACCACCGAGAAAAGAAAGTATTACAACGGAGTACCTGTTACAACCATCGCGGTTCTCCTTCCTCTTGCTTATCTCGTACAGAATAAGTTCGGAATCAGCGGAACTGCAGGGTATGTTGTAATGCTCGTTGTAGTGGGAATTGGATTCATCGCTCCCGTGGAGATAAAAAAGCCCAATATTGTTGGTAAGATCTGCCTTATCATAGTTGGCATAACCGAACTCCTCAGTGTTCTGTTCATGGGATGGGATCTTGTATGAGTAAAGAGTCACTGTCAATCCTTTTCCTGTACAGGACAGTTCCGGGCAGGATGCTTCTGAAGCTTCTGGTACAGCCTGAAGTATCCAAGGTGGCAGCTCATTTAATGTCTTCGCCCGTATCCCGGGCGTTTGTTCCCGCATTTATCAAAAAGAACAATATCGATCCGGAGTATTATATTGAACCCGCCGGAGGATACAGATCTTTTAATGATTTCTTCACCAGGAAGATGAAGCCTGAGTATGTCAGGGAGTATGAAGACGGGATAATAAGTCCATGCGACGGTCTTTTGACGGTATTTGATATTGATGAGGATTCCGTTTTTGAAATCAAGAATTCCCGATACAGTGTACGCGGGCTCCTGAGAGATAAGAAACTATCTGAGAGATTTGCGGGTGGAACGGCTTTGATCTTCAGGCTTACTCCGAGTCACTATCACAGATATTGTTATCCCACGGATGGTACGGTATATGCCAATCGAAGGATTAACGGTGAGCTTCACTGTGTCAGACCTGTAGCCCTTGAGACATTTAAGGTGTTTACGCAAAATTCCAGAGAATACTCCGTCATAAAGTCCGAAGAGTACGGAAGAATCATTCAGATGGAAGTCGGAGCCATGCTGGTGGGAAAAATCTCAAACAGGCACTTTTCCGAAAAACATTTCAGCGTAAAAGGCGGCGAGGAAAAAGGATATTTTGAATACGGCGGATCCACGATAATCCTTTTGCTTGAGAATCGCATCGAACTTAATGAAGAAATCTTGAACAGGGAGCCGGTTAACGGTGAGATACCCGTAAAGATAGGCGAGAAATTAATATAAAAAGTCCAATGAAATGCAGTTAAACCTGCGAATTTCATTGGGCTTTTTGTTATAATGGAAGCAATATCGTGATTTAGGAGAAAAAGAGAGCAAGATGAAAAATACTGTTAAGTTACAATATCCACACTGACTTTGGGCGCCGACGGATCTTATAAAGATGTTGCCGGTGATATATCGATAATCGGAACATATACCGTTGATTCAATAAACGGAACTCTTACTGTAAATGAGAAAGAATACGGAATGGTTTTTACATACAGCTACGAATAACCGATGATAAGCTGACCCTCCAGCTTGACGGTGAAAATCCGAGGAATTTTCTAAGACAGTGATTTAATTCCCTGAAACTGCAGAAAAAGCTGGGGATGACTTGTTCCAAAGATCTGATTGTTTGGATGTGGAGATAAAAATGGTTGTATTGGTAATCGATATTCAAAAAGGAATAACGGATAACAGATTATTTGATTTTGAAGGATTCATAAGTAATACAAAACGAGTTATTGAAACCGCCAGATCTAACGGCGTAGAGGCTATATACGTCCGTCATGATGATGGCCCCGGAACAGGCTTTTCTGTAGGTGATGAGGATTTCGAGATAGCGGAACAAGTCTCGCCTATTAATACAGAGAAGATTTTTGATAAGACTATCAACAGCTGCTTCGGTAACAAGGATCTATCTGAGTATTTGCAGAAATTGGATGATAAGCGCCTGATGATAGTCGGGTTACAGACCAATTACTGTATAGATGCTTCCGTAAAATCCGCATTTGAAAAAGGCTTTGAAGTTATTATCCCTGCGGGAACCAATTCGACTTTTGATAATGACTATATGGATGCCGAGACAACATATCATTACTACAACGATATGATGTGGCCGAAAAGATTTGCCAAGTGTGTTTCAGTTGATGAAGCTGTTTCGATGTTAGCAGGCGGAGTTTCAAGATGACGACATATTTTGATGACGGGACGATCAAGATCAGGAGCATGATTCCCGAAGATGCCAAAGTTTTGTATGATACATACTTATCCTACGGCTGGCATCCTTCTTTGGAAAATTATGAAAATTATTATAACGAACAGGAAGCAGGAGAAAGACTTGTTTTTATTGCTGAGTATGAAGGCAGAGTCTCGGGGCAATGTACTCTGGTTCTTAATCCGTCGGAAGGACCTTGGGTTAATCAGGGATATCCCGAAATAGTAGATCTGACGGTTTTCTTTGATGTGCATAATAAAGGAATCGGTAATAAGCTTTTGGATGCTGTCGAGAAAGAAGCCTCTAAGATCTCAAAAATAGTGTATCTGGCTGTCGGAGTTCATTCGGGATACGGCCCTGCACAGAGAATGTATGTTAAAAGAGGATACAATTTTGATGGCAGCGGAGTCTGGTATCAGGGAAAGCAGTTGGAACAATATGCTCCCTGCGTAAATGACGATGACCTTCTGCTGTTTATGTCCAAGGATTTATAACTTCTGTTGAGATTAAGAATATGGTTCATTTGGAACAGGTTACTCAGGATAATATTGATGAATTGATCGGATTGGCTGTAAGTAAGGAACAGGAGTCCTTTGTTTCTACTGTAGCCGAATCTCTTGCGCAAGCATATGTGTATTCCGATAACGCCTATCCCTTTGCTGTCTATGAGGATGAAACATTAGTCGGTTTTATCATGATGGGCTATTACGAGGTTAAGCATTATTACACGTTGTGGAAATTCCTTATCGATCACAGATATCAGAATAAAGGCTACGGACGAAAGGCACTTGAATTAGGTATTGCATTCATAAAAGATAAATTCAATCCGCCTGATATATACACCGGTGTTGCTACGGGAAATAACGTGGCTAAGAATCTATACTGCTCTGTTGGCTTTGAAGAAACAGGTCTTATCGAATGCGGAATGGAAGAACTGAGACTGACATTCAAAGAGTATTTATATCATGGTAGTCCGTTGAAACTTGATAAGCTTATTCCAAACCGAGCCTATGACACAGGATTTGAAGAGGGCTGTCAGTGTGCTGTCTACGCGACCGAAAATCGGAATATGGCCATATGTTTTTCACTTGGATGCATCAAGGAAAAAGACAACGCTGAACGAACAATGATGCCTGAGTATGGTGATAAGATGATTTTTAAAAATTGCCATCCTAACTATGGTGGAAAAGGTTATCTGTATCTGCTTGATAAAAAGGACTTTACGCATGCCTTGGGAAGCCAGTGGGTGTGTTATGAAGAAATTGTTCCTGAAAAGATAATAGAAATAAATGTGGACGATTATTTGCACCTTTGTGAAATAGATTGTTGAACTTTTTAGAGGAAAAGAATGGATTTTGCATCATTTGTAAATGATATAGAAAGAAACGGATGGAATGTTTTCGGAATCGAAGTATACAAAGACGGAAAATTGATACATTCATGGGGAGATACACAGGACTCGATCCATGATATGTACTCGGCAACAAAGACGGTTTTGTCAGTTGCTTTTGGCATCATGTATGACAGAGGACTGATCGGGCTTGATGATCCGATCTTGAAATACATATCCACACCTGCCGGGCCCGGATGGGAGAAGGTAACGATCAAACGCCTTCTCACAATGTCGTTGCTAGATCTTCCATTCAGAGCTGAGGGTGATAACTGGATTCAGTATTCCATGAACTGTGATGTCAATCCTGATGAGCGTGGATTCAATTACAGTAATATTTGCACCTATCTGGTGGGCGTAGCACTGGCGAATATACTTGGTTATGATCTCGGGAAGTTTATAGAGGATGAGATATTTGCACCTTTAAATATTGATGAGTTTGAATATTCCAGAAGCCCGGAGGGATATTTCTATGGTGCATCCGGCATGAAACTTTGTGTTCATGATCTGAGCAAATTCGGACTTCTTCTTATGAACGGTGGGGTGTACGAAGGCAGACGTATTGTCTCTGAAGAATATGTTAAAATGGCGACTTCTGTTCAGCAGATGAACAGAGAGGGAGGATACGGTTTCTATATCTGGAAGTACCGTGACGGTTACAGCATCAACGGTAAATGGAAACAGAAATGTTATATCCTGCCATCCGACGGTATCATCGTGACATATCTTTCCCATATTGAGGATGATTCACATGATCTTCTGGATAGCATGGAAAGGAATATATTGGGGATTTAAAAAATGCTGCTTAATAACAACTTAGAGACGCCGAGACTTATTATACGTTCCTGGAAAAGAACAGATACTGATTTTACGTTGAACCTTTGGGGTGACCGGGAAAATGGAAAATATATGTCAGATCCTGCCCGTGAAAATCAGGATGAAGATTATCTTCAAGCTGTTGCTGAGATGGAGGATAATCCGAACGGATATTATTTGATCGCAGTTTTAAAAGAGAACGGAAATCAAGTTGGCACGTGTTGTGCATTTCCTGAAAACGGAAACTATGATATCGGATATTGCATTTCCAAAGATCATTGGAAAGAGGGCCTTGGAACCGAAATGATCGGTGCACTTATTAACTGGATCAAAGAAAACGGAGGAAAAACGGTCACCGGTGAAGTGGCTGATGCCAATCTTGTGTCGATTGCACTTCTTCGTAAGCATGGCTTTTCGGAAGACAGGAAATCCAGGTACAAAAAATGGGGAGAAGAAACATATTTTGATGCACATTACTACAAATTAATCATTGGAGGATGACTATGTTAGCTGAGTTTGAAGCCGGATATGAAAAGGAAGATAAAGAAATCGTAGTTTTATTAAAAGACCAATGCAATGGCGCCGGTGTTTTTGAGAAGAAATGGCTTATACCTTCAGTAAATTTCATTGCATCAATCGATGAAACCACCGGAGAGATGCTCAAGGAAGAAGGAAGGATTGAGTGGATCATTGAGAATGATCCTTCCAGAAAAGGCTGGGGATATGATTTTAAACAGTATGGTATATACAGGCTTCTTGTGAGAAAGTGTGTTCAGAAAGAATTGTCTCCTTATCAAAGTGCCTTTATGAATAACAGGTACATGCTGGTCAAGATTCTCGAACAGAATGTAAGTGATGATAAACTCGAAGAATATAAGGAGTATCTGTCGAAACCTGTCCTGATTGAAACTAAGTATGGAAATTTTGAACTGGACAGATCTTTATCCTGGTTTAGCGCTGATATTATCGAACTGAGCGGATTCGAGGTTTCCGTAAGCCTTGAAACCGATGAAGATAATGGCGATACTGCCGACGGTGCACTTCAGACATTTTTGAATACAGCAGAAAATTTTGGGGAATTTGATAAAAAGATTAAGGAAACGGCAGCAAAATATCTTCTGGACCTTGCGAATGATTGGCTGGCAGACAACGATGAAGCAGAAGTAGACGAAATCACAAAAGAGATGTTTATAGATTCCATTGAAATATCCGAAATGACGGTTTCTCCAGATGGAAGTATAACTCTTTATTATGATGACGGAGATATGTTCTGGGGACATGCAATTGAAATAAGCGTAGAACCTGACGGAACTGTCTCAGATGCAAACATTGCAGGATAGAGAAGAAAAGCGCATGAGGTGATTAAAATGAGAATTGGTGCTTATCAATTCGAAATAACCGGTGATGAAGAACATAATTACGAGTGCATTCGGAAAGGAATTGAAAAAGCGACAGCAAGTGACGTAAGACTGCTCGTTTTTCCTGAATGCGCTGTGACAGGTTATCCGCCTCATTGTATCAAATCTTCTTCAGATGTAAATTTCCCGGTAGTGAATATAATACATGATCGCATTCAGGCACTTGCTGAAGAAAATGATATTTTTCTTGTGATTGGGACAATTCTTGAAGAGGGCGAGAATCATTATAATGCAGCAATACTGTTTAGCCCGGACGGTCAGCATGTGATTTATCGAAAACGCGCATTATGGGGCTGGGATCGTGAAAACTTTTTTGTTGGAGAAGATTCAGGTGTAGTGAAAATAGATTCGTATAAGGTAGGCATTCGAATTTGCTTTGAAGTACGTTTTCCGGAATTTTTCCGAGAACTATATAAAGAACAGACGGATTTGAATTTAATTCTGTTTTTTGACAAATCCGACAGAGAAGATTTTGAAAGATATAATCTGATAAAGGGGCATATCCAAACCAGGGCTGTCGAAAATGTCTGTCATATCCTTACGTGCAATACATCTGCCGTTTATCAGACTGCTCCAACAGGATTATATGACCGTTCGGGCAGAACTATGATTGAATTGGAAAGAGATAAAGAAGGTTTGTTGATTTACGATTTTGATCCGACACCTATGGATTTTGGAGAACTTGGTCGAAAGGAAATCTCGGATTTTCTGAGTGGATTCAATGTTTAACGGATTACATACAACGAACAGAATGGAAAAAGACAAAATATATGAGTTTGATCCGATAGATAATGAAAGTACACTTTTAGCAAACTCAATTGAAGAGTTTTATAGACGATGACAAATCGAGATTTTCCCTGCCGTGGAGGTTGCAAATGAACAAGATCAAAATGATCGCTGACCGCGAAACGAATTATATATATCATATGCTGTCTGTGGCCAAATGCGGTTATAACAATGACTATGGTGCAAAATATCGCAGCGATTATCCGGAAGAGGACCTTGTTACGCTGAAAAAGCACGAGAGCCTTATCACATGTGCGGGAGGTTCACATTGGGGAGAATTGTATACTCTTATGCTTTGTTATCCTGCTACACAATGGACCGAGGACGCTAAATCCTTTTACCGGGAGATTATAAACCAGGCTGACAGCGGAGATGTACCCGAACAGTATCTTGCTCTTGCCCCGGCTGCACGGGAGATAGCGGATGTCATGGTTAGGAACTATGACCATTATATTAACGATATATGGCCGGAGGACAGGAAACTTTTGGAGGATTATATTGCCCGGGTGATGCCCCTTTTTGAACAGAGTGACTTTACTGATCGGGCAGAAACAGTTGTGGGGTGCAAATTATCTGTGGAAGCGTTTCACCCTTCCATGGTCACATCTATTCAGCATGGTGCTGAAGCCATCGACGTTTCCGAGACCACGGATATATTCGGAATCAGTCGTAGTCCGGAAGACAGTTTCCTTTTTATCGGACACGAGTTTATTATCTATCTGCTGAAGCAGGCATTACGGGAAGAGGATGCCTTCAAACGCTTTGAAACTTGGGAACCGACTGAAGCGCTGGCTGAATACTATCTGAAAAAGCTGACCGGGAATACGCTCTTTGGCGGAGTGCAAAAATGGATTGATCTATACAGCCAGTATTCAGAGAATGGTGAACAGTCCGCTGCCGGACTATACAGAACGGCCCTGGAGAAAAATAATCTATGATTTGATAATTGTTGAGACGGAACAGTGTTTCGGCACTCCGACACGATACATTTTTCCTGAGAAGATTAAGAAATGATATCCGACAAACGCAAAACCATATATCTGATCATTTTGCTTTCTGTCTGTATTGTTATCCTCCTGATCCTGATGATGAATATGGGTGTAGATCAAACTCCCCATGCAGAACCTGTGGCACAGGATGAAGTGATCATGCAGGATGATTCCCCGGTCACAGATAGCAACGTTGTTGAGGGAAGTAATCAGGGCCTTGAAACTTTGGATGAACCGATCGCTTCTGAAGAATCTGATGAGGTGGTTCTTCAGCATATTCCGGGTGATGTTTGGAAGGCTGCCTTTGACACCTATGAAAAGGAACATAATGCTGCAGAAACTATCGAAGCAGTAATGCCGCAGATAACTGCGAATTCCGAAAATGAAGCTGAGTTGAATGCAAATCTTTCGGCTATGGAATCTTTCTTTTCATACTGGGATAACGCAAACGAAAAAGATTTCGTCAATATGGGAGAACTTACGGATGATCTTCCTGATGACAACAGTCTGTGTATCGTAATACTTGGTTTTTCACTGTCTCCTTCGGGAGAAGTCAAGGATGAATTGCTTTGCCGCCTTGATGCAGGAATTGAAGCGGCAGAAAAATATCCGAACGCATATATTCTTGTTACCGGGGGAGGGACGGCTTTGATGGCACCATCGGTAAAAGAAGCCGATAAAATGGCGGAGTATTTGATCGAGAAGGGTATAGATCCTTCAAGGATCATTGTGGAGAACGAGTCACTTTCCACATCAGAAAATGCTGTCTATTCCGAAAGGATTATAAGAAATAACTATCCGAAGATCAGGGATATTTTCATTGTTACCAGCGACTATCATGTGCCTATGGCGTGTTCGATATTCAATGGCTGGTTTATTATGATGAATTCCGATCTGAAGGTAATATCCAATTATGCATGCGATCCCGGCAGTCTTGTTACCTTTAAGATCAAAGACCAGGTGTATTGGATGAAAGAATTGCTGTATTTTTATACTGCCTAATAAGAACTGATTGTGGAGGAAATGTGATGTACAGACCTGAAATTGCCCCCAGGGGATGGAACAGCTGGGATTGTTACGGAGCAGCTGTTACTGAGAAAGAAGTAAGACAGAATGCTGAGTTTATGGCTGCTCATTTGAAACAGTATGGCTGGGAATATGTTGTAGTGGACATACAGTGGTATGAGCCGGGCGCTACAACACATGAGTACAGGCCCTTTGCGGATCTGTGCATGGACGAGTATGGAAGACTTATTCCCGCACCGAACAGATTTCCTTCTGCTGCAGACGGCAAGGGTTTTGCACCGCTGGCTGAGTATGTTCATTCTCTTGGTCTTAAATTCGGTATCCATATTATGAGAGGAATTCCGCGTCAGGCAGTGCATAAGAATCTGCCTGTACTTGGAACGGACAAGACTGCAAGGGATGCTGCAAGATTCAACAGCATCTGCATGTGGAACCCTGATATGTACGGAGCGATAGCTGATGAAACCGGCAGAGCTTATTATGATTCCATTTTTAAGCTCTATGCAGAATGGGGTGTGGATTTTATAAAATGCGATGACATATGCAGAGAGCTTCCTCATGAGGAAGCGGAGATGAAAATGCTGTCAGAAGCACTTAATACCTGCGGAAGAGAAATGGTACTTTCGCTTTCTCCCGGACCTGCACTTCTTGAAAAGGCCGAGCTTTATAAGCAGATTTCGAATATGTGGCGTATTACGGATGATTTCTGGGATGATTGGAAACTTCTGTATGCTATGTTTGAACGCGCAGAAAAGTGGAGTATTCATGCCGGAGCAGGTCACTTCCCCGATGCGGATATGCTTCCCATTGGCCCCATTAAGCAGGATTATGATGTAAATAACAGAACTGCATTTTCGGAGGAAGAACAGATAACCATGATGACTCTTTGGAGCATCATGCGCTCGCCTCTTATCATCGGTGGTGAAATGACGGGATTTGACGATTTCACCATGAAACTTATCACGAACGAAGCTGTTTTGAAGATGCATGCGAATTCCAGAAATGCCCATCAGATCTTCAGAAGAGAGATTTGCGGAAAAGAGTTTATTCTCTGGACCGCGGATGACTGTGACGGCGGAAAGTATCTGGCTGCTTTTAATGCTTCGGATGAAGACGGATGCCTTGAGTTCGGAATTGAAGAGCTTGAAGACATACCGGTCGGAAGTAAAGCAACTGAACTTTGGACAGGGGACAGCATTGTCATTGAATCCGGTTTTTCCGCAAATATCCCGGCTCATGGTGCTAAAGTATTCAAAATTTGAATGTGAGAGTGAGAAATACTTATAAGGAGCGATTTCTTGAAAGTAGTGATTATCAGACATGCGGAGGTGGATCTTTGTTGGAACAGACAAAGCACATCAGAGGTGTTTGATGCTGATTGTCGCAGATACGATAGTGCGTCAATTAAAGAACTGATGTACAAAATTCCGTTGATCGAATATCAGAGAATATATATCAGTGAATTATCAAGAAGCAGAGATACGGCAAAAAGATTATTTCCGGATCAAGAATACATAGTATCCGAGCTTATAAATGAGGTTCCTCTCAGATCGAGTTTTGATACGAAAAAGAAGGTGCCGCTTTGGTTCTGGAATTCATCCGGGCGTCTACAGTGGTTTATTAACAGCTCCAGACAGTTTGAGGGGCATAAAGAAACAGTAGAGCGGGCAAGACAGTTTGTTACAATGATATGTAATGAGAATAAAGACTCAGCAGTTGTTACACACGGTTTCTTTATGCATACTTTGCTAAGGGAGCTGAAAAAAGCCGGCTTCAAAACCGATAAATCTTCTGCTGAATACAAGAACGGAGAATATGTTATAGCGGAAAGGTCAGGGGAAAACTGAAGGAGATGCCCATTAGAAAGGACAAAGAATTTGGAAGAGAAAGTTATACAATATGTGAAAACGGATAAAGAATTGCAAAAACATATATGGATAATGCATCTGAAATCCGATGATTTGTTGGGCACTTACATTGCATTTGGAATAATACTGTTTCCTGAAGTGTTTATAATGATAGCAATTCCCATGATTTTTGTTCCTATAGTAATTGCAGAAATTCTGATTGAATTTTTTGTTATATTCAAAAAGAGGCAATATACAATAGAAATATATGAGGTTAAAGAAATCAACGACAATATTGTTTTTAACAAACAAAAATACATAGAATGCGTATTAGCAAAACCGGATAACAAAAGGTTAGACGGTTATGTCAGCGGTAAAATCATTAGAAACCGAAATGAAAAGATAAGTATTGGCGACAAGGTAATTGCTGTCAAAGTAGGAAAAGAAAATATTGTTACAGAATATAAAACTGATATTTAGGAGAGAATCGCAAAATGTTTGAAAATGTAAACTTGGATGATTTGTGGTATGAAGGCGAATATTATGATAAGGAAGAATATGAATGTGGTGATATTGAGTCGGACGATCTTATTGAAAGTATAGAAAATGATCTGGGTTTTAAATTGCCCCAGTCATATATTTTTTTGATGAAGAAGCATAACGGAGGACTATTAAACAAAAATTGCGTCCAAATAAATAAGAGAGACACATTTAACGACCTTGAAGGAATATTTGGACTCGGAAGAACCAAAAGACATTCCATATGTGAAGAAAATAAGTATAAATCCTATTATGAAGAAAATTTGATTTCAATCTGTTCATCAAATTCAGGACATAACAAGATCTATCTGGATTACAGTATCTGCGGAACGGATGGGGAACCGAGAGTGATTGCTATAGACAATGAATGTTTTGACGATGTTAATCCTCACCCCTGGGTGCTGGCGGATAACTTTGAGACTTTTATAGAATCCTTGCATGAATATACTGAAGACGATGAAGAAACCGAAGCATCGGATCTGTTTCATCCGGACGATAATATCCATAAGTTAGTGAAGAAAAAAGTTTTGGTGCAAAGTAATGGCTGGATCGTTAAATTTGTGTTGGGTGTTCTTTTGGTATCTGTTGCCGGATTTGTTATCGGAATAAAGTTTTTAGGATATCTGATCCCTTTTGAATTATTCGGTGGAATACTTCTGCTTATCATGTATGTGATTGCATCAATAGATATTTTCAAAAGAAAATACAGATGCTGGTATGATGAAATAGCGGATATAAAAGAAGAAAATGGTATAAAAAACTATGTGCTAAAAGACACGGAACGAAAGATGTTTTTTATAGTTGGAAAAAAGGAAGAAATACATGTAGGTGATAGATTTTTATGTATAACGGATGGTTATGCTTTTAAGTATGATAAATAAATTATATTCCAGGATAATACAACAGAAAAACGATGATTTAAGGAGAATGTCATGAAGAAAAATAAAATCTGGATAGCAATGCTTATTATGGGCTTATGTTTCATTGTTACTGGTGTTACGCAGATATATTGGCACAATTATGCTTTATCCATTTGGCAGATTATTATGGGATTAGTTGAGATTGTACTTGCGTTAATACAGAAGAAACACGAAAAATGATAGTAAATAATTGATGCAGTATAATTATTAATGATGAATATGAATATAAAGAAGATTATTAAAAAATACATTTTTCTGATCATACCATTGTTGATTTTATTATCAAACGGACTGATTTTAAAAAATTTTGACGGAGACTATTCATCTCTATCCGATGATATGACGGCATTTTATGGTATTATGATTGTTATTACGGTTTCTCCGGTGGTGTGTTTGATCATAGAAATTATGGGCTTTGTTAGGGCTGTCGGCTGCTACAGGGAAATAGATGAAGATGAACCATATAGTATTAAAAGAAAAGGTGTAGGATATGTGATATTGCACGGTGGAGCGATACTTATAACAATCGTATGGTTCTGCGCAATGCTCTATATTAATTATCAGTTTTTATCACGTCGATAAGGAAAATGAGAATCTATTCAACGGAAGAAAAAGCAAGAGATCCCATTCAAAGTCATAAAGACTTGGAAGGATTTAAAGATCTGACGTTGGAGTGTTTTGAAATACATGAATATGAACTAGATAGATCAAGCTGGAATGACGGATTCACAACAGTTCGTTATGGACAGTAATACCGGAAAATATATTTCAGGATAATTGAGGAGAGAAGACGTATTTTATGACAGGTTTAGGAACAATAATTAATACGGTAGCAATTATCGTCGGAGGAATAATTGGTCATTTTACCGGAAAACTGTTTAAGCAGGAACAGCAGGCAGCACTTAATAAGGCATGTGGAATAAGTGTGCTGTTTATTGCCATAGCCGGAGCAATGCAGGGAATGCTGCATATTGATGCCGATGCCGTAGTCAGCGGAAAATCCATGCTGGTTGTACTTTGCCTTGCAATCGGTACGATCATAGGAGAATTGATCGGAATAGAAAAGGGATTTGAAAGATTTGGAGAATGGCTGAAAAAAAAGACGGGGAACAGTGGAGATAAGCAGTTTGTGAATGCATTCGTCACGGCTTCTCTGACAGTATGCATAGGAGCTATGGCTATTGTGGGAGCAATTCAGGATGGAATAACAGGTGATTACTCGACACTTGCTGTAAAAGCGGTACTCGATCTCATAATAATAGCGGTGATGACCTCTTCGCTTGGAAAGGGATGCGTTTTTTCAGCGATACCGGTTCTTGTATTTGAAGGAATTATAACGTTATTCGCCAGACTTGTTTCTCCCGTCATGACAGATATGGCAATAGCTTATCTTTCGTTAATCGGTTCTATTTTGATATTCTGTGTAGGTGTAAATCTTGTTTGGGGTAAGACTATACGAGTGGCTAATATGCTTCCGGCTGTGATTCTCACGGTAATTGCAGCATATATACCATGGGCATTTTAAGAAAATCAAGTTTGTTCGGGTAATGCGATGGAGTATTATATTGGAATATAATCGACTAAAGGTTTAAGTGTTATGTATCTTGAAACTGAAAGAACAATTATAAGATCAATCAGTCGCGGAGACGAGAAATCATATGCTGAGATGGCCAAAGACGGAAGCCTTGCCGAAATCGGATTTGATGATTCTTTTTCAGACTGGGCAAATAACTGGATAGATGAAGCACTTGAACTGACCGAAAAAGACGATCCGAGAGCGGATTATATCCCGTGCGCTGTTCTGCTGAAGTCGACCGGAGATGTAATAGGAAACATCGGATGCACATATTTCGAAGATACGGACAGGATAGGCATTTGCTACTTTTCCGGTGCGGACTATCGAAAGAAGGGATATACAAGTGAGGCTGTAAAAGCATATGTCCGGTATTTTTTTGACCACTATAATGAGAATGAGATAATTGCAGTGATCAAGGATAATAACGCGGCATCTTGGAGGACGGCCGAAAAGTCGGGTTTTAAACTGCTCGAAACTAAGATGTACAAAGATATTGGCGATGAAAATGAAGAATTATATCGTTTCTATTCGATTGAGAAAAACGATATATCCGGGTGAAGATTTTTGAAGACAGGGAAAAATTTTTCCCTGTCTTTTGTTATAATGGAGCCATAGGTTTTGAAACCGATTATGGAGACGGAAAATGAGCTTACTGAGACTGGTGACCGGGCCTTCCGGGTCCGGGAAAAGCAGAACTGTATATGAAGAAGTGATCAGGCGTGCCGGGGAGGAAAAAGACCGTAATTTCTTTTTCATAGTTCCCGATCAGGCAGCTATGTCCGCACAGAAGGCTCTTGTGGAACTCAGCCCGGATAAAGGAATCCTGAATATTGATGTTCTGGGATTCGGAAGACTGTCCCACAGGATACTGGAAGAGACCGGCCAGGAAGAAATACCTGTTCTTGACGATATGGGTATGAGCCTGATTCTCCAGAAGATAGCAGCAGCACATGAGAAGGATCTTCCTGTACTTGGATCACGTCTTCAGTCAGCGGGATATATCGCTGAGGTTAAGAGCGCCCTTTCCGAATTCATGCAATATGGTATATCTCCCGAAGGTATGGACGAGATGATTGACTGTGCCATAGGAAGGGGAGTACTGAAAGGCAAGCTTAAAGACCTGAAAACAATCTTCGGATTGTTCGAGGAGTATATTTCCGGTCATTACATCACAAGGGAAGAAAAGCTTGATATTCTCTGCAGCGCCATTCCGGAATCTTCATTGCTTCCGGATTCGGTCATGGTTTTTGACGGATTTACCGGTTTTACTCCCGTTCAGATGAGGGTTCTTGGAAGCCTCATGGGCAGATGCTCCGAGATGATCGTAACTCTTGAATGTTCGGAAGACGAAGATGTTACCACACCTGCGGCCGAGGAGGATCTCTTTTATCTGAGTCATAAAACGGCTCTCGGGCTTATTAAGCTTGCTCGTGAAAACGGAATGGACATAGCTCCTGCTGAGATGTGCTCACATAAGATCTCCGATCCGGATCTGGCTTTCCTGGAGAAGAATCTTTTCCGTAAAAAGAAAACAACGCCTCTTAGCGCTCATTCCGGTTCCATACATATATCCGAAATGACGGATCCCGCAAGAGAGGTTCATTACATAGGCGTTCAGCTTAGAGACCTTCTTGCAAAAAAGGCTTATGCCTACAGGGATATAGCAATTGTGTGCGGTGATATATCCGTATATGCTCCTTATTTTGAAAAGGAATTTTCTCTTATGAAGATTCCTTATTATCTCGACTGTGTTAAATCTATCGGTCTTGATCCCCTGGTTGAAACCGTGGAGGCTTATCTTGAAGTCTTTACTGAAGATTATTCCTACGAATCCCTGACCAGATTTCTGAAAGCCGGACTTACTGATCTTGAACCGGATGAGGTTGATCTGATGGACAACTACATCAGGCAGACCGGTATAAGAGGATATAATTCCTGGCACAGGGAATTTACCAGAAAGATTCAAAGCAGGAAGCATGACCCGGAGTATCTCACCCGGATAAATACCATAAGAGAAAAGATCATCAAACTCACTGCTGTATTTGAAGGAGCTGATTCCAAGGCGCCTGCCCGTCTTACAGCCGGAGAGTATGTTAAGCGTCTGTACGGTGCTCTGATATCCATGGATGCCCCGGAAAAACTCAGAGGCATTAAGAGAGAATTTGAGGAACAGGGAGACCTTTTAAGAAGCAGGGAGTTCGGCACTGTATGGAAATTATTTGTCGATCTCTTCGATAAGATATATTTGCTCACAGGCGATGAAGAAGTAAGCCTTAAGACATTCTCCGAAATGATAGAAGCAGGTGTAGGAGAGATGAGAGTGCCCGGTCTTCCTCAGAATGTGGACAGGGTTTTGATAGGCGATATAGGAAGATCCAGACTGGGTAATGTCAAAGTACTCTTTCTTGCGGGAGCAAATGACGGAAATATTCCCGCGGCAGTATCGGGCAAGGGAATAATCTCGGATCTTGACAGAGAATTCTTATGTGAAAAGGGAATTGAACTTTCACCTACACCCAGACAGCAGATGTACACGCAGAGGCAGTATCTGTATATGAATATCTGCAAGCCTACGGATGCACTTTTCCTGTCTTATTGCAGAGTTAAGACTGACGGAAAATCGACACGTCCGTCATATTTGATATTCCTTATTAAAAGACTTCTTCCTTATACTTCTGATATTTACCTGCCTGAAGAAGACCGCGTAGAAAACAGAGTAGGAACCCGTGAGGATGCTCTTCAGATTCTGTCCGGTTTGATGAGAGAATATGCGGATATCAAAGAAAACTATGACAAGACGGGCGAGACATTTGCACTTTATTCCGCTATAGGAGATTCGGACGGAGAGAGAAAACTTCTTAAAGAATCCGTATATAAAAAATATCTTGATCTTCCCCTTTCAAACGAAGCGGTTGATAAGCTGTATCCTGATGAACTGAAAGGAAGCGTAAGCTCCATGGAAGTCTATGCGGGATGTCCGTACAGATACTTCCTCAGCTACGGTCTGGGAGTGCGTCCTGTTGATGAAGCTGAGATTCAGTCTTCGGATAACGGAGCTCTTGCACATGACATTTTGAAGATGTTTACGGGAAGACTCAGTGACGACGGATTGGACTGGACTTCTTTTACGGATGAATATGCCGAGGGCGTTATTCCGGCCATAGCAAATGATATTACTTCCCGAACAGACGGATTGTACCTTATAAATGAGAGAAACAGATACAATATCACAAGACTTTCCAGACTTGTGATCAATTCCGCACGTTTTGTAAGGGACGGACTGAAGGCGGGGTCGTTTAAGCCTTTAAAATCCGAGGAACCTTTCGATATGGAACTTCCTCTTCCGAACGGAAAGAAACTTCATATGAACGGATTCGTCGATCGTATCGATACCGCTCCCGGAGAAAACGGAACTTACATTCAGATAGTGGATTATAAATCCGGAAGTAAGGATATTAATCTGTCCATGCTGATCGACGGAAGACAGATTCAGCTTCCACTCTATATGTACAGTGAAAGCAAGGCACTTGATGCCATCCCTGCATCCATGCTTTATTTTCACATTCAGGATCCGGTACTTGATATCGGGAGTGAAGGCGATATCGAAAAATCGGATGAAGAATTTCTGAAACGCATGAAATCAAAAGGTGAGATCCTTGGAGAAGAGGAAGCTCTTGTTCTTCTCGACAGGGCTTTTGAAGGAATGCCGCCTTCCGCATCTTCCAAGTATTTAAATGTCTCTTTGAAAAAGGACGGAGACTTCACCGCGGCAAGTAAAGTATTGCCGTCATCCGTTATGGATATGGTTTTAAAGGAAGCGGTTGACGTTGTTAAAAAGGAAGCCTGTGAGATCTTCGAAGGTAAGATCTCCATAGATCCTTATACCTCTTCCTGCGAATACTGCCCATACTCGGCAGCCTGCGGGATGGATAAGAAGATACCGGGTTATAAAACAAGAAGCGATAAGAATAAGAAACGCTCCGAGATAATAGATGATCTGAAGAAAAAGTATGCGGAGGGAGGTGAAGATAATGGCATTTAAAGCAACAGCAGAACAGGCTAAGATCATAAATGCCAGAAATACCAGCCTTCTCGTAAGTGCTGCAGCGGGGAGCGGTAAGACTGCAGTTCTTGTTGAGAGGATAGTCTCCCTTGTGTGCGATGAGAAGAACCCCGTTGATATAGACAGAATACTTGTTGTTACCTTCACTCAGGCAGCCGCCGCGGAGATGAAGGAGAGAGTATTAAAAAGGATCAACGAGAAGCTGGAAGAAGATCCTGAGAATGAACATCTTCAAAAACAGGTAACCCTTGTTCATCAGGCACTTATCACAACCATAGACTCATTCTGTCTTGATGTAGTACGAAACCATTTCCAGGAAGTGGGTATCGAGCCTGACTTCAGAGTTGCAGATGAGGGTGAAGCAAAACTCATCAGGCAGGATGTTCTTTCCCGTGTTCTTGAGAAAGCATATGCGGATAATGATCCGGAATTTATAAACTGTGTTGAAACATTTTGCCCGGGTAATTCCGATGCCGCATTGGAGGAGCTGATAGTTTCTCTTTGCGGTATTGCGGATTCTTATCCCTGGCCCGAGGACTATCTCGAAGAAAGAAGAAACGATCACAGCATTTCATCCGTGGAAGAACTTAAAGGGTCCGAGCTTGAAAAAGCGGTTTTGAAAGCATCCTACGGATATATATTATATGCGATCTCATATATAGAAAGCGCCATAAGACTTTGCGAAGATCATGATTTTCTTGCCAACTATATCGAAACCTTCGATGCAGACAGGGAATACTTCGAGCGCATCGCTTCCGTCACCCGGACAGGCTCGCTCGAAGATATGTATTCCTTAATGGGCGATGCATACAGCGCAAAGGGCAAGTTGAAAGCTGTCCGTACCAAGACGGACGAAGATAAAGAGATCAAAGAACTGTTCGGAGAACCTGCCAAGAAATTCAGGGATGAAGCCTGGAAGATGATCGATAAGATGATCTTACGATATTATTCTTTTCCTTTGGAAGAACAGGTAAGAATGATCTCCGAAAGCGGTAAGGCGGTAAATGTACTTATAGACCTTGCGATTTCTTATTATCGCGAATATGCTGCGGAGAAGCATAAAAAGCATGTTGTGGATTTCTCCGACATGTCGCACATGGCTTTAAATATCCTTGCGGAAAAGAAAACATCCGGCGGGAAAATAATACCCGTGCCCACGGATGCCGCGCTTGAATACCGTGACAGGTTTGCTGAAGTTATGACCGATGAGTATCAGGACTCCAACCTGATACAGGAGATCATATTGTCGGCCTTGTCCGCTGAGGATATCGGACGATATGACAGATTTATTGTCGGTGATGTAAAGCAGAGTATTTACAGCTTCAGACAGGCGCGCCCCGATCTGTTTATAGAAAAGCAGGAAGAGTATACGAAGATTCCTCCGAGAATGGAAGTTGATCTCTCCGGTAATTTCAGAAGCAGAACTGAGGTTATCGATTCCGTAAACAGAGTATTTGAGAGGATAATGCACAAAGAAACCGGCGGCATAGAATATGACGCTGATGCCGCTTTGATCGCAAAGGCCGAATATCCGGAGAATACTAATTGCAAAACCAAGCTTATCATATACGATAACAAGATGATGGAAGAAGCTGCTGAAGCAGAGGCGGCATCTTTCAATGATGCTGACGGCGACGGCGGGGATTTCCGTGCGAGTGCCGCGGATTTCATGGATGACGTTTCCGATAAGAGTGAATTGGAAGCGGTTATCGTTGCATCTCAGATAAAAGAACTTTTGAAGACCCAGCGGATATCTGACGGTAACAAAGATAATCCGGGTCTCAGAAATATCTCCTTTAAAGACATAGTGATCCTGAGAAGAAGTACAGGTTCCGTAACTGAAGTATATCGTAAGGTATTTGCCGATATGGGTATTCCTTTTTATGCGGAAGGCAAGAACGGATATTTCAAAACCACCGAAGTAAGTCTTCTTCTCCAGTATTTGAGGGTTCTGAGCAATCCTCTCGATGATGTGCCGCTTTATGCCGTGATGCATTCTGTTTTCGGCGGCTTTGACGAAAATGAGATTGCACTTATCAGGGCAGGCAGAATAAAGAACCATCCTTTATATGAAAGCCTTCTTATGGCTTCCGAAAGGATGGAAGATTCGGAAAATGCCGGAAGCATATCCGATTCGCTTCGTGAGAAAGTATGTGCATTTTTGGATTCCTTGGACAAGTACCGTAAGCTGAGCGGTTATCTGACGGTAAGACAGCTTCTTGATAAGATCACTTCCGACTTCAGATATATAGAGATGGTCGGTGCACTTCCGGGAGGACAGGGAAGATCCGGAAATGTTCAGATGCTTCTTGTAATGGCATCTTCTTACGAGAAATCCAGTTATCTGGGATTGAATGATTTCATAAGATATATCGACAGTATGGAGAAGTTCGAAGTGGATTCCGGAGAAGTGAGTTCCGCTTCCGAAAGTGCCGATGTGGTCCGTATGATGACCATTCATAAATCCAAGGGACTTCAGTTCCCCATTGTTATATTTGCGGGTCTCGGAAGGAGGTTTAATCTCAGAGATCTTAGCGATGCTCTTCTTGCAGACAATAAACTGGGACTTGGATGCAGATACACCGATACCGCAAGAAGACTAAGGATGAAGACTCTCCGCTACAATGCGGTATCCGATAAAAAGAGAGTCGATTCCGTATCCGAGGAGATGAGACTTCTCTATGTCGCAATGACGAGAGCCTGTGAAAAACTCATTATGATCGGTGGGGTAGGGGATGCGGCTAAGGTTATGGAAAACTGCTTAAACTATCCGGATGAGAGACTTTCCTACGGATATTTCCAAAGTGCGGATTGTTATCTTGACCTGATCCTTCCCGTGGCAGGATGCAAAGAGGTACTTGCTTCCATTGATCTTGAAACAGTCGATGCGGAGAAACTGTATCTGGAAGAAAAAAAGAGAATAGAGAGTGACGCAGGCGGTGTGACCGAATTTACCATGGCGGAAAGCGGAGACTTAAGTCTGGCCGATATGGGCACTCTGGAAGAACTTCAGAAGAAATTTTCTTATGTATACCCTTACGGATATTTTGAGAATCTCTATACCAAGACAACGGTCAGCGAACTCAAGATGGCTGCAATGGCGGAAAAAGATGAGGGTGCATATGACCTTATGGAGCACGGTGAAGATGAGACTGCGGTTCCTGTTTTTGCCGGCGGAAATACAAGCAGGATCTATGACGATAAAGAAGAAGCATCCGCAAGCGGAAAGGCAGCAGGCGCAGGTTCTGAGTTTATCATCACCGGAACCGAGCGCGGTAATGCATATCACAGATGCATGCAGCTTCTTTCCTGGGATCGTATATTGGGACCTGTCATCGGCACGGTTCCGGAAAATTATGACGAGTATTCGAAAGCTTTGAACGGACGCGAATCTGAGGCAAAAGAATTCTTTGAAAAGTTCTGGGACGAAGAATTGTCCGCAGGTCATATCTCGGAAAAAACTCATGCTGCGGTAGCAACTTTTAAGATTCTTACATTCATAAAGTCCGAATTGTCTTACAGAATGTGGCGAGCAGAAAGCACCGGTAAGCTCAAGAGAGAGCAGCCCTTCGTATACGGTATCCCCGCATCGAGACTTCTTGATCCCGAGCACAGAAATACTGGCTCTGAGGCACTTGATAAAGAGATACTAATGATCCAGGGTATCATCGACGGATATTTTGTCGAGGATGAAAAGATCGTGCTTCTGGATTACAAAACCGATTCGGTCACTTCCATGGATGAGCTCTGGAAGAGATATGAAACTCAGATGGACTACTATAAAGAAGCCATCGAGTCGCTGGAGCATCTTCCGGTAACCGAAAGATATTTGTATTCCTTTAAACTCGGAACCTGTTAAATCCGGTATCCGGATAGTATAATGATTTTCATGAGGCATGAGGGTAGAAAAGTCAGAAAAAAGAGCCTTCTCCCGGTTTATATCGGGAGGTTCTTTTTGTGGGTTTTTATAACTCTTCTGATCGGTGTCTTCGGACTTTACTGTATGCTCTTTATGATCAACAGGGGTCCCTCGGAACATTTCAGGGATCTTTTTGTTGTTTCCGTAATGGAATCCAGCGCCGGAGGTATCCTGGCGGAGTTGTTTCTGAGCGATGAGGAGATTAATCGCATCATGTCCGGAAACAGGGTCGAGGAGACCACCGAAATCACGGATACATCCCTCTTAAATTTCCCCGGAAATTCTAATGACACAGCGTCAACAAATGCGCAAACCGCGGATTTATCGGCATCTGAGGCACCCGGTGACGAGGTTTCCGGTTTTGTCTATGATGACCCCGACGGTGACGGAATCGAGCTCCATGAGGTCCACGGAAAGACTTTTTCCGGCATGATGATGATCGTTTATGACCCATCCAGAGTCGTTGTCTCAGCCATCCCGGAGTTCTCACACGGCTATCACGGATGGACTCTTGAACAGCATATCGAAAATAACGGGGCGGTTGCCGGAATAAACGGCGGTAAATATGAGGACACCAACGGTCTTGGTGCAGGTGCCTGGCCCGAAGGCATAGTTATACAGGGCGGTACGGTCAGATGCGGTAATGACGGCGGAACGTACGGCGTCTACGGTTTTGATGAAAACAATGTTCTGGTAGTCGGAAGAATGACGGCTGCCAGAGCTATGGACATGGGTATCAGGGACGCTCTTACATTCGGTCCCGCCCTTATAGTCAACGGAACCCCTGCAACCCTGGCAGGAGCAGGCGGTGGTCTCAATCCCAGAACAGCCATCGGACAGCGTTCCGACGGTGCGGTTCTTCTTCTTGTCATTGAAGGTCGTAAGACCTCCTCTCTCGGTGCTTCGATGGCAGATCTGATAGATGTATTTCTGGAATACGGCGCGGTGAATGCGGCCAATCTCGACGGCGGAATGTCGTCTTCCATGTTTTATAACGGTGAACAGATAGTTGATAATTGTACGGTGCGCGATACCAGACGTATCCCCACCGCTTTTGTGGTGCTTCCGCAAAATACGGATAATACATGAGCGAGCTTACTACGGAAGAATTTAATAACCGCGTGAAAATAAAACGCAGAAAGGGAGCAAAGCTCTACAGGATCTTTCTTTTATCCTGGATCCTGTGTCTTATTGTTGTGCTCGTTGCTGCTCTTAAGAAATTCGATGACTATCTGGTCAGATTTGAGGCCGCATATAGAGCTACACTTCCGGAGTATGTTGCGGGAGATCTTCTCACTCTTTTCCGGACGGAGGATACGGGATCTTTGTATGACCTGGCCACTGTAAAGCCTGAGCACGGCATCTATGAGACCAGGGAAGATTTGATCATATATTTAAGGTCATTTCTTCATGACGGTGAGGTTTCGCTTGAGCCTGTGAGAGCGGAGACCACGGAGGATCACAAGGTGTTTTTGATCGATTCCGGTGATATGACCATTGCCAGAGCCGAGTTTGTCAAAGAGCCCGTTATAGATGATCTGGATATTCCCGAGTGGAATCTGACTTCACTTATCCTTTACTGCGACGATCCCGGACACATTCATATATCTGCCCCCGATAATGTGAGTCTCATGATAAACGGAATAGAATACAGCGGCGAAGGAACAATCGGAATGGAGCCTCCTGCCCAGAGATTTATAGGGGATTATGAGGAGCTTCCCCGCATCAATGAATATGAGGTTGACGGATTCTACTATCTGCCCGATGTTGCGGCGATTTCGGCTGACGGAACGAACCTTCCTGTTTTGTGTGATATGAATACCCATACGTATTATGTGGATTATCCCAGAGACAGCGCATATCGTGAAGAGGTGGAGGAACTGGCCAAAGAGGCGGTTGGTGCGTATGCTAATTTCGTATCGGGAGACCTGCCTGAAGGGGAACTCAGGAAGTATTTTACGGCGAACAACATCTTCCTGTACTACATGGAACATGCGGAACTTAAGTGGTTTACAAGGCACAGGGCTTCCGAGATTCACAGCGCTGAGGTGGTGGATTTTATCGCATATTCCGATGACGTATGCTATTGCGAGGTCATCGTCGAGCAGTATCTGACCATGGAATGGGGACCCAACGAACCCGAAGTCATCACCACCGACGGCAAGTTTTATTTTGTAAAACAAAACGGGGAATGGAAGGTCCTGGGAATAGAGTTTTAATAGTGCCCGCTATATCGCAATTTGTGCAATTTGGGTGGCAACATTTGGTTATCTTTTTCCGAAAGGAATGTGATAAAATCGTTTTCGTAGGTTCCCTTTTTGAAAGGGAAGAAAGTGTACAGGAGGTACAATATGATTAATACACCCAAAGTTCGTGTAGGTATTGTGGCTGTAAGCCGCGATTGTTTCCCCGAGTCACTTGCAGTTAATCGCCGCAAGGCTCTTGTAGAAGCATATACCAAGAAGTATGATGCAGCAGACATTTATGAGTGCCCTATCTGCATCGTTGAGAGCGAGATCGACATGGTTAACGCTCTTGAAGACGTTAAGAAAGCAGGCTGTGAGGCTCTTTGCGTATACCTCGGAAACTTCGGTCCCGAGATTTCTGAGACCCTTCTTGCTAAGCACTTCGACGGCCCCAAGATGTTCTGCGCTGCAGCTGAAGAGAGCCAGAACGATCTTCAGGACGGAAGAGGAGATGCTTACTGCGGAATGCTCAACGCAAGCTACAATCTCCGTCTCAGAAGCGTAAAGGCATATATTCCCGAGTATCCTGTCGGCGACGCTGAAGATTGCGCTGACATGATTCACGAGTTCCTTCCTATTGCAAATGCAATCTATGCTCTTAATAACCTTAAGATCATTTCTTTTGGTCCCAGACCCAACAACTTCCTTGCTTGTAACGCTCCTATCCAGCAGCTTTACAACATGGGAATCGAGATTGAAGAGAATTCAGAGCTTGACCTTTTCGAGAGCTTCCAGAAGCATGAGGGAGACGAGAGAATCCCTGCTAAGATCAAAGAGATGGAAGAAGAGCTCGGCGCCGGAAACAAGAAGCCCGAGATTCTTTCCAAGCTTGCTCAGTATGAGCTTACTCTCCTTGACTGGGTTGAGGCTCATAAGGGATACAGAAAGTATGTTGCCATCGCAGGAAAGTGCTGGCCTGCATTCCAGACCATGTTCAAGTTCGTTCCCTGCTATGTTAACAGCCGTCTCACCGGAATGGGAATCCCCGTATCATGTGAGGTTGATATCTACGGATGTCTCTCCGAGTTCATCGGACAGATCGTATCTAACGATATCGTTACTCTCCTTGACATCAACAACTCCGTTCCCAAGGATATGTATAATGAGTCCATCAAGGGCAAGTTCGACTATGAGCTTACCGATACCTTCATGGGCTTCCACTGCGGAAATACCTGCACCAAGAAGCTTTGCAACTATGAGATGAAGTATCAGAAGATCATGGCTCGTGCGCTTCCCGTAGAGGTTACCAACGGAACTCTCGAAGGAGACATCGCTCCCGGCGACATCACCTTCTTCAGACTTCAGTCCACCTCCGACAACAAGCTTAAGGCTTATGTTGCAGAGGGTGAGGTTCTTCCCGTTGCTACCAAGTCCTTCGGTGGAATCGGCGTATTCGCTATCAAGGAGATGGGACGTTTCTATCGTCACGTGCTTATCGAGAACAGCTTCCCTCATCACGGCGCTGTTACATTCGCACACAACGGAAAGGCACTCTATGAGATCTTCAAGTATCTCGGAGTTGAGTCTCTCGGATATAACCAGCCTAAGTCACTTCCTTATGCTACCGAGAATCCTTTCAAGTAATCTTTAGAGATTAACCTGAAACTGCCCGAGTCTTGACTCGGGCAGTTTTTTTAGATGACACTGGGGACGCTACATTTTTGTCATCCTATAGGAGGTACTATGAATCATCATACATATTCTCCCTCGGGTGTCTGCTCAGTGAAGATCGACTTCGACATCGACGATGAGAAGAAGCTTCACAACGTAGTATTCACCGGAGGCTGCAACGGTAATCTCAAGGCCATCGGAAGACTTGTAGAAGGTAAAGATGCTTCAGAGATAGCATCCATCCTTAAAGGAAACATCTGCGGAAACAGAGGAACATCCTGCGCTGATCAGTTCTCCAAAGCAATCGAATCGGTAATGTAATATGTATATGACAGTAGGGACGCTACCG
>JAGAYR010000019.1 GCA_017940415.1 Lachnospiraceae bacterium
CACCTTTGTGCTGAAAAACGCTATACCGCCGTCATAAAATGCCTGGGCATAGGTATTGTCAGAGAAATGAACTCTTCCTGTGAGATGTCCCGCAAAATCTTCTGTAAAACCACCTACAACACGATTATTTCCGGCATTTTGGCCTATCTCATCAAGGTTGTAGAAAATAATCTTATTCTGAATTGTTCCGCCTTCGAGAGCAACGAAGGAGACTATAAGCTCTGTACCATCCGGTGAGACACTGATATCTACAGGATACCCATCTCCCGAAAGGATGGATTTAATGCTGATGTCAAGGGCTGCACCCTCTCTTGTAAATACAGCTATGTGACTTGAAGCCGATTCCTCCATAAGTGCATATACAACTCCGGTTCCGGAAACCGAAAGTTTGCTTATGGGAAGAGTAGTCTCTGCCTGTCCTGTAGTACCGGAAGAATTCATGATAAAGATAGCCGTCTTACCCTGGTCTCCGATAGCACAGTACTCTCCGTTGACAGTGGCATAGGGATGGCTCATTTCATAAGCCTGATTCCAAATGGTCTTTCCTGCCGAATTAATATAGGAAGCTCCGTCACGTGTCACCTTAAGTAAACCATCTGCATAAATGTAGTATTCCTCATAATCCGAATCAATGGCGCCTTCCTGAGCCGTAAAGTCTACTGTCCAGTTCACACTGTAATCACGGAATTGCCGGTGAGCAAGATAAAACCCTCCGGCAGCTATCACCATGACAGTTATCATAATAAGCAAAAACACCAAGAAACGACGGGGCCTTTTACCCTGTCGCTCTTCGTGTTTCCTATGTTCACGCTCACGGAGAGTCTCTGTATCAACGACTCTCCTCCTGAGCTCATTTTTTCTGTTTTCTCTATATGAATCAGCCATTAAAACCTATGTTCCGTTTCACTTTTTTTAGTGCCCCTTCAGGCACTATATTTTGGGCGACGTCATCGGATCAATGTTTCCTTCTGACAGAAACACCGATCATTCTGTCTCCTCAGAAAAGACTGGCAGGATAAACTCCCTTGTCCACAAGATCCTTAAGGGATTTCTGAACCGCTTCCTTATCCTCTGCATAAGTAACGCCAAACCACTTGTCGCGGTCCCTAAGGACTCTTACTGTTGCCTTTCCTTCCTGCATAAGACCGCTTATCTCCTGAGGAAGCAGATACTCTGACTTCATCTCCTTGCCATTCTTATCAAGCCATGCAGGGAAATTTTCAATGAGAGTATCCAGGAACTTCTCCGGAAGACCGAACATATTCATGGACACAATGGCATCACCGTCAACTCTTACTTCGTTTCCGTTTGCATCGCTTCCTACGAGGCTTCCGTCAGCACGCTTCTCGATATCATAGGTTTCATTGATCTCCTTGAGATAATCATTTTCACCCATTCTGCAAACACCACGGTTAACAGTTCCGTTGTCTGAAAGAGTATTTCCAACGATGTAGCCTGCCATACAGATATCAAAGGCAGAAGCATCCTCATCCATCTGATTTACAAGATAATCATGGATGAGCTTAAAGCCTTCCTTACCATAAAAATCATCAGCATTGATAACCGCAAACGGGCAATCGATGAGATCA
>JAGAYR010000001.1 GCA_017940415.1 Lachnospiraceae bacterium
ACATACATAAAAGATTTACTCCCATGGTCAACCGCCTTACCAGACAGCTGTCGAAAACAAATCAATAAGTAAAATTTTTCACAGCCATCCCTTCGGGGGTGGCTTTAATTTAGAGGTACACGAGTGGTTTACCACTTACATCGTAAGGGCTATCATAAATGACCCGAAGATCTTATTCGCCGATGAGCCCACGGGACAGCTTAATTCTGCATCAAGCCGAGATGTGCTTGATATCTTTACTGATATTCATAAGAACGGACAGAGTATCGTCATGGTTACACATGATCTTAAGACCGCACTTCGCGGAACACGAGTCCTATATTTAAGAGACGGCGGTATAGTAGGCGATTACAGGATGCCGAACTACGGCGAGGACGATATCAGGGAAAGACGAAACAAGCTTACGAAGTTCCTCGAAGATATGGGGTGGTAATGATGGGAAAGATATTAAGACTTTCACTTTTTAACTTAAAGAAGAACAAGAAAGAGGCTGCAGCTATAGCATTTCTTACTCTGGTCTCCACGATGATGCTCGGCATTTTCGCCATCAATTTAAGTAAGGTAAGCAAGGCCTTTGATGAAAGCTTCGCGGGGAGCGGTTCCGTTGATATTTTTATCAGTATTACGGAGAATGATTATCGCGATGCATACCGGGAAATCCTCGAAAAGGATTACGGTTTTGAAGATGTTAGAAGAGGAAATATGCTATTTGGCTTCTCGACTGGCGTTATTCATGACGGCGAGAAGATCGCTTATAATCTTGCGCTCATTACAGAATCAGAGAATCAGAAAATCGATGACGGCAACATCATCGAATCTATGACCGAAGAGCAGATGGATTCTCTCGATCACTGGGTGATTTTGCCATCGTTTTTTAAATATAATCTCGGATATGAAATCGGTGATGAATTCATTCCCGTAGTGAGCGGAAGACAGTACCCTTTCACGGTGGCAGGTTTTTATAATACAGGTCTGTCGAATGAATCCGGATTGTTCTTCAAGAGCATCATCTCGCCAGAGGATTTCAGGCTCATGACACCTGTATTTCAAGAATATGTTTTCCTGGCCTTTAATTCTGACGATGATTTCAGTTACAGAGATTATTTTACAAGTTGCATGGATGAATCCGGTGACAGCTTTGAAGGATACGCATTTACAAAAGCAGAAGAGAAGGCAAACGAGACCAGTTTCCTAAATATGTTCCTTTACATGAGTATCACACTTTCGTTAATTACATTTGTTGCATCGATTTTCATGGTAAGGAACAAGATCAGATCGGATATCGAAGATCAGATGGAGAGGATCGGTGTCCTTGAGGCGCTGGGATATAAGGGCAAGGAAATCTCGTTATCATATGTGTTCGAGTATGTGATCTCAAGCGGTATCGGCAGTGTCATCGGAGGCATCATTGCACTTGCTGCCACTCCGTTTATGAACAATATCATAAGCGTTATGCTCGGACGTGAGGTGGTATCTGCTGCGAAAGTATATATGGTGCTGCCGGTAGTGATCGGCGTCATCGGCCTGATACTTATCTTCGCTCTTAACAAGGCCTCTATGGTAAAGCAATTCCCCCCTGTTGTTGCTTTCCGTAAAGGGATACGCACACACAACTTCAAGCGTAACGTGCTCCCTCTTGAGAAGACCGGTAAAAACATTAACAGAAGGCTCGGCTTCAAGGACAGCATCAGGAACATAAGAACGGGTGCAGGTGTCGGCCTTTGTATATTCCTTGCGGGAACTACATTGCTGTTTTGCATGTTCACATTCGTAATGTTCTTTAACGGTTCCGACGGGTTGGTGAAGATTATGGGAATGGAGATATCAGACGATGTAATGACTATAAACGATGGTGTCGATCCCTATGCTTTAAGCGAAGAGCTCCAGGCGATGCCTGAGGTAAGAATGACACGCGTAACTTCCACCCATCCGTCTTTCCGTGTAGACGGACAAAAGGAAGGAACGGTCTTCTCTTATGAAGAGTTTACCGATATGGA
>JAGAYR010000020.1 GCA_017940415.1 Lachnospiraceae bacterium
CCGAAGTATCTTCATAAAATCCTTTTGGAGCATGATTATGATGCGGAACGGAGACTCAGGGAGATAGGAAGAGACCGGGATGTGGAATTCATATCCTGTAAAGGACTTGTGGCGAACGAGACTTTGATGTCACAGATGAAGCGTATGCTTAGCTGCATTCAGGAAGAATATGATTACCCGGTGGATATCGAATTTACCATTAATATTTCCGAAAGCGGTGAGTATTCCATTGATCTTCTCCAGTGCAGACCGCTCCAGGTGCAGAAGAGTGAAGCGGGAACCATTATTCCGCCGGGCATTCCGGAAGAAAATATCCTGCTTGAAAGCAAAGGCTCCTCCATGGGCATGTGCAAGGCAGCAGAACTTGACCTGATAGTTTATGTTGATCCGGTAAAATATTACAACATGCCTTACAGTGAAAAGCATCTCGTGGCTAAGCTTATCAGGAAGATAAACTGGCATTACCGTGACAGGAATAAGCATATGATGCTGATAGTTCCGGGAAGAGTTGGCACTTCGTCACCCGAGCTCGGAGTCCCTACGGCATTTTCAGATATAAGTGCCTATGAGATTATATGCGAAACAGAGGAATCAAGAGCCGGCTATAACCCTGAGCTTTCCTATGGAAGCCATATCTTCCAGGATCTTGTGGAAGCTGAGATTCTTTATACTGCTGTATTCCAAAACGAAAAGACTCTGCATTTTGCCACGGAAAGACTTGCAAAGTATAAGGACATTGTGAAAGGATTTGAGGATGACGAAAAGCTTAGGGGAATCGTACATGTTTATGAAATGCTTGAAAATACCTGCAAGGTTTATAATGATGTCGCCGGGGAGCATTTGCTCATAACCTGCAGTTCTGCTGATTAATGATAAATGGAAATCCAGAAATCCAATGGGGACGGTTCTCGTCGGAGAGAACCGTCCCCATTGGATTACCTATCATGATTATTTTTTATATATAAGATAGATGATTAAATCATCTCCTTTTTTAAATTTCAAGGAAAATAATTCTTTTTTAAAGTTCGTTCCACGTATACTAATGGTATAATTTAAATAATATGAGCGAAATAATGGAAGAATCAGTAAGGTAAAAAGGGTTATCAGACCGATCGGCCGGTCTTGAAGCTTAAGGAAAACAGGAGGTTTTATGAGTAACTTGAAGAAATTGACACTGCTTCATTCAAACGACATGCATGGAGATTTTCTTGCAGAGCATGTGGATGAGAATCTGGTGGGAGGAGTATCAATGCTGTCAGGCTATGTCAGCAAGGTGCGCAGGGAAGAGGAGAATGTCCTTTACTGCATTGCCGGAGATATGTTCAGAGGTTCCATCATTGATTCTGAGTATCTGGGATTGTCTACCATACAGATCATGAACATGCTGGCTCCCGACATTGTAACCCTGGGAAATCATGAGGTTGATTACGGAATTGCCCATCTCTTATTTCTTGAGAAATGCGCAGAGTTCCCTATCGTAAATGCAAACCTTCATGTCAAGACAAACCACACCAGACTCTTTGA
>JAGAYR010000021.1 GCA_017940415.1 Lachnospiraceae bacterium
TGCACCTTCTGCAGTCTGTACTGCGGAGATACCGTCCTGTGCATTGGTAGATGCCTGGGTCAGACCTCTGACCTGACGTCTCATCTTCTCGGAGATTGCAAGTCCTGCTGCATTATCTGCTGCACGGTTGATCTTGTATCCTGACGAAAGCTTTTCGGTCGACTTTGCAAGTGAATTAGTTGTGAGACCGAGCATTCTGTTAGAGTTCATTGCCGTAAGGTTATGCTGTACTACCATAATATTATCCTCCTTGAGTTTGTCCTCATCCTACCAACGGGACATTACCTGTTAACAATTCCATATGTAGCGCTTTTTGCATTTTCTTTTCGCTTACATTCAATATATCGGACTCTATAAAAAAAAATTAACCCTATTTTCACGATTTTTTTTATTTTTTGGTTTGATGGTTAAAAATAGCCTCAGCAACCCAGAAATCCAGCTCCGTATCTATATCTACACTCCTGTTTTGCGGCATGATATACGCAAATCCCCCTTTTTGATAGAAAAACTTCTCATTTTTAAATTTGTCTATATCAACTATATATATGGCCCCATTCAACCTATAATACTTTCCATTTGCCTGTCGTCGCTTAATACTTTCCCTATCTATAAAGTTGATAAACTCACCATTATCCGGTAGTTTTCCGCTCCATAAAGGGGAATGTTCTGCCTCACACACAGAAACAACTGCAAAATCCGCCTTTTCCTCATATAAATTATATGCCTCTATTATATCATCCGAGTTTCGAAGCGGAGATGTAGGCTGAAGTAAGCAAAAAGTGTCAAATTCTCTCCCCAGTTTCCTATATCGATTCAATACTTCCTCAACCATATCCCAAGAACTGGCCGAATCGGAAGAATTGGTTTCGCTTCTCAAAAAAGGCACCTTAGCGCCAAATTTTCTAGCAATCTCCGCATATTCCCCCGAATCAGTAGAGACCATCACCTCTTCAAACTTATTGCTATCTAAAGCAGCCTCGATCGTATATGCGATAAGAGGTTTTCCGCACAGAATTTTGATATTCTTATCAATTACCCCTTTTGATCCACTTCTTGCAGGAATTATAGCTATATTTTTCATATTACCGATTTATATTCCTTTGATAATCAATCGATACAACTTCTTATCAGATAAAACGCCTCACTGCATTTATGATATGCTGTCGCCCCTCTGTATGAGGCCAACCCTCTGATTGCCTGTTCATTCCTTGGAAAGGGAGGTTGATTAATCTCACTTTTATAAATCTTCATAATATCTATCTTCTTTTCAATGTAATCACTGATATCCACAAAAACATTGGGTGAAAAACTGTTCATCCGGAAGGCATGATCCGTTTCAGAAATAATCTCCATGCAAAGAACTGTTTTCAAATAAGGAGCTCTAAAAGATTTAATGCATGAGTATACCGAGTCAAAAATGACTCGGTGATCAGAATGAACATCAAAACCAAATGGCAAAAACAAAAGTTCCGGTTTTACTTCTTCTAGAACACTCTTAAATTTTGATACAAGTTCTCCGGTTTCATATTGTTCCATACCAGCCGGCTTCATTTCAAAATTATAAAACCCACTGAAGTCGTAAGCTTCATTCACTAATAAAATCTCTCTATTACGCTCTTTAACCCGCTCATCTGAATATCCATATTCCGGCTTCATATTAGTTACATTAAGCCAATATATCTTATGCCCGGAATCCTTCATCTTAAGTAAAGTTCCACCCGCCCCTAAAGTCTCATCATCCGGGTGTGGTGAGATTACCAAAATATTCATAAAAGATATTCTCCTTCTTTCAACCGAACTGAATCGCATTCAATAACATGAACAATACCATCATACGCTTTGACAATAAATTCATTGTCCGAACGAACCATGAGGACCTTTCCGGGTTCAATATTCTTATATGTATCATTCTGTTCCGCAATACATTTCCATATCTTTATTTCCTTATCACCATAGACAAAATGGGCTCCTACATATGGATGTGTAAGACCGCGAACTAAATTATATATAGCCTCGCATGACATCCTCCAATCTATCTGACCATCCAGTTTATTTCTCTTTCTCCATGTATTCCCCGTGCCCGTTTTTTGCGGAATCCTAACCAACGAATCAGCATTTAACATACCAGTCAATTCTATAACCTGATCCTTAGCTACATTAAGAATCTTTTCATATAAACTATATGCATCATCATTATAATCAATGACTACTTGTTTTTGGCTGATAATATCCCCGCTATCAGCTCCCTCATCCATGACAAAAAAAGTTGAAGCAGTTTTATCAAGCCCAAGGACAAGAGCCCATATCAGAGGATGTCTTCCTCGATTCATAGGTATTTCAGCAGGATGAAAACCGATAATTCCATAGGGAGCTAATGTAAGCAATTCCTTTCCAATCAAATTTGACCAACCAAAGCAATAAATCACATCCGGTTTTTTTGAACTTATAAATTCATAAGACGCTTTATCGTTTATATTTTTAGTACAGAAACTTTCAATTCCATATTCATCAGCCAATGAAATCAAAGAGTGAAAATCAGAATTAACCGAGGACTGTTCTTTCGTAACTATTCCGGAAACCATATACCCTTTCTCAAGCATATGTTTTAATATTTGATACGAGCTTTCAACGCATCCTATATAAACAATTCTTTTCACTAATCCCACCTTAAATCATAGAATGACTTCTTGATATTAATATCTCCACCTTGTTCAAATATACCATGTATTATTGCAGTTATTGTTTTCGAGGTATTTCCATCTCCAAACGGATTTGTCATAATAAGAACCTTTGCCTGAAATTCTTTATCCAAAGCATTATTAATCGCTTTAACTATGCTTTCCTCCTCAGGAATACAATTAATAATGCTATCCGGCATAAATCTCCCTTTTTGCCTATCTCCGATATTAACAGTAGGAACATGCAGACACGGTGCTTCTATAATACCGCTTGATGAATTCCCAATAACAACCTTACAGCCTTTAACAGCACTCAGGTATTTCCTAACTCCTAGAGATGTTACGGCAATAACATTATCATACTTACGTGCATAGTCATCAATTATCTCATTAATTCTGCGTCCACCTGCATCTGCATTGGCTTTAGTGATGATAAATGACATATTCCGAAAATAAGTGAGTGCCGCCAGCACCTCCCTGATTTGTTCAACACCACTGTTTTTTTCCAAAGTGACCGGATGAAACGTGACAACTCCGTAATCTTTTGTCAAATCGATACCAATTGCCTTTCCCAATTCCTCCGAGGATATATAATCCATATTCAAAATATTTTCAACGGCTAACGCGCCTACGTTGAACACTCTATCAGGCTGTTCTCCCATTTGAACTATACGTTTTCGATACATCTCGGTACAAGCGAAATGAAGCTGACTCATCTTTGTGATAGAATGCCTTATTGCTTCATCTATTAGTCCTTCAGTCGCTTCCCCACCATGAATATGAGCTATGGGGATTTCAAAATTCATAGCGGCTATGCATACAGCCATGGTTTCATATCTATCCCCCAAAACAATCAGCAGATCTAATTTGTGTTTTTGAAAATACTCGCCAAACCCCCGTAAAGCCATAGCCATATTTTCAGAAATAGCCCTAGGGTTATCTCCATCGGTAAGACATTCAATTTTTTCAGCAATAGGGATTCTTGCTTCTTCAATTTCTTTATAAGTATACCCAAAATCCGGTGAAAGGTGTGCACCAGTAACTAAAACCTTAACCTCAAAACAATCATCTTTCATAAGGTTTTGGATAAGTGGTTTAAGAAGACCAAATTCTGCCCTTGTCGATGTTAAAACTCCAATTTGTTTTTTCATTTTCAATCAGTCAATGTTAAACAAGTTCATTTGTTGCATAATCTCTTTCTGCTACAGTCCCGATAATTTCATTCCACTTCATAGGAGATAGACCATTTCCCGGACGTTTTGTGGTCAGATTACTTTCAGAAAAAAGCTCACCTCGCTTTATTTCCTTAGAAGTAACAATGCTCTTTCTAACTATTGCTATATTCTTCTTTTCCGATAGAGAAGGTTCTTTAACTCCCGAGCCAAATGCCTCTTCAACATGCCGAATACTCTCTACCATATTTCTAAGTTCATCCGGTTCGAGACTAGCCTTATGATCCGGCCCCTCCATTTTTCGATCAAGAGTAAAGTGCTTTTCAATGACAGTAGCCCCCATTGCCACCGCTGCTATTGGAATTTCTATACCCTTTGTATGATCGGAATAGCCAACCTCTAAGCCCAATTCTCTTCGCATAGATTCCATAGCATTAAGGTTAACATCCTCAAACGGAGTAGGATATTCCGTATTACACTGTAAGAGTTTGATATCTCCACAGCCATTGCCCTTGAGCACCTCAACCGCCGCGCGGATTTCTTCCATACTACACATGCCCGTACTCATTATAACCGGTTTGTGGGTATTAGCCAGGGCTACCAAATACGGATAATTAGTCACCTCGCCGGAAGGAATCTTCCAAAAAGGCATATCAATAGAATTAAGAAAGACAATGCTTTCAAGATCAAAAGGCGTAGACAAAAATGAAATCCCTACGCCGTCGCAGTACTTTTTAAGCCCAAGAAATTCATCATATGATAATTCCAGTTTCTTGAGCATATCCTCCTGAGACCCTTCTCCGGTAGTTTCCTTTTGATAATTCGCTTTCTGGGCATTATTAGACACAAGATTCTTTGCCTTGAAGGTCTGAAACTTTACGCAATCTGCCCCCGCCTCTTTTGCAGCATCAACGAGTTTGCATGCCAGTTCAAAGCTTCCGTTATGATTTACGCCGGCTTCCGCAATAATGTACGTTTTACCCATTTCCACTCCACTTAAATCTGTCCGGCAGGAACACCTGCAACCCTTGTATTGAATGAAACATCCCTATTAACGACGGCCCCTGCACCAACTATACAATTATCGCCTATATCAAGGCATTGAATAACCGTGCTTCCCGCTCCGATAAAACATTGCATGCCAACCCTCACTTTACCGCACAAAACCGTTCCTACTGATACATGAGAGTAATCACCAATCAAACATTCATGTTCCACTATTGCACCAGAATTGATAATGCAATGCCTCCCTATCACGGCATCAGCATTTACAATAGCTTTCTTGCCTACAAATGTACCCGATCCGATTACAGCAAAATCAGATACAATCGCAGTCGGATCAATGACTACCGGAAATCGAAAACCGATTCCGGATGCTTTTTCAGCAAGTTTTTCCCTCAAATAATTAACGCCGATACTCCCGACAGTGATAAATGCATTATCAAATCCTTTAGTAAACAATTCTTCTAGGCATTCATCAGTTCCGACAACCTCACAACCATATATTTTTTGACCGGGAGTTATCACCGGATCAGTTATTACTATCTGCTCAAAGCTATTCATTCTTATAGCGGAATCAAGTACAGATTTACAATGCCCGCCGCCGCCCAACAATACCAGTTTACTCAAAAGTATTCCTCCGGTCTATTCTCCATACAACTTGATTCTCATTTTTTCCAGTTCCGGAAGTTGCCCCATATCCATCCAATCGCTTTCGCTCACAGGAAAAACTGCCACTTTCTTTCCCTTCTTACGTTCAAGCTCAATAATGTCCGGGAATCCCATCGGAACTCCATCTCCAATATCATCTATCACTTCAGGCTCGACTATATATATTCCGGTATTCGTCAGAAATGACATCAATGGTTTTTCACGCATTTCCTTAATGCTTCCGTTAACACCGATATCTACTACACCGTATGGAATATTGATATTCTTATATGCACACATCATAGTGATCATATTCTTGTTATCTTTATGAAATTTGATCATACTCTCATAATTCGCGGTAAGAAGTGCATCACAATTTGCAAAAAAGAAAGTACTATCAAACTTCCCTCGAAGTAAACTTAGACCACCACCGGAGCCCAAAGGCTTATCCTCATCATACCAAGTGATGTTATAATTATTTTCATTATCGGCGAAATACGCCTTCATAAGATCTTTTTTATAATTGACGATAATATGAAATTCATCACAGGAATATAATAAGTACTCCCTCATAATATGTTCAATGATAGGTAAATCCCCTACAGGAATGAGAGGCTTAGGAAGAACCTTAGTATACGGATCCAGTCTTGTTCCCTTACCGCCTGCGTTTATCACCACAGGAATATTAAGCGGAGATCTGTTTTTCTTAATAGACGCCCCCAATTCACCCGTATACAGATCAACCACTACACCATCGTCATCCACTATAGGAATTACAATAAAGTTTTTGTGATGATATAGGTGTTTGGCTTCCTCCAAAGAATGAGCAGCTTTAGGAGATTTATTGGCCGCATCAAATGCAGTTCCGTTCATTTCTCCACCGGCAAGCAGATAACGTCTTACATCTCCGTCAGTAACACATCCGACCAGTTTTCCCTGCTCATCTGTCAAGAATAAAATACCGCACGCATTATTATCAATTCTCTGCATTGCTTCAGAGACCGATAAATCCTTGCTTCCTATGAATCTTTCAAGTTCGCGGTTATCCATTAGCCATCTCCTCTAGAAGACTTTTAACCTGATCTGCAACATATACAATTTCCTCTTCCGTGATCTGTGTCGAAGAAGGAATATTAAGTATCCGATCTGCATAATAAGGTGCTTTCTCAAGCTTGTATGTAACTTCACCTTCATAAGGCTTCTGTTCGTTAATCAGACCCCAAATTGCTCTGGTTTCCATTCCTTTATCATGAAGTGCTACTATGATCTCTCTCATAGAGTTTTTAATCTTACTTCGATCTATGCAAATCGAATAAAACCACTTATTTGACTCTGTCCCCGTTCTGAAGGGCATCAGCTTTCCGAGTTCAAATCCCTCAAAGAGCTTCTTATATTTATCGTAATTAGCTTGCTTTCTACGTATGAACTCGGGAAGTTCCTCCATCTGTGCTACGCCAAGTGCCGCCTGCAGGTTGGTCATTCTGTAGTTATATCCGATTTCATCATGGATATAGTAATGAGGATCTGTTTTAGCCTGTGTGGACAAAAATCTAATGTGATCTACAGTCTTAGGATTATTGGAGGTTACCGCTCCGCCTCCGCCTGTTGTGATAATTTTATTGCCGTTAAAGCTATAGCAGCCGAAATCTCCGATAGTTCCGGCATATTTGCCTTTATATCTTCCTTCGGTATACTTGGTGCCCAACGCTTCGGTAGCATCCTCAATCACTTTGAGTTTAAAGCGCCCTGCTATATCCATAACAGATTCCATATCTGCCATGTTTCCGAATACATGAACAACGACAACAGCCTTAACGCTTGCACCTTTATACTTAAGTTCCTGACCGTTCCATTCGCATTCATCCTCGCAAAACCTCTTAAGCTTTACAGGATCCATGCAAAAGCTGTCATCGCAATCTATAAAGACAGGTGTAGCAAACTGATACTTAACAGGGTTTACTGCAGCTATGAAGGTAAGTGGTGGAACAAGAACAACATCTCCCGGCTTTACCCCTGCTTCAACAAGGCTTAAATGAATCGCCGATGTTCCGCTTTGGCATGCAGCTACATTATCGGCGTGAAGAAACTTTGCCATACCCTGTTCCAAACGGGTGATATATGCACCGCCTGTTGAAACCCATCCCTGGTCAATAGCATCGTCAACATATTTTCTTTCGTTCCCCTCAAAATTGGGAATTGATAAAGGAATAAACTTATCCATAATCAGCCGCCTATTTACATCTTGCTATCCAGAGATTTTCCTTTTTCGATATGTTCGAAATTGGGAAGATATCTCTTCATGATTTCAACCACTTCGTCTTTTGAAAGCTCTTCTCTGCCGAATGCCTCATCAAGTTCTCGGATCAGCTTCTCGATTCCTGCTTTATCCGGAATCTGTTTTCCCGTAATAACCCCGAGAGATTTAAATCTGTCATAATCTGCCGTTTCCGAGTCGGTTACAAATTCCTCAAAGGGCTTTTCACCGGATGTATCGGATACAGAATAATGAACAGGATACTTATTACTGCCCTTCTTCAGATCTTCAGCTTTCTCAATGGCTTCCTTGTCTGAATTGCACTCAAGAACTTCGTATCCTTGAACTTCCAGCAGTTTTGTTCCAATGGCATCAAACGTCATCATCTGAGCCTCTTCAAGCTTAGGGAAGAATATTGCCCTGTTTTCACCTAAAATGCATGAAAGGAGACATATCTGGCCCGATTCTTCAGGGCTGACAAAAAAACGCCTCACATCACTGGGACCAGATAAGGGCTGTAGTTTTTGGATTCTGGCCAAAAAGCCGGCAGGAAGTGAGCCGTTTGAAAAAGCCACATTGGCAAATCTGGCTGTCTTAACAGGGAATTTATCGGAATAGCTGAATATGAGATCTTCCATGATGCGCTTGGAAGCTCCCATGATATTAACCGGATTAGCTGCCTTATCGGTAGAAACACAGAAGTATTCTTCAGGCGGAAATTCAGACAGCAGATCAAGAAGTTTCTTGGCATGTAAAACATTATTTTGAAGCAAAGCTTCTACAGAGTATATATCCTTCTCACTCCTGACATGCTTATGAGCGGAGAAATTTCCGACAATATCAAATCCTTTCCTGGAGCGGAACATCTTCTCAAACACAGGAGACGCAAAATCCATGGGATAAGGGATATAATCATCAGGAATATACATGCCGTTAGTGGATCTGAGATCTCTGGTAAGCTCTGCAAGAGCATTCTCATTCAGATCTACAACCACCAATGCTCCGGGCTTGAACGGGAGAATTGCTTTAATAAACGAAGATCCGATGGACCCTGCACCTCCTATCACAAGAACGCTTTTACCGGCGATTTTCTTACTCAGCAATTCCCTGTTGGATTCTATATCAGGATAGAACATAGAAGTCGGACGTTTTGTCACATATTCAGAAATAAACAGATCTAAACTAAACATCACTAACCCTCACAAATAGTTTCGGACGGTTTAAGAATTCAGTCCTGTCCATTATTATATTTTAACTCAAAATCAATATAAAATGAACGCAAAATAAGCAATTTGCCTGTTTTGCGTTCATTATTACACATCAATATTTTACTGCTTTGAATCTAAAAACAACGATTCTGAATTATTCAGACCTCTTTGTGACTGAAGATAACTATAGGCTACATTCAAAGAATTTCTGCCCTTTCCGATACCGGCACGGGTACTCTGAAAAAATCTCTCTATAAGTGCCTTATTTTCCGCCTCCTGCTTCTGAATGCCTACACTCTTATCGGTTATTTCCCTGATCAGTTCCTGTAGCTTTCTTATTCTGGATGCATTACCGGGAATATCTGACTTTAAAGTATCGGCAACTCTCGCGTATAAAGTCTCAAAGCCTTCATCCAGAGAATTTAATTCATCTATCAATTTTCCTTTTTCTTCGATAAACGAATCAAATTTATCAAAATCAGGCGTGGAATCCTCCGAAGAAAGAACATCTTTCTGCTTTATGTTAAACTTTTCTATCTCGTCAAGCACCCTAATTTTCTTGACAAGTGACTCTTCCAAAAGCTGCAGATAATCTTCCATACTCTCTCCAATCAAGTTCTCCAGGTAATTCCGTTAACCTTCATAACTTCTTTCCAGGTATCTCTTACGGAATGAAGATGCCCATTCACTTCCTGAATGATCTCCGGATCCTTCTTAAGATTAGCTTCGATCAATCTCTGGGAAAGATACGAATAGATATTCTCAAAATCCTGTGCAACGGCATATTTCATATCCAGAGTCTGTCTGAGATAATCAATAATATGCTCAGCTTTCAATATATTGGTATGAGCCTTCTGAATATCATTTTCCTCTATGGCGCCAAGTGCAATATTGAGAAACTTAATGGCCCCATCATAGAGCATAAGAGTAAGTTCTGCAGGGGAAGCAGTCATTACTTTATTGTTGGCATACTGTTGATACGCGTTGGGTAAAGGCATTCCTTTATCTCCTTAGAGTATTATCATCATGCACCTGTTCCGAGAAGTCCGGCTAAAGCAGAACTCTTCTTTTGCAGGTTGGCTAGGGCAGCTTCCATAGAGGAGAATTGCTTGTAAAGCCTGTCCTCATAATCATTGGCTTTCTGTTCCAAGTTCTTAATCGTGGTCTTGTAGCCGTCATAATCGGCTTTCATCTTCTTATCGTCATAGAAACTGCCATAACTTCTATATCCATCCACCGATTTGGAAGCACCATCCAGTTTGGAGTAAAGTTCCTGAGAAATTTTGCTGAAGAACTCTGTTACAAGTTCAGGATTCGAAGCTATCATTTCCGATAATTTGTCTGCCTTATCCTTAACGGTCGCGTCATCCTTGTCTCCATCAATGTGAAGGGCATGCTTCTCATTGTCGGGAGTAGTAAAGTAGCTACCAGTTCCTATGCCGAAATCAGACAAATAATAGGTCTTTTCTCCAATCTGAATGCCGGAGGACATTGCGGTAGTGAAAATAGTTCGAAGAGATGAAAGATTATTATCGCTCCTCAACAATCCGGATTTGATCTTATCCTCATACTCCTCTACCTCTTTATCCTTCATTGCTTCCTTTTCTTCGTCAGTAAGCATGGAGTACTTTCTAACAGAATCAGCACCATAATACTTATCAATCTCGTTGATAGCTTTATTATACTGGCTGACCATACCTTTGATCATGTCATAGATACCGCTGGTATCTGTTGTGGTGGTCAAGGTAACTTCTTTATCGCCCGTTTCATCAAGTGCTGTAATCGTAAGGCCATTAATCTTGAACGTGTTAGTATCTCCGGTGAACTTAGCATCATTTAAGTAAATTTCCGCATCCGAACCATCAATCTTAGAAGCATACTGAGACTGGTCAAAATCGTCCGCTTTTTTCTCATCATCGGTAGCTATCTGAAGGCCTAAAGCTGCGAGAGCACCGTTTCCTCCATCAGAAAGTTTGAAATCATGAGATGATCCGGTGGATTTAGAGCTTACAAAGAACCTCTGAGTATCCTCATCAAAGGATGCATTCAGACCTGCTCCCTTAAGATAAGTCAGAACATCTGATATGGTGGTTTCACCGGTAACATTAAGAGAATCCTGAGCTTTTCCGCCAATACTCAGATTGATAGCATCACCTTCACCGGTAAATCCCAGCTCAGAAAGCGTACTTGAAGCAGTAAATGTCTTATCCTTACTTTCACCGTTAAGATCTTTTCCGGTTAAGTAGGCGCTCTTAGCAAGTTTCTCAACGCGAAGTTTCTGAGTTGCATTAACTGCACTGTCTCCGGTAATAACACTGGCAACGGATGAATTGGAGACAGCAGTTGTCATCTTGCTGTATGAACCAGAAAATCTCATAACAGACAGATGTGACTGGAACAATCCCTTGATATTTGTATTGATGTCTTTCCAGATATTCTGCTTCCATTCAAGCTTCTTCTGGTCGTTCTTAGCATCAGTTACCTTTTGCTTTTTATTGCTTACGAGGGCTTCTATTACGGAATCCGTATCCATGCCGGATATCAAGCCGCTCATTCTCATTTTATCAGACATAGTATCCCTCCTTTATCGTTTTTCGTTGACAAAGAGTCCGGCCATCTCCCATACCTTAGCGATCATATCAAGGGTCTTCTCGGGAGGAAGCTCTTTAATGACTTCTTTGGTCTTCTTATCTACTATTTTTATGGTTACTCTGTTGGTTTCTTCATGGAATCCGAAGACTGCTTCAGAGCTCTCCATCTGAGCGCTGTTGATCTTCTCAACAGCTTTCTTTATCTGTTCCTTGGAGAGTTGCGCATTATCCTGATTGGAATCAGGATTTTGGGAATTATCGGCATTTCCCTTCTGAGAAGCATTATCAACTACTGCAATATCCTCAAGAGCAGGCGCTGCAGAGTCGACGCTTGTGCGAAGTTCAGCAGAATCGGCAAACGTATTAGCCGGCTTCGGTGCCGGAGAATAAGTCTGCTGCTGAATACTCATTACACTGTTAATAGGTTCGATTGACATTCAGATCACCTCCATGTGATATTTCGGACGTTTTCCTTATCATCCTTAGGGTTAACGGTTTCAATTACCTTTTTCATCTCATAAAAGGGTACAAAAACAGCTGAATATACTTTTCTATCCCTTACATCGGCATTCCTTTGCCGAAAAATTACCCCTTTTAATAAAAATATAGCGTTTTTTATAAAAATACAAGTGTTATGGCTGAATATGCTCATCAACAAGTCTGCTGACAAAACGTTCGGTCATCTCATAAACCAGTACATCACACTCTCCGTCTTCGAGAATAGAAGGATCCCAGTACTCCTTAGGGATCATATTTATGGTATTGAACTGCTCTCCGAGGAAGTATCTCATGATATTACAGAATGAGTCTCTGTAGATAACCACATTTCTGGGATCTCTTCCCGGATTCTGATATGACAGGATTCCGTTTACATTGTCGGAAAGCATCTGCATTCCTTCTACGGGATATCCTTCAAATTTATAATCGGTGTCGTTGAAAAGATCACTGGCACCAAGATTCATCAACATAACAAGGTCACCGAAGTGAAGTTCTCTGGGAGTTATATATCTTTCATCGGGTGAAGGAATCTCTATTCCGAGCTCTCTGAGGAGCGCTCTTGCTCCGATATATCCTCCCATATAGTTCCAATGGGTATCCAGATGGTAGTAAACAGGTGTATCGGGATGACCGTTCTTATATTCCAGGAGATCTTCATAAGCCCATACAACCCTGATATCGGTATTAGCTCTGAGATACTCTATAAGCTGGTCGGTATTACAATGCTCTTCTGCAATTCCGGGAATATACTGATTCGGCATATACTCGGAATACATGCGCTCTTTGTTGGGGCAGATCATGAGGACAAACTCCATGTCATGCTCTTTGCACCACTCCGCGGTGGCTTCAAGGCTCTCTGCCGCCTGCCTGAGTTCCTCATCAGTAAAAGTAGCCATTCCCTTAAACTGACCAATATTGGATCCGTCCAGACTGCTCTCGGAATTATAGAAAAGCCATCCGTCCTTACCGACTATAGTTGAGCCTACGCCCTCATTGAAAAGCTGGTACGCAATACGGCTGTTTGCAGTGATCAGTTTGCTTCTGAAAGGGAAGTTATCGTTGTAATAATTCTCAAATTCAAGAGGATAAATGCTCAGAGTATCCCATGTGAAAACCGGCATCTCTGCCAGATTTCTGTTTTCATTATTCTCCTCATTCAGTCTGGGGGAGACAAACTTATACACAATGGGAAGCAGTATAATGAATCCCCAGAACGTGATGTGCACGAATAATGCACGTATATTCAATTTCTTCTTAGAAGTATTATCTGTCATAACTAGAATCTGAAATAAATAAACGGATTATAAGTATTACTTGCCAGCAGCAGTATGCAGATTCCGAAGATCACCGCACACCACACATACTGGACCACGGGATTCTTCACAATCTTGTTAACCGCAGGAATCTTCTCGGGAATAAGCTGAAGTATTCCGGCACCAAGTATTCCAAGTACCGCAATGACCATACATCTGTGGGACATCATCTCACCGAGGGTGTAATAGTTCTTAAGTCCGGGAGTGAACATCTTGGAAACCACGATGAATGCATTCTTAAGTCCGCCGACTCTGAAAAATACCCATCCTAAATTCACTACGAAGAATGTATAGATCAGCGCAAGGGGCTTGCACTTTTTAAGTACTTTCGAAAAACCCAGTCTTTCTATGATACTGAAAAATCCGTGGTAGAGTCCCCAGAAGATGAAAGTAAAACCGGCGCCGTGCCAGAATCCGGTAAGGAAGAATACGATTATCAGATTCAGGTAGGTTCTGTTTTTACCTTTTTTGTTACCGCCCAGAGGGATATAGAGATACTCCCTGAACCAGGTTCCCAGCGAGATATGCCACCTGCGCCAGAACTCGGAAATGGACGTGGACATGTAGGGATATCTGAAGTTCTCCAGGAATTCGAATCCGAACATCTTGCCGAGACCGATAGCCATATCCGAATATCCCGAGAAATCGTAATAAATCTGAAGAGTGTAAAGGATCGAAGCAACCCATACTACCTTTGCGGACATGGTGTCGGGATTATATGCATAGATCCTGTCTGCCGCTTCCGCAACAGTATTGGCAATGATAACCTTTTTGCCGAGGCCAAGGATGAAACGTCTGATTCCTTCAGTAGATTTTTCTATAGTGATAGTTCTGTTTTCCAGCTGGTCGTTGATGTCCTCATATCTGACAATGGGACCTGCAATGAGCTGTGGGAAGAAGGAAATGTAGAGTGCAAGGTTTACGATCTTCTTCTGAACAGGGAACTTTCCTCTGTAGAGATCGATGATGTAAGACATTATCTGGAAGGTGAAAAAAGAAATACCGATGGGAAGTCTTACGCTTATAGGTGTTATGGGAATGTGGAGGTAATTAACCAGAACCACGGTTCCGAAGGAAGCGTATTTGAAAAATCCCAGAAGTCCCAGATTAAAGATGATATCCAGGACCAGGATCAGCTTCGCTTTGCTTTTGAACTTATCAAGTGCAAGACCGGCGAAGTAATTCACGATGATCGATGTGAGCATCAAAAGAACGTAAACCGGCTCCCCCCAGGCATAGAAGAACAGGCTGGCAAGGAGCAGAAGTACATTAACATATTTGTTTTTGCGAAGTATTCTGCTGCCGATAAAAACGACGGGCAGGAATACCATGATAAATATCAAAGAACTGAAAAGCATATATCTCCGAATTTTAAGGTCCAAAGGGACCCGGATAATTGTGTATACAACCTATATATTATACACCAAAGAGGGCTTTTTCGCACCGCCCCGGACTTAAGAAAGCTTCTCCGACAGGATCAGTTTAACTATCTCAAGAGCCCTGAGAAGAACCGTATGTGATGCGGAAACTGCCTTGAATCCTTCGACCGCGATTTCTTCAGCCGAACCGGGATTATCAAGAAACTTTCTGCATATTCCCGGAAGTTCTTCATATCCGTCAAAAGAAAACAGATGTCTTCCGGGCTCAAGTACTTCTCCCAGTGCAGAAGTCTCATCGGTTACGCAAAACGACCTGCACCCGATTATGTCCCAGACTCTCTGAGGCAGACCGTCCTGTATGGTTCTCGATGTGAGATTCAGATTAATGAGGGATTTTCTGAAAACACCGGGCATTTCAACAAGAGACTCAACTCCCCCGTGCACGGTGATCCTCTTATCAAGTTCCGACGTATCTGACCTGGTAAAGAGATGAACACTTCCCTCGGGAAGATTCTCCGCAAGAAGATTCAGTACCGAGATGCGGTCAAGGGATGTGAGGTGATTTCCGAGATAGTTGTTCACCGCAACATACCTGTCCATATCGGTAACGGCATCCGGATCCGTGTAAAAAGAAGGATCCGCAGCTTTGAGTGCATTGATATCTTCCGCAGTCAGCCCTTCGCTGACTATATCAAGTCCGGGTGCTTTAAGCTGCTCTTCTATGAGCTTTTCCATATGCTCCAAAGCAGGTCCCGAAATCTTTCCGCTCTTTTTCAAAGCTTCATATTTATCTTTTTCGTTGTAAAGAGATCCGATAAAGCTGACCGGGTATTCTTTTTTATCCGGAAAAGGAATGGCCTCAAGTCTCTCAACAGGAGCACCAAGAGGCATGTATCTGATGTTTCCCGGATTTTCGTCCTTCACACTTTCGTATTGAATCTTGTCGAAAAGAAAGATTCTATTACAAGAATTTCTTATGGTACTGCTATAGATCTCTGCAACGGGGCAGTCCACCGACAAAGCGGCATATACCACCGATGTCCTCTCGCATACTATGGAGATAAAAGGGAAATAATCTATCGAGAAAACAAAGAGGGGCTTATGAGCCGCGATGTTTTCAAGAAGAATCCTGAATCTTTCCTCTGCGGGAATTTCCTTCCTGTACATCTCCTCGGTTATTTCCACAACTTCAAGTCCTGCTTTCTTAAAAGCAAGAATATAATCCGGCTCGCATATGCTGTTGTATCTGTAGAACAGAATTTTCATACGGGAAAAATATCCTCGATAGCCTGATATAGGTCTTCCATAGCAAGAAGCTGACTTACTCTTCCTCTAAGTTTGGATGCACCGGGCATTCCATGGGTATACCAGGCAAGATGTGCTCTCATCTCACGAACCGCTGTATACTCGCCCTTGTATTTCATGAGAAGATCGGCATGCTTTATGGCAATCCTTCTTTTCTCCGAATTATCGGGAACGTAGATTTCTCGGCCTTCTTCGCAATCCCTGATCTGTCTGAATATTCAGGGATTACCTCTTGTAGCCCTGGCGATCATCACCCCGTCGCATCCGGTCTCTGCCATCATCTTCATGGCACTTTCGGGAGAAGTGACATCACCGTTTCCGATAACAGGTACGCTTACCGCTTCTTTAACCTGTCTGATGATATCCCAATCCGCCTCACCGGCATAATACTGAGCCCTGGTCCTTGCATGAACCGCTATGGCGCTTACTCCCGCGTCCTCTGCGATCTTGGCAATCTCCACGGCATTTACGCTGTTTGCGTCCCAGCCTTTTCTGATCTTGACGGTAACGGGCTTTTTAGGTGAATTGTCCACCATAGCTTTTAAGATTTTTCCCGCAAGCTCGGGATTCTTCATAAGTGCGGAGCCTTCACCGTTGCCGGCAACCTTGGGAACAGGGCAGCCCATGTTCAAATCTATGATCTCAAAATCTTCATCCTGGAGCTGTGCAGTAACTTCTCCGAGAATATCGGGTTCGGATCCGAAGAGCTGCATGCTTACGGGATGTTCACTCTCCTCAGTCTTAAGCATGGATTCGGTGTTCTTATTGTGATAAGAAATGGCCTTTGCACTTACCATCTCCGCACACACAAGACCGGCGCCCAGCTCGGAACAGATTATCCTGAATGCCGTATCAGTGACTCCCGCCATGGGACCCAGGATATATTTATTTTTCAGTTCAACATTACCTATCTTCAAAGTTCAAAACCCGTATCGATGGAAAGATCATCCAGAACCGTGGCAGCGTCCTCTTTCAGGATCAAAATCCTGTAATATGCGCTGAGGCAATCCAAGAGTTCTGCTCTGTTTTTACGGATCTGTCCTATCATAAGTCCCGCAGACACTTCATCATAAGTAATGTCTTCTTCCTCGCATCTGTTCTGAAGGCATACTTCGCCGTCGGGATCGAATGCGATCATAAATATGCCTCCGCAATCTTCGGTAAAAAGAACAGAAATGACATGAATGTCATCCTGAATGGATCTCGGAAGATTTGCGAACTTCTGATTAAAATAATATTTCTTATCATAGGAATTGGCAGCGCACAGAACCATTCGTCCGTCTGCCATTCCTTCATCCTCGGTAACCGTTTCGTAGTTTTTAGTCTCTTCAGACATAACCGTACACTCCTCTTACGGATACTTCTCCGGAATTGATCTCGTGGATAATTCCGTCAGGGGTTTCAACCAGAAGTTCTCCGTTTTCATTTATTCCTCTTGCCAGGGCTTCATAATCCCCGGAAGGGCTAAGTACTTTAACTTTCTTTCCCGCATTGACAAGGCGGTCCAGATACAAGCCTCTTACAAATCCCAGATCGCGCTCTTTTTCAAACTGCGTAAGGAGAGGTCCGAACTCGTTCATAACCTCCGCAATGAGAATGCTTCTTTTAACCTTCATATCCCATGCATCATCCAAAGCAATCGCAGTATTCCGGATCTCAGGTGCGAAATCTTGATGCCTTACATTGATACCGACACCGATGACCACATGTCTGATGTAGTCTTCTTCGCAGCTCATCTCAGTGAGCATTCCGCAACATTTCCTGCCGTCTATCACGATGTCATTGGGCCATTTGATAAGCGGTGAATCCGGAGTTCTGCCCGCAGTCCTTTTGCGGTTCGGTGCTTTTCTCGCCTGTCCGTCGTGAATCTTCTCCATCCCCCTGCATACCGCAAGTGCCATGAGAAGTGTCAGCATGGGTGCGCATTTGGGATCTATCTTGGGCCTTATCATCAGTGAGAAGTAAACATTCACGCCATGGGGCGATTCCCAGGTGCGTCCGCGTCTTCCTCTGCCGAGACTCTGATCTTCGCTCACAACAAGAAGTCCGCCCTCTTCACCTGCTTCGGCACGTCTTGCGCATTCCGAGTTGGTAGAATCGATGGTATCGAAAAAGAGAACATCCCTTACACCGGACATTTCATCCAGACGGCTCTTGATCTCATGGGCAGAATAGATGTCCGCACTATCCGAATCTCCTGACTCGGCATTTTCTTCGATCAGTCTGTAACCTTTGTTGCGGACTGCCTCGATGTGATAGCCTTCGCTTTCAAGAGACCTTATGGATTTCCATACGGCAGTGCGTGATACGTTTAAAATTTTACAAAGCTCCTGGCCGGATACGTAATCACCATTCCGGCGCAGGAGCTCCAATATCTTAGCTTTCATTTTTACAGAGTGGCATCCATTATTGCTTTGATAGTATGCATCCTGTTCTCAGCTTCAACGAAGACCAGTGAATTAGCCGACTCGAATACTTCGTCGGTTACTTCCATCTCGTTAAGGCCGTATTTCTCGGAAATTTCTCTTCCAATCTTGGTTCCGAGATCATGGAAAGAAGGAAGACAATGCATAAAGATCGCATCAGAGCCTGCATTATCCATGATAGCCTTATCAACACGATATGCGGAAAGATCTGCGATTCTCTCTTTCCAGACATTCTCAGGCTCTCCGAGGGATACCCATACATCTGTGTAAATGATATCTGCACCCATGGATGCTGTAAGAGGAACATCGGTGATAACTATCTCGGATCCGGTATCCTTGGCAATATCTCTTGCCTTCTGAATGTACTCATCGGCAGGCTGATATTTCTTGGGTGCACAGATCACACAGTTCATTCCGGTAAGTGCACAAGCCACCATAAGTGAATTACCGGTATTGAGTCTTGCATCTCCCATATAGCAAAGAGTCAGTCCTTCGAGATGTCCGAAATGCTCTCTGATGGTGAGAAGGTCTGCCAGCATCTGTGTGGGATGGGACTCATTGGTAAGTCCGTTCCATACGGGAACCTTGGAATAATAAGCGAGCTCTTCTACGATGCTCTGCTCAAATCCTCTGTACTCGATACCGTCATACATTCCCGCAAGAACTCTCGCGGTATCCGCAATGGACTCTTTCCAGCCGATCTGAGATCCGGCAGGATCGAGATATGTTACATGCATTCCGAGATCATGAGCGGCAACTTCGAAAGAGCACCTTGTTCTGGTGCTGGTCTTTTCAAAGATCAGTGCGATATTTTTGCCGGTATGATGGTCGGCAACGGAGATCCCGTTCTTTTTTTTATCTTTCAGATCTGCTGCAAGATCGAGGAGATAGAAAACTTCCTCTGTAGATAGATCTGCCATCTTGAGCAGGTCACGTCCTTTTAAATTAACCATTTCATTATTCCTTACTGAGGGCAATCCTCGTATCCGTCGTGAGGAGCGATGCATTCGCCAACCTTAGCTACACCGGGCTTTGCATTCTTTGCAGACTTGATGCCCTCTTCGAGAGCAACACCCATGCTTGCGATTCCGGAAAGATCTGCGGGAAGAAGGATGGTGGTAGCCTGTCCGTCTGCAACCTTTTCAAATGCTTCGAGGCTCTTGATCTTAAGAACGGCTTCATCCGCACCTGCTTCTCTGAGAAGGGTGATACCGTCTGCCTTAGCCTGCTGAACCTTGAGAATAGCAGCTGCCTGACCTTCTGCCTCGAGGATCATCTTCTGCTTGTGAGCATCAGCGTGAAGAATCATTGCCTGCTTCTCTGCTTCTGCGTTAAGAATTGCGGATTCCTTGTTACCTTCTGCCTCAAGGATTCTTGCTTTCTTATCACCTTCTGCTCTGGTAACGGCTTCACGTCTCTCACGCTCTGCCTTCATCTGCTTCTCCATCGCATTCTGAATCTCTGCGGGAGGAATGATGTTCTTAAGCTCTACACGGTTTACTTTGATTCCCCAGGGATCGGTAGCAACATCAAGAGTGGATCTCATCTTGGTGTTGATGGTCTCACGGGAAGTAAGAGTCTCATCGAGTTCGAGGTCACCGATGATATTACGAAGAGTTGTTGCGGTGAGGTTCTCAATAGCGGACATGGGATTCTCAACGCCGTAAGCATAAAGCTTGGGATCGGTAATCTGATAGAAGACTACGGTGTCGATACGCATGGTAACGTTATCCTTGGTAATAACGGGCTGAGGAGGGAAATCCGCAACCTGCTCCTTGAGGTTAACCTTACGTGCGATACGATCGAAGAAAGGCAGCTTCATGTGAAGGCCTACAGGCCAAGTCGACTGGTATGCACCAAGTCTCTCAACGATGTAAGCATTAGCCTGAGGAACTACCTTTACGCAGCTAACGATTACTACAAGAAAAAGAACCAATACAGCAATTATCCAACCCATAACTTTTTTCTCCTTTTTTATCTTAAAAGATCAGTCATCCTGTTCTTCTATATGCTCGGGGCTGAGAAGTACGTCGGACTTTTCAAGATGAATAAGGTCCTTGAGAGATTCATCAAGTTCAACAATAAGCTTAACTCCCTCGATCCTCTTGATAACGACAACCGCTTTCTCGGGAATTACCAGTCCGTCTTCTTCCGTTCTGGCACTCCAGTCAAGTCCGGATACGGTAACTTCTCCGATACCTTTGAGATTATCGATTTCGGAAACAACGATGGCTCTTTGTCCGATAAGGCTGTCCGCATTGGTCTTGATACGGCCCTTGTTAAAGTACTTAACTGCAATGGGCTTTGTGAAGACCAGCAGAATCACGCTCACGATGATGAAAGCTACGATCTGAACCCAGAAATAGGGACAGATGAATGCTATCAAAGCCGCTATCAGAGCGCCTCCCGCAAACCATACGCTTGTCAGACCCATAGTGATGAGTTCGACGATAGCACAGAGTGCAAGGACTACAAGCCAAAAAACTACCTGTTCAGTCATCTTATTACCCTCCCGGAAAAATATATCATACATTTTACCATATTTTCTTATATTTTCTTACTATAATTTAGTGTATTGACTCGAAAAAGCGCAAAAAAATAACCGCCAGCCATAGGCTGATGCGGTTATTTTTTTAATCACTAAAGTATGTGGGCAATCGCTTAATAGAAAATATGATGTCCGATGGCGATTCCGGTGTGAGCTCCGTTATTGGTTCTGAAGTGGGTAAAGTCTCCTACGTTGGATACTCCGCTGAGGGCTTCCTGTGCGGCAAGTATACAGCTCTGCTTGATGTTTCCGGAGTTGTAAACCTGGTTAACTCTTCCGCTCATTGCAGGTGTGAACTGTCCGGATGCATAGATTACACCGTGAATGGTGTTGGGATATGCTGCAGATCTTACTCTGTTCATTACGACCGCACCTACGGCTACCTGACCTTCATAAGGCTCTCCGCCCGCTTCACACTGGATAAGTGCCGCAAGAAGGAGCATGTCGTCAGCGCCCGTCATATACTCGCCATAGTTCTGATGGCGTCTTGCTTCAGCCTCGGCTGCTTCCCTTGCTCTTATCTGAGCCATGGTCTCGCCGGCATCCACTTCAAAAGATATATCAACATATTCGGCGGCAACATATCCGTCGATATCGCCGTAATCCACATAAACCCATCCGGGTGTGGTCTGATCTACAACTTCAAGTATCTCGTTCTTGGGAACAACCGTAAGAACTTCACTGTCCAATGATCCCTCGGCGTGAACCCTGAGTGATGCTGTATTGACCACCGCAAAAGTCATTCCGACGTCAGCTGCCATTTCCTTGGCATCTTCCCCAAAAAGAAGATACTCATTCTCGACCCATCCGATGAGCTCGCCGGACTTAAGCAGTGACCATTCCTCTCCTTCTTCCAGGAGAATGCCTCCGCAGTCCTTGTACATTACGCCCATCTTCTCGGAATCGACGGTAGCTTCACTTCTGACATTTACGTAATTGCGTATATCAACCATTACCAGATCATCATTTTCAATCTCATCCGGAAATAAAATCTGGAGCTCGGTAACGGTATCATCAATAACCTGGGAAGCATTAGAAGAATTAAGAACTTCCGAAGCACCGCCTCTTGCACCATCAAGAGGACCCGCACTTACGGTAAGTCCGGTGAAAGGAGACATGAGGCAAAGAATGCCTGCAGTCATACCTGATAAAATTTTCAAAGAAATATTATTCTTCATCTCATGCACTAAGGCAGCACCAAGGTGTTACCTCTCTGTTACACAATTTTTACAGAATTGTTACAGCGCATGTATGATATCAAAACACTTTATTTATGTCAACTTGAGATTACGGAGTGGAGGCAAAGGCACTTGATCACGCTGTGCGATGATAATTCCCTTATGACCGGCCACTTCTTTTATGTACGAAAATACTTTTTTTGTCATCTCATCGTCCATCCCCCTGAAGGGTTCGTCCATTATCAGAATGTCGGAAGGAACGGAAACCGCCCTTACAATGGCAGTGATTCTTCTGTGAACAGGGGATAATTCACTCACCGGAATGGAAACTAAGTCCGCCGGCATGAGCTTTTCCAGTTCTTCCGCAGCAACCGCAACAGAGGTCTCAGGCCGCACTATTGCTACGTTTTCAGCTGCTGACATTTTGTCAAAAAGCCTGTCTTCCTGGAAAACTACACCCGCATTGACCCTGTCGTACTTATAATCCCCCAGAAGCCTCACCCTTCCGGATGTGGGCTGCAGTGTTCCAATAATTATTGAGATCAAAGCCGTCTTTCCGCTCCCCTCAGGTCCCGATAGAAGCCATATGTCATCCGAAGATACCTCCCAGGAGATATCCTTCAGAATTTCTTTTCCTTCAGATGTATAAGATACATTTTCAACTTCTATCGTCATGTCGAATCCCTTTTCATATAGCAAGAGCCGGCCAACAACTTTCTCACCGACTTAATTTATCATTGCTCCAATCTGAAACCGCGAAACTGTTCTGCCATTTAGGGGGTGACGCGAATGCATAAGTTGTCGAGACAGTTGTCTCTGACAGGATGTCAGATAGACTTGCCGCATGTACAAGGAAGTACATGCAAGTCCTGTGGCAGGACCCTATGAAACAGCAGAACCGTCCCCCTGTTTCACTTGCCTTTTCTGAACAGTGAGGGCAGAATAATGTACTTGAAGATCCGAAACTTGGGCATATGGAAAACCTTGGCCATTTCGAGAAGCTGCTTGTCCTCTTTTGTCATCTGTTCCTCCTCTGCCTTGCGGCTTCATATGAAAGAATCGCAGCCGACACTGCCGCGTTCAAACTCTCTGTTTTTCCGGACATGGGAATATAGATTCCCTTGGATGCCGCCTTGGTGACTTCCTCCGACAATCCGTTCCCTTCGTTTCCTATAAGAAGCGCTGCGGGAGCCGTCAGATCGCATTTGTCATATTCCGAGGCTGCATCAAGTCTTGCCGCATAGCAGCTGATGCCCTCCGATTCCAATTTCCTTACCGAAGATGCAAGATCTTTCGTGATCACAAAAGGCATTCTGAAGATGGCGCCCATGGTTGACCTGACCACCTTGGGACTTAATGGATCGGCGCATCCTTCGGATAAAAGAATACCGGTTACGCCTGCTGCCTCCGCAGTCCTGAATATGGTCCCCACATTTCCGGGATCCTGGATATCCTCCAAAATAAGGATGAGCGAAACGCCCTTTGTAATGTCTTCTTTCTTATAAGAAAGAGTTCTTAAAACGGCAAGCATGCCCTGGGGTGATTTCTGGCTTGAGATCTTCTCGAATACATGATCCGAAACCTTGATGACGGCTTCATCGGGGAGTGAAGATCTGAGCTCGTTAAACTTCTCCCACAGATTTCCTTTCTCTGACTCAAGCTCCTGAAGGCAGCTTTCCGATACAAAAATCTCCCGGACCATTTCACCGGGAGATTCAATTACAAGCTTGGTACCTTCCGCAATGAAAACTCCGTCTTCTTTTCTGACGGAAGCTTTCTGCGAATAAAGGGCTATGCGTTTTATTTTTTCATTGGATGTTGATGAGATAAACTGCATATCAAAGCTTTCCTGATTTCTCACATGCAGCGACTACAGCGTCGATAACTGCGCCTCTGAAGCCCTTTTCCTCCAGGGTCTTAACTCCCTCGATGGTGGTTCCGCCGGGAGATGAAACCATATCTTTAAGATCACCGGGATGGCGGCCGGTCTCAAGCATAAGCTTTGCACTTCCCATAACGGTCTGAGCAGCAAACATATAAGCCTGTGCTCTGGGCATTCCGCACTGAACGGCTCCGTCTGCAAGTGCCTCCATGAACATGAAGACAAAAGCGGGTGAAGATCCGCTGAGAGCACATACCGCATCCATAAGTCTCTCGGGAACAACGGAAGCTTTTCCGAAAGATCTCATGATCTTCAGAGCAAGTTCTGTCTCATCCTCGGAAACATTGGCATTGGGGCTGATTGCTGTGCATCCCTCACCTACAAGTGCCGGAGTATTGGGCATGGTACGAATGATCTTGGCTTTATCTGATCCGAAATTCTTCTGAATAAACTCAAGAGTCTTGCCGGCCATGATGCTGATGATCAGTGTCTGCTCGGGTGTTGCCTTGGCAATCTCTCTTATAACTTCCTGAGCAAATACGGGCTTGATGGCAAGCACAAGGATATCAACCTTCTTGGCAAGTTCGATGTTGTCCTTGCAGATATTTATTCCGTATTTTTCTTTAACGGAGTCTGCCATCTGAGAAGACTTGTCGCTTCCGTAGATATCGGCAGGTGCAAAGAGTCCGCTCTTTACGATGCCGCCGATGATGGCTCCGCCCATGTTACCGAGTCCGATAAATCCGATAGTCATAATAATTCTCCCTTACAAAAACCGTCACTTTTCAAATAAGTGCTCTTCCATGATTATACAAACGGGAATGACATTTGTCATTCCCGTAAACTGATATATCCGAAATAATATTAAAGAAGTCTTGATACTTCGTATTCGTACTCATCGATGCTCTTGGTCATTGCAAGACCTTCTTCGATATCGACATCCATGAACTTACCGTCTCTGTATCCGACAACTCGGTTGGTCTTGCCGGCGATCAGTATGTCAACGGCTCTTGCACCCATGATCGATGCATAATATCTGTCTTTGGCAGTAGGTGATCCGCCACGCTGCATGTATCCGAGAATGGTGGCTCTGGTCTCGATTCCGGTAGCGGCCTCGATACGTCTTGCCATTGATGCTGAATGTCCGATTCCCTCTGCATTGATGATAAGGTGATGGCTCTTACCCTTCTTACGGCTGAGGATGATGTTGTTGATTATCTTCTGCTCGTCGAAATCATATTTCTCGGGAAGAAGGATGTCCTCCGCTCCGTTTGCGATTCCGCACCAAAGAGCGATGAATCCTGCATTACGTCCCATAACTTCGATGATTGAACATCTCTCGTGAGATGATGAAGTATCCTTAACCTTATCGATAGCCTGCATTGCGGTATTGACTGCGGTATCGAATCCGATGGTGTAATCGGTACATGCAATATCAAGGTCGATGGTTCCGGGAAGTCCGATGGTATTGATGCCGAGTCTTGAAAGAGCCTGAGCTCCTCTGTAGGATCCGTCTCCTCCGATAACAACCATTCCGTCTATTCCGTGCTTACGGCATATATCGGCGCCCAGCTGCTGTCCCTCATGAGTCTTGAACTCGAGACATCTTGCGGTTCCGAGAATGGTACCGCCCTTCTGAATGATATCGGAAACATCATGAGAGTTCATATCAAAGATATCTTCATTAAGAAGACCCTGATATCCTCTTCTGATTCCCTTTACTTTAAGTCCTCTTGCAAGTGCCACACGTACAACGCTTCTGATAGCCGCGTTCATTCCGGGTGCGTCACCGCCGCTTGTAAGTACACCGATTGTTTTTACTTCCTTAGCCATATATGCCTCCGGGTAATAGCAATAACCCCACTAAATTTTTCCAAAACAATATTTTATATATTTTTTTGCTCTAAATCAATCAAAAAATAGCAAAAATTACTTAATGATTATCAAGGTCTGTGAGAAGCTTTTCCCTGAGCTGTTCTACGCTGAGCCACTCGGTATTGGTTCCCGAACTGTATTCGAACTCGGGTGCTACCAGTTTTCCGCCGGGAATAATGTCTCTGTCCTTCCACCAGTTGTAGTGAGGATAGATGATGTAGTGCTTCTCGTACTCATAGGTGTGAAGCGAATCCTCTCTGGTGATCATGATCTCATGGAGCTTCTCACCCTCACGGATACCGACTTCTTTTTTCTCACATTCGGGAAGCATTGCCTCTGCAAGATCTGTGATCTTAAAGCTGGGGATCTTGGAGATGAAGGTCTCTCCTCCGTTTGACTCCTCGAGAGCTTTGATAACAAGCTCAACACCCTGCTCAAGGCTGATCCAGAATCTGGTCATGCGGAAATCGGTAATGGGAAGTTCCTTACCGCCGTTATCGATAATATTCTGGAAGAAAGGAATGACTGATCCGCGGCTTCCCGCAACATTTCCGTAACGGACAACAGAGAATCTGGTTCCGTTTTCTCCACCGTATGCATTGGCTGCGCAGAAGAGCTTATCGGATACAAGCTTGGTTCCGCCGTAGAGGTTGATGGGATTTACCGCCTTATCGGTGGAAAGAGCAACAACCTTCTTAACTCCTGCTTCAAGAGATGCATTGATAACATTCATTGCACCGTTGATATTGGTGAGAATAGCCTCGTTGGGGTTGTACTCACATGCGGGAACCTGCTTGAGTGCGGCTGCATGAATAACGTAGTCAACTCCGTTCATGGCCATGCGAAGTCTTGCACCGTCTCTTACATCACCGATGAAAAATCTGAGAACATCGGCATGCTCCTTGTATCTGTTCTGCATGTTGAACTGCTTGAACTCGTCACGGCTGTAAATGATGAGCTTTTTAGGCTTATAGTGCTCCAGAACGTAATCTACGAAATGATGTCCGAAAGAACCTGTTCCTCCGGTTATAAGTATTGTCTTATCGTTAAGCATATTTTCCTCCGGGTGAGCTTTTGGCTTTACAACTCACACCTGTCTATTTTATCATACGTGCTTATTTTACCGCAATATTGTCCCTTCCGAACATGACATAGAGGCTGTTTAAAAGATCCTCGGAAATATTCACGCATTCATTCAGGACTTTCAGCTGTTTTTCGGCCTGCGTAAAGACCACGCACCTGTATTCGCCAGGGTAGGTCTTAAGTGCCTCTTCCAAAAGAGCAAGGCCTCCTTCATAGGACTTTCTGTCCGCAAATCTCACAAAGAGCCCGTGGGAAGGAATCGAGCCGCCCGTAGCCTTGGGAGCGGAATCTCCTTTCTTAAAAGCTTTCTCCGCCACCTTACGTGAATCCATGGCAGCTTTCTCAGAATCCATCGGCGACTGTGCACTTGAACCTGACTGAGTCTGCCCCGCAGTCTGCCTGACATATACAGCACCGCCACGCCTTCCGAAACCTCTGAACCCGGGTGAGGAAGCATCCTCGAAAGTCACCACATCCATGGCAATGACTTTGGCGCCTCTGTCATCGGTGTCGTCGTACCTGCCGCGGACGAAAAGCTTCTCATCCTCTGCGATGGCATTCCCGGCCTTTTCGTATGTCTTGGGAAAGGCCACCAGATCTATCTCTCCCGTCAGATCCTCCAGCTTAAAGGTAGCCATCAGATCCCCGTTTTTCGTTGTCCTCTGAGTAACATTCCTTGCAATACCGCACACGGTCACGTAATCGCCGTTTTTGATATTCTTATCGCCCTCATCCGAAGAAGCCTCTTCCTCATCATCGGAGGAAGCCGCAAGATCCGATGAATCCGCAGTCGCATATCTTTTTATAAGAGGAAGCCAGTCATCAAGAGGATGGCCGCTTACATATATTCCCAGAACTTCTTTCTCCAGAGCAAGCTTGGTCTCCGAATCGTAGTCCGGAATATCCGGCAGATTGCCCATTCTGGGACCGTCTTCCGCAGAATCCGGCTCCGAACCGCCCGCGGAAGGCAGGTCAAACAGCGACATCTGACCTTCTATCTGTCCTCTTTTGGAATCGATAAAAGATTCCATGATCCTTTCAAAAGTCTCAAGGCACTGCTTTCTGTTGGGAGCGATCTCGGACAAAGCCCCCGATCTTATAAGTACATCAACGGCTCTCGTACCAACCTGGCTTCCCGAAACTCTCTTCAGGAAATCCATGTAGTTTTTGAAATCACCGTCTCTGTCCCTGAATCCTTCGATTGCCGCAACCACAGGATATCCGATGCCCTTTATTGCACTTAAGGGATACCTGATGCATTCCCCTTCCGGTGAAAAGAAAACACCGCTCTTGTTAATGTCCGGCGGAAGTATCTTGATCCCCAGCCCTCTTGCAGCGGAGATATAACCCGACAATTTACCGGGATTTCCTATTTCCGAATTCATAAGAGAAGCCATGAATTCCAGAGGATAGTGATATTTCAAATACGCAGTCTCATATGCAAGATATGCATAGCACACAGCGTGAGCCTTGTTGAATCCGTAACTTGCAAATTCCATAAGAGCCGCATAGATCTTCTCTGCGATCTCTTTTTTAATTCCGTTTGCGATACAGCCGGGAACGGGCTTCGGAAGCTTGTCTTCGGGAGTTCCCTTTGCTCTTGCTTCCTCGATCTCACGTGCATTTCCGTTTATGAAAATATCACGCTCATACTCCATGAGTGATGCTTTCTTTTTACTCATGGCCGCACGGACTATATCACTCCTGCCCATGGAATATCCGGCAAGACTTCTTACGATCTGCATTACCTGTTCCTGATAAACTATGCAGCCGTTGGTAGAAGACAGTATGGGCTCAAGCTCCGGACACAGATATCTGATGGAAGATTTATCTTCCTTACCTCTGATGTAATCATCGATGGAATTCATGGGTCCGGGTCTGAAAAGTGCGATGCCCGCAATGACATCGTCGAGGCTCTCGGGCTTAAGCGCCCTCATGAACATTCTCATACCGCGGGATTCAAGCTGGAACACACCGTCGGTATTTCCTTCCCAGAGAGATTCGAAAACTTTCCTGTCATCAAAATCCATCTTGGAGAAATCAATAACCTCTCCGGTCCGCTCCTTAACTGCCTTCAAAGTATCCTCGATGACCTTCAGATTTCTGAGGCCCAGGAAATCCATCTTAAGAAGCCCCAGTTTTTCAAGAGGCTCCTTGGTATATTGGGACTGAATATTATCTTCCGTTCCCAGTGACAAAGGAACGAAATTATCAGCTTCATCCGCACATATGACCACGGCTGCGGCATGGGTTGAAGAATGCCTGGGTAGTCCCTCAAGCTTCTTAGCCATGTCGATGACTTTTCTGACATCCGGGTCAGTTTCGTATTCATATTTTAATTCCTTTACGGAAGCAAGGGATTCATCAAGGGTAACTCCAAGTTCCCTGGGAATCATGTTGGAAATATTCGAGCCAAAAGAATACGGAAGATCCATGACTCTCGCAACATCCCTGACCACGCCTCTCGCCGCAAGAGTTCCGAAAGTAACTATCTGAACAACGTTTCTTTCACCGTATTTACGGGAGACATATTCAAACATCTCCTGTCTCTTGTCCGGTGCAAAATCCACGTCTATATCGGGCATGGATATTCTGTCGGGATTCAGGAACCTTTCGAATACCAAATCATATTTGACCGGGTCGATCTCCGTGATCCCGAGGCAATATGAAACTATGCTTCCCGCAGCGCTTCCTCTTCCGGGACCCACACTGACATCATGAGTCTTCGCATAATTTATGAAATCCCATACGATGAGAAAATAAGACGAAAAGCCCATGTCACGAATGACCCCGAGCTCATAATCAAGCTTCTCACGGAGGCTTCTTCCCGAAGAATCCTTAAGAGTCTCTGCCTTATCACCGTAGCGTTTCTTAAGTCCTTCCTCGCACAGATGCCTTAAATAGCTTTCATTGTCGAATCCTTCCGGAACCTTATAATCCGGAAGTCTGGTTACTCCGAATTCTATTGTGACATTACATCTGTCCGCAATCCTCTGAGTATTTTCCAGGGATTCGGGAGCATATTTAAAAAGAGAACGCATCTCCTCTTCCGAGCGCACATAGAACTGTCCCGGAACATATCGCATGCGGTCTTCATCCATAAGCCTGCTGCCGGTCTGAAGACATAAAAGTGCATCGTGTGCTTCTGTATCGGAGGCATACGTGTAGTGACAGTCATTGGTACAGATGAGGGGAATGTTCGCAGCTTTAGAAATGGACAAAAGCTCCGTATTTACAAGAGTCTGCTCGGGAAGTCCGTGATCCTGAAGCTCCAGGAAAAAGTATCCGTCTCCGAATATCCTCTTATATTCAAGCGCAGCTTCAAAGGCCTCCTTACGAAGACCGTGTGTGATAAGAGAAGCTATCTCACCGTTTAAGCAGGCGCTGGAAGCGATGAGACCTTCATGATATTTTTCCAGTAATTCTTTATCTACTCTGGGTTTGTAATAAAAGCCTTCTGTGAACCCCAGGCTCACAAGCTTCAGAAGATTTTGATATCCCTTATTGTTTTCACATAAAAGGATCAGATGATAATATCTGTCATCCCGGGGAGTCTTGTCGAATCTTGAACCGGGAGAAACATAAACCTCACACCCTATGATGGGTTTAATGCCCTGTTTTCTGCATTCATCATAAAAATCGATCACGCCGTACATTACGCCGTGATCGGTTATTGCTGCGGAGTTCATCCCAAGTTCCTTAACCCGTGCAACGTAATCCTTGATACGGTTGCATCCGTCAAGGAGCGAATACTGGGTATGCGTATGGAGATGAACAAAGCTCATATATTAATATCTCGCGTATACGATAAGGTTATCATCGCGGCCGATGACTTCATATCCTGCTTCACGGCACATCTCGTCGACTCTGCCGCCTGTGGGCACCGCGATATATCTGCATCTTAATCTGTAGAAATTCTTCTCGGTATAACTGCTTCCGCCGTTTATATCCATGCAGCAGCTTATTCCGGTTCCCGAAGGAAGTGCGTAGAGCATCTGCCATTCAGTGGTGACATATTCTCCGTCCACATCATCCCTGAATTCCCAGATGATGGAATTCTTATATGAAGGAACATCGGAAAGATCAAGTACGATACCTTCTTTGAATGCTTTTTCCCAATACATGTAATCTGCTTCGGTGGCGGCTGTTTTCACGGGAATTCCGAAATCATAATCATTGCCTACGCAGTGGAACACACCGAAGTAGATAACCACAAGGCTCATGATAAGTCCGCAGATAAGTCCCTTCTTTTTATCCAGTATCATAACTAGAACTCCCGCCATGATAAAGGTAAGAAGGTGCTTGCTCCCTTCGGTCAGCTTATACATAAGAAGTATTGCCATGAGGAATGCAAAATCCGCAAAGACCATGTAAAGACCGCAGAGAAACTCACTGTAAACGGATTCTTTGGCAGGCTCGTCAGTCTTAGTCTCGGATGAATCAGCTTTTGCTAGTTCGGGAGCCTTGGCATCTGCTATAGCCTCAACAACGGCTTCCATTTCTTTTGAAGCATCAGCCTTCTTTTCTTCGGGCTTCACTTCGGTTTCTTTTGCGTCAGCTTCGGTCTTATCCTCAGCCTTTGCTTTCTTACGGAAGATCCTTCTGATATCGCCCACGGACATAATGAACTGAAGAAGCATCATGATAAGGAAGATCCAGAAGAATATTCCGGGTGCGGAATCTGATATAAATGCCGCCTTCATGAATCCCATGAAATCACGTCCCTTGTAATACAGAGTTCCAAAGAGGTGGTGTATTCCCGCTCCGATACCGTCCGTGAAAAACGTGGTAATGAAATCCGTATAGAAAAAGGGCATCAGGTATTCCGCAGACAGAAAATGATTGATCAGATAATATACAAACCCGGTCAGACTAAAAGCCATGATCGCAAGTATTACATCGATGAACTTCCTTTCCCTCCTGGCTGTCGCAATCATCACTATAAGCGAAAACAGCAGAAACAGGATCAGGTAAGGCCTCATGAATGTCATAAGAATGGCAAGCACAATGGCACCGCCGACCTCGGATTTCTTACCGCCCCTGAGATACGAGATCATAAGTTCCCAGTAGATTATCAGATGAGAAAAGCATATAACCTCAGGCATGCTCGAATAGATATATCTTGCATTCAGGAAAAAAGAAAGAAACCAGACCGAGATAACGGCAGTCTGTTTGAAGTTCGGCTTGACCAATACACCGAATGAGATCATTGCGATGATATAGATCAAAAGATTATAGATAAAGACGTTATCAAGCGTCCATCCGAATATGGATCCGAATAAAACCCAGGGCCATACAAGCACCGGGCTCCATGCTGCAAAGCTGAGTGACAGTGCCTTGCTTTCATTAAAACCGTAGAATCCCCTGGGATATCCGTAATCGATTATGGATTCAACCTGTTTAAAATAAAACAGTTCATCGTTCCACTGACTTGTGATAAGCGATACGGGTGCGGGGTTAATGATATTTCTTATGAGTACGCTAAGAACAGGAAGTAATCCCAAGATTGCGATACATATGATTCCGGAAATTTTATTATTCTTAGTCTTCATTATTTATCCAGGTTCCATCTGTCGCGGATCACGTACTGAGGCGAATTGTTCATGCTTATATAGATCCTGCCGATGTACTCTCCGATCAGTCCCAGCATCAGAAGGATCATTCCGCCGAAGAAAACAATGGCACTCATGGTTGCCGCAAATCCCATGGCCTCATCGGGGATGTCGATGATCAGTCTTCTGATGATGACATACAATCCGTACAAAAGGCCAAGGCATGCGGAAACTCCGCCGATAAATGTTGCGATCCTAAGGGGCTTTACGGAAAACGCGGTGAATCCGTTGAACCAAAGTCCCAATAACTTCTTAAGAGTATAACCGCTGGATCCCTCCATACGGTCTCTGTGGTCGATGTCCACATTCACAATGGACTTGGTGCTTCTGAGCACCAGACCGATGACATAAGGATATGAATTCTCATATCTGATCATGTCCTCAACCACAAAACGCCTTACGGCAAAATAACTGGAAACAAAAAGCTCCTTGGGTTTGGAAAGCATTATGCGGAGCATCATGTCGTTTACTCTGCTTCCGAAATTTCTGAAACCCGAATGCTTCTTGTGATCGTATCTGGCATAAACCGCATCCGCACCGTTTTCGATGGCATCAAGGAGTCTGTCCACCTGATCTGCGGGGGTCTGTCCGTCGTCATCGAGCGCTACGCAGATATCACCGTCGGAATATCTGAAGCCTGCCATAAGCGCGGCATGCTGTCCGAAATTCCTTGCAAAAGAAATCCCTCTGATACGGGAATTTTCTTCGCAAAGTTTCTCGATCACGCCGGCGGTTCCGTCGGGTGATGCATCGTTTATAAGGAAAATATCGTATTCATATCTGTCCGCCATCTTTGCCATGGCCGTTTCGATCTCATTAACCACGATGCCCAGAGTTTTTTCGGAGCGATAGCAGGGAATAATAAAACTTACTTTTTTCATATCTGCCTGTTAATTCAGTTTTCCTTTCTGGAAGATTCGAGTCTGTCATGAATACGGGTCAGTCTGTACTCGAAATCTTTGCGATCCTTGGAATCAACAACTTTCAGGATCATACCCGTGAACATGGCAAGGAGTCCCGCCATGAATACAAATCCGCAAGTGATGAGAGTGGGGAATCTGGGAACCAGTCCGGTTGTTGCGTAATCTCCGATGATGGGAACCATGAAGATCAGGCTCACCAGCATAAGAAGTGCGGCAATAAATCCGAAAAATTCCATGGGTCTGTAGTTTCTGTAAAGAGACATCATCTTACGGATGACCTTGAATCCGTCGGGAAGAGTGTTGAGTTTGCTCTCGCTTCCCTGAGGTCTGTCTCTGTACTCGACAACCACATTGTCTACCTGAAGATTGTAATTGACCGCATGAATGGTCATCTCGGTCTCAATCTCGAATCCCTTGGAAAATACGGGGAAAGTCTTAACAAAATCATAGGACATGGCCCTGTAACCGGTCATGATGTCTCTTATATCCGCTCTGAACAGGGAATTAATGCCCCATCTCATAAGTGAATTTCCGAAATTGTGGAAGGGACGCTTATTTTCCGTAAAATATGTCGATGAAAGTCTGTCGCCGACTACCATGTCCGAATTCTTCTCAAGCACCAGCTTTACCATCTCGGGTGCACTCTCAAGGGGATAGGTATCGTCACCGTCTATCATCAGATAGCACTCGGCATCAATCTCCCTGAACATTCTCCTGATAACGTTTCCCTTACCCTGCTTGTACTCGTTCCTGACGACGGCACCGCATTCCGTAGCGATCTTCTCGGTATCATCGGTGGAATTATTGTTATAGACGTAAATAACCGCCTCGGGAAGTACATTCTTAACATCGCCTATAACTTTGGCGATGGTCTGAGCTTCGTTATAACAGGGTATCAGAACTGCAATCTTATCCATTTTCACTCCATACAACAAAATATTGTCAATCTATGCACAATCAGTGATATTATACCATAGGAAGCGAGAAAAATACCGATGAAAAAAGAATTTACCATTAAGTTCAAAAGTAAAACCATAAATTGCAAAATCACCCCCAAAAGCATTGCCATAACCCTTGGCGTGCTTGTATTGGTCACCCTCGGGCTCATATTCCTGATCCATAAGATCACTCTTCCGAGAAAATCCACAAGTCACGAAGAAATACATATAGAAATGCCTGCCATCGGTCCGAAAAAAGGCGGTGGGATCATTGTCGCATCTCTCCATGATGTGGATGCGGTCATTGCATATATGTATGACTCCAACAAGACCGACAGCGTATTTACAGGCAATTACGGTATCGAATCCGTGATCATGCCCAAAACATATCACTCCATCAGATTTTTCAGAGATTATGTCACCGGATCTCTTGCATCCCTTGAAGGCGACGATTTCCCCCACCATGTGGTCCTGGGAATAGACCCTTATGCCTCATATTTACAGTGCTGCGCCAATAAGGAATATTTCAAGAAAAACATAGATTTTATAGCGGAGCTTGCGGGAGACCATCCCACCACCGCTTTCTACATATATCTCCCCGACGATTCCGCGGCGAAATGGGCATCTTACTCCGAAGACGAGCTTACAAGTGCCAGAATGTCATATATCGTTTTTGTAAGACAGTTTGAGCAATATCCCAATGTACACATCTATTACCACCCCTGCGAAGAGTGGTATCTGTACTCAGATTCCATCAGAACGGGGTCAGGCAACGGAGCCGTAAGAAGCGATGTCTATACAAGCATAATGTTTGCGGACATTTCCGACCACGACCTGAGATATATGCTCCTCGCCGATACCGTCAACGCCCGTATGGATGAGGTCATTGATATGGCCCGCGATTACGAATCGGTACGTGCTTCCTATGCGGATCTTTCAGACAAAAAAGTTATCTTCCTTGGAGATTCCATCTTCGGAAATTACAGGAATGAAACTTCCGTATCTTCATTTTTCGAGGATATGACAGGTGCGGCCGTCTACAACCTTGGAGTCGGAGGAAGAGCCGGTGTCAACGTAGCGGATCCCACATCCGACGTAGGCATTGCATATAATTACCTTCTGGGAAAAGAAAACATCTCAGCGCTTGAAAACGCATGTAAAAACCTTCCCGCATACAACTCCATGAGACTTGCGGGTTCACTCCTTGCGGGAACTGACGGAGACGGTTTTATTTTCATCCTGGAATACGGACTTAACGATTACTTCGGTGGATCGTGTGCAGCTGAATACGAAGAAGCATTAACAAAGCTGGTAAACGGCATCAAGCAGGCATATCCGAAGGCTGAGATTGTTCTCCTTTCACCGGGATACCTGAGCGTATTCGATGAAGGACAGATGATCGTTGAAGAAGGCGGTGACATTCTGCCCGCATTCAGAGAGGCAACCGTAAATGTTGCCGCAACTACCGGTGTACCTGTATTAAACCTTACCGATGATTTCGGCTTCAGTCAGGAAACCACATGGGAATTCCTTCTGGGTGACGGTGTTCATTACAACGAGATTGGAAGATACAGAATGGCCCAGACACTTGCAAGATATTTTAAATAATGGAACAGACTAAATCCCCCATATGGGGGAACAGAAAAATAAATAAGAAAAGACTCTTCATGTTAATAGGCGCCGTAGTGTGTTTCATTGCGGGGCTTATTTATTCCGGTCATCTCCTCTTCCACGCAAAACCTTTCGAAGAAGAACCGGTATTTGAGCTGGGAGATTCATTAACGGACGATCCCTCGAATTTCATAAATGTCGGATTCATCGCAGATAAAATAATAAATCCCGACATGAGTGAGGTGGATGTTTCATCTCCCGGAAATTACCACGTGGGCATAAGATATTTCGGCCGCGACTTAAGCACGGATATCAGGATTGAGGATACCGTCACACCCGAATTTCTTTACAAAGAGGGACCATTGTATTTCCTCACGGATACGGATATCAGACCCGCAGATCTTATAAGTGCCGTAAAGGACGCTGATAAAGATGTCACACTTCGGTTTGACGGAAACCTGATCAATGTTGAAAGCCTTCATTATGATGTTCCCGGAAATCATGCCGTCTGGATCGTGGCAAATGATTCATCGGGAAATTCCGCAAGGGCTTTAATAGACTTTATCGTAGATGCTCCGCCTCAGATTGATGTTCATGATGATTTTTATATTGCAACGGGCTCTGAAGAAAATCTCCTGGATTACGCAACTGCTTTCGATGAAACTGACGGGGATCTGACGGGAAATATCACACTGATATCGGAAGAGTGCGACTACTCCGAAGAAACGGATTTCACGGTTACCTTCTCGGTTACCGATTCATGTGAATTCAACACTTCCAAGGAAGTAACAATACATGTAATGGATGCGGAGAAGATCCAGGCACTCATCGGAAGAGGAACCATCTCCAGAAAAAATGCGACTATCATCGGTGCCATCAATGTTTATGACACAGGACTTATTTCCAATCAGAATTTTGAGAACACTCTCATAGACTTGATGCCCGCCATCGTTCATATAGAAGTTCCCGAAAGTGCGGGCACTTATAAAACCGGATCCGGATTTATCGCAGAGATCACAGAGGATTATATCTACATAATCACAAACAGACATGTAATAGGTCAGGCTAAGGACTGCGAAGTATATTTCTACACCGGAGACTGCTACTCCGGAAAGCTTGTGGGATGTGCGGATGATTATGACGTAGCTGTCATAAAAATCCCGTTCGCACTTCTTCCTCCGGGATTTGATGACATAATCTCAACGGTTCATATCGATATGACCTATTGGGAAAAGCTGGATGATAAAGACAATATCTCCCTGGGACTGGAGAATCTTGATACAGACGGAACCATTGTCCATTACACTTACGGGCAGCTGGTTAACCTTCACGGAAATTTCGAATATTTCGAGCCTCACGAGCAGACAGAAATGTCTCTCAGATTAAGACCCGGTGATTCCGGATCGGCGGTATTCGATGCAAGGGGCAGGCTCATATGCATGGCCTTCGGATATTCAATCTCGCCCGAGAGGGACTGGGGAGTGCCGCTGGATGAGATCGTCGGGGCATACGAAGCGATCACAGGACACGTGCTGTATACTTACTAAACTAGCAGAGACAGCTCCTGCATTCCTGGGGGTCCTGTCGCGGTACATAATTTTCTCGCTTTTCGAGGTCAGGCGGCCGTAGAACCATGCCGGTACTATCTCATGCCGCAGACCATCGAAGTCTCGAAAATCATGTATCCGCGCCACCCGCGGAATGCAGGAGCTGTCTTCGTTGGTTCAGTATTCATCTTCTGATTTATCGAACTTGAGGGCCGCTTCGGTTACGACGCTCTCATCGCGTACTTCTTCGCGGGAGCAGGGGCCGTCTTCCCAGGGGATAACGGTCTGGGTGGGAACTTCTCTGGAGGGAACTCCGCATTCGTCATCGGATATTCCCCAGGCTTCGGAAAGGATTCCGATGAGCTGCACCATGCGGTCTGCGGCATTCTGTGCATTCCATGTATATCTTACGGTCTCGTATGCACGCCGGCCCATCTTCTTTCTGATATCGGGATATCTTGCGGCCTGCATTGCACAGGATAAAAGTTCATCGGTGTCATCGGATCTGAATACATATCCGTTGTATCCGTTTTCGATCATGTAAGGAACGGCACCTGCCTCTGCGGGAACTATCATGCAGCAGGATGAGTTCATGGCCTCGTTTATGACCGCGCCCCAGCCTTCCTGTCTGTCACTGGTGGAGATAAAGATGTCTGCCTTTTCCATATACTCGCGGACCTTTGAAGGCTCCATGGGTCCGGTAAAGGTGACATTTTCTATAAGTCTCTTGGCAGCAACTATCTGTTTCAATTCCTCTTCCATCTCACCGGTTCCGATGATATCCATGTGAAAAGGAATACCTTCACTCTTTAACTTACCCGCAACCAAAAGTGCATTTTCGGCATGTTTCCAGTCGATGAATCTTCCTGCCCACAGCACCTTTACAGGTTCACCGGGTTTGGATTTAAGCTCCGCGGGATCTTCGTTTCCGTATTCTTTTAACTCGGGGAAATAACCCCATTTGAATTTCTTGCCGGGATAGGCGCTGAATATTCCGTAGTCGGAGGCAACGTAAGCGCCCGCGCACATGAGATATACGGGACCTTTTCTGAAAGCGGTATGCTCTTTGTATTTGGCGATAAGGCCTCTGGGATTGTAAGCGTAGAGCTGGCTTTTCTTGTAAAGTCTTTCGCTGATCCTGAGTGTAAGTGCGCCCTTCTTAAGCCTTGGCATCACAAGAGACATATCCGTGGTCCAGCCGATAAGAGCGCAGTCCGCATCCATGATCTTTTTAAGGCATTCTTCGTGAACCTTCTCACTTTCATATGCCTTCATTACATAGGCGGGCGTTTCATCCTTCCATCCCATGGAAGTACGTTCTTCTTCTATCTTTTCCGTCTGGATAAAAACAAAATCCCCCGCGGGGCCAAGCTTTTCTGTCATGGCCTCGCAAAAGGGAATCTGATGATGATTTATATAATTGGATACAAAGACTATCTTCATGAATCAGCGCCGCACATCCTGTTGTAGATCCCGATCATCTGACCTGCTACGGTAGCGGGATCATGGTCTTTAAGTGCTCTTTGTCTTGCAGCCTTGGCTCTGCTCTTTGCAGCTTCGGGATCTGCCATAACTGCCTCAATGCATCCGCGAAGAGATGCCGCAACTTCATCAAGAGGTTTTCTCGCATTACAGTCATAGAGAAGGCATTCTTTTTTATCCTCGATGATATCGGGAATACCTCCGACTCTGGATGCGATTATGGGAGCTTCGCAAAGAGCCGCTTCAACTATGGAATTAGGCGAATTCTCTATTGATGAAGGGCATATGTATATGCCGCATTTTAAATACTCTTCTTTCATCTTCTCGGCGGAGATCCTTCCCAGGAATTCCACCTTACCCTGAAGATTTCCTCTCTCAATAAGCTCTCCGAGATACTTTCCGTATTCCGAGATCTTCACTTTCTCTTTGAGAGTGTTCTGAGAAACAATATTCTGACCTGCAACTCTTATCTTAAGCTCGGGCCAGTTGATATCCATAAGTGCTCTGAGAAGAATGTGGAATCCCTTGAGAGGATAATCCGCACCGGATACGAAAATGGTATTGGCGTCTCTCTGAACACTTTCGGTAAGAGGCTCATAGAACACTGCTCTCATAACCTCTCCCGCATATACATACTCAGCTTCCGGGCCGAGTCTTGTCGCCCACTTTTTATCAAAAGAAGTCCTGCCGCCCAGGAATCCCGCACAGCCTGCAGCTTCAAGTTCGTTGCGTGCTCTTGCCTGGAATTTCTCCTGCTGCTGTTTAATGGAATCCTTCTTAAGCGTATCTCTGAATGTTGCGGAGGATACGATCTCATCGGGAAGACATGCCATGTAATCCGCAGCCACCGCCGCACAGATTCCCTGAAATGTAATGAGAAGCTTTTCTCTGCCAGGATGGTAATGGAAATCATCACCGCATACAGCCTTACCCATGGCAAGTGCATGAGGATATTCCGTGCCGAAAATATGGACCACGTCGGGTCTGTACTCATCCAGGATTCTGTTCATCCTGCCTTCAAGAGCCGGATCAAAAATCTCTGGATGAACCGTGTCTTCACGAAAAGCAAAATAACTTACTTCAAAAGTTTCATTTAAGAAAAAGGATCCTCTTTTTCCGTCATATTCTTCGGAAACAGGAAAAGCAACGGCAAGGCTTACATCGGATGCCGATGAAGCCATTGCAGTCATAAGGCCCTCAACCCAGCCTTCCTTGGGAATGCCGGTGATACCGAGTGCCTCGCCCGCCTGAGGCGGTATGAGATTGCAAAGCCATAGTACTTTCATTTAATCGTCCCGTCCGCCGTTTTGTTTTTCGTTCTTAAGAGCGGTTATCTGTTCCTTCTCTACGCCTTCCGTTGAATCGGGCCAGAGAAGAACTTTAAGTGTAAGGAGCATGAGCTTGAGATCAAGCATCAATGAATACTTTTCAATATAGATAAGATCCAGCTTTAATTTGTCGTAAGGAGTGGTGTTGTATTTTCCGTAGACCTGGGCAAATCCCGCAAGGCCTGCCTTAACCTTCATACGATATGCAAACTCGGGCATGATCTCAACATACTGCTTGATGATCTCGGGGCGCTCGGGTCTGGGTCCTATGAAGGACATCTCACCCTTTAAAATATTGAAGAGCTGGGGAAGTTCATCAAGTCTGCACTTTCTGATGAATTTACCGACGGGAGTAATTCTGGAATCGCCCTTGCTTGCAAGTCTTGCAACACCGTCACTCTCCGCATCCACTCTCATGGATCTGAATTTGTAGATCTTGAACTCCTTGGCATTTCTTGTACATCTGACCTGCTTATAAAGCACGGGGCCTCGATCATAGAGCTTGACCGCAAGTGCAGTAAGAAGCATAAGAGGCGAAGTCAGAATGATAAGTATCAGTGAGAATACGATATCAATGGTACGCTTGATAACTCTCTCTTCGATGGTAAGTGAATACTCTCTGGTAAGAAGGATGGGAGAATCAAATACGTGAAGTTCCTCTGCACCCGTCAGTATTACATCGCCGATCTTGGGGAAAAGATAAAATCTGATGGAGTTGCCGTAGCAGTATTTAACGATCTGTTTTCTCTCATCAACAGTGATATCTCCGATGACAACCGCGTTACATTTACCGGTGGAGAAATCCTCTTCTATTCTCTTAACAACCACATCGTATCCCTGTTCAACTTCAATACGGTCGGTAATCTTGTACTTGTCTTTTCTGGTCTCGAACTTCTCGGTCAGCATATCGGGCTGTTTGCTTCCGTAGATCATGAGAAGTTTTCTGGGCGGGAAAAGATGCCTGTAGATCTTATTCGCTATGGGAATATAAATGACTACAACCAGGAACTGTTCAAAGCCCATGTATATGAAATAGGGCAGGCGGAAAAGCTGAAACGCCATGAGGGAAAGCTCACCGTATATAAGGATTCCCGCAAGGAGCGTTGCAAAAAGCTGTGAAAAAACAATCTCGGAATTTTTAAGATATCCCAGTCTCATTCCGCCGTACATGTTGGAGAACATCAGGAGAATGACGCCGTAAACAGCTATCTCGAGAACGTGACCCTTGAACCAGAAATTTCTCAGAGGTTCAACAACACTGTGCTGGAAATGGAAATACCAATGAAGACCGAAGATTGCTATCTCCAGTCCTATACATCCCATACAGAGCATCAGGTTGATAAGTCTCTTGGTACTCTCCAGTATTTGGTCTTTTCTGTAATGTTCGTCGTTGATGATCATTTTATTTCTTTATTCTTTCGTGGATCTTCTTAACAAGCTTTGCGGGGAAAAACGCAAAGAGTATCAGGTTTCTCTTATGCTTTCCCGTCAGGTACTTATCCTTCAGGATATTCCCTTTGAATGACTTTACCTTCTTCATGACCGAAGTGTAAAGAATATTGTCTTTATTCATTTCATCAGCCGGTATGTGGAGAAGAAACCACATGGCCTGCATCAGATAAAAATGGATCGCGTCCTCTTTGTACTCAGGAAATTTTCTTTCCGTAAGTTCCAGCATCTTATCCGCGTTTTCCATCACGTTCTCGTAGAAGCTCTGCTTATAAGTGCCTCTTGTATTACTCTGGCCCCGCAGGATTATGTGATATCCCGGCTTTCTTACAATAAGCAGCTTTCTGATGGAAGAACTCATATTTACCAGAAGCTCGAAATCCTCATTCAGCCTTCCCTCGGAAAAAGAAAACCCTTCGAAGAAATCCTTCCTGAAAAGTTTCGTACAAAACGAGCTGTCTCCCCTGTGGAGCAAAAGGCTTCTGAAAAATTCCCTTCCGGAAAAAGAAACCGATTCGTCAAATCCCTCGCCGAAAGCTTTTATAACTTTGCCTTCTTCATCTTCCTCGCAGGAAAGTATCTGGGCCGCATCCGCGTCAAAGTCGTTCTCAAGAGCGGACACCAGGTTCATATACATATCTGTTTCGATATAGTCATCCGCATCGATGAAGCCTATATACTTACCGGTTGCAACTTTAAGTCCCGCGTTTCTTGCAGAGGACGATCCGCCGTTTTCTTTGGATATAACCTTGATCCCGGGATCCTCTGCGGCATAGCCCTTAAGCATCTGCAGGGATTCATCCTTGGAGCCGTCGTCTACGCAAATGACCTCAAGATTTTCATAGGTCTGTTTGCGGACACTGCCAATGGACCGCTCGAGATACTTCGCGGCGTTGTACACAGGTATTACGATGCTCACTAATGGCTTATCCATAACTAATTTATTATAACATACTGTGACAGCGGGGGCGCTTCACTTTTGTCACCTATATTCTTCTTTTTACTGCGTTAAATCCCCAGCCTATAAAGCAAAAGCAGCTGTATATAAAGGGCAGCTTTTCCGACTGACGATACAGGTTCCAGATACGTCTTGCGGAATCCGACTTATCCGATGAAAGAGAATTACCGATTCTTCTGTAAAGCACCAGGTTCTCGGTTACGCCGCAGGCCTTGTATCCCTTGCGGAGAAGCTTAAACCAAAGGGCGGTATCCTCGGATTTGATATCGGGGAAAACCAGTTCTTCCTTGGGTACGATCTCGGTATCGAAAATAACCGTGGAAGTAAATATCGTGGTATTGCAAAGTGCCTTTCTGTAACTGATCTTGGAAGGAACCTTTACCACCTTGCCCATGGGATTGGCATCCTTGTCCGCAAATTCATATCCGGTGTAGCAGAAGCCGCACTTCTTCTCTTCCATGAGTTTCAGCTGTTTTTCCAGCTTTCCCTCCATCCAGAGATCGTCTCCGTCCAGAAATGCGATGTATCTTCCGCCGCTTTCCCTGATACCTAAGTTCCTTGCGCCGTGTGCCTTAAGCTTCTTACCGGGCTCGATAAGTCTGATAGGTGCTTCGATGTGGCGTGCCTTATATTTATTGATAGCGGCAACCGAATTGTCCGTACTCATGTCATCGACCAGAATGATCTCTATGTCGGAGATGTTCTGGGCAAGTACGGAATCAAGGGTATACTCTATATATTTTTCAAGATTGTAAACAGGTATTACTACACTGATCATAGAATACCTCCGTGTATCAGATAAAATCTCTCACCGTTTGAAGCGGTAAATTCCTCGCAGGAAAAGCCCGCGCTTTCTATTAATGCAGGATCGCATTCTCCGGGAACCACCACGATTCCCGCTCCCATTGCAAAAGCATCTTCCACCACTTCCGCAGCCAGATGGAATTTATTATCCGCCATATCCAGAAGATCGTCACGAAGCTGTCTTACCTCCGCAGGGTAAGTACCGTAACGGTTCTTGGTAAGTCTTCCGTCCCACATATCTCTTCCGTAGAGAGTTGTGACATCCGCACTTATTGCGTGAATGCATGCGGTTATATCATCATTTGCCAAAACCGTATTACCTTCATAATGAGTGCAGATAAATTCGGCAACTTCACGCTCGGAGACAGACGCATTTTCAAAGCGGCCCTGTCCCTGTTCTGCGCCGGTTCCCAGAGAGCCGCACAAAAGTACCGCTCCCGCTATAAGTGCGCAGCCTGTGATGATGGTACTCTTTTTCATCTTACGAATATCGGAAACATATTCACCCGCCATGTCAGACATGCACACAGCTCCCAGAGGAATCAGAGGAATTATTCCCCAGATATCGGGAACGTCGTAATATGTTCCGAAAACAATGCGGATTATCGAAGCACTGACAGGGATCATCAGCATCGCAAAAGAAACCGCAGCAAGTAAAAGAAGTGCCTTTATGCGATCATCCGTCTTCCTGCCGGTCTTCTTAAGCAGCGCTATGGCAGCTATGCCGGATACGAAAAGAGACGCGTTCAGGATAATGCATTCTCTGTAATGTGCTATGCAATCGATCAGGAGGCCTTTAAGCATTTCACCCTCCTTACCGCGATCATGCAGATGATAAACATCGCATAGATACATGCACAAAATCCGATTCCGTACTGAGTCCTGCAAATAAGCGCTTCGCATAATACGGGAAGAATCGCTAAGAAATATTTTTTCTCAAAGAGAAGATACAGCATAAAAGGGATCAAAACCCAGATTCTTATGGCCGGTCCCGTCCACATCTGTGAAAGCACCGCAAATCCCTGCGCATAGGATGAAAGGTCCGATGCAAAAACAAAGAGGATCACGGAAAGCATGAATACCGAGCGCTTGAAAGCTTCGTTTTCTTTTTCGGAGAAGAGGCTCTTCGACAGAGAAAGCATGGCGCACAGTCCGGATACAAACCAAAATGCGGGCATGATGTTATATAGAATAACCTCGGGTGCGGTTCCGAAAGCAGAGGCCATAACGGAATACAATCCGGGAAGGCAAAGGATCTTGTATCTCATGGGAACGCCTTCCGCGTAGGGCTTTCCCGTCAAAGGATCTAAGGTATACATCACATTTCCCTTGAGAAATGTTCTTACCGTTTCAAGCGTTTCATCGCCGGTTGTATTAACGCGAAGTCCGAATGCTACCGTGATAACGCCGGCCAAAACCGCCAATGCTGCGATGCAGATGATCGCCTTCACACCTGCGGGTAATGTTTTCTTTTCCTTCTTCTTATCTCCCTTAGCCTTACCCATGATCACGGTGAGAACCACAAATGCAAAATAAGATACGGTCATCAAGACTACCATGATGATGCCTGCGAGCTTTTTTTCATCTGCTACAGGTCCGCTACGCATTATCGTAAGAAAATGGGAAACAAAAGAAACGCACAGGACTGCTAAAGAGCCTGCGCAAAAAGATGAAAAGATATCCGCTTTCTTTTTGGAAAAAAGAGCGGAAAAAAGCATCAGGGTACGCCCCGAAAAAAATGCAACAATTATCAAAAAAAGAACAAGCAGAACCGTTTTTGCCATTCCAAATATCCTTGTCAGAAGCAGTTTTTCTCATTCTTAAGATAAAGAGGACGTTCCTTCACCTCAAGGTATGCCTTGGCAATATACTGTCCCAGGATGCCGGTACAGAAGAACTGCAAGCCGCCCACAAATACAATAACCGTCATAAGGCTGGGCCATCCCGCAACAGGATCTCTGAAGATCAGCCATCTGACGATAATAAACAGGATCATTACAAATGAAATAAAGCACAGAATTATGCCTATCAGTGAACTGAGTACGAGAGGCTTGGTGGAGAATGCGGTGATGCCTTCGAGAGAATACAATACAAGTCCCCAGAAGTTCCACTTGGTCTTGCCGGCGCTTCTGTCAACATTCTCGAAATCGATCCACTTGGTCTCATATCCGACCCATCCGAATATACCCTTGGTAAAACGGTTGTACTCTGTCATGGAAAGGACAGCTGAAATAAACTGATTTGTCATCAGTCTGTAATCTCTTGCTCCGTCCATGATCTCGGTGTCGGAGAGTTTTTTCATTACTTTATAAAAACGTCTTGCGAAAAAGCTTCTGATCGGAGGCTCGCCCTTTCTGGTAACGCGCCTTGTGGCAACGGAATCATACCCCTGATCGATGTATGAAAACATCTCTTCGAGAAGTGAAGGGGGATCCTGAAGATCCGCATCCATGATAACCGCATAGTCCGAATCCGCAGCAGCTCTGAGGCCCGCATACATGGCAGCTTCCTTACCGAAATTCCTGGAAAAAGAGATCATGTGTACTCTGGGGTCACTGTCATGAAGTCCTCTTACCACCTCAACGGTCTTGTCATCTGAACCGTCATCAATGAATATAAGCTTAAGCTCAGTACCTCTTTTCTCAAGAAAAGCAGTCTGAGCAACAAGTTCTTTATAGAAAAGAGGGATTGCTTCCTCTTCATTTTTGCAGGGTACAATTACGGTAAGTTCTGACATTTCGCCTCCGCATAGAATTCATTACATATTCCGATACATTATAGCATATAAACGGACATAAAAACAGCGGAGCTGTGCGCTCCGCTGAAAAATCTTCTATTTAGGACTATTCCCCCAAACCGCTCTCTACAACTGCAACAAGAGCTTCAAGAGCCTTATCCTCATCCTCGCCCTCACAGACGAATTCTATCTCGTCACCGCACTTGATGCACGCTCCGAGAACTGAAAGAACGGACTTGGCATTGGCTGTATTGTCATCACCGAATCTGAATGTTATCAGCGACTTGTACTGCATTGCTTCCTTGCAAAGAATACCGGCGGGTCTCAAATGAAGTCCTGTAGGATTTTTGATCAAAACCTTCTGAGATACCATTTTCGAATGCCTTTCCTAGTCTTATTAGACACGCCTGCTGCCGTCCATGTAACAGGCTTATCTTCTATACATGATAATAACAGATTACCATGATAAAAACAATATTTTAGAACATCCTGTCCTGTATGAGATTAGCCAGTTTTTCAGCTTCCTCGCGGATCATATTCTGATCCTTTCCCTCGATCATAACCCTTACCAAAGGCTCTGTTCCGGAGGGTCTTATAAGAACTCTTCCCTCGCCCGCAAACTTCTCTTCAAGCTTCTTGATCGCATCTGCGATCTCGGGATATTCAAGGTACTTATCCTTCTTATGATTTGCAACCTTAGCACCCACAAGTGCCTGAGGAAGAACCTCCATAACTGTTGCAAGTTCGGAAAGCTTCTTTCCGGAATCTACCATAACCTTGAGAAGGTGAAGTGCGGATAAAAGTCCGTCACCGGTAGTGTTTTCATCAAGGAAGATAATGTGACCGGACTGCTCTCCTCCGAGAGATGCACCGATCTCTTTCATCTTCTCCATAACATACCTGTCGCCTACTGCGGTTCTCTCCAGATTGATGCCGTTCTTTTCACAGCTGAGCGAGAATCCCAGATTACTCATTACGGTAGCGACAATGGTGTCTTTTTTGAGAGTTCCCTCTTTCTTCATGCTGCATCCGACGATTGCCATGATCTGGTCGCCGTCAACAACTTTACCGTTCTCATCAACAGCAAGAAGTCTGTCCGCATCTCCGTCGAAAGCAAGTCCCACATCAGCCTTCTCGTAAACGACTCTTGCACAGAGTTCTTCCATGTGGGTCGATCCGCAGTTTGCGTTGATGTTGGTCCCATCGGGATGATTGTGGATTGCGATAACATTTGCACCCGCTTTTCTGAGAGCTTCGATGGAGGTGTAATGCGATGCACCCTCTGCGCAGTCAGCTACGATCTTAAGTCCGCTCAAGTTAACGGGTACGCTTCTTACAGCGTGATTGATATATTCTTCCCTTGCATCGGTACGAACCTTGATCTTACCGACTCCGGATCCGATGGGGAACTGAATGTCCTCCATATTTCTCTTGATCTGATCTTCGATCTCATCTTCAAGTGCATCGGGAAGTTTGAATCCGTCAGCATCGAAGAATTTGATACCGTTAAACTCTACGGGATTGTGTGATGCGGAGATAACTACTCCGGCATCTGCCATGTACTTGCGGGTAAGATAAGCAACCGCAGGAGTGGGGATGACACCAACATAGATACAGTTAGCTCCGACGCTGCAGGCACCTGCCATAAGTGCGGATGCGAGCATATCTCCCGAGATTCTGGTATCGCAGCCTACCATGATGGTGGGCTTGTGGTTCTGCTGTTTGGTCAGGACATAAGCACCTGCCTGGCCGAGTTTCATTGCAAGATCGAGAGTAAGTTCTTCGTTGGCGATTCCTCTTACTCCGTCAGTTCCAAACATTCTGGACATTTCCGTTCTCCTTAGCTTCAGACATCTTCTTCAACGAGGGTCAGCTGAACTCTTACATAAACTGCATCAGCATTTACATGATCGCTCAGATTGAATTTGACGGGTATGGTAACGATATCTCCGTCAGTTATGTCCGTAATATTATTTGCGGTGAGATAAGAATCTATCTCGACGATTCCGGTGAGAGATTCATTGCTCACCGCATTGAGCTCTGTTTCAAGACCTACCAGTCTGACATTTATATCCTCGGTTCCCACGATCTCCGCGTTGAATCCTTCAGGGATGTCGTGAAGGAGAAGTGCTTCGGGTGATATGGTCAGGTTCTTCTCAAGCATCTTCTCGATGTATGCCGTAACGGATATTTCACCGTCAAAACTCTTGTCTTCGAATTCGACTCCGCTGGGAAGATATCTGGTCAGATCATAAGTTGCCGTTATATCGTTTCTTGCGGATCCTATATCAACGGGATCGGTTATATCGATACTTGTGATTCCGTTAAGAACGCTGGTGTCGCCCGCTATTGTGATAACCTCGGGATCAACGGACAGATCGCCGGTATAAATATAACCCACTGAAGGGTCGCCGGTAACCGATGCGTAAATAGGAACTCTCTTGGTGGAAAGAACCGTAACGGTGGTGGTCACATAATCGGTCTGCTTAACGATCAGCTCATTCTCAATTCTGTTTCCGGTAGCATCATAGAGGTAAATCTCCATGTCTGCGGATATGGTCTTTATGGCACCGTCCAGATCTATGGTAACAAGAGCATATGCGATCCTGTCCACAGCGGAAGCGGGACCTGATATCTCAAGTCTGTTTCTTGCAAGCTTAACTCCGCCCTGTACGCAGCCTTCTCCCACCTCTCCGATAAGCTGATACTGTATATTTACATATTTGGTCTTCTTATCATCAACGCTTATGAGAAGTTCGTCATGATCTGCGATTATTCTCTCCGCTCTGTCGAGGGAATAGGTGATGGGAACGGTACCGTCCTCATTTATCTCGGACAGATCGGCAACCGCAGATATATCTGATGCGGACAATGTGCTGATAACGGATTCGGGAGCCCTCACGGTTACTTTGACAACGTCCGTCTGATCCAGTATCTGATATACCTTACCCTGTGCCTCAAGCTGTTCTGCATTGATAAGGGTTACTCTTACGTTGGAAAAAGAAACCGTTCCAACAGGGTTGGAGATCTGGGCTACGATGACCCAGAGAACGAATGCCAGTGCCACCGACAAAAGCTTCAGTCCGAAATTGTTTGTGATTATATTTCCGAGGCGTTTTAATGTTTTCATCATTTTCTGCGCCTCCATTTTTTGCTTGCATCCTCATTTCCTTCTTCAGCGAAAAGTCCGAGTTCGGAAATGATGTAATTTTTAAGGGCTTCTTCGCCCAGGTTTCTCTCAAGCTGTCCTTCGTGAGCTGCGGATACTCTTCCGGTCTCCTCGGATACGATGATGATCACCGCATCATATTCTTCGGACATTCCAAGCCCCGCTCTGTGTCTTGTTCCCAGTTCCTTGGATATGGTCTGTGACTGGGTAAGAGGCAGATAACATGTAGCCGCTGAAATACGGTTGTTTCTTATGGTTACTGCGCCGTCATGAAGAGGCGTATTCTTTTCAAATATATTGATAAGGAGCTGGTTTGTGATGTCCGCATCAACTTTGATACCGGTCTCATCAATCCTGGATACGGACTCTTTGTTCTCGATAACGATAAGTGCTCCGGTTCTTACCCTGCCCATCTGGAAGCATGCTCTTACGATCTCATCAATGCTCTTTCTGGAAAGAATCTCCTCCGCGGGCTTCTGTCCGAAATCAAACATTCCTCCGATGACATTGGTCTTTCCCAGTGACTCGAGAGCTTTTCTGAGCTCGGGCTGAAGAACAACGATCAGTGCGATGACCGCAAACTGGAGAATGTTGCTGGCGAGCCAGAGAATGGTATCCATGTGAAAGAGCTTTGCGAGGCAGATAAAGATGATGATCACAAAGAGGCCCTTTAAGAGGGACCATGCTCTGCTCTGGTGAATCCACTTGATCATGTAGTACAAAAGAACGGCAATGATTATGATCTCGGTATAATCCTGCCACTCGATCGTACCCATGTAGGTCACGAAGCTGTTCAGATATTCCATTGTGTCATTTAAAAATGTCATCCGTCAGCCTTCTTAAAACTTTGGTTTATTTCTTTTTCTCTTCTCCGGGAATGGGAGCGGTGAGATAATCTGTGTCAAATTCTTCGGTGAACTCACCTGCTAAGGGTTCACGGCTTGCGCTTGTATGAGTCTTGTGAGAACGGTTGATGTTCTTGACTCTTCTCTCGGGAGCGGCAACGCTCATCTTAGGTACTGCTTTTACGTAGTAATAATATTCGTCGTCTTCAAACTGCACGCGTTCCGTTCGCGTATAATCCACGCAGAATTTGAAGAATTCCAGAACCTTGCCTGCACCTACCGCCAGGATACATCCGATGAATACACCGAAGATATTAAAACCTGCGGATTTAACAACGCCGCCTACAAGAACGATGATGAGGCAGAGAGCTGCTCCGGAAAGCATTGCGATGGTCCAGCAGTGCTCGATGGGAAGTCTCCTGATCACATAGACAACGATTGTGGTGATGGCAAATGCAAGTATAAGAACCAGCATCTGCTTGTTTCCGAGAAGGGAATCAATGATGAGTCTGATCTCGCCCATCAGATCCGAGATGTTTCCGGATACATTGGCAGCATTGGTGGTTACGGTGTTAAGCGCAAAATAAACGATGACACCGCATACGACGGAAAGTGCCGAAGCGGGGCCTCCGATAAGTCCCATGACTACGGGGATCACGTAGGGAATCTTAAGCACAAAGAGCATGGGAGTGATGACTATGCAAAGTGATTCGGAAGGAGTAAATCTCAGATAAATGAGATACACCAGCATGTAGATCACTGCAATGATGATCGCAATCTCGGGTGAGAGCGCGAATACATGTGCCATCGAAACTAAAGCTCCGAATAAAAGTATTGCTCCCGTGGGGAGAAAAGAAGCCGCAAGAGCTACGATAAGTACAATGCCGACATTGTTCAGCTTGCTCATGTAACCGAGTTTTCCGTTTATCATGAGCATCATGATGAATGCAAGCAGGAACTTTACAACGGGTATTGCAAAAACATCATACTTGGTAAAAAACAACTTGATATTATCTCTGATCTCTAAAAGCTTAGTCATAACATTTCCTTACTGTCTTACTGTTTATCATACATACGTCTGAGGACCTTAAGATTCCTGAAATACTTCTTGAGGCTCCTTCTGGAGGCGTTGTATTTGATGGTGCAGACTACATATGTGATCATCACGTAGATACCGGTGAACCACAGATATCTGATCATGATGTTCCTTGCAAAATCAAGTATGTCTATGTCGTACATGCTTGCCATAAATGTCTCGAAATTGTAGTAGATATACAATCCGAGAATGAGCGCATATGACAAAGTAGCGCAGACGATTCCCTTGAGGATGCCGACTGCTATATAGTCGCCTTTGAAAAATCTGACGACGTTCATATGCTTCTTTCCTTCACCGGCCTCATAAGCGGCCATTCTCGTCATAAGTATGACTCTGTCTTCATTAAGCATTTTTAAACCACATTCCCATACACACAATCAGTCACCTGCCCTATTCCAAGTCCCAAAAGGACTGATATGACAGGTGACCGTATGTTTAAATCAAGATCATTTGTCGAGGAAACGCATCTTCGGATTTTCCTTGAGATTTTCCTTAAGATCTTTCCTGACCTGCTGCGTTGCAGCTTTATGTGCATTGATAATACTGTTAAGGCCGTTGGTTACGCTGGCCTTACATCTGTCACAATATCTTCCGGATCTGATAGGTGCTCCGCAGCTTTCACAATTGAGCATAAGAGCGGAATCTTCGGTAACTTCAAGTCTGTCATCTCTGAGCCACTGACGGATCTGACCCGGATCTACTCCGCAGGCTTCGGATACTTCGCTGATACCTACACCCTTGTGCTCTCTGATGTATTCTTTTACTTCCTGGAATTTAGCTTCGGTCTGCTCCCTGCAAAGAGGGCAGATAGGCGGTCCTGCGATATAATTGAAGAGCTTTCCGCAGTTCTTACAATTTCGTACGTTCATTAAAGATCCACCTCCGTAAATATTATTCCTATATCCCGGCTCCGGACGCCAGTGTCATGCAGTACACGCTCTCGGCTCCCGCCTCAAGAAGTACTTTGGCACAGGCATCAGTTGTGGCACCTGTTGTATATATATCATCTATCAATAATATACGCTTTGATTTTACTACACTTTGCCCGCTCTTGAAAGCATTTTTGAGATTTTTTTGACGCTCCGCGGGGCTCAAAAGCTTCATGGGAGCGGTATTTCTGACCCTTTTCAAAGCTCCCGGATAAAAGGGTATATTTGTCAGTTTTGAGACCTCGCCTGCGTAGTCTTCAGCCTGATTGTAGCCTCTTTTCAGCATTTTCTTTTTGGAGAGAGGGACGCAGACTATGGCGTCAGGCTTTGTCATGGCCAGGTAATCCCCGAGTATCTTAACCGAGCTTTCGGCGAAAAAAGCGGCATATTCACGCCGACCCAGGTATTTGAACCTGTAGACCGGATTGCTTATGCAGGGATATTCGAACACACTCCTGCATCTTACAAAAGAATGCTCGTTTCGCTTGCAGTCACCGCATATTCCCTCGCCGAAATTAAGCTTTTTCCCGCATTTTTCACACCATGGATATCTGAGCGCCTTTAAGGATCTCAAGCAGTCAAGGCATATCTTTTCTCCGTAAGGCGCGGCATTATCACACACGGGACATCTTGCGGGATAAACAAGGTCTACCGCCTTAGCGGCCGCACGCTTCAATGAGTCTTTCAGCAAAAGAAGTGTATCTGTCATTCGAACCTCTCGTATCGGTCATACGGTGAATGGTCTGTGAACTTCCGAGAAGCACCACGCAGGACTTGGCCCTGGTGATACCGGTATAAAGCAGGTTCCTGTAAACCAGCGGCATGGGCGGATCGAGAACGGGAATGATGACCGCGGGATATTCGCTTCCCTGGGACTTATGGATGGTCATGGCATATGAAAGGTCCAGTTCATCCAGTTCGGAAAAAGAATACTTCGCTACTCTTCCGTCATCGAAAAGCACCGTCATTGTTCTGGCAGCTTCATCTATCCTTCTGATGCGGCCCAGGTCTCCGTTAAAAACTCCCGTTCCGGCCCTCTGAAGAGACTCAAGCCTTTCGTCCGTAGTCCACTCAAGTTTGTAATCGTTCTTGGTCTGCATTACCTTGTCGCCCTCGCGGTAAAGAGTATCTCCGTAGATATACTCTGCTTTGGTCTGAGCGGGAGGGTTCAGGATCTGCTGCAGGAATCTGTTTAATTCATAAGCGCCCAGCGCACCCTTTTTCATGGGGGTGAGCACCTGGATATCAAATTTACTGCAATGAATATATGCAGGCAGTTTATCCGAGATCATCCATCCGATGGTCTGTTTGATCACATTTGAATCATCTCTTTCCAGGAAAATAAAATCCCTTATGGAAGATGAAAGTTCTATATGTTCACCCTTGTCGATCTTGTGGGCGTTGATGACTATATTACTGGTCTCGTCCTGTCTGAAGATTTTCTCAAGCTTTACCATGGGGAAAGCAGGACAGGAACAAATATCATTTAAGACGCATCCTGGACCGACGCTGGGAAGCTGTGAGGCATCACCCACAAGTATCAGTCTCGAGGATATGGGAACCGCCGATAAAAGGGCTTTGAACAGCATTATGTCAACCATTGACAATTCGTCAATTATGATAACATCCGCTTCCAGAGGGTCTTCCGCGTTCTTTTGGAAGATTACGGACTGCCCCGACTCATCAGCCATGGAAGTCACCCCGAGGAGTCTGTGAATGGTGGTAGCCTCGTATCCGGTAGCCTCCGTCATCCTCTTGGCAGCTCGTCCCGTGGGTGCCGCAAGAAGGATCTCCAGCCCCTGGTTCATGAAGTAGCCGATGATCATGTTGATGGTGGTGGTCTTACCTGTTCCGGGACCTCCGGTCAGAATAAAGAGTCCGTTTTTGATGCACTCTTTTACCGCGTTTACCTGGAGAGGGTCCGTCTGCATGGCATTGCCCTCTGCAATCTTAACGATATCCCTTTCGATCTTCTCATCAAGTCCGGGGAGATCTTTCATCATGGGGATATTCTTCTCAGCAAGCATCCTGGCACAGGAAAGCTCGGCGAAATAAAAAGCGGGAAGATAGATCTTATCCTTATCGGTCTTGAGTTTTCCGGCGTGGATAAGCTCTTCCAGTGCGGATTCCACACTTCCGTGTTCGGGCCCCAGAAGCTGCTTTGTGTAGTCTATAAGTATTTCTTTGGGAAGATAGCAATGGCCTTCCGAAGCGCTTTCCGTCAAAGCATAGGTTATTCCCGCCATGCATCTTTCGGCGCTTCCCGGATCCATTCCCAGTTTGGATGCGATATCATCGGCAGTCTTAAATCCGATGCCTCTCACATCCTCCGCAAGTTTATAAGGGTTGGTCTTGATCACGGTAATGTAATCGGGACCGTAGTTGTCATATATCTTAACCGCCATGCTCTGGGTGATACCCAGACCGCTCATGGCTACCATGGCATCGCGGAGGTCTCTTTTTTCCTCCATTGCGACCGCTATCTCCATGGCTTTTCTCTTACTGATGCCTTTGATCTCCGCAAGGCGCTCGGGTTCCTCTTCTATGATCCTAAAGGTGTCGTCCCCGAATTTGCTTACGATCTTGGAAGCCAGCTTTTCGCCCACGCCGGATACAGCGCCCGATGCAAGATATCTCTCCATTGCCTGAGAATCCGCGGGAGGAATAATCTTGTAGGACTCGGCCTTGAACTGAATTCCGAATTTGGGATGGTCCACGTACGAGCCGGTAACTTCGATGGTGTCGCCTTTTGATACGTCGGGCATCTTACCCACTACCGTCTCATCGGATCCGTCGCAAATAAGAGAGAGGGCTTTATAGCCGTTCTCATGTTTCTCAAAAAAGACTTTATCGACATAGCCTTTTAAAACATTTTCTTCCTGCGAAAAATCCAAACTAAATACTCCTCATGCAAAGTCTGAAACTGTTCTCCGAATCTTTCAGTCCGAAGCAGAAGGCTTCAAACCATATGCGCGGAATGCGCGAAGTAAGACAAGTTCACTACCTGTCTAGGATATCACTAAGAGGGCAATAAGACAAATTAAGGTTATATTAAACCTACTTTAATTCCCTCTTTCTCCCCCGCATGAGAATGGCCCCCTCAAAAGACGGTCTTTTACCTCGGGCAGGCTATAATTTCGCTCATTTATGAGCTTTTTATAGCCCCAAACCTCCTCAGAAACCGGTTCTTCACTCAAAAAGGCTATAATTTTGCCGTTTTTCGGCACTTTTTTAGCCCCTGACTTCCTCAGAAGCTTCTTTCCACCTCAAAAAGGCTATAATTTTGCCGTTTTTCGCGAGTTTTTTAGCCCCTGACCACATCTAAATCCATGTTTTCCCTAGAAAAGGCTATAATTTTGGCTTTTATCTCGATTTTTTTAGCCCCCAGCTTCCTCAGAAGCTAATTTACACACCAAAAAGGCTATAATTTCCGCGTTTTTCTTGATTTTTTTAGCCCCACCACTTCAAGCCACTGCCATATCCCACAGAAAAGGCTAATAAAGTGGAAGTTTCTGAGGATTTATTAGCCCGACAAGTCGCCACGGCCGAAAAGATGTGTAAATAGTAATACCCCCGGCGGCGCGAAGCTCGTCGGGGGTACCACATATATGGAATAGTTTAGTTGTTTTTAGGTTTGATGTAGGCCACCTGATCTGCGGGAATTGAATTGGGATCAAGGCCATAGTTTCGGCGAAGCTGCTCGTAAAGCTGCTGAGCAAGTCCGAGGCCGTCTTTTTCGGTGGACTGCTTCGCAAGTTCCTGGATAGTCTCGCCTTTGAAGAAATCTACAAGATTCTCCGTAGCTGCATCCTTGGAATCATCTCCGTTTCGGATAACAGTCTTATCCATATGCTTGAAAACCTGCTCGAGAAGATAACTCTCAAATTGTTTGCATACGGAAAGAAGTTCATCATCGCTGCTCGCATTTTCCGCTTTGTTTGAAAGTGAATTTGCAAGCTCAGTTGCCTGAGTCTGTCCGGTGACGGAAGTATAGTAATCTGTAAGTGAAGAAATATTGGAAATATCCATTTATTATCTCCTCAGGTTATTAGCCTCTTCAAGCATGGTGTCGGAAGTGGTGATTACTTTGGAGTTGAGCTCGTAAGCTCTCTGGGTTGTGATCATGTTGACCATCTCATCGGCAACCTGTACGTTGGAACCTTCGAGATAACCCTGGTTAATGGTACTCTTCTGAAGATTATTGTTGTTATATTCGTTGATTGCTCTTCCGCTTGCTGCGGTCTCTTTGAAAAGAGTATCGCCTTCGCGGAAAAGACCGTTGGGGTTATTGAACTGCCACAGTCCGATCCTGATGCCCAGCGACTTGGGATTGTTCTTGTCATCGGGATAGCAGATTTCGCCGTCCTTGGTTACGGTGATAAGACTGGTGGTGTATTTTGAATCAAGAATAATGGGTTTTCCATTGGTATCGAGAACGGGATTTCCGTCCGATGTAGCAAGCATGTTGCCACCGTTTGATGCAAGAGTCCATCCGAAGTTACCGTTTCTGGTGTAGTAGGTATTTCCGTCGGCACCTTTGATTCCGTAGAAGCCGTTACCGGAAATAGCAAATGCGGTATCGCTTTCGGAAGCAAAGAAAGCACCCTGTGTAAAGCTGGTGTTAAGAGATGAAACTCTTGTTCCGAGACCTACCTGTGCACTGCCGGGCTTGGTGTCACCGTTGGCGGAAGTGGTCTTGGTCTGTATTGTCTGATAAAGAAGGTTCTTGAACTCAATGCTCTGGGATTTGAATCCGGTGGTATTGACGTTAGCAAGGTTGTTGGCGATATTGTCAAGGCTGGTCTGCTGTGCGAGCATTCCGGTTGCGCCTGTCCATAAACTTCTGACCATGTTTTCCTCCTTCTAAACTTTATACTTTACCGATCCTGGTTACTGCAGTTTCGAGTGTTGAGTCTATTGTCTGAATGATCTTCTGGTTACTCTCATACTGTCTTGAGATAGTGATGAGGTTGACCATCTCGGTTACGGTTGAAACATTTGATGCCTCAAGATATCCGCTGTAGATCTGACCGTCGGCACTTTGCATCTCCGCACCCTGAATGGGCTCCCAATAAGTCTCTCCGTATTTTTTCAGATAATCGTAATCTTTGAAATCAGCGATCTGTATCTGAGCAATGGTCTTGCCGTCCTGAATAACATTTCCAGCTCTGTCGATGGTGGTTTCTTTTAACGGATCTACTTTGATGTGCTTTCCGTTTACGTCGAGAAGATAGTCGCCTTCGTGAGTTACGATGTTGCCGGCATTGTCCAGCTGGAACTCACCCGCTCTCGAATACTTGGTACTGGTCTCGCCCGCTTTGTTTGTGAATTCTATTGCGAAGAATCCGTTTCCGCCAAGAGCAAGATCGTAGGTGTTGCCTGTAATTCTGAAAGAACCCTGGGACCAATCGGTGTAGTTTTCTCCGATCTTAACGCCGCGGCTTGTGTAACCTTCTCTTGTAGCCAGGTTATAACCTACGGTTGAATCTTTGATCTTAAGATCGAGAACCTGATCAAAGGACTGGCTGGTCGCACCTTCTTTTTTATATCCGACGGTGGTTACGTTAGCCATATTATTACTGAGAACGTCCATACGATTCTGCTCGTTGATCATTCCCGTATAAGCTGTGTACAGTCCTTTAACCATAGATTATTCTCCGAGTGACGCCGGGTACCGATGTCATCAATTTATCGTTTTGGTTTACTCTATAGAACTTCTGAATGTTGAAATGAACTCCACGTATTTACCGGTTCCGATGGCAACTGCGGTCATGGGATCTTCGGCTGTCATACAGGTAATTCCGGTTCTGTCGGTAATGAGATCTTCAAGTCCTCTGAGAAGTGATCCGCCTCCGGTAAGAACGATTCCGCGGTCTGCGATATCTGCGGAAAGTTCGGGGGGAGTTCTCTCAAGTACGGAGTGGATGGCTTCTACGATGCTGTTGGTAGAATCTTCGAGAGCCTCTTCCATCTCTTCACTTGTAACCTCGATGGATGTGGGAAGTCCCTTGACGATGTGTCTTCCTTTTACTTCCATCTTATCTACTTCAGGTCTTCTGAAGCAGGTACCGATCTTAATCTTAACATCCTCTGCGGTTCTTTCACCGATGCTGAGGCTGTGATTTTTTCTCATGTACTTAACGATCGCGTCGTTGAAGTCGTCTCCGGCAACTTTGAGTGATGCACTCTCAACTGCGCTTCCGAGGGAAATGACTGCGATGTCGGTGGTACCGCCGCCGATATCAACGATCATGTTTCCGCAAGGCTTGGAGATGTCGATTCCCGCACCGATTGCAGCCGCGATGGGCTCTTCGATGATGAGGGTCTCTCTTGCGCCTACCTGGTAAGCTGCATCTTCAACCGCTTTCTTCTCAACTTCGGTTACGCCCGAAGGTACGCAAACAGCGATCCTGGGCTTTCTGAGAAGCTTATGTCCGACAGCCTTCTGAACGAAGTACTTCATCATTTTCTCGGTTACCTGATAGTCGGAGATAACGCCCTGCTTGAGGGGACGGACTGCGACGATGTTGGCAGGTGTTCTACCGAGCATAAGTCTTGCGTCTTCGCCGATGGCTTTGACTTTCTTGGTGTTCTTATCGATCGCTACAACTGAGGGCTCCTTGAGGACAACGCCCTTGCCTTTTATGTATACGAGAACCGATGCGGTTCCCAAATCGATTCCGATGTCTAATGCTGCCATTACTAAAACCCCTTTCGGATACTTACTTAAATATATACAATCCGATTTATTATACCCGATTTCGGGGGAAATTAACAGTTACAATTTATTATGTTGACTTTCAGTCAACAATCTGCAATTTATCGCAGTACAATCATTTCCCGGTCACGTTCACTGCGTCATGCATTTCCGTGAGTATATCGGTATACGCTCATAAAAAAGCGCACGGAAAGGCAGTTTTTGCTTCCGTGCGAAATAATCAGAGTTATCCTTACAAGTTGTATATCGGAAAAGAAAACGAAAAGGTTAACCCCTGTGATAGATTTTTTTTACCAGGGAATTATAGAGCCCCGAAAGAGGGCCTGTGGAAACGGCGTGGCGCAAAGGCTGGAGCGTTACGATCATGTAGAGCTTGCAATAGAAAAGCTGCCACTTGGTAAGATACATTCCCGTGATCTCTTTGTGCTCATCCGCAGAGCGCTTGGCCTGCTTGGGATTGTCGGAATAACCGCCGCCTTCGTAACGACAGACGGGCTCTTCCACGTAGACGGTCTGAGTATTGTTTTTAAGTACGCTCCAAAGAAAATGCTCATAATCCGCGCGCACTTTATATTCAGGTCTGAAAAGACGTTTTGAAAAACATTCTTTGGAATAAAGAATTGCCTGATGACAGGGAATATTCCTGTAACAAACAAGTGGTGTGATCTTGGGTGAGATGTATTCAACACTTCCTGTCTGAGACGCAAATCTGCTTCCGTAAAGGATCAGCGGCTTGCTCTCCGAAGGCTCGCCGTTTGCTGCGACATACTCTTCCGCCGCTTTCCTGAAACGAGCAAGAACTGTATCGTCGTAAAAGAAATCGCCGCAGTTCATGAAAATGTAGTAATCACCCGTAGCGTTGGTGATTCCCTGATTCATGCCGTCGTATATGCCGGTATCCTTCATCTCGAAAATATTGACATGTGCGTCATTAAGTGATTTGACAGCGTCAAGGGAGCCATCCTTTGAAAGACCGTCTTTTAGGACGATCTCAAGATCAACATCCTTCTGAGCAAGAATGTTGTTTACAGTCTCTATCAGTTTTTCTCCCGCGTTCAGGGATACGACGATTATCGAAAATTTCATTTACTCTTTTTAAGATATTCCATCACTTTATCGTAGTTGCCGGGCACATGAGGGAAGTTGCAGTTTTTGCAGCTCTTTATCTTCCTGTCCCCTTTATCGATTATAGTATAATTTCCCGGACAGGCAAGATTATAGAGAGGGCAAAAACAAAAAAGGCAGTTCATGTCGCCCTCGATCTTATGGCAGGGATAGTACTGACATTCTTTATTTGCAAAAAACTTACTTGAGTTTTCCATCACGGACCTCTTTCATCCTGTCGATAAAACTGTCAACAAACGCAGGCTTCGAAGCATAGTAAAAATGCGGAAATCCCCAGATGCCGTTATTGCGGTTTATCATACAACTCCACTGCGTTTCTCTGAACGGTTTCTTCGCAGTGCAGCTTTCGCCGTTCATACTGGAATCATAATAATGGAATTCATGACCTTTCAGACCGCTGACACTTCCGTAAAAGCAATCGTCCCTATCAGCGTCTGTTATAAGCATGTATCCGAATCTCACAAGACGTCCCGTGAATCTGCACTCCCCGGCATAGGCACCGGCCATTTCATAAACACTGCCTTTATCGTCTTCGATGGATTTTCCAAGATACATAAATCCGCCGCACTCGGCAAGGGACGGTTTCCCTTCATCAATAAAATTTCTTACGGATGCAAGCATTTCTTTATTGGCGGAAAGCTTATCAAGATAAAGCTCGGGATATCCGCCTCCCAGAAGAATTCCGTCAGCATCTTCAGGAACCTTGCTGTCATTAAGAGGTGAGAAGTATTTTATCTTCACTCCCCTTTCTTCAAACATCTCGATATTATCGGGATAATAAAAACAAAACGCATCATCAAGTGCAACCGCAAGGGTTAAGCCCTCGCCTTTACTTTGCAAACCGGAATCATTTCTTTCGGAGATTTCCAGTTCCTGCGCATCTTCCATTATGAATATCATCTCGGACACATCTACGTGCTCTTCAAAAACATTCGATGCGGTTTCGATCTTATCGCTTGTATCATCCGACTCTCCGGGAAGCTTAAGTCCCAGATGCCTGCTCTCAAAATCTATACCCTTAGTCTTCGGGAAAAATCCAAGCAGTTTAATATCCGGTCTTGATTCGGACAGTTCCTCTTCAAGTATGGGAAAAAGCATCTCATAAAACTTTTCGCTTATGTTGTTTAATATGATGCCTTTGATCAGTCTTCCGGTGTCATCCCCTATAACTCCTTTTATCATGGAGATTACGGTTCTGCCCACCTTTCCCGCATTGACAACGAGTACTATGGGAGTTGATGTGATCGCAGCGATCTCATAACAGGATCCTGCGGATGAGGAAGGATCGTTGCCGTCATAAATTCCCATGGCACCTTCCATTACGGCATAACCGTTTTCAGCCTTCGCAACAGTTCTTCTTACCAGCTCTTCTCCCATAAAAAAGATATCGAGATTCCTGCTGTCTATTCCGAATGCTTTTTTGTGGAACATGGGATCGATATAATCAGGGCCGCATTTATATGATTTAAGATCATATCCTCTTTTCAAAAGACATCTTAAGAAAGCGCAGGTGAGTGTGGTTTTTCCGCTGCCGCTTGTCATACCTGCGAAGAGTAATCTGTTTACTTTTATTTCTTTGGTTTTGTTCATATGGTAAATGAGAATATCCAAACAGGATTCTGTGCGCTGAGCAGATGATGCTCCCCCGCTTTTCTGACACCGCTGACGGAAATCTGAATGATTTCTTCATCCGCAGCCTCAAAATCCTTCATTACTTTTTTCACTTCATCAATAGTCTCAAGGCTGACCGCATTCACAACATACCTAATACCTTTTTTACGCTCCGACAGTTTGGCGATGATTTCCGAAAGCCTTCCCTCACTTCCACCGATAAAAACTTTATCCGGCGAAGTGATTCCTTCAAAGGTATCGGGAGCATTTCCCTCTATGACTTCGATGTTATAAAGACCTGCTTTTTTGATGTTTTCTTTTATGAGCTTTACAGCCTCGGGCTTTTTCTCGAAAGTATATACCTTAAGATCACGGGAAAGAGATGCGGCTTCTATTGATACAGAGCCCGTTCCTCCTCCGACATCATAAAGCACATCACCTTCACAAAGTTCCAGCCTGATGATACTTTCATGGCGGATACATTCTTTGGTCATGGGCACATCGGTGCGGATCATATCACTGTCTTTGATAACATTTATCAAAGGTTTTCTTGCGGGTGCAGGATTAGATATAAACGCAGTAGTGATACCTGCATTATCGTAGGCCAATGCTTCATCAGATGACATGGTAATGACTGATTCATCATCATAAGAAAGGTTATTGCCTGCTGTGATGCTGCCGGTAATACCTGATGCAATCATGGCTTCCGCAATCTTATGAATATCCTTAGCTCCCGATAAAAGAGTAAAAACTTTGGAATTGTATTTGATCAGATCAATGAGCTTGGCAAGATCCTCATCACTGTCATGACCGTGCAAGCTGAAAAGCTTTGCATCATCATAGGAGGTACCGATTTTTGATGCCAAGTATGATATGGACGATATTCCCGGAAGAACTCTGATATTGATATCTTCTCTCCAATCTTTAAGAGCAGCGATCATCTTTCTGGTCCCACTGTAAAAAGAAACATCTCCGGAATAAAGAATCACAGGTCTAAGAGGCTTCTCCGATTCCAGAACAGGGATAATATCCTTAGCCAGATACAGGGGATACTTTTTCTTATCAAAACCTGCGATAAGTCTCTCCGCACCAAATATGACATCGCTGTCTTTTATTGCCATGTGTGCGTCTAAAGTCAGATTTCCTTCCGAACCCATTCCAAGGCCGGCAATGGTGATGTTCATTTTCGGGTCCATATCTGCAAGCATCATGGAAAGGGCTGCTTCGACGCTGACTCCTTCCTCTTTGGAAGGGCGTTCAATGATATGTGCTGTGATGCCTTCGTTACGTGCGGCAAGGATCTTTTCTTCAAAGCCTCCGCTTGCTCCGCTTTCCTTGGTCACCAGATGCTTAATGGAATACTGTCTGATAAGAGCCTCATTCATCTCTGCAGAGAAAGGCCCGTGCATTGCAATAATGTGAGACTTTTCAATCCCTGCCTTTTCGCAAAGTTCAAGGCTTTCTATTGAAGGAAGCACTCTGACATAGGTTCTGTCCAAAACTTCCTTGGATACATTTTCCGCATAGGTTCCAAGCTCCTTACTGCCGGTAGTAAGAAGAATATTTGAATCTGTTTTATTAAGTTCCTTTGCACAGTCAGCTGCGTTCGCATACTTAGGAAAGCCTTCAGCTGCCGACTCATCTCCGCTTCTTACGACTCTTACATATTTGAGATTAAGTTCCTCACATGCGGACTTAATGTTTGCAGTAACCTCAGATGCATATGGGTGAGTAGCGTCGATGATGATACCTTCCTCAGTGATCTTGTTTGATGAGAAGAATTCCTTCATCTGCCCCTCATCCATTCTGCCTACGTGAACTGTGCGGGCAGGATCATCTTCCATCATGTCTTCACCGTAAGTTCCGGCAACGCAAACGATATGTTTTATCCCATGAGCGGATAAAGCATCCGATAAAATTCTTCCTTCTGTAGTTCCCGAAAAAACAATACATCCGGTCATATATCATATCCTCTGGGAGTTACCATCATCCCGTTCGTGATCTTTGTTTTAGAATTACCGACAAAAACGGTTGTGAACATATCAACGTTTTCATCGGCCAGCTGTCCTAAAGTACATACCTTCTTTTCTTCGCCGTCTCTTCCGATGTTCCTGACAAAGCCGCAGGATGTTTCAGAGGATAAAACGGTAAGCAATATCTCGCATGCTCTTTTGAGATAATCCGATCTTTTCCTGCTGGAAGGATTGTAGATTGCCATGCAGAAGTCTCCCTCCGCAGCTTTAATCAATCTCTTTTCAATCACTTCCCAAGGAGTGAGAAGGTCGCTTAAACTGATCACGCAAAAATCATGAGAAAGAGGAGCACCAAGCACCGCACTTCCGCTGAGTGCCGCAGTTACGCCGGGGATCACTTCAACTTCCCTGAAATCTTTAGCGGATGCAATCTCCAAAAGCGGTGATGCCATGCCGTAGACGCCGGAGTCTCCGCTGCAGATAAGAGCAACCTTTTTACCGGAAAGAGCATACTCGACACACTTCTCGCATCTTTCAACTTCTCCGCGCATTCCGTTTTCATAAAATTCTTTACCGGGAAATATATCCCTAACCAGATCGATATATGTTTTGTATCCCGCAATGATGTCACAATCCTCAAGAACTCGTCTTGCTCTTACGGTCATATCATCCGCGTTACCGGGACCTATTCCCACTACATATATTTTGCCGTCACTCATATCTCTGCTCCGTTAAATACATTTAAAACCGGCTCTTTTTGCAATCGCGATGGTCATTCCGTCTTTTGCGGTTTTCTTAAGTACAAGTTCGCATCCCGTTCCTGCACCGAGAACCGCGGATCTTTCACACACGTTATCTACACCCGTTGTCTCTCGGACAAACTCGGATGCGGTATATTCTCCGGGTGCCTTTTTAAGAAGCTCCGCATCAAAAGAAAGAACCGGAATCCTGTATTTGTCACGAAGATTTAATATTGCTGGTTCATCTTCTTTGATATCAATGGTGCAAAGAGCATATATATCGGTTACATCGATATTGTTTTCTTTAAGTGTGTTAAGGAAATATTCTTCAACTTCGGAAGGATCTTTATCCTTCTTCATTCCCATACCCACTGTATATTTCTTGGGCTTAAGAAGGAGAAGGTGCTCTGCATCTGTTTCATCCGCAACGATCACATCAACGGGAACCTTGGGAGGAAAGTCTTTTATGGAAAGAGTCACCTTTTTATTTTCCAATGCTCTTGAAGTGACTTTTTTAATTCCTGATTTTTCTGTGATGGTCAGTCTGTTTTCAACAGCAAATGTATCCACGGAAAAAACATCGTTCACATCGCTGGATGTTGTGATAACAGGAATCGCATCAATGAGAGATGCTATTATTTCCGCAAGTTTATTTGCACTTCCCGCATGACCGGACAAGATTGGAATAACAAAACTTCCCGCATCATCTATCACGATCACGGGGCAGTCTGAAAGCTTATCCTTGGGGAGTCCCGACAAAGCTCTCACTGCAATGCCTGCTGCTCCCACGAAGATAAGTGCATTGCCTTCGATAAAATTATCCGAAGTCCATTTGCAGACGTCTTCATTTACGCGGATAAAATCTTCAGGGATATCTTCTGATGAAGTAAGTGCATAGGCAGTCAAAGGCGTGATGTCTTTACCGTCACACGCCTCATTTATCTTCTCTATTATCTTTGCTCCGTTTTTCGAAAAACAGATAGCAAGTTTCTTCATATCATCTGTCGTTTGTTTTATTCGGTAGTTTTTGCCTGTCTGAATTCCGTAGTAAATGTAGGATCATACAGTTTGGATCTTTCGTAATTCGAAGTCTTAACCGCATCACCCACAAGAACTATCGCAGTCTTTGTAATTCCTGCTTTCCTGCCTTCATCCGCAAGAGTTTTAAGGCTGCATACGATCTTTTTTTCTTCGGGCCATGTTGCTTTATATACAAGTGCCGCGGGAGTATCTTCTTCGTATCCTCCGGCAACAAGTCTCTTACTGAGTTCATCAAGCATTCCGGCGCTCAGGTAAATTGCCATTGATGCTTTGTGTGAAGCAAGCAGTTCTATTTTCTCAAGTTCGGGAACCGCGGTTTTCCCTTCCATCCTGGTAAGGATAAGTGTCTGTGAAATTCCGGGAAGAGTGTATTCAAGATTAAGCGATGCAGCTGCTCCGAATGCAGCGCTCACACCGGGACAGGTGGCATAGGGAATTCCTCTTTTATCAAGTTCATCCATCTGTTCTCTGATAGCCCCGTAAATGCTTGCATCTCCCGTGTGAAGTCTGACGACTTCTTTGCCGGATTCATATGCAGGGATCATCACATCAAGAACTTCCTCAAGAGTCATCTTCGCACTGTCATGAATCTCGGTGTCTTCCCCCGCATACTCAAGAAGAGCGGGATTTACAAGGCTTCCCGCATAGATGATCACGTCTGCATTTTTGATAAGTTCCATACCGCGAACGGTTATAAGATCCGTTGCCCCCGGACCCGCTCCGACAAAATTTATCATCCTACGATCTCTTTCTTAGCTTCTTCCATTAAGTCATCCGCGTTTTGGGTCTTACCCAAAAGGCCGTATGCATTTGCATAAACCATGCACTCAATTTCAAGTCTGTCCGCAGCTCTCTTTTTCAGGTAAAAAGAAATCTTATCCGTAATGTACTCAAAGCATTTTTCTTTTATCCCTGCGCAGACCATGATCTCAATCGCTTCTTCCGTTGCAACACAGTCAAGGATCTTCGCAAGCACTTTGTTATCTGCTCCGCACCTGATGGCAGCAGCGGCCATAAGTTCCATTCTGCAATCCCCTTCTTTGGAATGTGTGTTCATTATTCCGCCGGAGACTTTGATGAGCTTTCCGATGTGTCCGCACAGGAGCATCTTCTTAAAACCGAGTTCCGCAGCCATATCGATGGTGTCTCCGATATAGTTGGAACATTTTACCGCGCGGTCAAGATCATAGCTATAAGTATCTCTCATGAAATCCAGACCGTAATTTCCGGGAGAGATAACCGCAACAGTTAGTCCCAGTTCTTTGAGCTGGTTCAGCTCAACCCTGATGGTATCAAGAAGGGCTTTTGTACTCATAGGTTCAACAATGCCTGTTGTTCCTATGATTGATATGCCGCCTTCTATTCCAAGTCTGGGATTAAAAGTCTTAAGTGCGATTTCCTCACCGCCCGGCACGGATATTTCAACCTGAAGTGAACCATCAAAGTCATAGAAATCCATAACCTGAATCACTTCATCTCTTATCATCATTCTGGGAACCGAATTGATAGCTGCATTTCCTACAGGCTGGTCAAGTCCGGGACGGGTTACTACTCCCACGCCCTCTCCGCCGTCTATATATACTTTCTCACCGGATGATTCACCGTCACCTGCGTAAGACACCTTCGCATAAACAAGACTTCCGTTTGTTATATCGGGATCATCACCGGAATCTTTTCTCACCGCACACTTAACATAGGAATCGCCTTTAGTTATATCTTCGATATCGGGACTGTAGACGATGCCCGCAGGTGTAGTGATCTCTATTTTATTTTTCACGGTGCCTCCGAGAAGCATCATTGCGGCAGCCTTGGATGCGGCAGCGGCACAGCTTCCCGTTGTAAAGCCTTTTCTCATTAAAGTATGCCTTTACATGTTATATAAAACGGCATTGCATATTGCAGCAGCAATATTACTTCCGCCTTTTCTTCCTCTGTTGATGATGTAAGGAACATCAGAATCAAGGAAAAGCTCCTTGGATGCAACGACATTAACAAAACCTACAGGAACACCTATTACAAACTTAGGCTTATAGGTCCCCTCTTCCATCATCTCATGAAGTCTTATAAGTGCCGTGGGTGCATTACCTATCGCAAATATGACATCTTTGTCAAGTTTTGCCGCCTTTTCCATGGATACGGCAGCCCTTGTCACGCCTCTGTCTTTTGCCTCAGCCGCAACATCTTCATCAGCCATGAAGCAAAAAGCCTCACCTCCGAATGTTGCCAGCTTCTTTTTATTCACACCCGCAAGTCCCATATTGGTATCGGTAACGATAACCGCACCGCCCCTTATGAGTTCCTTCATCTTCTCTACCGCACCTTCGGAAAAAGAAAGAGTCTCGGCATAGTCAAAATCCGCGGATGTATGGATGCAGCGTTTTATCACAAGTTCGTTTTCTTTGGGAAGGACAATGCCTTTCTCTTCAAGCTCACTTGAGATTATTTCAAAACTTCTTTTTTCAATTTCGGCAGGACCCAATTTCTCAAACAAGGCATTCTCCGATCGCTTCGATAAGTTTTTCGTTATCTTCTTTGCATCTTACGGCAATTCTGTAATAGCCTTTTCCGAGGCTGGGATAATCATCGCATTCCCTGATGAGGATTCCCTTTTCAAGAAGTTTGGGCTTCAGTCCTTCGGGGCCTTCAAAAAGAACGAAGGAAGTATCGCTGTCGTATACTCCGAATCCGAAACCTTTAAGTTCCTTCGTCAGATATTTCCTTCCGCACTTCACTGCTTCGAGAGTTTCTTTGAGGAACTTCCCGCTCTTCATGATGTCATAGCCCGTACTGATTACAGCCTCACTGGTGACGGGAAGATTCCATTCGGGAACCTGCTTTGCAATTTCCCTTATACCTTCATGTGAACCCAGCACTACGCCGGCCCTGATACCGGGCACGCAGAAAAGTTTTGTAAAAGATCTTAATATATAGAGGTTATCGTATTTTCTGAGAAGATTTATGCTCTTGGTTCTGAATGAACCTTTGCATCCTTTCGAAAGCAAATAAAAACTCTCATCCAGAATTACCGTTGCTCCGGCTTCGTTTGCTTTCCTTATCATTTCATTAAAAACATCTTCTTTTATATTCTTGCCGGTGGGATTAATGGGATCGCACAAAAATACCAGATCCGTTTTGTCCGTGATGGACTTTGTATCCTCCATAGTAAGGTCAAATCCGGATTCCTTCATGGTGTTGTGATACAGAATATCAACACCTGCTCCGTCAAGCGCCCTCTCATAACCCGTGTAGGAAGGTGCAAAGATAAGAGCATTTGCCGGGCGAAGGCTTCTTACGATGGCAGGGATAAGTTCCGATGCACCGCATCCCGCAAATACATTGCCGAAATCAAGCCCTTCCAGATCTGCTATCTTTTCCCTCACAAGTCTCTGATTCTGATCGGGGTATTCTTCGCTTCGCTCAAGTGCTTTGATCAGCGCCTCTTTCATCTCCGGAAGTATTCCCAGAGGATTAAGATTGATTGAAAAATCTATATTAACTTTGTTTCTGTAAATATCTCCGCCGTGTGACATATTCACCTGCTTTCGTTGCCGGTGAGTAACCGAAGACGGTTCTCAAAGGCTCAAATAGTTTATATGTTACATGTGACAATGCTTCAAAGCATAACAATCATGATGATTAAAACTATGACAATCACTGATATTGCTTCCGTCATGAACATGAGTGCATTTGATCTTGCAACATCTCTTACTTCCGCATGTCTTTTCTCATCTCCGATGAACGGTTTATCAACCATAACACCGCCATAGAGGTGAGGTCCTCCAAGCTTAAGCCCCAGTGCTCCCGCACATACACTTTCTGTCTGTGCAGAATTGGGGGACTTGTGATTAAGCCTGTCTCTTTTCCATATCTTTGCAGCGCCTGCAGGATCGTATGATTCGGAAAAGAGTCTAAGTACAAACGCACCCGCTATCATGAACAGTGCACTGATTCTTGAAGGAAAATAGTTAAAAACATCATCGGCCTTCGCCGCAAAAAATCCGAAATCCTTGTACCTGTCATTCTTATATCCCAGCATGGAATCCATGGTATTGACCGCTTTGTATAAGAATCCCAGGATGGGTCCTCCGATTGCCGTATAGATGAGAGGAGCTATAACTCCGTCGGATGTATTTTCCGAAACAGTCTCAACCGCAGCTTTTATGATCTCTTCCTCGGAAAGCTCAGCAGTGTCTCTTCCCACTATCATGGAAAGCTTGTATCTTGCTCCGGGGATATCTCCCTTCTTCAGTTCCTTTGAAACCGCCATGCTTTCCTTGCATAGACTTCTTGCAGCAAGGATGTAACAAGTAAGAATGCTCTCAACAACAATCCCCAGATATTTATTTATCAGGTACGCCCCGACCACGATCAATGTTGAAAACAAAAGGGTAGTCAGGATGACAATAAACCAAGTCAGGATTCCGCGTCTTTTTTCTCCCTTCGGATCTCGGTTTTCAACTCCTTTTGTCTCACCAAGAAGTTTCTTTTCAAGAACCATTATAAACCTTCCGATATCCTTTATGGGATGGGGCATGAAATAAGGATCTCCGATAATCTGATCAAGCAAAATTCCGCAGATCAACGCGGTCATATGTAGTTGCAACAATGTTTTTACCATCGGTCTCCAGATCCATAAACCAGCAGTCCAGGTTCTTAGTCATAAAATGAAAATAGTTTTCTCCGGTGAGGTGACTCAAAAGTCCCATAATATTTCCACAATGACAGACTATTGCAATGCATTCGTCCTCAGTCATATCACCAAGTGCCTTCATCAGGCCTGTCAGAGATCTTTCGATTAGATCCTCTCTTTTCTCGGCACCGGGGATGGGATCTTCACCGTTTGAATTGATCCACTCCTGATAAACAGGATCACCGTTAAGATCGTTATAATTCTTTCCTTCAAAATATCCGAAGTCTGTCTCGGTGAATTCATCGATAACATTCAGCTCGCGGTCATCAAATAAGATCCGCGCGGTTTCCCTTGCTCTGATCATAGGTCCGCAATAAACCTTTTTAATCTGTTTATAAAACGATGCGGGAATCCGGGAACGTAATTCCTCCGCCTCTTTTATTCCTTGTTCACAGAGGGGTTGATTGTTTCTTACGCCTATATATCTCTTCTCGGTATTTCCGATCGTCACTCCGTGTCTTATCAGATAAACTTTCTTTTGTGCCATCAAATAAACCTCAAAATCAAAATCACCAAAGCAACCATGCATGCGGCTCCTGTTTCCGATACGCTCACAAACAGCCCCGCAGTATCACCGGTAACTCCGCCGAATTCTTTGTTTGTTTTCTTTTTATAATAAAGTGTGTATCCCGCAAAAAATAAAAGTACGGGAAGTGCAGTAACAGGATCAAGAACGATCATGGAGACAGCTGCGGCTGCAAGCTGAACCGACAATAAAGCCACAGTACCTTTCCTGACATTACCCGCTTCCTTAGAGAGCATTCCGCTTTTTTTCGCTTTCTTTAAAAAGAGAGAAGTCAGTCCGGAGATGCATCTGCTTACAACAAAGATAAGTGAACATGCGATCACTGTCTCTTTGGTCAGTTCTTCCGATGTAAGGATAAATATGGAAGAAGCCAGTGCAATCAGAATCAGTTTTACAAGTGAGATTACCGAGAACGCTCCGATGTGTGGATCTTTTAATATCTCAAGTTTCTTCTCATGCTCTCCGTAAGAATTCAGTGCATCGGATGTATCCATGAAACCGTCCAGATGAAATCCTCCGGTGATAAGTATGGGAAGAAGAACGGAAAGAATCGCCCTGACATACAGATCAATCCGGGTCAAAGGACCGATATTCAGCAGACAGATAAGAGCTCCGATGACTGCTCCGACCAAAGGAAAGAAATCAAGGCTCGTTGCCATGTCATCCTCTCTCCATTCGAAGCGGGGCATGGGTATCCTCGAATATAACGTAAATGAAATTGCCAGTCTTCTGAATATCTTCAAATGATTATCCTTCGATTTCTTTAAGCAGATCATGAACCTCATCACAAAAAGGAGTTATAAGTTCATTTGTCCTGCTCAATGTCTTAACGTAAAATCTGGTGGCATCATCATAGCCTTCACCGTCAGGGTCATATTCATTGGTTACGATGATAAGATTGTGAACATTTTCCGATAAAGCTTTGATCTCGTTTGCAGCTTTCGATGCGATATCGTCACATGCTTTTTCAAGGTCTGCTGCAGCGATGTCAAAATCCGGATCGTCAAAAATATAATTCGAAACAAGATTTGCAACGCACTCAAGCAAAACCGTTGAAGCCTTTGCATCACCCTTATCGTCTAAAATACCTGCAATGTCTTTTTGCTTTTCTATGGTTATAAAGCCTTTTCCATCGCGCTGCTTTCTGTGCTTTGCAACGCGTTCTCTTCCGGCATCATCCATAACATTCATGGTTGCCAGATAATAGACCTTCTCGTCTCCGGTCTCCAATGCAAGCTTTTCCGCAAGGAGTGATTTACCGGTATTTGATTTTCCGATGACAATCGCGATCATTTACCGTCATACCTTTCGTACTCTTCTATGGGTGTATCGGCAAAATTCGTTCCGCTTTTGTACATTGACATCACCATATCAAGAAGCGGGAAAAGCATAACCGCACCGGTTCCTTCGCCAAGAGCAAGTCGTCCGTATATCACGGGATCAAGTCCAAGTTCTTCGGACAGAATCTTCATTCCGATTTCTTTTCCCATATGGGATGCGATCATATATTCACTGCATCCGGGAACAAGGCGGTTAGCAATAAGGGCTGCGACCATGCTGATAAATCCGTCGATCACAATGGGTACTTTATAAACGGCGCCGCCGATAAAAACTCCGGTCAGACCCACGATATCAAGTCCGCCGACTCTGCAAAGCGCATCAAAAGCATCTTTGCACCCTTCAGGGAAATGGAAGGCAAGAGCCTTTTCTATTACCTCTATTTTACGGCTAAGTCCCTCATCCGACAAACCCGCACCTCTTCCGGTGCATTTTGCAGGCTCAAGTCTCGTAAGAGCGCTTAAAAGTGCCGATGAAGTGGTTGTATTTCCGATTCCCATCTCACCCGTTGCTATGATGGAAATACTTTTGTCTTTAAGGTCTTTTACACAGGCCATACCTGTCTCAATTGCTTTCAGAGCTTCATCCCCTGTCATGGCAGGCTCGTGAAGGAAATTCTTTGTTCCTTTTGCAACCTTTCTGTCAAGAACACCTTCGGGAGTATCATCAGAATCGATTCCAATATCAACCGTGAGAATGTGGGCGGGATAGTCTTTAAGCATGATGCCGACAGAGCTTTTCTTTTGTCCCATAAGTGCCGCGACTTCATAAGTAACTTCCTTGCCGGTCTGGGATACGCCTTCAGCAACAATGCCGTTGTCGGCGCACATTATGATGAGACCCTTTTCCGTCAGGTCAAAATCCACATTCCCGACAATGCCTGCAATCCTGCAAACAGTATCTTCAAAGGAGCCGAGACCGTCGATGGGCTTGGCAAGTGCATCCCATTTTTTCTTAGCCTCAGCTTTGAGTTTAGGATCGGGCATTTCAATTTTTATATTGTGAAGTTCAGACTTTGTCATTTGTTTAATCCGAGCACTTTGTATATGTATTCCATATCAAGGCTTTTACGTAGATTTTCCGCAAGCTTGTCGTACGCTACTTCTTTGCGGTCTTTATAATCCTCTACGGAAGCTGTATCTATCTTCTTACCGCGGGATTCGGAAACAGATCTTACAATTCCTTCCAGAATCTCTTTTTTATCAAAGAATCCGTGGATATAAGTTCCGTAAACATTCCCTTTGCAATATCCTGTTTTACCGGATGTGAATTCGGTAAGCTCTTCCGTGGGATGGGTTTCTCCCATATGTATCTCATATCCGGTAACGGGAGCACCTTTGAGAGACTCCAAGATTCCCGTGGAAGAAATAACATTTCCGCTGTAAACAGTTCGTATCTTCTCACTTCCCATAACGGTCTTGACGGGAAGAAGACCCAGGCCTGTTTCACTTCCGCCCGACTCTGCACATTCAGGATCTTCCACGGATTCACCCAGTATCTGATATCCTCCGCAGATGCCGATGACCACTGTACCTTCTTTGGCTTTCTTAATGATCGCATCGAAGAGTCCGTTCTTTATCAGCTCCCTCAGGTCTTCGATCGTATTCTTGGAACCGGGGATTATAAGAAGATCCGGATCACCGAGTTCCGATGGTTTCTCAACATATCTTACGGATGCTTCCCTGATCTGATCAAAAGTATCAAGATCGGTGGAGTTGGAGATCATCCTTAGTTTTATGACAGCAATGTCAAATTCTCCGACCGTTTTGTTCGTAAACCTTTCGGAAAGAGAATCTTCATCATCTATTTTGATATCCATATAGGGAACAACACCTACAACCTTGGTTCTTCCCTTATCCTCGAGGATATTTATTCCGCTTTCAAACAGCTTACCGTCTCCACGGAATTTGTTTACGATAAGCCCCTTTACTCGTTCTCTTTCTTTTGCCGTAAGGAGATCGAGAGTCCCGAGAAGCTGGGGGAAAATTCCGCCTCTGTCGATATCGCCCACCAGAAGCACGGGAGAATCTATCATCTCCGCAAGACCCATGTTGACGATGTCGCCGTCTTTGAGATTGAGCTCCACGGGTGAACCTGCACCCTCAACAACAATGATGTCCGCCATATCCGAAAGCTTCTCATAAGCCTTCATGATCTCGGGAATGTAATCTTTCTTGTGACGGAAATAATCCATGGCCTTCATGTTGCCCACGACTTTTCCGTTAACAACGACCTGGGAACCCATTGCAGATGTGGGTTTGAGAAGGATGGGATTCATCTCGGCAACAGGCCTGATACGGGCACACTCCGCCTGCACCACCTGTGCTCTTCCCATCTCAAGACCTTCATCGGTTATATAGGAATTGAGGGCCATGTTCTGGGATTTGAAAGGTGCTACCTTATATCCGTCATCCGCAAAAATCCTGCACAGTCCGGCAGCAACAAGACTCTTACCCGCGTTGGACATGGTGCCCTGGATCATGATGACCTTAGCTCTATGATGTGATGTGATCTCGCCTGACTTTTCGGAAGTAGAATTATCAGAAACATTCTTTCTTTGATGCTTATTCAAGATTTCGAACGAAGCGTCAGAATGTCCCTCTTCCTCATTTCTCTCAAGGGACTTTTCACAATCCGAATCTTTCGAGGCACTTTCCCAGTACTGTTCACCGAGAAGTTCGGATTCAACTCCCTCAATGTTATAAAGCTTTCTTATAAACCTCTCCGTGCATACTTCAGCGGGAGTTCCTATCTTCAAAACTTTGCCGTCACCCACAGCTACAACAACATCGGATACTTTCCTTGCTATATCCAGTTCGTGAAGAGACATAAGAACTGCAATGTTTTTCTCGGAAGCAAAACGTCTTATTTTGCCGAGAAGGTCAATCTTGTATTTGATATCCAGATAGGATGTGGGCTCATCGAGTATCAGCACATCAGGTTCCTGACAAATAGCTTTTGCAAGAAGTACGCGCTGCTTTTGTCCGTCGCTGAGTTCATTGAAATATTTTTCCGCAAGAAGCGAGGTATCCGTCTGCTCCATTGCATCACGAACCTTGTCATTATCTTCTTCCGAAAGAATTCCGAGTTTACCTGTATAAGGATATCTTCCAACTTCAACAACTTCCCTGACTGTCATGAGTTCCGTACGGATCTTCTCCGTCATGACCATGGACATAGCCTTGGCAGTATCATAAGAATTCAGAAGAGACTTATCCTTACCGTTCAGATATATCACGCCGCCGCGGCTTTCAAGCTCACCGGTGAGTGTTCTGAGAAGTGTTGTTTTGCCGGATCCGTTGGGGCCGATAAGCGTAACGACCTTACCGGGAACCGCTTCGATACAGATTTCTTTTATCAGGTCGCTTCCGTAACCGATGGTCAGATTTTCAGTTTTAATACCTTGGGTCTCGGGCATTTACAAGCGTTCCTTTTTTCTGTTCATCATTACATATATAACTACGGGCACCAGCAAAAGCGCAGTCACGGAGCTGATGCTTACTTCGGTGGGTGCAAATACCGTTCTTGCTATCGCATCACACAGAAGGGTTACTATTGCTCCTCCTATGAAGGATGCAGGTATTACTATGTTGCTTCTGTCTGTTTTGAGCAAAGATCTTACCAGGTGAGGAACTGCGATTCCGACGAATGATATAGGACCCGCAAAAGCAGTGACGCATGCTGCAAGAAGACTTGATACAAGTATCAGAACTACTCGCAGCATCCTGATATTGACGCCTGCGTTTCTTGCATAATTTTCACCCAGCCTGTATGCGTTCATGGGTTTGATGATGGAAAGCGCTACGATCAGGCAGAGAAAAATGACGATGGTGAATACCCTGATTTCTTTCCATCCAATTCCGGACAAACTTCCCATGGACCAGTTATGGAGATTCACGATGTTTGAGTCATCCGCAAAGGTTACCACAAAATCAGTTATGGCAGAGCAGATATATCCGATCATGATGCCGCACACCACAAGGATGCCCATACTCTTTACTTTTACAGAGATGGCAAGAACAAATGCCATGACGATGAGCGAACCGGCAAACGCAGAAGCCACCATTGCGATAAGTCCGATGCTCCTGCCTCTTGATAAAAAGAAGATCATCATAAGTGCGACGCAAAGCTTGGCACCTGATGAAACTCCAAGGACATAAGGACCCACAATAGGGTTAGCAAAAAATGTCTGAAGGAGATATCCGCTCAAAGCAAGCGCCCCTCCGAGAACAAGTGCAGCCACTGCTCTGGGAAGTCTGATGTTCAAGATGATGGCAGCCGATGTCCCCTCCGCTTTGCCCGCGAGAATGTTCAGAACCTCGCTGACGGAGATGGAGGTACTTCCCAGGACGATGTTCATCCAGAAGAGAGCGGCCATCAACACTATGCATATTGTGAAAAATGTAATGCTTCGTTTCTTGGTCATTTTATTTATTTTTTTAGGTGCGGAGGCCTCTCATATGCTTCGGGCTATAATATCCCGGTTTTTCCTCAGAATTATTGCCCTTATGGCTTCAATATGGGTTTTTTCGGTGCCTCGGGGCTATAAGACATCTGGATTTCTGAGGAGATTATTGCCCCGGCAGCACTTTTCGAACGCCTTACAGACTCAAAGGGCTATAATTCACCAAGTTTTTCCTCAGAATTATTGCCCTTATGTCTTCAACTTGGCGTTTTTTCATACTCAGAGCTGTAATTCTCTTGGCTTCTGAGGTTTTTACAGCCACGAGTGCTCTATGAAAACGCCTTTTAGTTCCAGATGACTGTAATCATCTTGATTTCTGAGGATTTTACAGCCCCGAAAGCTCATTCCGAACACCTTTTGCCTAAAATCGGCTGTAATTCTCCCGGTTTCTGAGGAATTTACAGTCACGTGAGCTTTGAATGCATGCCATGCTAATAGTCACGCCTCAGCTCAGCTTGTATATATAAGTATAGTCTCTGTCTACACCGGTGAATATATCATTGAGGTCTCTGACGAACTCGGCCATGCCGGTGGTTTGCTGGAAGAGGTTGCGCTCGGTGCAGTATACTCTGCCTTCTTTGACGGCTTTGAAGTCTGTGAACATTGGATTCAGAGCGATGAGTTCATCAATCGAGGAGATCTCGCCTGCGATGGTGGAGTTATAGATGAGGATATCCGCATCTTTGGCTCCTGCATAGAAATCCTCCGCCTGCATGTTCATGGTGGACAGAGCATTTTCGCCCTCACCTGCATTTTCGGGAACATAGTGTCCTCCCGATAATTCTATCATGCTGGTGATATAATCTCCGTTCTTTCTGACATTTATCATGCCGCCGGCTGTCACATGGAAAAATGCCACTTTCAATCCGGTATCGGGCTTATCCGTAAGCACCGATTCAAGTTCCCTCAGTTGCTCATCAAAATATGCATTCGCCTCATCTTCAAGATCAAACAGAACTCCGTACAACTTGATCCACTCAAGTCTTCCGAGAGGGTTCTTCTCATAACTGGAAGTCTCGATAAATACAGGAATTCCAAGTTCCTTCAGTTTCTCGATAACCGAAGGTTCGTGATAGATCATGGTATTTTCGATTGCCAGATCACATCCCGAATTCAGTAAAAGCTCGTAATCCGGAGCCCTGTATTTTCCTGCGTACAGAATATCTCCGGAAGCCATTGCTGAAGCTGCTTCCTCAACATACCAGTCGCTTTCCTTGGTTCCCGACAAAACAATACGGTCAAGCGCACCGCATGTAACTATCAGATCCATAGCAGAAGTACTGACAAGATATGTTCTGTCCAAAGGCTTTTGCAAAACCATAACTCCATCCGGCAATCCTTCAGGTACGCTTCCGCCTTCAGGCACCAACAGATACTCACCCGACATTCCGATGGAAATCACACTGTAATCTCCGAAGCTTGTTACTTTATACCCTACAGCATATTCAGGGATCATCTCTCCTGTTTTCGAAAGACCTGCTTTTTCCAAAGCATCAAAAAGCTCACTTTCGGAAACCAAAGACGAACTTATAACTTCACTTGATGTAACAGTCTTCTCTCCCCAGGTGATGGTATATTCGATCTCATGAGGAGTGCTCATAGCAACAGTATCACCGATAACCGTAAGAGGCTCGGAAATATTATCCAGACTTACCGTAAATGTGGAAGGTCCGCCGGGATTTTCGTTATCGTATCTGACACCGTTAACGATCATGTAATCATAGTTCACACTGCTCCAGACAAATACCGCAGACAGATCTCCGTCAACGGAAGTGACCGTTACGGGTGACTCAATATAAGCTTTTCCGGTGCCACCTTCGAAGCCGATATCGATCAGATAGGTCTCTTTTACACTTGAAACCTGCTCTTCTTCATTTGTCTGATTAACAAAGGTAACCCCCTGCGAATTGCAGGAGGTTACTATAAGCAAGGAAATGAAAGAAAAAAGTATCGCTGTATTCAACTGTATTTTTTTCTTCATTTTCATATATTAGTCTGCGAGTGAAACGGTGACTTTGTGGTCGTACCATACTCCCTTGGTTCCGATGAGGGCAAGGTCAAATTCTCTGTCCAGGTAAGGAACGGGAACATCAAATCCGTAAACAGTCTCGGTAAGTCCGTCGCTGTAAGTTACTTCATCCTCTGTGGGCTGAAGAAGTACTGCGCCGTCCTTTGCCGCATCATCGGCAAGTCCGGGATACAGATTCAAAATGTTCTTGGAAGGAAGTGTGATGTGAACGGTCATTTCGCCATCTTCAACTGTAAGCACAGCTCTATTGTCATATGCTTCATTAATATGGAACATAGAGCTGTCAGTTAAAAAAATAACGTCGTACTCTCCATCCTCAAGTGAAGCGGTCTTGAGATCAAGTCCCTCGATAGCCTCAGCGGTGTGAGCTACGTAAAGCTCCTGAACTGCTTCGATTCTTCCGAGTCCCTCAATCTGGCACCGGATTGCATCGAAATACTCTGAAGCCTCGAACATGCTCTTCCAGGAATCTTCATCATCGCCTGCCATGTCGTTGTTTGCGTGATCGCCAGCAACTACCATGAGGGGGCGAAGGATAACGGTGGTGTAACCTGCTGCATGAACATCCTCAATGATATTCTCGCAGGCGGTCTCTTCAGGCTCGCCTTCAACGGTTCCGATGAATACGTTCTCATATCCGAGCTCTGCCATCTGAGTAGCCATCTGGCTGTAAGAAACCTTTGCGGTGTGTGCGGTTCCGTGTCCCATGAATACGAATGCAACTCCGTCCTCGGCAGCTGCCTCAAGGCTCTCATATCCTGCACCTGAAACGCTCTCTGCTACGATTGCTTCAGCAACAGCTTTCTTGTCCTCATTAATGACAGTAGCGTCACTTCCAACTTCTCCGAGAAGGGGCTCAGCGATTGCGACGGTCTCGAACTGATCCTTGTACTCCTCAACAACTTCCATGAGCTCGTCATACTCAGCACCGTGCATAAGGTGAGTAGGCTGGATAACAAGATTCTTAACTCCGTTAGCTACTGCTCTCTCAAGGGCCTGCTGAACATTGTCGATCTTCTCTTCATCTCTTGCCTGAACATGGTTGATGATGATCTGAGCAGTGAATGCTCTTCTTACAGACCAGTCAGGGTTTGCTTCAGCGATTGCCTTCTCGATGCCGCCGATATCGGTTGCACGGCTGTCGTTGAATGAAGTTCCGAAAGAAACAACAAGGATCTCATTCTCTCCGATCTCATCTGCATTCAAAGGATCATCCTTGGATGCATCTCCGGTATCTCTTCCAAAATAATCGGGATCTGCCTCTTCTCCCTCAACGAGCTCTTTCTGCTCATCGGTAAGTGCATCCCATGCAGCCTTAGCTGCTGCACAAAGCTCATCGGTCTCCTCTGTCCATTCCTGAACATAGATTGCATCGATAAGTTCTGCAACTTCCATTGCTCTCTCCTCATCACTGAGTTCGGGTTCAGCTTCTGCTTCGGGCTCAGCTGTTTCTTCAACTGCGGGTGTCTCCTCTACGGGAACTTCCTCTGCGCCGTTTGCGCAGCCGGCAAGCATTGACATGGTCATTGATGCTGCCAGAATTACGGTTAACAACTTCTTTTTCATTTTTACTCCTCCTAATCTATACAAAGAAGGAAAATAAAAAACTCATCCCGGATAGGGATGAGTAAAGGGCGCACACAAAAGGCAGGGCCATAACCCTGCTAATGTGATACGATCAATTACTCGTGATCCGGATGCTGTTCCTGTATCGTTATACATGGCAGGTTTCCCGGCTCATACCTCCCGGCGGAAAAGAAAACATTCCGCCATCGCTTCTTTCTGCCTTCCCGGTTTCCCAGTGACTTTTGCGAAAGTAAGCTCGGTATCTACGGTGACGAGTTCGCACAGGCCTTAAACCTGTTTCCCTTTTAACGTCGGAGGCAAATAACGCCTCTTCGGCACCACATACCCTTCTTTGTTAAATTGCCCTACGATTATAGCACATGTAGACAAGGACGCAAGCATAAGGCGGTTCCTGCATCCACGTCACCCCGTGGAACATAGGAAACCTCCACGTAGCAGCCTAAATCATATTTCCCTTTTCATCGAACTTGCGCTTTCCGTTCGTGCCTTCCTTTATCCCAAGGAAAAGCATGTCTTTAGCCTTTTTATAGGGATATGTGTCAGCGTAATCGTGCTGCATCTTGTACACCCAGCGAAATCCCCAGAGCTTAGCCCATTTTCCGTACAGGAAGTGGTAAAGCACGCCTCTGTCATAGAAGATCTTGTCGTTATATCCGTTAAACCAGGTGGACGGTCTGGGAACCTCTTCGCCCAGAACCACGGGTGAAGCCAGCATCTTAAATCCCGCTTTTCTCATATCATTGATAAAAAGAGAATCTTCACCGTTGGAATACTTTGCACCGCCTCCGAAGAAAAGGCTGTATTTTACGCCTGCTGCCTTCAGTTTCGAAGCTTTTACCGCAATGCTGTAGGCCGGGTACCTTCCGCTGTTGTACCATTTGACCCATTTGTAGCCCTCATTCCAGTAAGTTCTCCTCTCCTCGCAGACCCTTACATTAAAGAAGATGGCGTCCGCATCCGGATGAGCTTCGAATTCTTTTAAAACCTTATCCTCATATCCTTCGTCGTATACGATATCCTCGTCCGCAAAAAGAATGATATCCGCACTCGATTGTTCGATGCAGGTATTGCGGTTAAGACCGACTCCCTTTGTGCGGGATTTGATGGAGTGAATCTTCTTATCACCCACGTTAAAAGTTTCTTCGGATGATTTTTCCTCAAGCTGGGATACGATGACCGCATCTGAGGCTATATTCATTTTTTCGGCAAGCTCACGTGCATCTTTCTGTACACATGAGACAAGGAGTTCAAAAGTCATCTGTATTCTTCCGTTTATTATCCATTTCAGCTTAGCACGAATTATTAATCTTCAGACTTCTTCTTTGTAGAAGACTTCTTGGCAGGAGCTTTAGTCTTCGCAGCAGGCTTTCCCTGAGCCTTCTCCCTCTCCTTTGCCCTGTCCAGCATCTGCTTTACGTAGTGGCCGGTGTAGGATGCCTTAACCTTGACGATTTCCTCGGGAGTTCCTTCAGCTATAACCGTGCCGCCTCTGTCGCCGCCCTCGGGTCCCATATCTATAATGTAATCCGCACACTTGATGACGTCCAGGTTGTGCTCGATGACAACTACGGTGTTTCCGCCGTCGGAAAGTCTCGCAAGGATCTCGACCAGCTTGTGAACATCCGCGAAATGAAGACCCGTAGTAGGCTCATCCAGAATGTAGATGGTCTTACCCGTTGCACGCTTTGAAAGCTCGGTCGCAAGCTTGATACGCTGTGCCTCACCGCCGGAAAGCTCCGTGGAAGGCTGACCCAGCTTGATATATCCGAGGCCCACATCATAAAGAGTCTGGATCTTGTTTCTGATGGAAGGAATATTCTCGAAGAACTTCAGCGCTTCCTCGACTCTCATATCAAGCACATCGAAAATGCTCTTTCCCTTGTACTTAACCTCGAGAGTTTCTCTGTTGTAACGCTTACCTCCGCAGACTTCGCAGGGAACGTAAACGTCGGGAAGGAAGTGCATCTCAATTTTAATGATACCGTCACCGGAGCAGGCTTCGCATCGTCCTCCTTTTACGTTAAAAGAAAACCTTCCCTTGGCATAGCCCATGCTCCTTGCATCCTCGGTAGACGCGAAGAGGTCTCTTATCATATCGAATACACCGGTATAGGTTGCGGGATTGGATCTGGGAGTTCTTCCGATGGGACTCTGGTCGATGCAAATGACCTTGTCCAGCTTCTCGATACCGGTGATACCTTTGCACTTTCCGGGAATGGTATGCGCGCGGTTTAGTTTTCTTGCCAGATATTTATGAAGAATCTCGTTAACCAGTGAAGATTTACCGGATCCGGATACACCGGTGACACAGGTAAATACTCCAAGAGGGATCTTTACATCAATATTTTTCAGATTGTTTTCCGCAGCACCTTTAACGGTTATCCAGCCTGCAGGTTTACGTCTTACCTCAGGAACAGGGATGGCAACCTTTCCTGACAGATACTGACCTGTTACGGACTCGGGAACCTTCATGATCTCTTCCGCGGTTCCTACGGCAACAACCTCACCACCGTGAGAGCCTGCACCGGGTCCGATATCTACGATGTAATCCGCAGCAAGCATGGTATCCTCGTCATGCTCGACTACAATAAGTGTATTTCCAAGGTCTCTCAAATGCTTGAGAGTTGCCAGCAGTTTATCGTTATCTCTCTGATGAAGTCCGATACTGGGCTCATCCAGAATGTAGCACACGCCCACAAGTCCCGATCCGATCTGGGTTGCAAGTCTTATACGCTGTGCCTCACCACCCGAAAGAGTTGCGGTTGCTCTTGAAAGAGACAGATAATCAAGTCCGACATCAACCAGGAAACCTACACGGTTCTTGATCTCTTTTAAAATTCTCTCACCGATGATGGCCTGCTGCTTAGTAAGGTTAAGACCATCGAGGAAGGACTTCAGATCCAGAATGGACAAAGTGGTCATCTCGTAGATGTTCTTATCGCCAACGGTCACAGCCAGGGATTCTTTCTTAAGCCTCTTGCCGCCGCACTCCGAACAGGGAGTGATACGCATGAATGCTTCATACTCCGCTTTCATGGTCTCGGAGAATGTCTCTCTGTAACGGCGCTCTACATTCTTCACAAGACCTTCGAATACAGTGGGATATACACCCGAACCGCGCTGTCCAACATAATGAACATCAACGCTCACATCTGTTCCGTTCAAAAGAATGTCTTTAACCTTATCCGAATACTCTTCAAAAGGAGTATCCAGGTCGAATTTGAATTTCTTGCAAAGTGCCTGAAGGAGTGCATTGGTAAAGCTTCCTTCCTGATTGCACGACTGCCAGCCGGTCACAATGATGGCGCCGTCATTGATGGAAAGGGACGTATCGGGGATCATGAGCTCCGCATCAAATTCCATCTTATATCCGAGACCCGCACATACGGGGCAGGCACCGAAAGGATTGTTGAAAGAAAAACTTCTGGGCTCAACTTCCGAGATGCTTACACCGCAATAAGGACATGCATATGATGTGCTGAAAGAAAGAGTCTCTCCTCCGACCACATCCACATTGAGCTGACCGTCCGCGATACGAAGTACGTTCTCGGAAGAATCGGTAAGCCTTCTCTGGATTCCTTCTTTTATGACAAGTCTGTCAACTACGATATCGATATTGTGCTTATCGTTTTTCTCAAGGGCGATATCTTCGGAAAGATCATACATGATTCCATCGACTCTCACTCTTCCGTAACCGGATTTTCTCGCCTGCTCGATAACCTTCTCATGTCTTCCTTTTCTTCCTCTTACAACGGGAGCCATGAGCATGATCTTGGTGCCCTCAGGAAGTTCCATGATGCGGTCGACGATCTGATCGACGGTCTGACGTTCGATAACACGTCCGCACTCGGGGCAGTGAGGGATACCGACTCTCGCATAGAGAAGTCTGAGATAATCATAAATCTCGGTTACAGTTCCCACTGTAGATCTGGGATTCTTATTTGTTGATTTCTGATCGATGGAAATTGCGGGGGAAAGTCCTTCAATGGATTCCACATCAGGCTTTTCCATCTGCCCAAGGAACATTCTTGCATAGGAAGAAAGAGACTCCATGTATCGTCTCTGGCCTTCGGCATAAATTGTGTCAAACGCAAGTGAGGATTTTCCGGAACCGGATACACCCGTCATTACAACCAGGGCATCGCGGGGAATCTCAACCGACAGATCTTTTAAGTTATTTTCTTTGGCGCCTCGAACAACGATCTTGTTCTTGGGCAACATTTTTACAGCCATTTCTATACCTTTCTTTTTAAGGGGGCACCTTGGTCCATTGAAACAGCAGAACCGTCCCCCTGTGTCTTCAGTTCAAACAATTCATCACGCAGCATAGCAGCTCTCTCGAAATCCAGTTCCGCAGCAGCTTTGCGCATGGCGCTTTCCGTCTGCTGAATAAGCTCTTTGATCTCTTTTTTCGACATGGATTCGGGATCTTTCTTCCACTTGACGTCGTCGGCTTCCACCTTCTTGGAAATGCTGATAAGATCGCGGACTGCTTTTTCAATGGTCTTGGGAGTGATGCCGTGAGCCTCGTTATACGCCATCTGAATCTCACGCCTGCGGTTGGTCTCATCGATTGCCGCCTGCATGGAGCGTGTTATGGTATCGGCATACATTATTACGTGGCCTTCGGAGTTTCTTGCAGCTCTTCCGATGGTCTGGATCAGGGACGTTTCCGAACGAAGGAAGCCCTCCTTGTCCGCATCGATGATGGCAACAAGAGTGATCTCGGGAATGTCCAGACCTTCTCTGAGCAGATTAATACCTACGAGAACGTCAAAGACATCGGTTCTCATATCGCGGATGATCTTGGTTCTTTCAAGAGCCTTAATATCCGAGTGCATGTAGTTAACTCTGATATCCGCTTCCTTCAGATAATCCGTAAGGTCCTCTGCCATCTTCTTGGTAAGAGTGGTGACCAGAACCTTGTGTTTATTTGCTACTTCTTTTCGAATCTCGGATATAAGATCGTCGATCTGCCCGAAAGTAGGACGAACATCAACCTTAGGATCAAGAAGTCCCGTGGGACGGATGACCTGCTGAGCTCTTAAGAGTTCATGCTCCGCTTCATAGTCGGAAGGAGTCGCAGAAACAAAGAGCATCTGATCTATATGTGATTCGAATTCTTCGAAAATAAGCGGCCTGTTATCGAGAGCCGAAGGAAGTCTGAAGCCGTAGTCAACCAGTGTTGTCTTACGGGATCTGTCTCCTGCATACATTGCTCTTATCTGAGGTATGGTCATGTGGGACTCGTCGATGATGATAAGGAAATCATCGGGGAAGAAGTCCATAAGAGTTAAGGGAGGTGCACCTGCGGGAAGGTTGTTCAGGTGTCTTGAGTAATTCTCGATACCCGAGCAAAAGCCTGTCTCTCTGAGCATCTCAAGATCAAATCCTGTTCTCTCCGAAATACGCTGTGCCTCGATGAGACGGTCTTCGCCTTTGAAGTACTTAATTCTTTCTTTTAACTCTTCTTCTATTGCATCGCACCCCTTAAGAAGTGCGTCACGGCTTACGACGTAGTGTGATGCAGGGAAAACAGCGATGTGCTCAAGCTGGGCCACGGGCTTTGCATTAACGGGATCAATCTCTAAGATCCTGTCTATCTCGTCTCCGAACCACTCGATCCTGATGAGGTAATCACCACCCTGAGCGGGGTAGTACTCCAGGATGTCTCCGTTGATACGGAAAAGTCCCGGTTTCTTTTCCAGGTCGTTGCGTTCGTACTGCATGGAGATCATGGTCTTAGCCACTTCGTCCCTGTCGATGGTCTGACCGGGTCTGAGTGAAAGGATCATGCCCTTATATTCGTCGGGTGAACCCAGGCCGTAGATACAGGAAACGGAAGCAACCACGATAACATCCTTACGCTCTGCAAGAGATGCGGTGGCGGAAAGCCTGAGCTTATCTATCTCGTCATTAATGGATGAGTCCTTGGCAATATAAGTATCAGACTGAGGAACATATGCCTCAGGCTGGTAGTAATCGTAGTAGGATACAAAATACTCAACGGCATTTTCCGGAAAGAATTCTTTCATCTCGCCGTAGAGCTGGCCCGCAAGTGTCTTGTTGTGAGAGATGATCAGCGTGGGCTTATTCAGGCGTTCAATAATATTTGCCATGGTGAAGGTCTTACCGGAACCCGTTACTCCCAGAAGTGTCTGGAACTGGTTGCCGGCTTTAAAGCCCTCCACAAGCTCGTCTATGGCCTGAGGCTGATCTCCTGTTGGTTTGTATTCGGAATGTAATTTGAAATCCATATCAGAAAAAACTCATTTGTTCGTATTTATCGGGAAATTCTTCAATGTACCTGAAGCATTCTTCGGGTCTGTAAAGCATTCCGTGCTTTTTACAGATCTTTCTGAAAAGATCCATCAGTTCCCTCGAATTCGGCGACGGAACCTCGTAGGCGTTGCCGTAGCGGGCGATGTACTTTTCCTTAACTCCCGGGAAATGCTTATCCAGCGCGGCGTAGTAATACTCCCTGTCTCCCTCGCGGAGCGTAAGCCCCATGTCAAAACAGATCACTCCCTTAACTCCGACCCTTGCACATTCTTCAAGGATCGCGGTTATATTTTCCGGAGTATCATTAATATAAGGACAGATCGGAGTAAGCCACACGACTGTCGGGATTCCGCGTTCCCTAAACTTCTCAAGAACCTCGATACGCCTCTTGGTGTTGCAGACGTTAGGTTCAAGGATCTTGCACAGATCATCGTCATAAGTCGTGAGCGTCATCTGCACGACAGTTTTTGCCTTCCGGTTGATCTCGTCAAGAAGATCGATATCCCTGAGGATCATATCCGATTTGGTCAGAGGAGAAACTCCGAATTCGTACCTCGATATAATCTCTAGGCACCTTCTCATAAGACAGAGCTTTTCCTCGCAGGGCATGTAAGGATCGGTCATTGAACCTGTGCCGATCATTGCCTTCTTTCTTTTCGACCGAAGAGCTGCCTCAAGAAGTTCGGGAGCATTTTGCTTGACTTCGATGTCTTCAAAGGGGTGGGTGAACTGATAGCACTTGCTTCTGCTGTCGCAATAAATGCACCCGTGAGAGCATCCGCGATATATGTTCATTCCGAAGTGCCCGCCGCTTCCGGTGAGCAATCCTTTAGCGTCTACAAAGTGCATAGCGTCCTCCCGCAAACATGGTAATTATACCATTGTGAGGGGGTAATGTCTATGATTTCTCGAACACTTGTTCGCAAGATGGCTGATTTGAAATTTTATCGCAACTGCGATAAAATTCCGGTATGAATAATAATATTAAACTCTACGAACGTTTAAATGCATATAATCTCAATCTCCACACTCTGAGTGAGCGCTCGGGCGTGGCCTACTCTACTGTGTACAATCTTTTCACAGGAAAAAAGAACATCAGCGATGCCACAGCAGAAAGCTTATATAAAATATCCAGATTCGTCGGGCTTTCGATGGACGAACTCTACCAAAGTCTCGATACGAAAAATCCGGATACCGGAAGTGTTTTTCCAAACTTTTTTCTCATGTGGGAAGACGAAGTAGTGGCCTCAGTCAAAGTAGATGAAACAGAGATTCATGTGGACAGATTCACTCTTCACCCTGCTAAACAGATTTTTTACGCGGATACGATTCCTACATTTAAATTCGGACAAATTCTGAAAGACAGATGCTGGGATGAAAACAGGCCGGATATAGACCTCCTTCTGGAAAAGATAGGCCTTTGCGAATACAACCCCTACGAGATTTGCAAAAAGACCCACGGAAAAATGATACAGGACCGCACCTGGTTCAAATTCGAGGGAGAAACCATAACGTACAAATCCTTGATCGGAGGAAGAAATGACGTCCAAAGTTTCAATTGATGCAAGATATTTGATCACGGATACCGGTACAAGTGACGGTACTCAGATTAAGTATTATTGTGACAATAAATGGTACAAGATAGACCGTTACGGCGGGGAAGGACTGTGTGAAGAACTTGCTTCACATATTTTTAAACTGAGCCATTTTAATCCCGAGGAATATGTTGATTATCAAAGCGTGACAATCAACGATGAAAGCGGATGCGTGAGTGACAGTTTTCTCAAAGAAGATGAAGACTTTATCACATTTTACAGATTGCATTCCAATATCACCGGTAAAGATCCTGCAAGCATAACATCCACGATGGATTACGATGATTCCATCGAATACATTATCGACTTCATCAAAAAGAATACGAAAGTTGACGTCACAACATATCTTGCCAACACTTTCATCTTGGATGCGCTTATCCTCAACGAAGACAGGCACTTCAACAATCTGGGCCTTATATACAACGGAACAAAATTCCGTCCCGCACCCATATTTGATAACGGCAAAAGTCTTTTTATCGGGAATAAAAAATATAATCCGGATAAAGATATCAAAGAAAATAAAAAGAAAGCTTTTGCCAAGGCATTCAGCGGAAGCTTTGAATTGAATCGTTCATATTTAGAAAACAAAGCAACATTCAAGCCCGACATCAAAGCCATTCAAAAATACCTGAGTAAAAAGAATCTTGATGAAGACAACATTTACTCCAGATTAGCGAAACTAATAGACGGGTGAGGATGGCATTGGGGACGCTATCTATGCCCTATTACCGCTAAGAACTCCAAGGACCTTAGGACATATCTTTTTCATGAGATAAAAAAGAACGTAAGATACCGCGCAGGCAAGAATAACTCTGATGAGTTCAAGGATATTGGCGTTGCCGATGCCAAGGCGCGATGTCAGAAATTCAAGGAAATACAAAAGCATGAAATGGGTCATGTTCAGGAAAAACGCAGGTGCGGTGAGAAAGCCGAGAAATCCGCCAAAACCTTCGCCTGCAAAAAGTGATTCGGGGACAGCCTCCCAAAGAGCCATGGGAAGCAGAACGCACAGAAACCATCTTAAGGTTGATGCAGGGTCTAATCTCAGAAGTACCAATATCACTGCGGTCAGGATGAGGCCGACGATCACATTCTTCACACCCACAGAAATCTTTTTCTCATAACGAGCCCCCATTGCAGCACCGAAGCAATAAGGAAGCACATACTCACAGATCCTTACAAGGTACGCACCTGCAAAGGGAATCTTGAGAATCACTCCGGGGAAAAATGCAAATCCAAGAAAAGAAACCAGAGCGCCGATGAGAATGAGAACCGGTGCTCCGTATTTTTTTGACAGAAGTTTCGTAATGAAATGTGCAGGCAGGAACATGATAAACAGCGAAAGCAGATACCATGAGGGCATGCACAGGGGATTGATGGTGAATGTTTCCAGAATGTTATAAGGATAGATCTTGCCCTGGAAAAGCCTGACGAAAAGATAGATCAGGTTCCAGAGGAAAAAGGGAAGAACGAGGGTCGAGACCCTCTTTTTTAATTTGGTTAAAACATCTTTGCCACTTCCGTAGAAAAAGAAAGCAGATACGCAGAAAAAGAAAGCATTGGCGGAAGTTGTGAGGTCGCTGATGAAGGAAAACCTGTACCTGAATTCCGAGTGGAACAGGACGATGATCCCCACGAACATCAAACTCAGTAATGAAATTTTTCTGCTTATCTTCTCGTTCATTACTTTCCTGTAGTGATCTTCTTGATCCACTTTCCGCTTCTGAGTCTCAGGAACGCCCACAAGGTCTTTACGATCTGGTCCGACTTGAGGAAGATGTATATCCAGAATGCGGGCAGGTGGAATACGTAACCTGCAAGGTATCCCAGAGGAATCGCAATGGTCCACAGGAAAATGTTGTCCGCAAGCATCAGCATCTTGGTATCACCGCCGCCGCGGAGTACGCCCTTGGTCATGATGGAGTTGGTTGCCTGGAAAACAATAATGAGTGAGATTGCGATCATCAGGTCGTTTGCAACAACTTTGGCTTCCTCTTCAACTCCGGTGTACATGGCAATAACGGGTCCTTTGGCCAGCATTATGAATAGCGCAGAAAGCAGTCCGAGTCCCAAGCCCAGTCCGAAGAAAAGAAAACCCTGCTTCATGGTTTTTTCTTTTTGACCGGTGCCCAGAGTCTGACCTGTGACGATGGCACCGGCCTGACATACACCCTGAACCACAACTGTTGAGAGCTGCTGAGTGGGACCGGTGATAGAGTTTGCGGATCCGATGATGGGACCGAGATTTCCGATAACCATGGTCACAGTGTTGTTTCCGATGGCAAGTATTCCGTCGCTGATAAGTACGGGAATGCTTATCCTGATGTATTCGCCGATGATGGATCTTGTTTCCATCAGCATGTGCTTGATTCTGAAGCCGATCTTTTTATCTACGAACAGGAGGTATCCCGCGATCATGGATGCCTCGAAGAATCTCGCGATAAGAGTTCCGAGAGCCGCGCCCGCAACTTCCATACGGGGAGCTCCGAATTTTCCGAAGATGAATATGTAGTTTGCACAGAGATTGATGCTGAAAGCTCCGATGGATACCAGGAAGGGAAGCTTTACCTGACGCACGCTGCGAAGTGCAATTGTGACTGTCAGTGATAATCCGACAAAAAAGTACGTAGGTACGGACCACATAAAATACCGGCAGCCCAGATTAATGACATCGTCCAGATCAGAGTACATCCTCATGATGGTGCCGGGGATAAACGCAGTTGCAAGTGCAAAAAGCGCAGCAAGAAAAAGAGTGAGTCTAAGCATCAGGCAAACGGTCTGTCTCAGGGCATGTTCTGCTTTTTCCGGCTCATCTCCGTTTTCCTTCATACCGTAATATCTGGACACCAGAACGGATGCGCCCATTCCCAGGCCCATGCACAGTATCTGATAAATGGAGATAAAAGAATTCGCCAGATTGGTTGAAAAGAGTGCATTTCCCGGAAGCGAACCCACCATAATGGTATCAAGCATGTTGACGCCGACGGTTATAAGACTTTGCAGTGCAATGGGAAGTGCAAGAGTAAAGACGTTTTTGTAAAATCCTGTTTCAGTTTTATCGAATAATTTGTTTTTCATAACCTTTTGTCATTTTATCAGAATATGGTAAAATTGTCCCCAACGTCACCAAGGAGGCAAAAATTGAGTAATTGTTCGAAAATACTGATAGTTGATGACGATGTGACCATCGGAAACATGGTTCAGGAAGCCCTTGAATCGGAAGGGTACATGGCACTCCGCGCTTACTCCGGAACCGAAGCCCTCATGGTCATTGAAAAAGAAAACCCGGATCTGATCCTCCTTGATCTCATGCTTCCGGGCCTTACGGGTGAAGAAGTGCTGGCCAAGACCAAAGACATTCCCGTGATTGTCGTCAGTGCCAAGACCGATATAGAAGGAAAAGTAAAGCTGCTCTATGAAGGAGCAGCAGATTATATAACCAAGCCCTTTGTTATCTCAGAGCTTATCGCAAGGATTGCGGTAGCCCTCAGAATGTCCAAAGCCCAGGCTGCATCAGGAAGCAGCGCAGACGAATCTGTTAACGACAACATCATCGAAGCCTGCGGAGTATCCCTTGATACCGAACTTAATATCGCAAATATATCAGGTACGGAGATCACCCTTACCAGGACCGAAGCCGCTATCCTTAATATACTTATGATCAATGCAGAGCGCCCCTTGGGAAGAAATACCATCTTAGTCCGCATCGCGGATTCAACTCCCGACTGCACCGAAAGATCCCTTAAACAGCACATCAGCAACATCCGTAAAAAATTAGAAGCCGCAGACGGAATCGATCACATCGAAGCCGTCTACGGCATAGGATTTAGATTTAAGTAGGTGACAGTGGGGACGGCGCGAGTCACTTTAGAACTGGTTCACTATCTTCTCAAGATTCTCGACATTGGCCTTATTTGCCTCTGCGATCTTCTCGATATTTCCGGATACGGAATCGGTCTGCTCGTTCATCTGTACGATGTTGGATACGCCCTCACCGTTCTCCGTGGATGCTCCGTTTACAACATCCATTTCCTTGGTTATCTCGGCTACGGATACGCTCAGCTTACTCATAGCTTCGCCTATCTCTATGACAGAATCTCTTATAGCTGAGATTCCCTCATCATAGCTCTCGCTCTGAGCGCCGAATCTCTTGTAGCTCTCCACAACATCATTTTCGATATATTCAACAACCTTACCGAACTGGGTTCTTACATTTTCTACGGACTTATTACTGCCCTCAACGATCTGCTGAATGTCCATGGCAGTGTTCTGTGACTGGTCGGCAAGATTTCCGATCTCACCCGCAACAACCGCAAATCCGCGGCCCGCTTCACCTGCTCTTGCAGCCTCTATGGATGCATTAAGTGCAAGGAGGTTGGTCTGCCTTGTGATCGCCATGATGATATCCGCAAGCTCGTTGATCTTCTCAACATCCTTGAGACTTTCGATGGCATCCTGCATGTCCTTCATGATCTGTTCCATGGTCTTCATGCTGCGATCGATATCTTTTTCGATGCTCTTGCTGAGCTCTCCGGACTCTCTTATCAGCTCATCAGAATGATCCCTGCTGTTTGCAACCTTTTCACTGACATCACCCGACAGATCCGCGATCTTATCGATTTCGGCACTTACAAGCTGGATGGATGCGGTTGTCTGCTGAATGCTTCCGTAAAGATTCTCGGCGATATCACTGTTTTGAGTGGTGACATCCATGAGCATCTTGGAGTTATCATTCAGTTCTACGGTGCTTTCCTTAAGGGAATTACTGCAATCTTTCAGAACATTGATAAATCCCGTGATCATATTGATAACATCGGATGTTGCATTTGCCAGCTTACCGATCTCATCTTCACGCTTCTGATACTTCTTAACGGCTTCTCCGCCGTTAAGATCGAAATTCGCAACCTTTGTAAGGGCCTGCTGAACCTCAGTGATGGGCTTGGTAAGGATATTTACGATAACCGCAAGGACTACGCAGATAAGAGCAAGAACCGCAAGTCCCACCAGGATTATCATGTTCTGAGCAGATGCAGCTTCCGCAAAAAGAGAATCGGTATCCGCGCCCACAAACATTATCCAGCCGTACTCGGGGATGATGGCATAGCTTCCGATCATCTGTTTTCCGGTTTTGGAACTGGTATATTCAACGGTCCCGGTAAGATCCGGCATCTGAGGAGCGGTATCGGAAAAATCACCGTTCATCTGGGCATCGTTTGCTGCGGTAACCTGTGCAACAAGATCCGCAATGGGGCCTGATTCATAGGTAAGCCCCACCATTGAAGGATCCGTATCATAAAGAACCATTCCATCGTTTGATCCGAGAAGTGATACTTCCTGATAGTCACTTACATGAATCCTGTCCATGATTGCATTCATTTCATCGGAAGTAACCGTTACTGATACATATCCTGCAGGGCTCTTGTCAGATTTATAACAGGATTTAGCCACGCAAAGAGAGATCATATTGTTGGCAGGGTCAAGAAGTGCCATGGAACTGTATACGGGAGTGGATTCGGGATTCCAGTAATACATCTGAAGAACTGCGATGATATCGTCGGGGTTTCTGAATCCGATCATATTGTGATCATTGTGGATGATACAGTCTCCGGCATAGGTAGAATAAAGAACGCTGGTGGAATCGGGGATGATCTTGGAAAAAGCATCCGTCGTGTTTTGAGCCGCCGCTACCTTTGCGGGGTTCGTGTCATCCTCTATCATGGCCAGCATGGTCTCGGAGGCATTGTATGCATCGGCATAAGCATAGAGCTTATCGATGTATTTTCCCAGTACTGCAGTATTGGAGTTGACGGCCGATGCCAGGGACTCCTCGGCATTTTCCCTCATGATATTCCTCATGCTTCCTGCGGATATAACACACTGTGACAAAATACCTATTGCTGCTGTGATCAGCAAAAATATTGTGATTCTAACGTACAGCTTCTTGATCTTCACGTGTAGCCCTCCTTCCGGCAAGATATGTAATTAACAGGATTATAACACATATTATAAAAACAGGTGACAGTGGGGACGTTTAATTTTTGTCACCTCAAATCTTGACAATTTCTTGACCCTCTCCTGCCCGTTTTCTTGACCCCCCTGCCGTATCATCATCTCATCAGCAAAACAAATACAAAAAGGCAGGACATTATGGAATACATTTTCAGAACAAATTCGCTTTGCAAAAAATACGGAAGCTTCAATGCTCTTACGAATCTGAACATGAACATCGAAAAAGGTTCGATCTACGGATTCGTAGGAAAGAACGGAGCAGGTAAGACCACTCTCATCAGAACGCTCTGCGGTCTTCAGCATCCAACCTCCGGTTCTTTCGAACTTTTTGGAATTGCAAATGACGATAAAAAAATTACCAAGGCACGCCGAAGGATCGGAGCGGTTGTAGAAAGCCCCGCGATCTGCAAGGACATGAGTGCAAGAGACAATCTGGTTCAGCAGTATCTCCTCCTTGGTCTTCCCGATTTCAAGGGAATCGACGAACTCCTCGAACTCGTAGGCCTCGCTGATACAGGCCGCAAGAAAGCCGGTAAGTTTTCACTGGGAATGAGACAGAGACTCGGTATCGCCATCGCCCTTTGCGGAAATCCCGATTTCATAATCCTTGATGAGCCCACCAACGGACTTGACCCCCAAGGAATCATCGAGATAAGAGAACTGATCCTTAAGCTCAATAAAGAACGCGGAATCACCTTCCTGATCTCAAGCCACATTCTCGACGAGCTCTCAAGACTTGCAAACCATTACGGATTCATCGACAAGGGACACATCGTAAGAGAAATGAGTGCGGAAGAATTAAGACAGGAGTGTCGTAAATCCGTACGCATGAAAGTAAGTGACACCAAGATCCTTGCAAAGATCATGGATTCCAAGAACATCGAATACAAAGTGATTGATGACTCTGTTGCGGATATCTACACAGAGATCAACTTCTCGGATATCGCAAAGAGCTTCGCAGACGAAAACTGTACTATTTTCACCATGGAAGAACGTGACGAAAGCCTTGAAGCTTTCTATCTCTCACTCCTCGGAGGCAGTCATAATGACTAATATACTTTACTCAGACCTACACAGGATCATCAAAGGAAAGGTGTTCACCCTCGGTCTTGCACTGATTTTCGGATACACCTTCTTTGTGTCTCTGATCCTGAAAATAGTCCTCGTGTCCGTTAATGCAGACCTTTCATCGGACGATGTGCTTACAGCATTTCCCACCTCGGCTCCGTTTTTCATCGCAGCTTCGATCCTCTTTCTTTTCATCGGAGATTTCAATGACGGAACCATCAGAAACAAGATCATGTGCGGAGTCAAAAAGAATACGGTAGCAGCCTCCGCCATAGTACTAGGAGGAATCATCTCTTCAGTCTTCGTAATCTTTTCACAGATTTCAGGACTCGTAGTTGCAAAGATCTTCACTAAGGGCTACGAATCAATGACAGCTGTAGAGATAGCAAACTTCAGTCTCAGAAATATCATCGCAGCCTTCGCGGCAGGATGCTTTATGGCAATGATCCTCATGGTGCTTGGCGGAACCAAGATCGCATATGTCGCAGGACTTGTAGTTACATTTTTATTCCGCGTCGCAACCGGAGAAGTTGCAGACAAGCTCTATCCCGAAACCGGATACTGTCTCCTTACCGGAACCAAACTTCAGGTTTATACACTTTACGACAGATATTGCCCCTACGCATTCTTCACGGGTGTCAATTATCACGACCTGGGAAAATGCCTGATCGGATGCATCATCTTAAGCCTGATCTCACTTGCGATTGGAATGATCGTATATGAAAAAAGAGAATTCAAATAACCGGAGAAAAAAATGATCAACTTATTTAAAGCAAATCTTCACAAGCTCTTCAAAAATATATATTTCATCCTGGGATGTCTCATCGCTTTGGCCGTAACCTACGGATTCACATCGGGAACAATTCAGTTCGGGCCCTTCCACAGCTTAAATGCCGGCGAGATCATGTTCTTCGTCAGTGCGGCGATCGTTCTCTTTTTCACCGTATTCTCACCCATTTACGTATGCAGTGCGTTCTCGGAAGGATACATCAGAAACAGGATCATCGCGGGTTACACCCAAAAAGAAGACTTTCTCGCACAGGTTCTTGCCCTTGAAATCGGTGTCGTCGTAATGCACGTCTTCTACTTTATCGGAGGCATTGTCGGAATCCTCAGCGCCGGTCAGTCACTTTCCACCATCCCCGCTCTTCCCGTTGTCCTGTTTCTTATCGCTATCTTCGGATACACGGCACTTGTCTCAGCAATCTCTTATCGTTTCAAAAATATGATCGCAGGAGTGGTTGCAGGTATGCTTTTATTCAATTTTGCTTACTCATTCGTAATGTTCGGAAATTTCTTCCTGTCCATAACCGTCGGAAAGCCCTCTTTTAAAATCGCGGCATTTGTGTATAATATCAACGTCCTCGGTCAGTGGTTTGCGAACACTCCTTTTGTGGATGATAACGTTAACGGCGGTGCTCCCATGCAGGTAGTATCCTCAATCGTTGTCCTTACGCTCTCACTACTGATCGGATGCATCGGACTCGAAAAAAGAGATCTGAAATAATTAAGTAATACCGAAAGGCTTTAAATAGAAATGAAACTTTTTAAAAGAACCCTCATAATCGTCACTGCTTTGATCATCTTCTATATAGCAGTTATGCTCCTTGTAAACGCAGGCGCTCTCCTGTCTTCGTCGCATAAGATAGACGGTATCGAAGAAGTAGCCACAACTCTGGATGACATGGTGATACCCGAAGGCACCAGAGTTATCGGCATCGGAGAAGCAACCCACGGAAATGCGGAATTCCAGACAGCAAAACTGGATATGCTCAAGAAGCTGATCTCTGAGGGAAAATGCAGATGCATCGCATTTGAGATCTCAGTCGGAGAAGCTGCAATCATCAATGCAGCCATCCACGGAAACGGCGAGCATCTCACCGAACTCGTAGGTAGCCTCGATTATCCTCTTTATGACACACAGCAGATCATCGATCTCCTTGCATGGATGAGAGAATTCAACAGAGGAAGAAGTTATGACAATTCCGTCATGTTTTACGGAATAGATATGCAGGGTGCATATACAAGCATCAAGTACCTCTGTCAGTTCTATGACAAGCATCCCGAAGCATTCAAAGAAGGTGAGATTGAAAAGCTGACTATGCTGGCAGATCCGGATGCAGATTACATGGGAGAAAGAGAATTCTTCCAAAAAATGTACGATCATATGTCACGCAGCAACAATACGGATTACATGATCGCAACCCTGTGTGTAAATACAGTTCTTCAGGCAATTGACAAGCCCGACTTTGATACCGACCCCAATGCTTACGGCGAGTACAGAGATCAGTGCATGGCACTTAATGTTCAAAGAATCTCCAATATCGAAGAGCACAGAGGATATTCACAGGTTCTCGTAACCGCACATAACGGTCACATCATGAAAGGCAGTGCAGAAAGCTATGGTGAAACCGCAATGGGTCAGAGAATCAATGACCTGTTCGAAGGAAAATATTTCTGCGTGGGAACCGAGTTCTACAACACCGTTGTAAACATCCACACCGCAGGAACTTATGATGAGAACTACGAAAGAAAAGATCACGAGTATTGTTCCCAGGATGTTCTGGCTTACCAGGCTAAGTTCTTCGAAGACGGAAAGTACGCACTTGTTTTCGATGACATAACCGAGGAACAGTCCAGGATCTACAACATAATCCACGAGGATAATTTCACCGGATGCGCAGGCGAGGGATATACCGTATACATGGATCTGTACAAGACCTACCGAGTAAAGCTCAAGGTCGCAGAGAGATACGATGCGATGATATACTATTATCAGACTACACCTATCAGGTGCTTACACTATTAAGGTGACAGTGGGGACGCTATTATTTTGTTACCAGGGATGACACTAGGACGCTACTGTCACCATGTGGAGAATATTTTATGAATTATCTTCTTATCATCAGTATATGTATTAATGTTTTTCTAATATTGAGAATAATGATTCTTAGAAAATCTGTCCGCGACCTCGGGACAGATTTTTCTGCTTACACATCTCTGGACAGCAACACCCTGATAGGAGTATCCAGCAGGGACAGATACATATGTGCTCTGGCATCATCGATGAATGAGACCATTGCATCGCTACGTGATTCTTATCACAAATATCGTCAGGGAGATGCTGAGATCAAGACAGCGGTCACCAATATAGCCCACGACCTGAGAACTCCCCTTACAGCTATCTGCGGATATCTGGAGCTTTCAATGAAGCAGGATATGAGTGATGAACTGAGGAAAAACCTGACTATAATTGATGAACGCGCTCAGTATATGAAGGGACTTACGGAAGAATTATTCGAGTATTCGGTAATTACCGGCGGTGAAATCACTGAAGAACTAGAGAAAGTCAACGTAAACCGTGTGCTTGAGGACTGTGTCATGAACTACTACCCTGCTCTCCTTGAAAGAGGAATCGAGCCTGTAGTTGATATTACTGAGACCAAGATTGAAAAACAGCTCTACCCTACATATGTGGAGAGAATATTCAATAACCTGATCAGCAATGCTTTGAAATATTCCGATGGAGATCTGGAGATATCCCTTTCAGATAAAGGTCTTGTCAGAATAGCCAACTCTGCGTCATCCCTTTCCAATGTCGAGATTCAAAAACTCTTCGACAGATTCTTTACAGTCGAGAATGCAAGAAGCCATGCAGGTGGTCTCGGACTATCCATAGTCAAGACCTTTGCTTCACGTATGAACTGCCCTGTAGAGGCTAAGTACGAAGACGGGAAATTAGTAATAGAGATTCAATTTTAAATCTGCCTATATTACCAGCGAGTCATGTTCTTTTGAAACTTGTTTGTGTAACTCTCTTTCAATTCATCTGCTGTTATTCCATAGCAAAGCAGAATGTCGTTGTAGTACATTAAAACATCTGCCATCTCTTCAATTAAGTGCTCTCGTTCGGGGTTATCCGGTTCAGAAACCTCCGAGCCATTCTTCTTTACTATATCGATCACTTCTCCGATTTCACCGATCATCCACAGCAGCTTATTCTTTCCAACCTCAGGAGAAATGCTTTCCCACTTATCCTTATACTTCTCCTGTAATGCTCTCTGCATATCAAGCATCTCGTTTATACCAAAATCTGACATACCAACTTCCCTTCCAACGTAAAAAACGTCATCTTAATCAACTAAATTTATCACGATTATCCAGAATATACTTGTAAATAATCTCTCTCGTAACTACCTTTTCTATAACATCCCCTGTTTCGTGGCATCCTTTTTGTATGTTGAATATCTCGGTAAATTTCTCTTTTCTGATTATCACTATCGGATCCGAGTAGAAAAGAGTACCTTCTTTATCAAGTACACATAATTCATATCCAAGAAGTTTTGTAATTACTCTGCAGGCCACTATTACTCCCATGCAGGAAGTATTTCTGCTTTCCTGCTTTTCCACATATTTAGAAGTTGCTCCTTATTATCACGGTACCAGGCTTCGATGACCGGAATAACATACTTTGAGAAGTCCCCTTTAATTTTTCCCTTTGACAGATCCAGGCTTCCATGAACATCGTCATCCAGATAATTGATATCTACTGCAGGTTTGCCCTCAAAAGCTGAATCTACAAAAATCTCTATATCACAAAATTCAGCTATCTTAACCATGGATTTATTCTTAGTTGTATCAAGATAACCGGATGCTTTGCTCTTCTCAGATGTTCGTCTGGCCAATTCCAATAAATGTTCTCTTCCGAGCCAGTCCATATCATTAAAAAGTTCAAGGAGCTCCCTCTCCTCCGTACCCTTAGGAATGACCATATAATCCATATTTCGGCCGCGTTCGCTGTCTTCGGTCACGCCTGATAGCAAATACTCCGGAGTCACTTCAAGCGCTGCACATATAGCCATGATCTTCTCTGCTCCGGGATTTGTATTCTTTTTACGCCAATCACTTATGGTTGTTGTTGCAATGCCGGTTCTGGCTGAAAACTCGCGCTGAGTCATATGTTTTTCCTCAAGAAGATAGAATATTCTCTGCCCGATGGTCATATCGCACCTCCATATCGTTATTTACGGATATTGTATATCTCGGTCAAAAAATCGTCAATTACGGATTTTTGATCGTAGAAAAATGATTCAACAGCAACTAAATTATCACTTGAGTGATCTATAATATAAACTCAAGTATAACTTGATATACATTTTTATTGCTGTGCCTTAAGATTTAACCGTACCAAAACGCCGGCCGGCACACACTACCAAATAAGGAAGGCAAAAACTATGTTAGATATGAAAAAAGTAGGTAAAAATATAAAGGCCGCTCGAACAGCGAAAAATATGACGCAGCTTGAATTAGCTGACATACTGGGAGTAAGTTATCAGGCAGTATCAAACTGGGAACGTGGAAACACGATGCCCGATATCGCTAAGCTTCCCGATATTTCCAAAGCCCTCGGAATAGAGATCTCAGATATTCTGGGCGAAGATAACTGTGCCAATACCATTAAGAAAGTTTTGGATGATAGTCCCGAAGCTCTTTCCTCAAAAGAGCTTACCGACGTAGCAGCTATACTCCCTCCTGAAGAGCTTAAGAAGGAAATGAAGAAAACGTCAGAACAGGAACCATTGAACATAAAGGCAATCGTTGGTTTGGCACCGTTTTTAGATGATGAGATTCTCGATGAAATTGTCAGCAAGGTAGATACTGCAAATGTAAGGGACCTGATTCCTCTTGCACCCTTCTTATCAGATAATACAATAACCGAAATCTCCAAGAAAATCGGTCCTTCTAAGATCAGTGATCTTGTTGCACTCGCTCCGTTTATGACTGATGAAGCTTTCGATGATATTGTTTCAAGGATAGACGGTGACGATCTTGATGGCATCAACGCATTAGCTCCATTCTTATCAGATGAAGCTTTAGATAGAATCGTAGATAAAGCTATTGAATCGGATAATGTTGCAAAGCTTACATCAACAGCCTGTTTTCTGGGAAATAAATCCTTAAAGAAAATCGTAAATCATCTGGTTCACTCAGGCAACGATAAAGCCCTTTCAAAGTTCACTATGTATATTTAAATTATTCCACATAACAACAGAAGAGGGCTCATCGCCCTCTTCTTTAAATCCTATTATATCCTTCAGTCCGGCTTCATACAGTTCCATGAGTGCAAACATTGTATCTGCCTGAGGATAACATTTTCCTTTTTCGTATTTGTAGATTGCCTGGACGGACCCAAGACACAGGTACTTCCTCACATCCTCTACGGAGAGCTTTTTGGAAATACGCAGACGTCTCAAATTCTGCCCAATTTGTTTCATGTCATATTCAGGACGACAGATCATCTATTCTCTCCTTTTCTATAAACACTAAACTACGGGAACTTTCTTAGATTATCACCATTATACCTGTTTGTCATTAAACTTATGGTTCAAGGTCCCTATTATACCGGCATTATGCACCTTTCGTTGTATTCGCGAATTCTTTCATCATGTGTGAATAAGGTAAGGCACTCCAATTTCGCCTGGGCTAAAATAAGTCTGTCAAACGGATCATTATGTTCCGGTGTATTTTCCTTTTTTCTTAAAGTTCCTACGGCTAAGATATGCTTTTCCGAAACCTTTAACGGAATAAAACCGGCTTTTTCACAAGCCTGACAAAAATCAACTTCATCAAAGGGAATATTTTTAGGATGTCTTTCGTGCTTCAGCATAATCTCCCATACAGAGGCTGCACTATAATAAATCTGATTCGACGGATCCAAAATCATTTGACAGATATAATCAGGCAGATTCTTATCACCGTTAAGACACCAAATTGCCACATGTGTATCTAACAGTATATTCATAATCTTCCTCCAAACAGTGATTCGGCTATTTCAAGATTATCAGCATCAAAATCACCCTTTATTTTGAATTTTCCCTTTGCAACACCTATTCTTTTACTGACCGGAGCTTCATCCAATAGAGTTATCTTTGCAATCGGTTTACCGTTTCTTGCTATGGTAATATAATCTTCTTTCTTAGTTTCCAATAGTTTTATAAGCTTGGAGAAATCCGTTTTGGCTTCCAGCATGTTTACCTGTATCATTTTTCCCTCCTTATCTTTGCACTTAGTCTGCCTGACTAAATTATATATACTCTTAGTCAGCTTAGTCAAGATATGACCAATGAACCGTTCTCTTAGCATAAAAAAAGAGCCTCAGAGTGTGTTGTACCGACCCCCAAAAGTTAGACCAAAAATCTAACATTTGGAGGTCGGTATTTTTATGTCTAAGTATTCTTTTGAATTCAAAAAGAAAGTTGTCAAAGCCTATTTAAACGGTGAAGGTAGTTATGGATATCTTTCTAAAA